>NZ_AP022672.1:1467500-2067500 GCF_013374095.1 Sphingomonas sp. HMP6 | reverse complement strand
GGATCACCACGTCTTTCGCCCCCATCGGCCCGAACGGGCTCAGCCATTCGCGGAAGATCGGCACGACCGCCGGATTGTTCTCGACATAGATCCCGCGAACCTTGCCTGCGCCATTGTCGAGATTGAAATAAGCGGCGAGATCGCCCCAGCCGGGCTTGGGGGTGATCGGCCAGCGGTTCGACCAGCCCTGATAGAGCGCCAGACCGCTGAGCTTCGGTTCGTTCGCACTGCCCCGCGTGGCAAGATGGCTTTCGACATAAGCGAGCGAGCCGAGCAGGCCCTGTTCCTCGCCCGCCCACAAAGCGAAACGGATCGTGCGCTTGGGGCGGATACCGGTCTTGGCGATGATCCGCGCGGCTTCCATGATCATGGCCGTGCCCGCGCCATTGTCGGCGGCACCGTCGCCCGCGACCCACGAATCGAGATGCGCGCCCGCCATGACATAGCCCGCCTTGGGGTCGGTACCGGGGATTTCGGCGATGATGTTATAGGCGTTGCGGTCGCTGTCATCGAAACGCACGTCGCTGGTGATCTCGACCGTCGGTGCCGGACCGACCTTCGCAAGGCGCGCCAGCCGCCGGTAATCCTCCGCCGCGATCTGCACGCCCGGCAGCGACGGCGTGTCGCCGACGCCGAAGGTATAGCCCTCACCGCTGACCAATTTGCCGTCGCGATACGACATCGTCGCCATCGCCACCGCGCCTTCGGCTTTCAGAAAGGCATCAAGCTTCTTGGCGAAATCGAGCCGCTTCATACGGCGGTCAGCGGCGTCAGGGTCATAGGTCGGCTGCTGGTATTGATCGAGCTTGGCCAGTTCCTCGCTGGTGTAGCGCTTGAAGCCGGGTTCGCTGGGTTCGGAGCCATTGTCGGGCAGGGTGATCATCACGATCTTGCCCGACAGCTTGCCGCGCCATTTGTCGAAATCGCGCTCCCGCTTGATCGGCGCGACGATGACGGGTGCAGAGATCGTGCCATTGGTACCGGGCGTCCACGCGATCGGGATCGCCGTCAATTGGATCGGACGCGGCGACACCATCCGCACGCTGGACAAGACGATGGACCAGCCGCGGCCGAAATCGAACGCATCCTTGTGGATGTTCTTCAGGCCCCATTCGGCAAACTTCTTTTGCGTCCAGGCTTCCGCCAACCGCATCGAAGGCGAATTGGTCATGCGCGGGCCGATCGTGTCGGACAGATGCTGCGCGGTCAGCATCACTTCGCTGTGCGTTGTGCCTTCGTCGATGATGCGTGCGGTCTGCGTACGATCGACCGACTGCGCGGCGAGCGGAGTCGCAATCAGCGCCGCGGCGGTGCTGGCGAGGAGCAGGAAACGGCGCATGGCGGAACCCCCGGATGGAAAAGCAGTCATGCCGTTGTCGGTATGCGCGGCGCGGCGCTGGTGCAAGGGCGGGGTTTTGGGGGTAGGGCGCAGCCGGGTGGCGTTATCCGTTGACACGGGCGCACGTCGTCGGCATTGGCACGCCTCGCTTTTCGGGAAGCGGCCCTGATGGACAGGTGGCCGAGTGGTTAAAGGCAGCAGACTGTAAATCTGCCGGAGTTTCTCCTACGTAGGTTCGAACCCTACCCTGTCCACCAAATCTACATGTCACGCGTCCGGCAGGGTCCCAGAAACCAAGGCTTCCAGGCTTTGCCGTGGTTGGCGTCGGCATCACAGACATACCTGCCAACAACCGCGACTATAAAGGGCGCGCCCAAGGCTCCAGACCCGCGAGCAGTCTTTTTCGGTTCCGAGCGTCCAGGCAAGGTAGTGGGCGGGCCGGCTGTTTTGAAAGCGATACGGGTGGCAAATTGACGGCCTGCTTTCGGGCGCCTCGGTTACATCAGCGGACGCTTGTTCATGACACATGGCCCCACTGTAATGGCCGCCCCTTCAACGACGTCGCGTAAACATTGCCCGACCACCTCATAGCCGTTCATCGCACGACCACAGGTTTCGGCTCTCTGCATCGCAAGATCATGAAATTGCGATGTTTAACTATATAATGTTTCTCAAGACATCGAGCGAGCTATTGTAGAACAGCCACAACGCTGAACAATTGAGTATACATATCCTAGCCGTTATACTGGTTAAAACCTTAGATAGGCGGGATTTAATATGAACTCAAATCCGGTGCTCGAAGAGATTGAAGCGAATATAGCGCGGACTGCGCTGAAATATGATCTGCTTCCCTATCAGTCCAAGGCCTTTCCCCAGAGCCAGCCGTCGCGGCTAGGCGCAATCGCCGGTCTGTTCGGACTCGACGCCGCACCACTCGCTAATGCAAAGGTTCTTGAGCTTGGCTGCGCCTCGGGAGGGAACATCATTCCCTACGCCGTGCGCTATCCGCATGCCACTTTCGTCGGCGTGGATCTTGCGCGAACACAGGTCGCCGCGGGCCGCTCGAGGATTTCAAAACTTGGTCTTACGAACATCGAAATCCGCTGCCAAAGTTTTACCGAAATTGGCGAAGAATTGGGTAAATTTGACTATATCATTTGTCACGGCGTTTACAGTTGGGTTCCCGGCGCGGTGCAAGACGCCATATTGCGCATCATTCGTGCGCGACTTTCCCCGGTTGGCGTTGCCTGCATCAGCTATAACGTGTTGCCAGGGTGGCGAATGATGCAGCCGTTGCGCGATGCTTTCATGCTCGAAATTCCTGATGAGATGGATTCACTCGCGCGCGTCGCGAAAGCCCGGGAACTGCTAGGCTTCCTAAAGAGCGCGACACCAGAAAAAGGGCCATATGGTGACATGCTTCGCAGCTGGGGGGAGCGGCTTGCCGCGCTGCCTGACGATTACATCGCACACGAATTTCTCGAAGAGACCAACCAGCCCAGCACAGTGCGAGATTTCGCGGCAGGGGCGACGCGCAACGGACTGGGGTTTCTGGCGGAGTGCGATCTGCCGGCGATGATCCTCGATAACTATGGCGCAGAAGTGGCGGAGCAGGTGCGTGTGCGTTCGGGCAACGATCTGGTGAAGTCCGAGCAATATCTCGATCTCTTGTCGGGGCGCACTTTCCGCCAAAGCCTGTTGATTGGTCATGAGCGGATGGCAACGGTCAATCGCGCGCTTATGCCGGATCGGCTTGCGCGGATGCATTTCCTCACGATGTCGGGGATGAGGCTTAAGCGCGACGGCGAAGCTTATGTTGCGACTGATGCCGTCGGCCGCACGCTGACCACCGGATCTGCAGAGGTTGCCGAAGGTATTGCGCGGCTGGTGTCGCGATATCCGGCATCCTCTACGCTCGAGGATTGCAGTGATGGCAATACAGATCGGGTAATGCTGCTGGACGCGCTCTTTCGCATGGTGCTGGTGGGGATGGCCACGATAGCGCTAGAGCCTGTCAACGCGCGTTGCGACATTGCGGGTAAACCGGTCGCCAGCGCGCTTGCGCAAGCGGACGCCGCCGATGGTAGCGCCACCACCACGAATCTTCGTCATGAACCCGTGGCGCTCGATCCCGCGACTCGGATTCTGTTGCCGGCAATGGACGGCAGTCGCGATCATTCTGACTTGGCGCAGGTACTGGAAGAGGCCGCGCTTACAGGAAAGATCGGCTTCGCGCGCGATGGCCAGCCCGTCAGCGATCCCCGAGAAATTCGCGATATTTCTGAGCAACATATCCCGAACCTGCTCGCCGGAATCGCAAGTGCAGCTTTGTTAGAGGGCTAGACCCGGTAGAGTCTAATGTCGATCATGGGATAGGAGTTACAGTTGCTTCGGGAGAATCTGCTTGAGCTTTGCAAGTTGACAGCCCTTGTATCAAAGATCATGACCTTCCGCATAAATACGTAACAAACGTATTGTATGCAACGGCTTGGGCTGGGCCACCTAGCCCGGATTATTCATCGGGAGCGATAATCGGTGGTGGCGATCGTGGTCTAAGTCTTTGGTTTGGAGTAGAGAAAGGGTGCTTACGCCATCCCTCTGCTCCAGACAGAAAGTGCCACGACCGCCATGGCCGACGATAGTGGGTTCTCCTTCACCTTCCCAGCCATTCGTGGTCGAAAAATCACCGCCGCGTTCGACGGCGGTCGGCTGACGTCGGACGGCGGCGTGCTACTGCTCGCACAGGCCGAGCGGCGGTTGGGGATCGCGGATCGGCTCGCCGCCTGCATCGCTGATCCGCGCGATCAGGGTCGGGTGATCCACCGGGTCGCCGACATCTTGCGCGCCCGCATGCTCGCGATCTCGTGTGGGTATGAAGACGCCAATGATCTCGACGCCCTGCGGCATGATCCAGGGTTCAAGCTGGCGCTCGGCAAACTGCCGGGTGATCCGTTCGGGCTGGCCAGCCAGCCGACGATGAGCCGGTGGGAAAACGCGCCGACTACGCGCGAGTTGATCCGTCTGACCGGTACGCTGGTCGACCTTTATTGCGCGAGCTACCCCGTGCCACCTGCGGCGGTGACGCTCGACATCGATGATACCGTCGACGTCGTACACGGCGCGCAGCAGCTCTCTTTCTGGAACGGCCACTACGGCGAGCGCTGCTTCCTGCCGATCCATGTCTACGACACCGCTACCGGGCGGCCGGTTGCGATGCTGCTGCGCACCGGCAAAACGCCGTCGGGCAAGGAAGTCGCCGGCCATGTTCGCCGGCTCGTGCGACGTATCCGTCGCCACTGGCCCGATACCCGGATCACGCTGCGCGGCGATGGTCATTACGGTCGGCCAGAGCCGATGGCCTGGTGCGAGGCGAACGGAATCGACTACATCTTCGGGCTGCCCGGCAACCGCACGCTCCACGCCGATCCCGTCATCGTTCGGGAAGGCGATGCCTGCGCGACCGACCGGGCATTGCAGGGACTGGTCGAACTAAGGCGTTACGCAGAGACGCGCTACGCTGCGAAAACCTGGGGGAATACCGAACGTCGCGTCGTTGCTCGCATCGAGGCGAGCAGCCTCGGCCTCGACATCCGCCTCGTTGTCACCTCGCTTGCCGAGGGCAGCGCTGAACGGATCTATGACACGCTTTACTGCGCCCGCGGCCAGGCGGAAAACTTGATCAAGCTGCATAAAACGCAGCTGAAGAGCGACCGAACCTCCTGCTGCTCGGCCAACGCCAATCAGATGCGGCTCATCCTTCACACCGCCGCCTACTGGCTGATGTGGGCCGTGCGGCACGCTATGCCCGCAACCGCCACGCTCCGCACCGCCGAGTTCGCGACCATCCGCCTGCGGCTGCTCAAGGTCGCCGCGCGCGTCGTCGAAACCACCAGCCGCATCCGCATCGCCTTCGCAAGCGCCTGTCCCGATGCCGCGCTGTTCCGATCCATCGCGCTCAACTTGCGCACCACGGGACCATGATCGATGCGGCAGTGGCCGCCAAACGAACCCCGCCCATCAACTCCGCCCCAAACTGTGAACCCGCGATGAGACAGGCGCTTGGGACCCATGCGCCCTGCCTGCGGCTACACGACGCCTGCGCTGACCCATCGGCTGAGAAACGCTGCCGGTGAATAGATCAGGCTAGACGGGGGCAGGGATATGGTGCTTGGCAATATCGCGCGCGGCGTAACCACGAAGTCTACGAAAGCCGTCCTCCGAAAAGATCTGCTTTCCCAGGCGAGCCGGTTGTCCCTTAAGTCCAGCGTTGCGATTGCGGCTGCTGCTGGCCTGGGGCTTTTTACGCCGACTACGGTTTGGGCGCAGTGTGTTGTCGGAGTCGTCACGGTAACCTGTGGCGACACGCCCACCACCGATACGTCCTTCCCCGCAAATGCGCCTGATGACCGTGATTATCCGGGTGTGTCCGCGTCTCCGATCCAGATCGTCGTGACAGGCGGCAAGACCGTCAGCGGCAACGGTCTTTCGATCACCAATACCGGTACCGGTGGCGTAACCGTCACCAATGGCGGCACGATCAGCGTCGATGCCGGCAACACGCCGGTGGCGGGCGGCACAGCGGCTCTATCGGTTAAAGCGGCGGGCGGGTCGATTGTCTACACGGGCGGAGACATCGTCAACAATGGTAACGGCAACGCGTTCGACGCAGTGCAGACGGGTGGACTCGGCTCGGTGAATCTCGTCGTGGGCGGCAACGTCGCCGCCGCAACGGGTGCTGGTATTACCGTCCGCGACGTCGCCACCAGCACCGGCATCAGCGTCACCACCGGCGCGGTGACCGCGCTGACCGCGGGCAAGAACGCGATCGACGTGCAGAGCCAGTCGCTGACCGGCAACCTGACCGAGGTCGCCAATGGCAACATCCAGGCGGGCAACGCCGGGATGGTCGGTGCGATCCTCAATGCCGCCGCGACCGGCAACATCGACGTGACCGCGAACGGCGCGATCGATGCGCGGTTCGGGGTCGATGCCGAGAACTTCGGCAGCGGCTCGACGACCGTCAAGACGGTCGGCCCGGTCACCGCGACCAGCGGCAACGGCATCTTCGCGCTGGCGACTGGCGGCAACGTTACGGTCAATGCCGGCGACGTGACCTCGAGCGGCAACGTCGCGATCATCGCGCAGCAGACCAAGGTCGCCGGCACCGGCGCGATCAGTGTCACCGCGGGCAATGTCTCGGGCACGACCGGCATCGTCGCTGCGAACTCGGGCAGCGGTGCGATCGCCATCACCACCAGCGGCACGGTGACCGGCACGGCCGCCGAGGGCATCAAGGCGACCGGCAACGGCGCGGTGAGCGTCAGCGTCGCGAACACCGTGACCGGCGCGACCCGCGGGCTGAGCCTGGTCGGCGGCACCGGCGGGGCTGGCAACATCCTGGTCACCGGCACCGGCGGGTTCGTCGGCGGGACCGGCGATGCGGCCAACATCCTCAACAACGGGTCTGGCATTACCACGGTCACCATCGCGGGCGCGAGCAGCTCGGCGGGCGGCAGCGGCTTTATCGTGCGCGATACCGCAGCGGGCGGGAACATCAGCGTCACCACCGGCGCGGTCACCGCGCTCACCGCAGGCAAGAACGCGATCGACGTGCAGAGCCAGTCGCTGACCGGCAACCTGACCGCGGTCGCCAATGGCAACATCCAGGCGGGCAACGCCGGGATGGTCGGTGCGATCCTCAATGCCGCCGCGACCGGCAACATCGACGTGACCGCGAACGGCGCGATCGATGCGCGGTTCGGGGTCGATGCCGAGAACTTCGGCAGCGGCTCGACGACCGTCAAGACGGTCGGCCCGGTCACCGCGACCAGCGGCAACGGCATCTTCGCGCTGGCGACTGGCGGCAACGTTACGGTCAATGCCGGCGACGTGACCTCGAGCGGCAACGTCGCGATCATCGCGCAGCAGACCAAGGTCGCCGGCACCGGCGCGATCAGTGTCACCGCGGGCAATGTCTCGGGCACGACCGGCATCGTCGCTGCGAACTCGGGCAGCGGTGCGATCGCCATCACCACCAGCGGCACGGTGACCGGCACGGCCGCCGAGGGCATCAAGGCGACCGGCAACGGCGCGGTGAGCGTCAGCGTCGCGAACACCGTGACCGGCGCGACCCGCGGGCTGAGCCTGGTCGGCGGCACCGGCGGGGCTGGCAACATCCTGGTCACCGGCACCGGCGGGTTCGTCGGCGGGACCGGCGATGCGGCCAACATCCTCAACAACGGGTCTGGCATTACCACGGTCACCATCGCGGGCGCGAGCAGCTCGGCGGGCGGCAGCGGCTTTATCGTGCGCGATACCGCAGCGGGCGGGAACATCAGCGTCACCACCGGCGCGGTCACCGCGCTCACCGCAGGCAAGAACGCGATCGACGTGCAGAGCCAGTCGCTGACCGGCAATGTAAACGTGTTGGCGAATGGCGATGTGAAGGCAGGCAATGCCGGCCTGGTCGCGGCGATCATCAACGGCGCGGCGACCGGCGCCGTAGCGGTCACCGCCAACGGCAAGATCGACGCGCGGTTCGGGGTCGATGCCGAGAACTTCGGATCGGGTAACACGTCGGTGACCACGCTGGGCGCGGTCACCGCGACCAGCGGCAACGGCATCTTCGCGCTCAGCACCGGCGGCAACGTCATGGTCAGTGCCGGCGATGTGACCGCGACCGGCAACACCGCGATCGTCGCGCAGCAGGTCAATGCAACCAGCACCGGCTCAGTTGCCGTCACGACCAATGGCGCAATTTCGGGAACCACCGGCATCGTCGCAAACAACCTCGGCAGCGGTGCAATCACTGTCGTGGCAAACCGGAGTGTGACTGGCACAGCCGCCGAGGGAATCAAGGCCTCTGGGAATGGCGCAGTTACAGTCAAAGTGGCGGATACCGTGACCGGCGCGACGAACGGCCTGACGCTGCTTGGCGGCGCGGCCGGGACAGGTGACATCTCTGTCACCGGTGCAGGCGGCTTTGCCGGCGGATCCGGCAATGGTGCTACCATTCAGAATGCTGGTTCGGGCACCGTCACGATCAATCTTTCGGGGGCCATCAGCGCCACCGCAGGGAACGGCATCGTTGTGACTGACACGGCGACCGGCGGCAACATCACCGTCACGACCGGGAAGGTCACTGCACTCGGCGCAAATGCGAACGGCATCGACGTGCGTACGATAGCGACGGCCGCCAATGTAACAGTTGTGGCCAATGGCGACATCAGCGCAGCCAACGCAGGCGTTCTCGCCGCAGTCATCACGCCGACGGGTACCGGCAATGTCGATGTCACCACCAGCGGTAAAATCACCGGGCGCTTCGGTATCGATGCCGAAAACTTCGGAAGCGGTACCACGACGGTGAATGCGCTCGGAGCGATCGGCCCGACCACCGGCAACGGCATTTTCGCACTCTCCACCGGTGGGGGCGTCAAGGTAACGGCGGGTAGCGTGACATCAACCGGAGACACCGCAATCCTGGCGCAGCAGGTCAAGGCAGGGGGCGCTGGCGCTGTTCAGGTCGTGAACAGTGGGAGCGTGTCCGGCACGAACGGCATCGTTGCCCAGAGTGCGGGTTCGGGAACGGTCACCGTCACCACCAACGGCGCGGTCACCGGCACCGCCGGTACTGCGGTGTTCGCAAACTCCACCGGCCTGAACGGCAGCGTGGTCGTCGCCGTCAACAAGAATGCGACCGCAACCAACGGCGCCGGAATCGTGGCGCGGCTGCAGGGCGGCGGCAATGGAACGATCACCGTCACGCAGGGCGCAAGCTCGGTGATCAACGCCACCAACGGCCATGGTATCCAGACCAACAGCGGCACATCAACCGGCGCGACGGTCATTACCGTCGCGGGTGAGGTGAAGGCCAGCGGTGCGAACAATGCCGGGATCCTGGGCACCTCGACCAACGGGGCGATCACGGTCAACGTGACCGCGACGGGCAAGGTCGATCCCGACTTCGGAATTGCGCTGAATACTGTTGGGGGCGCGCTGACCGTCAACAATGCGGGTCTGATCATCGGCGATATCACCGGCGTCCAGCTTGTCGCGACAGGCGCAGGCACCGCGACCGTCAACAACAGCGGTACGATCACCGGGCCGAATGCAATCGTCGGCAATTTCAACGGCGGCGCCTTCAACATCGGCAACACCGGAACGCTGAACGGAGCGGTCAGGGTCTCGGGTTCGAACGTTGCGACCTCAACCTTCAGCAACACGGCCCTGGGTACAGCGAACTTTGGCGTCACGGCGACAAGCTTCTCGGGTAGCTTCTCCAACCTCGGCACCGCGAATATCGGTGCGGGCGGGTCGGCGCAGTTCCTCGGCAAAACCGGCAATTCCGGAAGACTCAATTTCCTGGGAGCGGGGACCTTCACCACGGGCGGATCGATGAGCAACACCGGCATCATCAACGCCCAAAACGGTTTGACCACCAACGTCGTCACGGTCGGTGGCAGCTATTCGGGGGGTGGTCAGTTCTTCGTCGATTACAGCACGCTTACCGCGTCGGCGGATCGCCTCAACATTGTCGGCGCGGCAACGGGCAACACCAACGTCAGGATGAGCCTGGTCGGGGCGCGGACCTTCGTGCCCGGCGGTTTCCTGCCGATCGTCGTGGTCAACCCCGGCGCGGCGATAGGCACCTTCACGTCCGACACGGTGTTTGCGACCACCGGCTTCATCCTCGACAGCTTTGGACGCAACCCGGGGAATGCATCGCAGTTCGGCCTGATCCAGTCGATCAACCCATCGGCATTGCCGCTCGGCAGCCTCAGCTTGGCTGCAGAAACCGCGTCGTCCCAACTCGATGAATCGATGGTGCCATACCTCAGCAGCCGTACCGACGAGCAGGCGGGTGGGGTGAAGCTTGGCCTGTGGATGCGCGCAAGCAGCGGATACACCAAGCAGACGATCGCGACTTCGATCACCGGCGGCGGCGTCGGCATCTCGTCCAACCCGCAGATCCGCATCGTTCATCAGTCAGTGCAGGGTGGTGGGGACGTCCGCTTCGGTCTTGGCGCGGACTGGAACCTGCATGTCGGTGTAACCGGCGGCATCTATGATGGTGCGGCGGGCTTCTCGAACACGGATCGGATGGCGGTCGATGCATCGTTCCTTGGCGGCTATATAGCGCTGCGGAACAGCGCATTCTCGATCGACGGCACCATCCGTAAGGAATGGCGCACCTTCGACGTCACGTTGCCGACGCTGCTCGGTGCCACGCCGAGCCGCCAGTTGACCGGCAGCGCGATTGCTGGATCGGCCCATGCTTCTTATCGCTTCGGCGGCAAGACCGGCCTGGCGGCGACACCTTTCCTTGGCTTTACGTATGCAGACGCCGATTTCGCCGGGATGCAGATCGACCCGCTCAGCCTCTATACGCCGAGCGATCATACCACAAAGATCGGCGAAGGCGGGATGCGGGTGTCTTACCGCGGCGGAAGCGACGCGAAGGTCACGATCGAGCCGTTCGCGGGCGTTTCGTACCGCAAAAACTGGTCGAATACCGACACAGCAACCTTGTCCTTCGCGGCACCAGCGACGGTCTTCACGCTTAACTCGTCGACGTGGGATCATGCGGTGCGCTATTCGCTGGGTCTAACGGGAAGCGCGCGGGACGGACGAATTTCTGGCTTCCTCGTCGGAAACCTGAACGATGGATCGCAGATCAAGAGTTTTGCGGTCAGTGGCGGACTCCGGTTCAACTTCTGAGCGAGGCATGAGTTGCTCCCGGTTTCGTGGACATCGAGGTAAGGTGTTCTCGAAACCGAGCGGTGACACGGCACCGATGTAAGTTTAGCCGGGAGTTCAAGCACGAGGCGGTGAAGTTGGTCCGAGATCAGGGCGTGCGCCTATGTTTATCAGGTCAACGATCGGTTAGATCTGTTCATGTGCGCACCGGGACCGGATCGAGACATGCGTGGCGTCGACCAGAGGATCCCGTCAGATGCGGCCCAAGACCGGTCTGGCGATCGATCCCGACCGGTCCAATCAAGACTGTCAGCGTGCTTTGGCAGACCATCATCGGCGAAAGCATGATGAGGGTCGTAACAAATGGGGAATATCGGCAATCGGATTGTCGAAAATCGGCATTCCCGGCGACTTTCGGGACAGATTTGGTGGAAACCGTGTCCACCGCCATTATCCGCCGCCGGGACGGTGCGATTCGATCCGCCGTCCATCCTGCACCCCATCCTCTACAATCCGGAATCGGCGTGGCACGATCGGGCGACGGCCGTCAGTGCCACGCGATCCATTTGCCATAGGTGTGGCAATGCGCGAGCAAGCGCTGCTCGCCATAAGGCCAGCACGTCAGGATCAATTGGACTTGTTCGTTCGCACGTTCGCGTTCGAAGCTGATCCGTGCGATCGGGCGATCGGGCGTGGCGCGACGACCGGCCGCCGCGATCATCGTCTCGATCGCCGCGCGATCGGCCCCCGTCATATATTGCAGCACCATCGAATGGTAGACGACACGGCACGTCCGGCGTTCGTGCGGGATTGAGAGCTGGCGGGCCAGCCACGGCACGGCGTTGCCGCGGTCGATCTGCGGCGGATGTTGCACCGCCAACGCCAGTGCGTCCTCCAGGCGCTGCGCGCGTTCCGGCTCGTCCGCCCAAACGAAGGACAGCAAGCGCTCGCGCGTTTTGCTATCGGTTGCGGACAGCGGGTTCAAATCGATTCCGCGCGCCGCCGCGACGGCGAACGGTCGGTTGATCGGCGGGGGGCCACTCCACGCCGGCGTGACCTGCACCGGTGAATCTGCGATCCCGGCGCGGATGCCGCCAAGCGTATAGCCATAATGCCCCAGATTGAGGTTGAGGCCGCAACTGGCGCCGAGTTCGAGCAATTCGACCGGCATGGCGAAGCGCTCCTGTAAGACCATCAGCGCCGCTGCGATCGACGCGGCGCGGCCGACCTCGTTGGTTTGGGGCGTGTGGCGCATCCATTCCGCGATAAACGCATCCTCGGCGTCCAGCGTTTCCGCAATAGCACTGTCAAAATCGTCATGCTGGCCGCGATAAAGCGCGCTAAGCCGGGGCCGTTTGTTGCGCCGGGCGAGCGCGTGGAGCGCCGCGTTGAAGCGCATCGCGAGCGCAGCATCGATCGGATCGCCGGGCCAGGTCTCGATCAGCCGCTGCGTGCGCGGCGCGCGGTAGAGCTGGCGTTGTCCGGCCTCCAGTACCGCCGCGACGAAGGACGAACCAAGTGCACGGGCGATCCCCGCCTGATGACGCAGTTCAGCATGGCCCAGCACGGGCGTAATCATATTCATGCCCGAGTCCTCAAGCGATGTCGCGGCGGCGACCGCGTTCGGCCGCCTTGATGAGCGTGCGAGCGTGTTTCGCGTTAGAACGACTGCCAGTCATCGCTTCCCGAGGCCGGCGCGCGGACCAGTGCCGAGATCGCGGCGGCAGGCAGGTTCCGTACCGGGCGATCCATTACCCTGCTGCTGCGGCGATTTGCCGCGGGGGCATGGCCGTCGCCGACGTTGAAACGGCTCGCGCGCTGGGACAGCCCGCTCACTTCTTCCGCCAGATTGCGCGCGGCGGCGGACGTTTCCTCGACCATCGCCGCATTTTGCTGCGTTGCCTGGTCCATCGAGCCGAGCGCGCTGCTGATCTCGGTAATCGCGTTCGACTGGGTCTGGTTGTCGGTCGCAATGTCGCCGAGCAACTGGTTCACATCGGCAAAGCCGGTGGAGATTTCGGCCAAAGCGACGTCCACTTTCTCGACCGCGCCGACCGCGGTGACGATGTCGGTCTGCGTCGCGCTCAACTGATCCCGCGCGCGTCCGGCTTCTTCCTCGGCGCGCATGGCGAGCGCAGAGACGAGATCGGCGACGACCGCGAAGCCACGCCCGGCCTCTCCCGCGCGGCCCGCCTCGACGGCGGCATTCATCGCCAGCACGCGGGTTTGGAACGCGATTTTGTCGAGCCCTTCGATCACGCTGTCGATGCCCTTGGCGCTTTCCGAGACCCGGCTCATCGCCTGCACGGCTTCCTCGGCGGTAGTGCGGCCATCGGTGACCGTGCCCATCGCGCCTTCTGCGCGCTTCGCGGTGCGGTTGGCGGCGATGGCCGTCGCCTTCAATCGGCCGTCCATCTGCGTGACGGCAGCGGAGGTTTGTTCCAGGCTTGCCGCGTTCGATTCGGTGCGACGGGCGAGATCTTCGGATGCCTGCGCGATTTCGCACGAACCGCTGCGGATCGTGGCGGCGGAATCCATCACCGACGCGATCAGCTCGCGCAGCGCCACGACGGCGGCGTTGAAATTGGTCTTCACCGCAGCATAATCGGACGGGAAGGTGCTGCTGATTTCTGCCGTCAAATTGCCGTCGGCGAGCGCCGCCAACTGATCGGAAATCGTCGCGACCACCATTTTTTGGTCAGCCTCGGCGCGGGCGGCAGCCTCATCCGCTTTGCCCTTGGCGACCGCTGCGTCGCGGAACACCAGCACCGCGCGCGCCATGTCGCCAAGTTCATCACCACGGTCGGCATCCGGTACGGTCACCGCATTATTGCCGGCGACCAGATCGCCCATTGTCTTGGTAAGCCGGGAGATGGGGCTGGCGATCAACTGGCTGAGCAGGAAGGCGAGCGACACCGCGATCGCGATCAGGGCGATTCCGCCAATGATAAGCACCGTGACCGCGGAGCTGATTGCGCCGTTCTGGCTCGCCGAATTTTTCTCGATCAACGCCTCTTCGGCGTCGCGAATGTCACGCAGCGGCAGGACAGCGGCGCTAGTCAGCACGGCCTTGCCCGCGGCGCGCACTTCGGTCTGGGCATTCTCGCGTTCGCCGCTCTTCACCTTCTCGATCAGGCGGTCGCCCCACGTCTTGCGCCACTCGATCGTCGCGGTGCGCGACTTGAGCAACGCTGCCTTCAGCGCCGGTTCGGCGAGCAGCGTCTCAAGTTCGCGCGATGCGCTGTCATAATCGTCGCGCGCTTCGTCATAGGATTTGAGATAGGATGGGTCGGCGGTCACCAAATAGCCGCGCATCTGGCTGTTCTGACGCAGCAGCGATGTCTCCAGCATCTGCGCCTTTGCATGAACCAGCTGACTGTGGTTGTTGCTGTCGGTCGCAGCCCGGATCGAGCTGATGTTCATGAAAAACACCGTCATCATTGCGGCCGCCGAGACGCAGATGACGAGAAACGAAAGCGCGAGCTTTCTCGGGATCTTCATGGATTTGAACATCTTGAAACCTTCAATGAAACCGGTCGGGATGACCGGACCATCGCGCGCCGGGAGAACGCGCGATGGCCCGGGCACGTCAGAAGTCGAGGCGGAGCGAAGCGGTGACCGAGCGGCCGTTGGCCGCGCGGGCCCAGCCGACGCCGTTCGCCGGGACTGCCGACTGGCTGACTTCGAACAACGCCAGCTCGTTGAAGGCGTTGTTGACGTTCAGCATCACTTGCACCCGCTCGACCGGGCGGATTTGCAGGAACGGATTGACCATCACAAAGCCCGGCATCTTCAGCAGGTTGGTGTCCTGCGCGTAGCTGCTGGTGTTGCCGATCATATTGACGCCGACTGTGAACAGCTTGCTGTCATATTGCGGCGTGGCTTCGAAGATCAGGTCCGGCTGGCGCCGCGGCGTCTGTCCGGCAACGGCAGCGTTGAGCGTGTCGTTCTTGATCTCGGCTTTGGTATAGGTCGCCCCGGCGGTCAGGCTGAACGGCCCGTGCTGGAAACCGGCTTCCAATTCCATGCCGTACGCGCGGTAATTGCGCTTCGTCTGGGTGCCGGTGCCGGCCTGCACATTGGTATCCTGCGTGTCCGCAAGGAACGCCGTGGCGTTGACGGTGATGCCCTTTTGACGGAACTTCACGCCGCCTTCGGTCTGGGTGACGACGTCATAGGCATCCGCCGAATTGCCCAGGCTGCCATCGGTCGTGCTCACCGCGGTGGCGAACAGGATCTTGTCGGCATTGGCGCGCGCGCCGCGGCTATACCGCGCGAACGCCGACAGCGCCTCGGCAATGCGGTAGTTCACGCCGAGCGAGTAGCTGAAGTAATCGTATTTGTAGTTCACCGGTGCCGGGCGCGTCAGCGGCACGACGGCCGTCCTGCCTTCGGCGACCGAGATGGTGCCGTTGTTGTTGAAATCATAGCTGGTGAGGCCGGTGCGATTGCCACCCAGATCGAAGCCGAGCAACTGCCCGGTGACTTTGCCGGTATCGTAGCGGATGCTGCCGCCGAGCGCGATCTTGCCGATGTGGTAATTGACCGAGCCGTAGGGCGCGGTGATGTCATATTGCACATCGAAGACGCGCTTGTAGGTACCGTTGAATGCCGAGCCTGGGGTTTCCAGGGCATAGCCGGTGTAACCATCCTGGGTCTGTGCGACGCCGGCTGCGTTCGAGAAGTTGAGCAACGACGAATTGCCGCCGCCGACCACGTCCTGCAGGATGCTGACGTAGCGCCAGTTGGTGTTGAGCTTCTGCACCGATTTGTAGACGCCGCCGGTGATCGTCAGGTCACCCTTGCCGACCTTAAACACGCGGTTGGCGCGCAGATCGTTGGTGAAATTGTCGAGCGCGTTTGCACGGACGTCGGTCAACAGCATCGCGCCGACCAGGCCGTTGCCGTTGAGCGCGCTCGGGTTGGCGATGATCTGCCCAGTGCGCGGCCCGTTGGCATAGCTCAGCGTGCCGCCGGGGGTGATCGTGCCTGGGATCGCAACGCCGGCAAAATAAGGCGAGATCAGATCCCGCGCGACGCTGCCCGAAATCTTCGAATAGCGCGCTTTTTCGGTGATCGACCAGCCGGCGACCTCGAACTGCGTTTCCAGACCGATCGACTGTACCTTGGCGCGCATCCCGTCGTGGAGCGACGTGCGGGAAGGCTGGTTGTTCTCGTCGAATCCGATGATCCCGCTGATATTGCGCGACAGGACCGAGTCCCGCAAAATGTCGAAATTCGGCACGCTGCTATAGGTCGGGTTGTCGTTGGTGCCGGTGATGCGCACCGGGCCCGACATATATTGCGGCGAACGGTCGTCGAGATACTTGCCCGACAGGCGGATATAGCCATTGTCGAAGGTCTTGGTGACGTTGAACTTCACCTGGCCGCCCTCAAAGGCGTTGTAGCCGACGCGGCGGATGCCCTCGCCCGAGCGATAGAATCCGCCGACATGGAAGCGGAGCGTGTCGCTGATCTTCGTGCCGTAATCGAAATCGACGCGCTTCATGTCATAGCCGACGCCGCTGGTGAGCTGGATCGCGCCGCCCTCGGTATCGCCGGTCTTGGAGATCAGGTTGATCACGCCGCCGGGCGAATTCGACGCAAAGGTCGAGGCCGAACCACCGCGGATCGCTTCGATCGCGGCTAGATTGAAATCGGCGCGGATGAAAATGTCCGAACCGAGGTTAAAGAAGTCGCCGAATTCGAGAACGGGCAGGCCGTCTTCCTCGAGCTGCATGAACTTCGAGCCACCGGCTGCCAGCGGCAGGCCGCGGATCGTGTAGCTGGAGTTACCATCACCGGTCGAAGATTCGGTGCGAATGCCCGGAATGTTGCGCAGGATGTCGCCAAGCGAGCGTGCGCTCAGCTTCTCGATCTCGCTGCTTCTCAGCGCGCTGGTCGACGTCGCACTGTCGAGGCGGTCACGGCCCTTTGCGACGCCGGTGGTGAACGCCTCTTCGACCGGTGCCTTTTCGGCGGGTGCATCCGACTGCTGATCGGCGGCAACGCGCTTCTCGGCCGCCGGTGTCGGCGTGGCGGCTGCCGCGTTGGCCAGGCCTGGAAGTATCAGCGCCAACGGCGCGACTGTGAACATCAAGAAGCTCGTTTTCATTCTGTAAACCTGTTGCTGGATGATTGATCGACGCGTCGCACCGACTGGTTGGAAACCGTGGCGATCCAGGGATCGCCTTGAGCATGACATCTCCTTTATAGGATGACTCCCGAGCGTAACGTTTGCTGGATTGCATTTTTCGCAAAGGCGCGGGTGCGTCGAACGTCTGCGGCTATCGCGCTCAACGCGATCGTCAGCGCGGCGCATCGCCGCGCGCGACTTCGCGCAGCACCGTCAAAAAGGCATTGTGCCGATTATAGGATCGGACTGGACATCAACGGCTTTGCGCGTCAGCCCGATGCGCCCCGCTCAGTCCCGACCGGCGCTCACTCAGTGCGGCTCGCGGGGAGATCCTGCACGTCCTGACTCGCGTCGCGCGCTTAGCCGAGTCCTTGTGTCCTCGCCCAGGCCAGAAACAGGTCGGGCCACGCCTCGGCCGGTTTGCCCATTGCGCGGCGCAGGCCGAAACCGTGGCCGCCATTGGTGAACAGATGTGTCTCGACCGCCACGCCCGCGCGCTTGCACGCCGCGCGGAACTCGATGCTGTTTTCGACCTTCACGACCGAATCATCCTCGGCATGGACGAGGAAGCAGGGTGGCGTCTGGGCCGAGACATTGTTGGCCGTGCTATGTGTCGCCGCTGACGCCGCACTCGCATCCGGGCCGATGAGCAGATCGCGTGAGCCGGGGTGCGCGAGCGCGGGCATCATCGACTGGACGGCATAGATCAACGCGGCCGCATCTGGCCGTGCGCTCAAGCGATCGGCGGAATCGACCGGGGCATAGACCGGCGCGGCAAAGCGCGTCGCCAGATCGCCCACGACATGGCCACCGGCCGAAAAACCCATCGCAGCAACGCGCTCCGGCACGATGCCATAGTCGCGCGCGCGGGCGCGGATGATCCGCATGGCGCGCTGCGCATCGGCGAGCGCGACATTGGGCCCCGCCGCCCAGCCGTCGCCCGGCAGGCGGTAAAACAAGACGAAGACCGTGAACCCGCGCGCCGCGAGCCAGCGCCCGATCTCATAGCCTTCCTTGTCGATCACGACGCGGACATAGCCGCCGCCGGGGGCGACCAGCACCGCGGATCCATTGGGGATGCGAGGGCGGAACACGATAAGGCGTGGACAGGAGATGCCGTGTACCGCGCGATCGGTAAGGGAGGCATCCTTGCTGCGCTCGTCGACCGTCTCGACGATTGGCGGGCTCAGCTTGCCGGGGGCACCCTTCGGCCACAGGTCGATTGTTTCGTCAGGCTCTGGCAAGCCGGGAACCGGTGTGGTCGCCCCTATGCGCGGCGGCGCTGTTTGCGCGACCGCGAGCGCGGGCGCAGCGAGCCCGCCCGCCAGGGTTCCCAAGATTGCGGTGCGACGGTCGAACATCGGCGTGACTCCAGCACAAACAAGACGGACGCCGCCACGGGGTGGCGACGTCCGGAGGGGAGGAAAGGCGGTTCGAAACTACATTTTCACACGCGCACCGAACAGGATGGTGCGGCCGAAATGGTTGTTCTCATAGGCGCGATTGGCATTGAGGTCGGTATAGCGATCACGATAGGTATCGGTGAGGTTGGCGCCCTCGAGTGAGACTTCGAGCCATTTGGTGAAGCGATAGCGCACCGAAGCATCGATGTTGGTGGTTGCATTATACCCTTCGAACACGTTGCCGGTGGCGCTGTTGGCATCGACATAGGGTCCGCGATAGCTGATCGAGCCCCGCGCGCTGAACTTCGAATCTTCATAGTAGAGCGTGCCGTTAAACGCTTGTTTCGACAGGCCGAACAACGTGCCATTGCGCGTTGAGGTGACCAGCGGACCGAACGTGCAAGCCGAGGTCGGTAAGGCTCCAGGGACGCAAGCGGTCACCGCCGGCCCCGACACGGTATAAGTCGCGGTCGAATTGACGAAGGTCGCATTGGCAATGCCGCCGAAATTCTTCAGGAAACCGGGCAGAAATTTGAACGGTGCCTGCACCGACAGCTCGATGCCCTTCAGGCTCGCACCCGTGCCGTTGACATTCCCCGTGATCGTCCACGGCTGGCCCTCCGGTGCGCCGGCGGCAGGCGAGCCGGGCGGGAGCAGCGACAGCGGCAGGCCGGTCGACGCATAGGTGCCGTTGGATGGCTGCGACACCGGGAAGCTCTCGATATCCTTCTTGAACACTGCCACCGACGCGATCGACTGCGGCGCGAAATACCATTCGAGCGCGAGATCATAAGCGGTCGCGCGGAACGGATCGAGCTGTGGGTTGCCGAAGGTGATACGGTAGTTGAAGCCGTCGATCGTCCCGCCCGGCGTCAAATTGCCTAGCGTCGGCCGTGTAATCACTTTCGCCACCGCTGCACGCGCGATGATGTTTTCGGTCGGATACAAAGCGAAGTTGAGCGACGGCAGCCAATCGTCATAACTGCGGCGGACCGATACGTTGACGCCGCTGTTGAACCCGTACGAACTTTGATCGGTCTTGACGTAGCGCGTGCCGGCGTTGAGCGCGTAGCGCAAACCGAGCAATTCGCCCTTGGCATTGAACTCGAGATAGCCGCCGGTCACCTTTTCGACGACGCCGCGCGTGTTGCTTGCGTCGATCGCGGGCGTGCGACCGTACAGATTGGTGAACGCCGTCGCCGCGGGCAAATTGGGGACGATATAGGTGCTCGTCGTGCCCGCCGGTTGTCCGGCGCTGCCGAGGTTTACCGTTTGCGCTAGCGCGGCGGTGACCGGGAAACCGTACACGGACGTTGGTCCGAAGGCCGAGCTTGGCGAGCAGGTGATCGTGCCGAGAACGACATCTTTCCCGCCGGCGTTGGGGCAAACAACCGTATCGCGCGTGAAACCCGCCGTATCGAAGCTGAAGCGGCGATAGACGCCACCGGCCTTGATCTGGAATCCTTCGGCAACATCCCATTCGACGCGAAGCTGGGCGGTGCGGAACTTGTTGATCGTGCTTGAGGGGCGATCGCGGATTTCGGCGAGCTGGAAGTTGCTTGGATCAGTCACGCTCGTGCCAAAGGTCAGCAGCGGGCTGCGCGAATTGGTGTAATCGTATTTATATCCCTGCGCATCACGATCGTCGAAGATGATCGTCGTTTCCTGGGGGATGCTCGCATTGGACTTGGAGAAGCCACCGAGCAGCGTGAAACGGAGCTTGTCCGTCACGTCCTGATCCCAGGTGCCGCCAAGCTGATAGAATTCGGTCTGCGATTTGCGGTTGTAATGTTCCGCGCGAACCCACGCGTCGTTCAGCGTGGCCGTGACCATGTTCCCCTTGGTGTCGTAGGTCGGGTTGACCACGTCGATCGACCGCTCGTTGGTACGCAGCAGCACTTCGATCCACTGCTCGTCACGCGTTTCCTTGAAGCGCGAATAGAGGCCGTCGATCGAGATTTTGGTGGAATCGGTCGGGGCGAACTGCACGCTGCCAGTGATGCCCAGACGCTCACGCTCGCGCGTGATCACGCCGTAACGCGGAATACGCGGATGGAACGCCAACGCAGCCTGATCGCACGCAGCATTCGGACGGTAGAAGCCGCCGGCATTGGCGACGGGCGTCGCGCTTGTATTCGACGAATAGAAGCACGGCGTGCCGTTGACCGAATCGAACCGACCCTGCGCCCAGCGCGTCGTGTTGTTGCCGAGTTCGAGCGTGTTGAGTTTCGAATAGGCCGCCGACACCGAGGCTCCGAAGGTGCCCGCATCGTTACGCCATGACAGCAGCCCGGCAACACGCGGGCCGAGGGTCTTGGCGAGATCGTTATAGGAGCCCTGTACCGACAGGGCGCCCGAGAAACCGGCCTTCGCGGCGAGCGGGTTGCCGGTGTTGAGATCGACCACCGCGCCAAGCGATCCTTCGTCAAGCGACGCTTCGGCGGTCTTGTGCACCACCAGCGAGCTGAAAAGTTCGGAAGCGAACACGTTGAAATCGAACGCGCGGTCGCGGTTGGCGCTTGCCCCGTCGGTCGAGGTCGCAACCGTCTCCATACCGTTCACGCGGACGCGGGTGAATTGCGCGCCCAAGCCCCGCACGGTGATCGCGCGGCCTTCGCCGCCGTCACGCTGGATCGATATGCCGGGAATACGCTGCAGCGATTCGGCAAGGTTCTGATCGGGGAATTTGGCGATGTCCTCGGCGACGATCGAATCGACCGCGGCGACCGAGTTCTTCTTCACGTTGAGCGCGGCTTGCAGCGACTGGCGGAAACCCGTGACGACGATATCCTGCCCGGCATCTTCGCTGGCAAGTTCGGGAGTGGTCGGGGCCTGAGTTGCCGGCGCGGTCTGCGCGGCGACAGTCGCCGGGAGCAGCAGCGCGATCGCCAGTGCGCCGATGGAGACGCCACGCTGGGCCGTCCTGCTGCTGAAAAGCTTGGTCATCTTTCATCCCCTTTACGCGTCGTCGGCAATCGCGACGCGAATTGACACCGGTGGCCGCGTCAAGCCCATCAGGGCTGCGCGACAGCGTGCAGAAGGGAAGATAATGCGCGCTCGAACCGCGTTTCACTCCTCTCCTGCGTAACGGCCGCTCTTATGGCGGCTCGTCGGATGCCCTGATTGTCGTCTTTGGTAACCGGTGTCAACGCTGAATTTTATGCTTTATGTTCCGGGCTGTATGTAGGGAACGCGCGCGAACAGCTCACGCTGCCAGCGGCGCGGATCGTCCTCCGGTCGCGTGACGGTATCGAAGATCATCGTCGTTCGCCGCGTCAGGTCGTAGCGCGGCCACAGGTTCCGCCCGCGATGATTGGGATCGCCGGTCTTGGCGAAGGCGACGAAGCTGTCTTGCATCGCGCTGCTCGCCGCGCGCGCGTCCGCCCCTGTGCCGGTCTGCGACCCACGCGCGCCGAGCGTGCCGAACACCAGCGGAATGTCGATCGTATGGAAAGCGCCGCGGCGCGGATCGGTGCGGGAGCTGAAATCGACTTGATAGACCCAGGCGGGCGCCCCGGCCCGCGCGCGCGTCTCGGCTTCGATCACTTGTCCGCGCCAGCTCCGCCCCGCCGTCGTCGCGGCGTAAAAGATTTCTGTCGGGGACCACGTCGGGAAGTGCGCACGATACTGCGCCACCACCCATTCCGGCAGAATGTCGATCCGCAGTTCAGGGGCGATCCGCGCAGCAAGATTGTCCCACGTCAGCCCCTTCACCTTGTCCGAATCCGGCGAGAGGAAGCCGCGCGTCTCGTCGTGCGTATTGCCGAGGATCAGCGGAACCGACACGCCTTGCGGGTTGGCGTCGGGCCAGAACGGGTGCCGCGTCAGCCATGTCATGTCGAGCACCGGCCCGAAATAGACCCCGCCGCCGAGGATCGGATCGCTCGCATCAAGCGCTGCGACAAGTCTCTCCTGCGGCATCGTCAGCAGCGGCGCGAGGTCGCTTTCGCTAACGCCCAGCTTCGCCAGATAGGCGCGGGTGCGCGCGGTCGCGTTGAGCGGACCGGAGGCGGTCACTTGCTGCCCGCTCATCGTCGCGGCGCGGTGGAATAACCCCTTGGCGGCGGGCATTCCCAGCATCGTCGCGATCTTCGCGCCGCCGCCGGATCGGTCGAGCTGCCGCCTGAATAGGCGCCGCCGTGAATGTAAACCATCACGGGCAGCTTGGCCGTGGTGTCGGGATTGGTGGTCCAGACGTTGAGGTAGAGACAGTCCTCGGACTGCGGACCGTAGCTGCTGCCCGCTTGCGGCGCGACCGGCCCGAATGCGGTCGCCTGCCGGACTTGGCCGGGCGTGGCATAGGCCAGCGGCGCACGAAAGCGCTCGGCCGTGCCATAGCGAATGCCGCGAAACGTAAACACGCCGTCCTCGACCGTGTTGACGAACAGGCCCGAGGGCGCCGTAATCCACGGTGGCGCGACCGCGCCCGCGCGCCCCGCGAGCAGCAGCGCTGCGCTGCTGCCGATCAGCGCGCGGCGGGTAAGATCACCGCCGGACATCGAGTCCGCCGGCCAGATAGGCATCGATGTCGGCCTGGCGGAACAGGCTCGCATCGCCGGGCAGCGAATGTTTCAGCGCTGCAAGCGCGAGGCCGGTACGCACCGCCTCTGCGCTGTCGCCGCCCGAGCGCAGCGCGTGCAGCACGCCCGCGGCAAAGGCATCGCCCCCGCCGATCCGGTCGACGATCCCGGCGAGCACGACTTCCTCGGTCTGCGCATGGTCGCTGCGCGTGTCGATCCGCGCCGACAGGCGGTGTAGATCGACATGCTCGACATGCCGCGCGGTCGACGCGATCGTCTGCAGTTTGGGGAAGGCTGCGAACGCCGCTTCGGTTGCCTCACGACGGCGTTCCTCGCCATCGCTGGAAAAGTCGCGGCCGAGCAGCAGCGCAATGTCGCGGTGGTTGCCGAACAGCAGATCGGCCTGCGCGACGAGCTGCGTCAGGATGCCGCGCGGATCGCTGTCCCAGCGTTCCCACAATTTCCCGCGCCAATTGCCATCGAACGAAATCGCCACACCGCGCGCCGCCGCCGCTTCGGCCGCCGCAATGGCGGTGGCGGCGGGCACCGGCCCGAGCGCCGGGGTGATGCCTGACAAGTGCAGGCGATCGACCCGGGCCAGCAGCGTGTCCCAATCCCACGCCTCGGTCGGCGTTTCGGCGAAGGAGGAATAGGCGCGGTCGTAAATCACCTCGGTCGCGCGCATTCCGGCGCCCGAGGTCACGAAATACAGCCCCATCCGCTCGCCGCGAAACTGGATGCCGCTGGTATCGACGCCCGCACCGCGCACATTGGTCAGCGCAGCACGTCCCAGATCATTGTCGGGCAGGGCGCTGGCAATCCCCACATCATGCCCGAGCTTGGCAAGCGCCACCGCGACATTCGCCTCGGCTCCTGCCACCCACACGTCGAACTTCGGCGTCTGCATCAGCAATTCGCGCCCGGGGGGCGAGAGCCGCAGCATGATTTCACCGAATGCGAGGAATTTCATACAATCAGGCCCCTTCGTCACCCCGGCCCTGTGCCGGGGTCCACCGCGCCACGAACGCCGCGCCTGCCGCACCGTGAACCTCGGGACAAGCCCGGGGTGACGCCACGGTGGCGATCACCGCGCCAGCCATCCGCCATCGACCGCCAGGATATGCCCCTGCACGTAATCCGCCGCGCTGCTCGACAGGAACACCGCAGCACCCCCCAAATCGCTGGCATCACCCCATTTCCCCGCCGGAATCCGGTCGAGGATCGCGGCGTTGCGCACCGGATCGGCTTGCAGCGCGGTCGTGTTGTTGGTCGCGATATAGCCCGGCGCGATCGCGTTGACGTTGATGCCGTGCTTCGCCCATTCGTTTGCGAGCAGCTTGGTCAACCCGCCAATCCCGCTCTTCGATGCGGTATAGCTCGGCACGCGGATGCCGCCCTGGAAGGTCAGCATCGAGGCGATGTTGACGATTTTCCCGCCGCCATTTGCGATCATGTGCTTGCCCGCCGCCTGGCACAGGAAGAACACCGATTTGAGATTGGTGTCGATCACCGCGTCCCAATCTTCCTCGGTGAAATCGACCGCGTCGGCGCGGCGGATGATGCCGGCATTGTTGACCAGAATGTCGAGCCCGCCGAGCTTTTCCACGGTTTCATCCACGACTCTTTGCACAGGCTCGATCGTGGAGAGATCGGCCGAGATGATCTCCGCACGGCGGCCGAGCGCCCGGATCTGCTGGACGGTGTCCTCGGCGGGGGTGCGGCCGACGCAGGCGACGTCGGCACCCGCCGCAGCAAGGGCTACGGCGATGGCCTGCCCGATGCCGGTATTGGCACCGGTGACCACGGCGACCTTGCCGGAGAGATCGAAGGGAGAGGTCATGATCTTGTCCTTCTTGCTCCCCTCCCGCCTGCGGGAGGGGCTGGGGGAGGGGCTGTCGTATCGGCGCGGCACCGCCGACCGACAGGCCCTCCCCCGACCCCTCCCGCAAGCGGGCAGGGAGATTTAGAGTCCTCCCGCACGCGGGAGGGGAAGACACTCACGCCAGCTGGCAGATATCCAGCACGCTCATGTCGGTATAATCCTGATTCTCGCCCGCCATCGCCCAGATGAAGGCATAGGCCTTGGTGCCAGACCCCATGTGGATCGACCACGGCGGCGAAATCACGGCTTCCTCGTTCGCCATCACGATGTGGCGGGTCGCTTCGCCTTCGCCCATGTAATGGAACACGCGGTCCTTCTCGAGATCGTCGAGCTCGAAGTAGAAATAGATTTCGCTGCGGCGCTCGTGAATGTGCGGCGGCATCGTGTTCCACACCGAACCGGGCTTCAGCACGGTCAGGCCCATCACCAATTGCGCGCTGTCGCAAATGCCGGGGATGACCATCTGATAGATCGTCCGCTCGTTCGACTCGGCGAGCGTCCCGCGCTCCAGCGCCGTTGCATCGGCGACCGAAATCATGCGCGTGGTGAACGCCTTATGCGCCGGGCACGACGCCAGATAGAAACGCGCGCCGTCGCCTGCGAACTGCACGTCCTTCGCGCCCATCGTGACATACAGGCAATCCTTGTTGCCCAGCGTGAAGACCTCGCCGTCGACGGTGACGGTGCCGTCCACATTGCCGACATTGACCACCGCCAGTTCGCGCCGCTCAAGGAAGGGGTGGCCCGCCGCCGAGGCTGGCTCGGTCTGGTCGGGCAGCTTCACCGCACCGCCCGCCACCGCCACGCCACCGATCACGAAGCGATCGGCGTGGGTGTAATTCAGCACGCATTCGCCCGCGCGGAACAGGTCCTGGATCAGATAGCGGTCGCGGAGTTCGTCATTGGAGACGCACTCCATCATGTCGGGATGCGTGGCGTAATAGGTACGGTCGAACATGGGGGGAGGCTCCGGGTCAGGCTGCCTGGGCAGCGATTGCAGGGGAATCGATCTTGTAGGCGCGCCGCACCAGCCCGCTGGTCAGCTCATGCGCCAGCTCGGCGGCTTCCCAATCGGCAATGCGGTGTTCGGCCACCAGCCGCGCGAGGAAACCGCAATCGACGCGCCGCGCGACGTCATGCCGCGCCGGGATCGACAGGAACGCGCGCGTATCGTCGTTGAAGCCAACGGTGTTGTAGAATCCAGCCGTCTCGGTCGTCATCTCGCGGAAGCGGCGCATCCCCTCGGGACTGTCATGGAACCACCAGCTCGGGCCAAGCTTCAGGCACGGATAATGGCCGGCGAGCGGTGCCAGTTCGCGCGCGTACACGCTCTTGTCGAGCGTGAAGAGGATGATCGAAAGCTCGGTCGAACTGCCGAACCGGTCGAGCAGCGGCTTCAGCGCATGGACGTATTCGATGCGCACCGGCAGGTCGGCACCCTTGTCGCGCCCGTGGCTGGCGAACAACGCGGCATTATGATTGCGGAAGGCACCGGGGTGGATTTGCATCACCATCCCGTCTTCGATCGACATGCCCGCCATCTCGGTCAGCATCTGCGCGCGGAACAGCTCGGCATCGGCCGGGGTCCAGCTGCCGCCGACGATCTTCGCGAACAGCGCCTCGGCCTCGGGCGCTGAGAGGTTGGCGGTCTGCGCGGTCGGGTGGCCGTGGTCGGTCGCGGTCGCGCCACAGCGGCGGAAATCGGCGCGGCGCTTGCGGTGCGCGGCGAGATAGCCCTTCCAGCTATAGGCATCCTCCCCGGTCAGCTCGGCAAAGCGCGCCATCGCCCCGGCGAACTGCTCATGCTCGACGTCGATCACGCCATCGGGACGATAGGTGGTGACGACGCGCCCGCCCCAGCCCGAGGCGCGCACGCGCTGATGCGCGCCGAGATCGTCCTGCGCGCCTTCGGTGGTGGCAAGGAAGTCGATCTTGAAGCGATCGAACAAAGCGCGCGGGCGGAACGCCGGGGTGGCGAGCTTTTCGGCGATCGTGTCGAAATACAGGTCGGCGGTACCGGCCTCCAGCGCCACGTCGAACCCGAACACCTCGGCAAAGACATGGTCGAACCACAATCGCGACGGCGTGCCGCGGAACAGGTGATAATTCTGCGCGAACACCGCCCACGCCGCGCGCGGATCGGTCGCGGGGGTGCCGCTGCGCCGCGGGATCGCCAGCGCGTCGAGCGCGATGCCCTGACTGTGCAACATGCGATAAATATAGTGGTCTGGCGCGAGCAACAGGCTGGTCGCATCGGTCCACGCCGCATTGTCGGCGAACCACCCGGCATCGGTATGACCGTGCGGGCTGACGATCGGCAGGTCGGCGATCTCGGCGTACAGCGTGCGCGCGATGGCGCGCGTTGCCGGATCCGCTGGGAACAGGCGGTCGGGGTGCAGTTCGAGCGGTCGTGCCATACTAATCCTCCCTGCCATCTTCTTGTTATGGCGTGCTGGTAACCGGTGTCAGACGCCCTCGCAAGCGCCTTAATGCGATGGCGGCGACACCGATCCACGCCGAATCAACGTGGACAGGAACAGCGATGGTTCCTCGACCAGGGCCTCCCCGTCCAGCCCCGCCGTCAATTTCAGCGCGGCGGAGCGTGCCATCGACGCGATCGGCCAGCGCACCGTGGTGAGCGGTGGCCAGACGTGTGCCGCGACCGGCGTATCGTCGAACCCGACGATCGACAAATCGTGCGGAATTTCGAGGCCGCGTTGCCGCGCGGCGTGGATTACGCCCGCCGCCATCTCATCGTTGCTGGCGAAGATCGCGGTCGGGCGCGGCATCAGGTCGAGCAGACGCTCCGCCGCGGTCAGGCCCGATTCGAAGGTGTAATCGCCGTCGGCGATCATGCTACGCGGCAGCGCGATCCCGGCCTTGGACAGCGCCTCCTCGAACCCCAGCCGCCGTTCGCGCGCCGAGCGGAAGCCGTGCGGTCCGGCGATCAGCCCGATCCGGCGGTGCCCCTGCGCGATCAGATATTCGGTCGCGCCGCGCACCGCCTCCAGATCGTTCGAGGCGACCATATGATCGTTATCGTCGAGCGGGGCGGAGCCCATGCGAACATAGCGGCAGCCGATTTCGGCGCACAACTTGGCGATCGTGTCATTTTCGCTGATCGGCGGCAGCAGGACGAGCCCGAACAGACGCTGCCGCTCCAGAAAATGCCGCAGATCGACCAGCATCGTCGCCGATCCGCGATCGACCGGGCGCACCACCAGTTCGAATTCGGTGCCGTGCAGCGCTTCCAGGATGCCCTGCTGCACGTTCATCACCATTTGCGCGTTGGGATTGTCGTGCACCAGGCCAATCAGGAAATTGCGCCTGAGCGCCAGCGCGCGCGCTTGCGGGTTGGGAATATAGCCCAGACTCCCGATGACATCTTCGACCCGGCGGCGCGTGTCGTCGTTGAGCAACGGCGAGCGGTTGATGACCCGGCTGACGGTCTTTTTCGATACGCCCGCGATGCGGGCGACATCGTTGATCGTCGGCTGGCCTGTGCTCTTCATGTCTTCCGCATAACTGTGGCGGGGCTGGCTTGGCTAGTGCAGCGGCGGCTTGCCAACGGCCCCACGCCTGAGGCAAAGGCTTGATACCGGTTACCAAGGTTAGTATCTGCGCGTGTCCAAAGCCCTGCTGGTCCATCCCGACGATAGCGTCGCAACGCTGGTCGAACCGGTCGCGGCGGGCGAAAGCGTGACCTTTGCGGCGCAAGTCGTAACCGCACTGTCCGACGTGCCGAGCGGCCACAAGGTTGCGATCCGCGCCATCGCGGCGCGCGATCCGGTGGTGAAATTCGGCTTCCCGATCGGCACCGCGCGCGCCGACATCGCGATCGGCGCACATGTCCACACCCACAATCTCGCCACCGCGCTCGACGGCACGCTCGATTATCGCTTCACGCAGGCGGTGCCGGTCCTGCGGCAAACAGAGGCGGAGACGGCCACCTTCCAAGGCTATGTCCGCAGCGACGGCCGGGTCGGCACGCGCAACGAGATCTGGGTCCTGCCGACGGTCGGTTGCGTCGCGCGCACAGCGACGCGGATCGCCGCGCTGGCGGATGCGGCGCTGGCCGATGCCGCTCATGGGGGCGCGGTCGACGGCGTCCATGCCTTCACGCACCCGTTCGGCTGCTCGCAATTGGGCGAAGATCTGGCGGGCACGCGCAGCATTCTGGCGGCGTTGGCCTGTCACCCCAATGCCGGCGGCGTGCTGATCGTCGGGCTGGGCTGCGAATCGAATCAGATTGCCGCGCTGCTCGCCGAAATTCCCGAAGCGCGGCGCGGCGTGATCCGCACGCTCTCCACCCAACTCGCGGGCGACGAAATCGACGAGGGCGTGGCGCTGGTCGCCGAACTCGTCGCGCAAGCGCGGAGCGAACGCACTACCGTCGGCATCGACAAGCTCGTGCTCGGCGTGAAATGCGGCGGGTCGGACGGGCTGTCCGGGCTGACCGCCAACCCGCTGGTCGGGCGGATGAGCGAGCGCGTGGTCGATGCCGGCGGCGCGGTGCTGCTGACCGAAATCCCCGAGATGTTCGGTGCCGAACGCCTGTTGATGGACCGCGCGGCGGATGAAGGCGTGTTCGATCGTACCGTAAAAATGGTCAACGATTTCAAACGCTATTTCCTCGACCACGGCGAGCCGGTGTCGGAAAATCCGTCGCCGGGGAACCTCGCTGGCGGCATCACCACGCTCGAGGAAAAGTCGCTCGGCGCGGTGCAAAAGGCGGGCAGGGCGACCGTGTCCGACGTGATCCCGTATGGCGGGAAAGTGGCGCGCACCGGGCTGACGCTGCTGGAGGCACCAGGCAACGATGCCGTATCCTGCACGGCGCTCGCGGCGGCGGGCGCGACCGCGATCCTGTTCACCACCGGGCGCGGCACCCCGCTCGGTTTTCCCGTCCCGACGATCAAGATCGCCTCGAACAGCGGCCTCGCCGCGCGCAAACCCGGCTGGATCGATTTCGATGCGGGCGCGGTGCTCGATCGCGGGTTCGATGCGGTGGCGGAGGATCTGCTCGCAATATTATGCGATATCGCATCGGGCGCGCCGACCGCCGCCGAACGCAATTGCGAACGCGAAATCGCCATCTGGAAGCGCGGAGTAACGCTATGAACCGGCTCGATTACGCGGCGCTCGTCGATCTGCCCGCGGGCGTCGCGCGCCCGAACCGGAGCGGCCCGCCGACCACCGGCATCGTCCATTTCGGACCTGGCGCCTTCCACCGCGCGCATCAGGCCGCCTATATCGACACGCTGCTGGCGAGCGAGCCCGGCTGGGGCATCGCCGCGGTCTCGTTGCGCAGCGCGGGCACGGTCGCGGCACTGGCCGAACAGCAGGGCCTGTACACGCTCGCCGTGCGCGACGCGGAATCGTCGTTCCGCGTGATCGGCGCGCACAGCCGCTTCCTCGGTCCCGACGATGCGGCGGAGACGCAGGCGTTGCTCGCCGATCCCGCAGTCCGGCTCGTGACGACCACCGTGACCGAGAAGGGCTATTGCCTGGCGAGCGATGGCGCGCTCGACCGCGCGCATCCCGACATCGTTCACGATCTCGCGCAACCCGCCGTACCGCGCAGCGTCATCGGCTGGATCGTCGGCGGCCTGGCTGCGCGGCACGCGCGCGACGTCGCGCCGTTCGTCGTCATGCCATGCGACAATCTCGCCGCCAATGGCGCGAAGCTCAAGGCGGCGCTGGTCGATTTCGCGCACGCCACTGCGCCCGCGATCGGCGACTGGATCGCGCAGCACGTCCTTGTGCCGGGCACGATGGTCGATTCGATCACCCCCGCCTCTGACGATGCGCTCTACAGCGATGTCGCGAGCGCGCTCGGCGTCGAGGATCGCGCCGCCGTGCAGCGCGAGGCGTTCACGCAATGGGTGATCGAGGATCTGGGCGATCCGGTCACGGCAGCACTCGGCCGCGCGGGCGCGACACTGACCAATAATGTCGCGGGGTATGAACAGGCCAAGCTGCGCATCCTCAACGGCACGCATTCGACGCTCGCCTACGCCGGTCTGCTGCGCGGCCATGCCAGCGTCGCCGAAGCGATGGACGATTCGGTTCTGGCCGAGTTCGTCGATGCGATGATCCGCACCGACATCATCCCCACGCTGACGCCGGTCGCCGGGCTCGATCTCGAAGCGTATCGCGCGGCGGTGCTGACGCGGTTTCGCAATCCGGTGATCGTCCACCGTCTCGATCAGATCGCGATCGATGGCAGCCAGAAAATCCCCTATCGGCTCGGCGACACGCTGCGCTGGCACCGCGCCCGCGGCGACATGCCTGGACATGTCGTCACCGCGATCGGCTGCTGGATCGCCTTCCTGATGCAGCGCGCGCGCGCCGGCGAGACGATCGTCGATGCCGCCGGCCCTGCGCTCACCGAGGCGGCGCAGAGTGGCGACGCGGCGGCGGTGCTCGGTCGCCTGATCGCTGCGCGGACCGGCTTTTCCGCCGATCTGGCGGAGGATTCGGTCGCGGCACAGGCCATCGCAGCGGCGGCGCAGCACGCATTCGACGGCGACTGGTCGCAACTTCATGGCCGGTAACGCACAGCCTCTTGTCAATGACACCGGTTTCCCATACCCACCGCTTAAGGGCCGCGTGACGGCCGAAGAGGGGATAAAGGCACGTGCAGCCTGACAGTTTGCAGGACAATATCGCGCAGATCGCGCATCGCTTCGTCACCGCACGGCGCGATGCGACGGCGCTCGTCGAATATCCGGGCACGATGCCGGCCGCGCTGGCCGAGGCCTATGCGATGCAAGACGCGGCGATCGCGCTGACCGATCGGCCGATCTCGGGTTGGAAGGTCGGGCGGATCAACCCGCCGATCGAAGGCTGCGACCGGCTTGCTGGACCCATCTTCGCCGACCAGACCTTCGTTGCCGAAGCGACGCCGCGCGCAATGACCGTTTACGCCGGCGGTTTCGCCGCCGCCGAGGCCGAATTCCTGCTGCGCATCGCCGCCACCCCCGATGCGTCCAAGCGCAGCTACACGCTGGCCGAGGCGACCGCCTTGATCGACCGGGTATGCGTCGGGATCGAGATTGCGAGCTCTCCGTTCGGCGGGATCAACGATCATGGCGCGCCGGTCACCGTTTCCGATTTCGGCAACAATAACGGGCTGGTGATCGGCCCGGAGGTGACCGGGTGGGACCAGATCGATATCAATGACTGGCCAGTGGAATTGACGATCGACGGCGAATCGACCGGGGTCGCGATGGCGTCCGATATGCTTGACGGCCCGTTCGGCGCGGCGCGCTTCCTGTTCGAACTGATGGCCGCGCGCGGCATCGCCTTGACCGCGGGACAATGGATCTCGACCGGGGCGGTCAGCGGGGTGCATCAAGTCGCGATCGGTGCGCAGGTCGCGGCGATCTTCGACAATCGGCTGACGGTGGAGTGTTCCATCGCCGCGCAATAGTCAGACGGCAGGCCCGGACATACGGGCCGCTGGTAGGGGAGTGAGCATGACGGCATCGAACGCGAGCGCGGGACTTTCGAGCCAGGCCGAGACACCGGGCACGACGGTTGGGCGGTATCGCTGGGTGATCTGCGCGCTGCTGTTTGCGGCGACCGCGATCAACTATGTCGATCGCCAGATGATCGGCTTGTTGAAGCCCCAGATCTCGAGCGAGTTCGGCTGGGACGAAAATGCCTATGCCGACGTCGTCTTCTGGTTTCAGGCGGCGTACGCGATCGGCTATGTCAGCTTTGGCTCGATCGTCGATCGGCTCGGCGCGCGGGTCGGCTATTCGGTGGCGTTCGTCATCTGGACGCTCGGCCACACGCTGTGCGGCTTTGCCGGATCGACACTGCAATTCGCTGGCGCACGTTTCGTGCTTGGGCTTGGCGAATCGGGCAATTTTCCGGCGGGCATCAAGGCCGTGTCGGAGTGGTTCCCCGCCCGCGAACGCGCCTTTGCCACCGGCCTCTTCAACGCTGGCGCCAATATCGGCGCGGTCATCACGCCCCTGATCGTGCCGGTCATCACGCTGGCATACGGCTGGCGCATGGCGTTCATCATCACCGGCGTGGCGAGCCTGGTGTGGCTGGTCGCGTGGATCGCGATCTACCGCCGTCCGCGCGAGACGGCGAAGCTGTCGACCGCCGAGCTTGCCTATATCGAAAGCGACCCGGCCGATTCGGCCGAGAAGATCAAGTGGACCCGCCTGCTCGGCTATCGCGAGACTTGGGCTTATGCGCTCGGCAAGTTCCTGATCGATCCGATCTGGTGGTTGTTCCTGTTCTGGACGCCGGATTTCCTGTCCAAGGCCTATCACCTCGATCTCAAGAGCTTCGGCCCGCCGCTCGTCGTGATCTATCTCATCTCCGATTTCGGCAGCATCGCGGGCGGCTGGTCTTCTTCGAAATTGATGAAGCGCGGCTGGTCCGCCAACCGTGCGCGCAAGACGACGATGCTGGTCTGCGCCTTCCTCGTCATGCCGATCTTCTTCGCGCAATATGTCGCCAATTTGTGGGCGGCGGTGGCGATCGTTGGACTGGCGACGGCGGCGCATCAGGCGTTTTCGGCCAATCTCTACACGATCCCGTCCGACATGTTTCCGCGTAAGGCGGTCGGATCGGTCGTCGGCATCGGCGGGATGGTCGGCGCGATCGGCGGGATGGGGATGGCGAAGTTCACCGGCTACATCCTTCAAACGACGGGCAGCTACACGCTGATCTTCGCGGTCGCGGGCAGCGTCTATCTGATCGCGGTCGGGGTGATCCATCTGCTCTCGCCACGGCTGGCGCGCATCGATGCGCTTTAAGGCGTCCGCCGCGCTCATCGCGCTGGTCGCCGCGTCTCCTGCGGTGGCGCAGGACGATACCGGCCTGCTGTTTCGCGTTTCCGCCGACAAGAGCCTCACCGCCGATGTCGCCGCGGGCGATCCGGTCCCCAATTTCCGCAGCGGCGTCGATGTCGTGCCGGACGGCGCGATCGGCGGTGCGGCACGCTGGGCCGATGACGGCTATGTCGCGTGGAAAGCCCCCGGCAACCTGCGCAGCCAGCGCGGCACGCTCGGCTTCTTCTGGCGCGCCCGCCAGCCGCTGGGCGAAGCACCGTTCGTCATTTTCCGCGCAGGCTTCGCCGATCATTCGAGCTGGGACATGGCGTTCCTGCGGATCGACTGGAACGGTCACGGCTTCGACGCCTTCGTCACCGATGCGAACCTGTCGCGCGTCCGCGTGTCTTGGAAGATCGACGCGGTGCCAGCGGCCGATGCATGGAAGCACATCGCCTTCGCCTGGGACGAAACGACCGGCGTCCGCCTCTACGTCGACGGCAAGCTCGTGGCGCGCAAGGATCAGGTCGCCGATCTCGATTCCGGGCTCGACCAGTTCGGCCTCGCCGGACGCGTCATGTCGCCGCACCAGGTGCAAAGCCGCTACAATTTCATGCGCGGCAGCGATCTCGACGAAATCCGCGTGTACGACCGCATGCTCGGTGCCGCCGATGTCGCAGCACTCGCCGACAAGCGCGAACCCGCCGCCGCGCCGCAGCCAGAGGCTGCACCGCGCCGCACCGCCTGGCTGCACCGCTATGGCTGGGATAAAGGCCTGCCGCCGTTGCTCGACGCGCCCGTCACCAGCGTCCGCAAGGTCGAATTCGCTGACGCAAAGGACCTCAAGCAATGGATGTGGAAGGGCGTCGACGGCATTGCCGAGACGACCTGGCCCGGCGTCTACAACCGCTCCAAACTGCCCGGCCGCGATGATTATTTCGAGCTGCCCGATTGGAACGTCTATGTCGAAGGCGGCAAGCGCTACGACCTGACCGTGCCGCCGGGCGAGCGTTTCAACCGCGTCGAAATCCGCGGCGCGGCGTATGGCGCGCTGCTGTGGAACGGCACCCCCGTCGCTGCCCGCGCACAAGGCGTGGTGCGTAGCGTTGATGCGCTGACCGAGCGCAAAGGCGGCACGCTCAGCTTCGTCAACACGATGCAGGAACAGCCGATCCAGGAGGTGTGGGCCTATGACGTGCGCGCCGGGGCCGAGCCGGCGGGCCGTTTCAAACTTTCCTTCACCGTCGATTCCGCCGCCTCGACCCGGATCGCGGCGCTCGCCCCGCTCGAATCTTTCATCACCGGCCGTTACGCCCCCGACGAGCGCAGCACGGTCGTCGCCCTGCCAAGCTCGGGCATCAAGGCGGCGGTCGGCGCGGGTGCGGCCGGGTCTGGCGGCACCGCCATGCCCCGCGCGGCGGGCCTGCCGATCGTCCATGTCCTGATCCCCGCCAGCCTCGGCGATGCCTATCCCGATAAGCCGATCGCCCGCGCGTTCGATTATGGCTGGCAGAACCTCCACGACGGGCTCGACGGCATCGCGCTCGATTTGCCCGCGCTGAAGGGCACCGCCCCGATCGCGCTCAACATCCGCGTGAAAGACCCGCTCTGGCCCGCGCGCGACATGATCGATCTTTCGGTCTCGGTCCGCCCCGGCGAAGCGCGCACGCTGTGGCTCGATCTGCGCGACCGCATCCTGCCAAACGACAGCCTGTACCTCAGCATCGCCGCGTCCGATCCCGGCTTCGATGCAACTGCGCTCAACGGCGCAAAGATCCGGCTGGTGTTCAAGGACCGCGCCGCCGCTTTGCCCGAACACATTGCCGACCGGCTCAATCAAGTGCGCGACAATTGGGGTTTCCTAGTTGAGGAACACACCGCGTCCAAACGCGAAGCGCTCTACGCCCGCGTGTTCGCCGACATCAGCGATCTGCTCCGCGTCGATCCCGAAAATGTGCTGGCACGGCAATATTGGGCGGACATCGATTACCGCCCGGAAAACATGCCCGCGGTTCCTCAGCCGACCCCGCCGCCGGGCGTGCCGCTCTGGGCGTTCCGGCAGCTAGAGGACCTCAAGCTTACCAAGCAATTCGTCTCTTGGTGGATCGACAACCGCCAGGTGCCGTACGGCGATTTCGGCGGCGGCATTTCGGACGATACCGATCTGACCCAGCAATGGCCCGGCCTCGCGCTGATGGGGGTAGAGCCCGACAAGATCAACGCGTCGCTCCGCGCGCTGTCGGATGCGGCGTACAAGAACGGCATGAACGTGAATGGGCTCGGTTACCTCACCACCGATGAGCTGCACGCCTATGAAGAAGGGCTCAATTCCGACGCCGAGCGGCTGTATCTGAATTGGGGCGAGCCGATCGCGGTTGAACGGCTGATGGCGACGACCAGGGCGCTGCAAGGCGTCATCCTGCGCAACCCGGCGGGCCATCTCCACTTCGCCAGCAATTGGTATGGCGGGCGCAAGATGTACCGTGAAGGCGCGTGGGAATGGCAGAAACCCTATAGCTGGACCGTCCTGCACGGACCGATCCTGCTCGGCCTGTTCAACGCCAATCCAGCGGCGCGCGGTCTCGTCACCAGCACGGTCGACGGCTGGATGGCGCATGGCAAACAGGGTGCCGACGGCCAGTGGAGCTATCCCAACGAAATCAACTGGCGCAGCGATGCCGAGCGCGCTGGCGACGGCGGCGGCGTGACGACGCCGTTGCAATCCGCCTGGGCGGCGTGGCGCTTCACCGGCGATGCGACCTATCTCCGCCCGATCACCGCGCGGTTGGCCAAGAGCGCGGGCGGCCTGTCCGAATTCAACGAGAATGGCTTCACTGCTCTGCCCGACGGCGCGGCTTTGCTCGCGCGCGTGGCGAAGGGGGACGATGCGTTCGGACGCTACGCCGCCTGGTCGGCGCGCGGCGATTTGTCGGCGCTGGCCGCGCTCCACGGCGACGCGATCGCCGACAAGGCGCAGCACATGGCGCTCTACACCGAAGGGCATTGGTGGAGCGACCGCGTCGAACAGCCGAGCGAAATCCTCCAACGCGAACGGCTCGGCGGCATCGCGCTGCGGCGCAACCAGACCTGGCCTGGCAACACCGTGAGCTGGCGTTTCGACACGCCGGGTGCGGCCGAACAGGTCGCGATTCTGCTGCCCGTTGCAACCCGCCACCGCTTCCGCGTGATCGCCTACAACACCAGCGCGGTCGAGCAGCGCGCGACGATGACCGCATGGAACGTGACCGCGGGGACATGGTCGATGCAGGTGTCGGGTAGTCCCGACGAGGGCAAGACGCTCGCCGCCGCGAACACGCCGACGAAGGTGACGCTGGAACGCAGCGCATCGACCTCGCTGATCTTCGCGCCTGGCACCACGACGGTCGTCGATTTCGTACTGCAGACCCCCGGCACCCCGGTCGAGAGCCGCCCCGATCTCGGCATCGGGCGGAACGACGTAGCGGTAAAGGGACGCCGCGTGACGGTAACGGTCCATAGCCTCGGCTCGCTGCCGACGACGGCAGGGCGCGTATCGCTTGTCGGCAAGGACGTCGTCGCGACCGCGCTGGTCCCGCCGCTCGCCGCGCCGACCGATTTGCTGCCAAAAACCGTGACCGTGACGCTGACCATCCCCGCCGGGGTTGATCCCGACACGCTGACCGCGCGCGTGGCGCTCGCCGATCAAGCGGCCGAGGTGACGCAGCACAACAACGCCGTCGCACTCGCCGATCGCGCGCGGTGACGACGCGCCGCGCCGTGCTGGCCGGCGCGGCGGCGCTGGCACTGCTGCCGGGGCGGGGCAGGGTGCAGCGTGCCACGTTCCGCGCAGCGCTGGACGCGGTCGAGGCCAAGCTCGCAGATCCGCCAGCGGCGCTCGCCTTGCTCGACCGGATCGACCTGCGCGGCCTGACCGTGTCGCAGCAACTCGATCTCATCACCGCGCGCGCGGGCCTGCGCGCCGACCTCACGATCATGGCGGCGCGACCGCTCACGCCAGCGCTGCTGCTCCGCCGCAAAGTCGGCGACGGCATCGATCCCGCCGCCGCCGCGCGCCGCCTAGAGGCCGAATGCCGCCGCTGCGCAGCACGGGCCGATCACCTGTTCGCGCAACTCGGAGTACGCGGTGGCGATACCGGCGCGCGCTTCGCCGCGCTCTGGCGCGATCCGCGCTACCAATATCCCGACAGCGCGGCGGCGCTCGCCGACATGAACCACTGGCTGGCACGCTTCCGTGCCGCCGTCCCGACGCTGATCGGCGCGGTGCCGCCCTGGTGCCGCAACGTCACCGCAGCCCCGCCCACGCCCGCCGATCTCGCGACCGGACATCTCGGCTATCGCACGCTGCCCACGCCGACCACCGCTGGCGGCTATGTCCCAGATTTCGCGCGTCTCACCGACCGCCCAAGCTTCACCATGCCGAGCGTCGTCGCGCACGAACTGCTCCCCGGCCATATGATCCAGCTGGCGCTGGAGGCCGCCGCCGATCCGCACCCGTTGCGCCTGCGCTACGCCCCCGGTTTCGGCGAGGGCTGGGGCATCTATGCCGAGCGCCTGATCGCCGAGGCCGGTTTCTATGCGCGCCACCCGGAGGCCGAACTCGGCTATCTCCACTGGCGGCTGTTCCGCATTTGCCGCGCGCTCGTCGATTTCGCGATCCACGGCGAAGGCCTGTCGGTCCCGGACGCCCGCGCGCGCCTCGTCGCGTGGCAGGGGGAACCCGCCTATTTCGCGCCGTTCGACGCCGATCTCGCGCGGATCGTAAACGAACCGTTGGTCCGCACCGCCGAGATGCTCAGCGCGCTCAGCATCGAGGATGGCGCGCGCGGGCGCACCGGCAAGCGGCGCGCGCGCTATCACCACCTGCTGTTGGCCAACGGGCGGATGCGCAGCGACGAACTCGCCCGGCGCGCGGCCACGCTCGCATGAGAATCACCCGCCGCGACACGGTCGCGCCCGGCGCAAGCGGTGCGGCGCCGCTGCTTCCCACCGCCGCGCCCGCAGCTGCCGCACCGACCTATCGCCGGGAATATGACAACCACCGTATCGCCGATCTCGGCGGTGGGCGCCTCCTCAATCCGGTCCTGTCGGGCGACCGGCCCGATCCGGCGGTTCTGCATGTCTATGATCCGTGGCGCTGCCCGATCGACTGGATCGTCGAGGGCTTCTCGCCCGAACGCCCGAAGATCACGCGGCATGGCGGCCATTCTACCACATCACTGCGGTCGGCGGGTCGGCGGGTCCACCGACCGGCCGCCTGATCGCCAGTGGCTATGATGCGGCGCACCCGCTCAAACTTTATCTCGACAATGTCCGCTTCGCGCCGGGCACGACGTGGGAAACCGTCAACGCGCGTTTCCACATCGGCACGCGCGGCGCCGCGTCCGATCCGACGGCGGCACCCGGCCCCGCCGCTTCCCAGTCGACCGTACCGGGGAGCCGCTGCACGACGGCTTTCGTGCCCTTCCCGGAGCGCGGCTTGCGCGATTCCGGCGGAAGATGCGGCGTGGCGACGTCGCGTGTCTGCCGATCTTCCTCCCGGCTTGATCCGTCACGGCGGAAGTGAGAGACGGAAGGATGGCGGCATGGCAGTTCTGGATCGATCGCGGCGGCACCTTCACCGATGTCGTCGCCCGCACGCCTAGCGGCGAAGTCGTTACCGCTAAACTGCTGTCCGAAGACCCCGAACGCTATGCCGATGCTGCGGTCGAGGCGATCCGGCGGCTGACCGGCGGCGCGGACGTGCCGTTCGACCTGCGCATCGGCACCACCGTCGCGACCAATGCGCTGCTCGAGCGCAAGGGCGAGCCGACCGTCCTTGCGATCACGCGCGGCTTCGGCGATGCGCTGGTGATCGGACATCAGGAGCGCGCCGACATTTTCGCGCGCGACTTGGCACGCCCGGCACCGTTGTTCGCGCACGTCGTCGAGATGGATGAGCGGATCGCGGCGGACGGGAGCGTGCGCACCCCGCTCGACCGCGATGCCGCACGGGCCGGTTTGCAGGCGGCCTTCACTGCCGGTTTCCGGTCGATCGCGATCGTCCTGATGCACGGCTATCGCTTCACCGCGCATGAGGCGGCACTGGCCGAGCTCGCGGCGGCGATCGGCTTCACGCAAATCTCGGTCAGCCACCGCGTCGCGCCGCTGATCAAGCTGATCGGTCGCGGCGACACGACGTTGGTCGATGCCTATCTGTCGCCCGTGCTCGATCGCTACGTCGCGGGCCTTTCGGCGGCGCTCGGGCAGAACGCGCTGTTCATGCAATCCTCGGGCGGACTCGTCGATGGCGCAAGCTTCCGCGGCAAGGATGCGATCCTGTCGGGGCCGGCTGGCGGCATCGTCGGCATGGCGGCGACCGCACGCGAAGCCGGGCTGGAGCGCATCATCGGCTTCGATATGGGCGGCACCTCGACCGACGTGTCGCACTACGCCGGGGCCTATGAGCGCGATACCGAGACGCTGATCGCGGGCGCCCGCATCCGCGCGCCGATGCTGCGCATCCATACCGTCGCGGCGGGCGGCGGATCTATCTGCCGCTTCGATGGGCAGCGCCTGCTGGTCGGGCCGGAAAGCGCCGGTGCCGTCCCGGGGCCAGCCTGCTACCGGCGCGGCGGGCCGCTGACCGTCACCGATTGCAACGTGATGCTGGGCAAGCTGCGCCCGGACTTCTTCCCCGCGCTGTTCGGCGCGGCGGGCGATCAGCCGCTCGATCCCGTCGCGGTGGCGACGCGCTTTGCCGAGCTGCCGCTCGATCCTCATGCCGCCGCCGAAGGCTTCGTCGCGGTGGCGGTCGCGAACATGGCCAACGCGATCCGCAAGATCTCGGTCGCGCGCGGGCATGATGTCACGCGCTACACGCTCGCCTGCTTCGGCGGTGCGGGCGGGCAGCACGCCTGCCTGGTCGCCGATGCGCTGGGGATGGACCGGGTGATGATCCACCCGCTCGCGGGCGTGCTCTCGGCCTACGGCATGGGGCTGGCCGATCGCCGTGTGCTGCGCGAGCGGACGCTCGGCGCGGGGGTCGGCGAAAGCGCGGTGATCGAAGGCGCGTTTGACGCGCTGGCCGAGGAAGCGCAGCAGGCCCTGGTGGCGCAGGGCGTGGCAAGCGAGACCATCGTCGTCGAGCGCCGCGTGCATCTCCGCCGCGGCCAGACCGACCATACGATCGAGCTCGATTTCGCCGACACGAGCGCGATGACCACGGCCTTCGACACGGCCCACGTCGCGCAGTTCGGTTTCGCGAGTACACAACCCTTGATCGTCGATCGTCTCGTCGCCGAGGCGGTCGCGGCGAGTGCGCCGGTCGAGACGACGCTGGTGGATTTGCCGGATCGGCCCGCCGCGCCGCTCGCCGTCGTTCCGGTCTACATGGCAGGTGCATGGCACGACACGCCGGTGCTCGCGCGCGAGGGGCTGCCAGCCGGTCACGCGGTCGACGGCCCCGCGCTGATCATCGACCCCATGGCGACCACCGTCGTCGAACCCGGCTGGCGCGCGCGCGTCGATGCGATCGGCAATCTGCTGCTCGACCGCGTCGCCGCCCGCCAGACCGCCAGCATCGGCACCGCCAGCGACCCCGCCCGCCTCGCGATCTTCGCTGGCCTGTTCATGAGCATTGCCGAGGAGATGGGCGCCGCGCTGCAACGCTCCGCCGCCTCGGTCAACATTCGCGAGCGGCTCGATTTCTCCTGTGCCCTGTTCGATGCCGTGGGCAATCTCGTCGCCAACGCGCCGCACATCCCGGTGCACCTCGGTTCGATGGGCGAAAGCATCCGCACGATCCTGGACGCGCGCGGGAGTAGTGCAGACGGTCGCGGAATCCGCCGGGGCGACGCCTATGCGCTCAACGCGCCCTATCGCGGCGGCACGCATCTGCCCGACATCACCGTCATCATGCCGGTCTTCACCGACAGGAGCGACACGCCCGCCTGGTTCGTCGCCGCGCGCGGCCATCATGCCGATGTCGGCGGGATCACCCCCGGATCGATGCCGCCCGACAGCATCTCGGTCGCACAGGAAGGGGTGTTGCTCGACGATGAACTGGTGATGGACGAAGGGCATTTCCGTGAAGCCGAACTGCGCGCGCTCTTCGCCAGCGGACCCTATCCGGCGCGCAATATCGACCAGAATATCGCCGATCTCGCCGCACAGCTTGCTGCCTGCACGCGCGGCGCGGCGGGCCTCGCGCGGATCGCCGGTGAATATGGCGCGGATGTCGTCAGCGCGTATATGGAACACGTCCAGGCCAATGCCGACGCGGCGGCGCGGCGCTTGATCGCGCGGCTCGACGATGGCGCGTTCGCTTATGAAATGGACGACGGCGCGGTCGTCCGGGTCGCGATCCGCGTCGATCGCGCGGCAGAAGCCATGACAATCGATTTCGCCGGGACCAGCGACCAGCGCCCCAACAATTTCAACGCGCCGGTCTCGATCGTCCGCGCCGCCGTGCTCTACGTCCTGCGCGTGCTGCTCGATGAGGACGTGCCGCTCAACGACGGCTGCCTGCGCGGCGTCACGATCTGCGTGCCGGAGGGATCGATGCTCAACCCGCGCTTCCCGGCGGCGGTGGTGGCGGGCAATGTCGAAACCAGCCAGGTCGTCACCGACGCCGTGTTCGGCGCGCTCGGCGCAATGGCGGCGAGCCAGGGGACGATGAACAATTTCACCTTCGGCGATGCCACCTACCAATATTATGAGACGATCGCGGGCGGATCGGGCGCGGGGCCGACGCATGACGGCACCGCGGTGATCCAGACGCACATGACCAACAGCCGCCTGACCGACCCGGAAATCTTCGAAACGCGCTTTCCGGTGCTGCTGGAGGAATTTTCGATCCGCGCCGGGTCGGGCGGTGCTGGCACCCACAAAGGCGGCGACGGTGGGCTGCGGCGCGTGCGCTTCCTCGCCGATATGACCGCCTGCATCCTCGCGAACCGCCGCCGCGTGCCGCCGTTCGGTCTCGACGGCGGGACATCAGGTACCGTGGGCTCGGCCCGGATCGAACGCGCCGACGGATCGGTCGAATGCCTCGGATCGACCGCAAAGGTCGACATGCGCGCGGGCGACGTGTTCGTCATCGAAACGCCCGGCGGCGGCGGATTCGGAGGCGTTTGAATGCTTGTTCTGGCCGGTATCGCGGTGATCGTCGCGGGCTTCCTGTTGCGCTTCAACCCGCTGCTGGTCGTCGCGGTGTCGGCGCTGGTCACCGGGCTTGCCGCCGGGATCGATCCGCTCGCGATCCTCGCCGCGCTCGGCAAGGCGTTCAATGCCAATCGCTTTGTCAGCGCGATCTACATCGTCTTGCCTGTCATCGGCCTGCTCGAACGCCACGGCCTGCAGGAGCGCGCGCGGAGTGCCATCGCGGGCTTGCGCGGCGCGACGGTCGGGCGGCTGCTGATCGGCTATCTGCTGTTCCGCCAGATTACGTCGGCGCTCGGCCTCACCTCGATCGCAGGTCCCGCGCAAAGTGTCCGCCCGCTGGTCGCGCCAATGGCCGAGGCGGCGGCCGAGCGGCAAGGCGTGCCGCCGGGCGGCGACGCGATCCCGGCGCTGGCCGCGGCGACCGACAATATCGGGCTGTTCTTTGGCGAGGATATCTTCATCGCGATCGGATCGATCCTGCTGATGAAGGGCGTGCTGGAGGGCTATGGTATCACGATCCAGCCGCTGCATTTGTCGCTCTGGGCGATCCCGACCGCGATCGCGGCGTTGCTGATCCACGGCGGTCGCTTGTGGTGGCTCGATCGCCGCCTGGCGCGCGCCGCATGATCGGCACCAATTTCATCTACACCGTCGCCGGGCTGATGTTCGCAGGCTTCGCCTGGCTCAGCGCGACCGATCGCGGCAATGCCAAGCGCTTCGGCAATGCCGGTTTCTACGCGCTGTTGAGCGGGAGCTTCCTGTTCGGTGACCGGATCGGCGATCTCGGCAATGGCGTGCTGGTGCTCGGCCTCGTCGCCATCGCGGGCACTGGCGCGATGGGGCGCGGCGCGCGCGGCACCACCGGCGCGATCGAACGCCAGGCCGGGGCGGCACGGCGCGGCAACCGGCTGTTCCTGCCTGCGCTCGTCATCCCCGCGACCGCGCTGCTCGGCACCCTTGCCTTCAAGGGCGTACCCGCTTTGGTCGATCCCAAGCAGATCACGCTGGTCGCGCTCACCTGCGGCGTGCTGCTCGCGCTGGCGATCGGCTATGCCTGGTTCCGGCCCCGTCCCACCACGCCCTTTGCCGAGGGGCTGCGGCTGATGGACAGCGTCGGCTGGGCGGCGGTGCTGCCGCAGATGCTCGCGAGCCTCGGCGCGGTGTTCGCGCTCGCTGGGGTCGGCCAGGTCGTCGGCGGCATCGCCGGGGCGGCAATCCCCGCGGGCAGCCTGATCGGTGCGGTGCTGGTCTATGCGCTGGGCATGGCGGCGTTCACGATGGTGATGGGCAATGCCTTTGCCGCCTTCCCGGTGATGTTCGCGGCGGTCGCGATGCCGCTGCTGATCGGACGCCATCACGGCGACCCGGCGGTAATCGCGGCGATCGGAATGCTGGCGGGCTTTTGCGGGACGCTGATGACGCCGATGGCGGCGAACTTCAACCTGGTGCCCGCCGCCTTGCTCGACCTTAAGGACAAGAGCGCGGTGATCCGCGCGCAGATACCGACCGCGCTGCCGCTCTTGGCGGTCAATATCGCTTTGCTCTACTGGCTGGGATTCCGCTGATGCTCGATGCTGCCACCGCAGACCGCTTCGCCACGCTGACGCTCGGCCATCTCACGCGCGAATGGCCGTACCGGCTCGACCAAGTCCTGAACGGCCCGGCCGATCTCGCGCTCCCCAGCGCGCTGCACCCGATCTTCCACGGCAGCTTCGACTGGCACAGTTGCGTGCACGGCTGGTGGCAAGTGATGCGGCTCGCGCGCCTGTTCCCCGCGATGGGCCAGACCGCCGCGATCGAAGCGCTGGCCGACCGGATGCTGGTGCCCGAGCGTGTAGCGGGCGAAGTCGCCTATCTCGATCGACCGATGAGCGCCGGGTTCGAACGCCCCTATGGCTGGGGCTGGCTGCTCGCCTTGCACGGCGAACTCGCGCTCCGCCCCGACAAACCCTGGGCCGCCACGCTGGAACCGCTCGCCCGCGCCTTCGCCGCACGCTTTGCCGCTTACCTACCCAAGCTCGCCTATCCGGTCCGAAGCGGCAAGCATGACTGCACCGCCTTCGCGCTGATCCACGCGCTACGCTGGGCGCGCACGCATGACGCCGCGCTGGCTAAGCTGATCGAGGAACGATCGCGCGCCTGGTTCGGCGCGGACCGCGACGCCCGCCCATGGGAGCCGAGCGGCGAGGATTTCGTCTCGGCCACGTTGTGCGAGGCGGTCCTGATGCAGGCCGTCCTCGGCCCGGAGTTTCGTCCGTGGCTCGGTGCCTTCCTGCCCGATCCCTACGGCGCGCCGACCGCCTGCCTCCGCACCCCCGCGACCGTCACCGATCGCAGCGACGGTCGGCTCGCGCATCTCGACGGCTTGAACCTCGCGCGGGCGTGGTGCTGGCGCGCCCTTGCCGACGATTTGCCCGATCCAGCCGCGGCGCGCGCCATTGCCGATGCGCATCTCCAAGCCGCCCTGCCGCATTTGGCCGACGATTACATGGGCGAACATTGGCTCGCCACCTTCGCCCTGCTCGCGCTGACCGGGCGCTGACGGCGCTAGAGCGGGATGACATTAGCATGACCCGTTCGCCCTGAGCCTGTCGAAGGGCCGTGCAACAAGCAAGGGCTGGCGTGTTGCACGGGTGCTTCGACAAGCTCAGCACGAACGGATTGAGCGGTTGGATCGATCTAAGGTCATCCCGTTCTAACGCGTCGATGTCGCCGACAGGCTATGCCCCATCGCCATCAGCATGATCGCGGCAATGGTCGCCCCGGCACCGACGATCGCGATGGCGAGCGGGATGCTCGTCCCGCCCGCGATCAGGAACCCGCCGATCAGCGGCCCGACCACCGCGCCACCGCGTCCCACGCCGATCGCCAGACCCGTGCCCGTCACGCGCAACTCGGGCGGGTAGGACCGCGCCAATAGGGCGTAGAGGCCGACGATGCCGCCGAACACGCAAATCCCCGCCAGGAACGCCGTCGCCTGCAGCGCGGGCGCGACGGGCCGCGCGCCACGTCGCTCGATACTTCGAACGGCAGGCCGTCGGGTGAGAAGAAGCGGAAACCGTAGCCGCCGCCGAGTGCCTGAAGCTCCTGCGGGTCGAAGATGATTTTGCACCCGGCAGCGACGACCTTGTCGTGCAAAGCGTCCACATCCGCGCGGTCTGCCGCGGCCAGCGCGATCACGTCGATGCGCTGCTGCTCGGCCTGGCGCAGGCGCACGACGTGGTGTTCGTTATGCCCTTCGCACGCGAAATAGACCATGTCGTCCTGCGTGCCGACTTCGCGCAATTTCCAAACGTCGCGATAAAAGGCGCGCTCCGCCGCCAGGTCGGAAACGCCGTAGCCGACGTACCGGATTTCATTCACTCGTGCCATTGGACTCTCCTGCCGATCAGATCGGCTGCGCTACGATTTGGAACATTTCGGACGTGGCGGCAGCCTGATCGACGCGCTCGCCCGCGACTTGCGCGGTACAGATCGCGACCGACGCATCTACGATGTAGCGACACCGCTCCACACGCCGCGCGTGGAAGGCGGTGAACGCCGCTTCCGGATCGTCATGCTGCGATATTTCCTCGGCCAGCACCAGACTGTCCTCGATCGCCATGCCCGCGCCTTGTCCCAGATGCGGGGTGGTCGCGTGAACCGCATCGCCGAGCAAGACGAGCCGGCCACGGTGCCACGGCCCATCGAGGAACAATGTCTCGAGCGGCTTGTAGACGACCTCGGCATCGTCGGTGATCTGCTCGGCCAGCGCCTGGATCTGCGGCGCGGGCACGCCGCGCAATTTCTCGCGCATCGCCGCCGCAATGCCGTCGCGCGGATAGCGCGGATTGCCGGGCTCGGGCGTCGTCACATACATATACATCTGCGTCGGCGAGGTCGGCACCAGTCCAACGCCGGTCGGCCCCTCGAACACCGCGATGGCGCTTTCAGCCCCGGTGCGCGGGAAATTGTAACGCCACACCCCCTGGCCGACGAAGCGCGGTTGCGGCACGTCCGGGAACAGCATCGCGCGCGTCTCGGAATAGAGGCCGTCGGCCGCGACGACCATGTCGTAGCGGTCTTGGCTGCCATCCGAAAAGCGCACATCGACGCCCGCGCCGTCATCGTTCAGCTCGGTCGCCGTGACGCCGAGCCGCACCGTGGCACCCGCCGCCTTGGTGCGATCCCCAAGCACCTTGTGCAGTGCCGGTCGGCCAATGCCGATGTTGGCAGGGTAATCCTCGACCAGCTTGGGGGTTGGCACGCTCGCCACCTTCTGCCCGGTCGGAATGTAGATATCGACCCGGTCATGCGTGCGGCAGCTGCAGACACGCTGCGTTCTTCCAGCAAAACGTCCAGCGCGATGATGAGATTGAGGTCGAGTCCCTTGAAGCGCATCTAAGATCCTGTCGTGGAAACCCGCCATCGACTGATGCACGTTCGAGCAGGATTTGCCAGCGTAATGCCGTGCCGCTTCATGCCGGTGCTCCCGTCACGCCCGCAAGGCCGGATTTGCCAAGTCGCCATTCGCCTGCAACACCCTTGCAAAAAGTAGGGGAGCAGCGGGCATGGTCTACATCCTGGGCGGATGGCAGAGTGATTTTTCTGACGTGTGGAGCCGACGCGGCATCGACTTGGCGGAGGCCTTTACCGAAAGCGTGCAGCAAGGCTTGGCGGCGACCGGCCTCGACGCCGTCGACGTGGAAAGCGGGCACGTCGGCAATTTCACCGCCGAACTGTTTGCAGGCCAAGGGTTGCTGGGCGGCTTCTTCGGACTGGTCGATCCGGCGTTCGACGGCCTGCCCACCGCGCGTCATGAAGCGGCCTGTGCATCGGGCAGCGTCGCCATTCTCGCCGCTACCGCCGAAATCGAGGCGGGTCGCTACGATCTCGCCTGCGTCGTCGGGATCGAACAGATGCGTAACGTCCCCGGCCAGACCGCGGCGGAATATCTGGGGGCTGCCGCCTGGGCGGGGCACGAATATGACGATGTCCGCTACGTCTGGCCCGCCGCCTTTTCCGATCTCGCCGAGGAATATGACCGCCGCTATGGCCTGAAATACGATCATCTGATGCGCATCGCCGAGATCAATTTCGGCAATGCCAAGCGGAATCCGAACGCGCAGACACGCGGCTATGCCTTCGCACCCGAGAGCTTCACCGCCGACGACGACGCCAATCCGGTGGTCGAGGGGCGGACGCGCAAGATGGATTGCGGGCAAGTCACCGACGGCAGTGCGGTGGTGTTCCTGGCTTCGGAACGACGCGCCGCCGACTATGCGGCGAAGCGCGGCCTCTCGCTCGATCAGATACCGCGGATCACGGGTTGGGGCCATCGCTCCGCGCCGATCGGCTATGCCCGCAAGATCGCCGATAGCGCGGGCCAATCCTATGTCTTTCCGCAGGTCCGCCGCGCGATCGAGGATGCGCGCGCCCGCGCTGGCGTGACCGATATCGCGCAGCTTGATGCGGTGGAAACACATGATTGCTTCACCGCGACCGAATATATGGCGATCGACCATCTCGGCCTGACCGCGCCCGGCGAATCGTGGAAAGCGATCGAGGATGGGTCGATCGAGATCGGCGGTCGCTTGCCGATCAACCCCTCGGGTGGGTTGATCGGATGCGGCCACCCGGTCGGCGCGACCGGCGTGCGGATGCTGCTCGACGCGGCGAAGCAAGTGTCGGACACAGCCGGCGATACCCAGGTCGAGGGTGCGCGCCGCGTCCAGACGCTCAATATCGGCGGCTCGACCACGACGACGGTCAGCTTCATCGTCGAAAGCGCCGCAGCATGAGCGCGCTGTCGCTGCTCGCGGTCAACGCCGTGGTGCTGATCGGCATCTTCGTGCTGTTCTGGCTGGTGACGCTCAAGACGCGTGACGTGACCCCGATCGACAGCGTCTGGGCGCTGGCGATGGTCGCGCTTGGCTGGGCCAGTTTCGTGCAGACGGGCGGTGACCCGGACCGAAAGTTGCTGCTGATGGCGCTGTGTACGGCGTGGGGCGTGCGGCTCGGCGGGTATCTGTTGTGGCGCTGGCGGCAGCACGGGGCCGATCGCCGCTATCAGACGATGTTCGCCAAGGCGCAGGAGCACAAGGGCTGGGGCTTCAACCAGGCGTCGATCCGGCTAGTCTATGCAGTGCAGGCGCCGATGCTGTTCATCGTCTGCTTGCCGGTGCAGTTAGGCCAGCTTGACGCAGCGCCAACGGTCGGTGCGCTCGGCTGGGTCGGGGCGGCGCTGGCGGGGATCGGAATCATGTTCGAGACGATCGGCGACGCGCAACTCGTCGCGTTCCGCCGTGATCCGGCGAATGTAGGCAAGGTGCTGCGCACCGGCCTGTGGCGCTACACCCGCCATCCGAACTATTTTGGCGATGCCTGCGTGTGGTGGGGCCTGTATCTGATCGCCGCCGAGAGCGGGACGGGGCTGTGGGCGCTGCCCGGACCAGTGCTTCTGACCTTCACCTTGATGAAATGGTCGGGCGTCCCAACGGTCGAGGGCCGGATGAAGCGCAAGAAGCCCGATTATGAGGATTATGTCCGGCGTACTTCGGGGTTTGTGCCGTGGTTTCCGAAACGGGCGTAGCGTTGCACGTCGTCAGGTAACCCGTTCGTTGCGAGCGAAGTCGAGAAGCACGCCTCACACGCTGCGCACGGCGTCCCTACTTCGCTCGACACGAACGGAGAGAGCTATTCTAGCCGTAGCGGCGCAGCACACTGCGGTCGGCCCAATGCGAATGCGTGCCGCTCGAAATCTTATGCGGCAGCGCGATGCGGCACACCGGCCCCGCTTCGATATCGCGTGCGTCGATCAGGATGCACTCGCTCGTCCCGCGATTTTCATCGGTGATGAAGCTGACGAGATAACCGTCATCCTCGGCAGTGGAGCCGACGCGCGGCGCGAACGGCGCTTCGCTGGCATAGCGGCCCTCTTCCAGCATTAGCGTCCATGACTCGCCGGTTTCGAGGTCATGCTTGACGAAGCCGTTGAACAGGAACCAGCCAGGCTTGGTCGTGGTCGAATAGATGTAGCGATGCTTCCGCCCCGCGACGCGGCCGTCGATCATCCCGAATTCGAGCGTGCGATCATCAAGGCGCTGCTCGGTAGTGGTACCGTCGGTCAGGTTGAAGCGCCAGCGGTGCAGCCGCGGAAGAAAGCTGTGCTCATCGACATAGGCCATCATATGGCCATAGCCATCCTCATTGGGCAGCGGTGCGGGCTGCGGATCGTTCTGGAAATAGGCGTCCATCACGACCTCATCGCCTTCCTCATAGGCGTTGAGGAAGTGCAGGATGTAGGTCGGTGCCGCCTCGAACCAGCGAATGTCTTCCGTCTTGCCGTGGCGCGGGATCAACGCGAAGCGCGACGGGATGCCGTCATGCAGCCGCGCCGCGTGGATGCCGCGCGCGAGCAGCTCCTGATCCCAGAACATCGGCAGATCGTTCACGATCGACCAATTTTCGCTGAAGGTCATGTCGTGCGGCAGGCGCGGCCCCGGCAGCGGAACGGGAATGTAATTGGTGACGCGACCGCCCGCATCGACGACGCCGTAATGCATGTAGGGCGCGTGCTTCGAATAGTTGAAAAACAGCAGTTCGCCGGTGTGATCATCGACCTTGGGATGCGCCGAGATCCCATCGAGCGGCACCCACGGCGCGACGCCTGACTGTTCGAGCGTTTCGGGATCGAGCACATAGCCCTCGCCGCATTGGTAGAAGGTCGAGATCGCTTTGCCGGCATGGACGATGATATCGGTGCTCGACGAATCCTTCAGGCTGCCATGCGCGCCGAAGCCGGGACGCTTGGACGTACCCGCCCGGTCCATCAGCCCGCCCCATAGCGACCCTCCCGCGTCCTGCTCGGCCTGGAAGCAGCGCGTGCGCACGAAGCGGTTGCGATACGACGCGCGACCGCCCGAGAAATCGATCTGGTGGATCATCCCGTCGCCATCGAAGGGATGATATTTGCCAAGCGGCTGATGGAGCTGGTTTTCGGTGTTGCGGAGATAGACGCCATCGAGATCGGTGGGGATCGTACCCTCGATCACATCGAGATCGAACGCGGTCACCTCTTCGTGCTGCGGCGTCCAGGCGTGGTTGAGATAGGGATGGTTGCTCGGCTGTAGCGACGACGTGACCGGCGTGAGGCGTTCGATCTGCACGATGACCTGCTCCCAACTGTGTTTGTGCGCAGTGTAGCGATCAGGCGGCATTTGGCCATGCCAGCACCCGGCACTATTTACCAAGTGCTGGTGTTGGCCATCGATACCCACGGTGCGGCAGGCTTCAGGTGACCGTCCTGAAGCACGTCGATCGAAAGCCGTCGGGCGAGCGCACGAACGCCCTCAATATCCGCGGTCGAGATCGACGACGTTCGGCGGCGTCTCACTCCGCTCCCAGCGACGCACGCTGTCCGCCATGACGCCGACCGCGGTCGAGACATGCGTTGGTGCGGCGACATGCGGGGAGACGAGCACGTCCTCGCGCAGCCAATAGGGGTCATCGGCGGGTAGCGGTTCGGTGTGGAACACGTCGAGCGCCGCGCCGCTCAACTGCCCGTCGTCGAGCGCCGCGATCAGATCCTTATCGACAATCGCGGTCCCGCGCCCGCCATTGACGACGAACGCGCCGCGCGCGAGCCGATCGAGTAACGCGCGGTCGATCAGATCCACAGTGTCGGCGGTCGCAGGCAGCAAGTTGACCAGCACGTCGGCACCGCTCACTGCTTCGGCGAGCGTCTCGCGCCCGGCAAAGGTCGCGACGCCGGGCACGGCGCGCGGCGTGCGGCTCCACGCGCGCACGGTGAAGCCGATTGTCGCCAGCATCGCCGCGACCGGCCCGCCTAGCGCGCCCGCGCCCAGCACCGTGACGATGCGTTCGTGCGCCAGTTTCTCGGCCGCCGGTTCCCATGCCCGCGCATCCTGCTTGCGGCGATAGGCGATCAGGTTGCGATGCCATGCCAGCACTTGCGCCGCGACCCATTCGACCATTCCGTCGACCAGCCCCGGATCGACCATCCGCACGATCGGCACGCCCGCCGGCACTTCACCTGAGGCGATCAGATGCTCGACCCCGGCGTTGAGGCTCAGCACGAGCTCGAGCCCCGGCAGGGCGGCGAGCAGTCCCGGCAGGGGTCGGCCGACGACGGCATAGGGCACCGGCAGACCGTCGTCGGGGACATTGGTGATGATCTCATGATCGGGCAGCGCGACGCGGAACTCTGCGGCAAAGGCATCGGCATCGGCGCGCGCGGCGACCAGCACTCGTTTCATGTTCGGCTCCAAGCTCATGGCAGGGCCCCGCTCGTACTGGCGGATACACCCGCAAGCTGTCAGATATTGAGAGTACCGTCGAAGCGCTAAAGGGCGCTCGTTGCAAGCGTCTGATGGACCGGCACAACGAATTGCACCTCGCTCAGCTTTCAAGGCCGCCCGCATGGCGTCTGCGTGACTGCCGACAAGAGAGTTGCTCAACACCGCGCAAAAACCGAACGATGCGGGATTTCAACCTGATGCGAAACGGTCATGCGACCCTGGCCGGCAAACCCTACCATCGGATTTTTTGGAAATTCCCTTGGGGTTTTGCGACTAATTACAAGTCGGAAGTGGCGGAGCGGGAGGGATTCGAACCCTCGATACGCTTTTGACGTATACTCACTTTCCAGGCGAGCGCCTTCGACCACTCGGCCACCGCTCCGCATGTCCTGGACAGAGGGTGGCCCTAGAGCGTCGCTTGCGGCTGCGCAATCACCGATTGCATCCGGGGGCATCCGCATGGCACGCAGGGGGCCATGCCGATGATCTTTCCGCTTCTCGCCCTTCTCGCCGCGACGCAGGCCGACACCGCGCCGCCGCCGAAGCAGACGTCGGCGCAACTCGCCGCCGCAGCACCCGCCGCCGCGTGGGGGGCGATCGATCCGGGCGATCTCTTGCTGATCGAATTCGCCGATGGCGGTCGGGCGGTCGTGTGGCTCGCCGGCGAATTTGCCCCCGTTCACGTCGCCAATATCCGCACGATTGCGCGCAGCGGTTGGTGGGGCGATGCGAGCGTGTACCGCGTGCAGGACAATTACGTCACGCAATGGGGGGATGCGAGCGAGAAGAAGCCGCCGGCGGCCGGCATCACGCTCGATCCGCCTGCCGAATATGAGTGGGCCTGGGGCGCGCATGGGCGGGCCGTCGCTAATCCGTACCGCGACGCCTATGCACGCCGAACCGGCTTCACGGCGAGCGGTTGGGCGGTGGCGGGCGATGGCAAGGCGCAGTGGCTGCCGCATTGTTACGGCATGGTTGGCGTGGCGCGCAATCTGGCGCCGGACACCGGAACCGGAGGCGATCTCTACGCAGTCATCGGCCATGCCCCGCGCCATCTCGATCGCAACATCGCGATCGTCGGGCGCGTAATCGACGGGATGGCCGCGCTCTCGGCTCTACCGCGCGGGACGGGTGGCGGTCTCGGACTCTACGAGGACCCGAAGCAACGCGTGCCGATCAAGCGGATCGTGCTGGTGGCCGATCTGCCCGCTGCCGAGCGTCCGACCTACCAATATCTCCGTCCTGACGCGCCCGTGTTCGCCGCCACGTTGGAGGCGCGCGCCAATCGCGGCGGGCCGTTCTTCACCGTGCCTGCCGGCGCGGTCGATCTGTGCAATCTGATGGTACCGGTCCGTACCGTGGTGGGACGGTAGCGGTTAGCCACCACACGGGCCGTCATTCGCCGTCGGGCCCACTGTCCTGCGAAGTGGCGGGTTCTGGCTCATGATGATGTGGCGGCGCTTCGACGTGGACCGTCTGGCGCGGGGTTTCGTGGACGACGTCGGGATCCGTGCCAGTCGCGGCGTCTGCCATATCGCCGCCTGCGGGTGGGGCCGATGTCGTTGCACCCGATCGGCTGGATGCGCCTCGGCTTTTCGATCGCTTTTGCGTGGCGGTGAGGGGAGGTCTCTTGGCCGGGGCGGAGGCGCTCGCCGGGGCTGCTGTATTCTCCGGAGCTACTGCGATGGTATCGCCTGGTTGGCCGGTAAAGTTCAATTTCAACGCGCCCGAAAGGGCGGCCAGCGCGGCGATCAATCCGGTCACCGCGGTAATCATGCCGACCAGATTGCTCGTTTTCGATTTCGGTTCGTCTGCCATGTGCGCCCCCCGGCTTTCCTAACGGCCCCGTAACGACAAATGCCGCAGGTGCAATGGGGAGCGCAAGAGGGACGCTATTTGCCCACCCAATCGGCGATTTCACCAGCGACGGTGTTCGCCGCCTTATTCAGCGCGATGCCGACCGGTGCCGCCGCAATCGCGCCGACCGGTACGCGCGCTTCGAAGCGGCGCTTCTCGACCACCTTGCCGCTGGTGCGGATCAACGATCCGTCAAAAGTGACGACGGCTTCGTTCGTGCCCGCATCGACACCGAAATTGCGCAATTCGCCCGACAGGATCGCGCCAGGATCGGAAAAGGATTGCGACGAGCTGAGCACGATCCGCCCGGTCTTGGCGGGGACTGTGTCGATCAGCAGCCGCACGAACATGCGGTTGGGCGGTTCGACCCACTGTGCGTTCGCGACATAGGCGATCGAGGTCTGGCTCGCCTGCACCGGCACGCGCGTGCCGGCGATCGCCTGCGCCGCGCCGGGCACCAGAATCGTGATGGTGGGCGCGGTGGCGGAGGATTGCGTCTGCCCGGCGGGTACGCTCACCGCCGAGCTGAGCGACAGCAACGACGGCGGCGGCTTCGCCCCGAAGCTGATGCACCCGGCCAGCGGTGCGAAGGCGACAAGCGCAAGCAGGGTTTTCGATCGGATCATGGTCACTGTCCCTTTCCGGGCTTGTAATCGGGCAATTGCGGTTGGCCGATCAGCGATGTCGCGCCGCCGCGATCGAGCTTCTCGGCGACCGAGGTGAGCGCCTGCGACATTTGCCGCAGATCGTGGACAAGCTGGCCGACCTCAGGGATCGTCTGCTTGGAGAAGGCCTGCAGCCCCGGCCGCGCGTCACCGATTGCAGCGTCGATCGTCGCGAGACTCTTTTGGGCGCTGGTAATCGTCTTGTTAAGATTGGCCATCAGCGGGCGACCGTCGGTTTCGAGCAAGCCGTTGGTGGTCTGCGCGAGCTTGCCGAACTGCTCGGCGGCGGCCCCCGCCTTCTGGATCGCGACCTTGGTCTCGGCCAGCGTCGCGGCGATGTCCGGCCCGCGATCCGCTAGCGCCTTGCTCAGGCGATCGGTGTTGGCGAGAATTCCGGTGATTGATTTCTGATTTTTGTCGTTCAGCAGGTCGGACAATCTCTCGGTCAGCGTCGAGATGCGTTCGAGCAGCTGCGGCGCCGAACTCAGTAGCGCGCCGAGGCCGCCGGCCTTGGTCGGGATGGTCGGCACGCCATTGGGGCAATCGGCGAGCGGGTTGACGGCCGGGCAGGTGATCGGCGGCGCACCTTTGATTGCGCCGTCGAGCTGCACCGTGCTGGTGCCAGTGAAGCTGCCCTGCAGCGTCGCAGTCGTGCCGACCAAGATCGGCGTGTCGGGGCTGACCGAAATGCGGACGCGGACCAGCGAGGGATCGGGCTTCCATAGCGTGATTTCCTTGACTTGTCCCGTCGGCACGCCGGAAAACGCAACCGCCGACCCCTTGGCGAGACCGTCGACCGACTGTTTGAAAAAGATGTCATATTCCTTGTCGGTCGCGGTGCCCCAGCGTGCGATCCATACCAGGAACAGCAGCATCACCGCCAACAGGATCAGCACGACCGTGCCGACCAGCACATGGTTAGAACGGGTTTCCATCAGCCTAGCCCTTCCGCGCGCGCGGTCTCTTTATTGTGTTCGATCGTGGCGGTTGCGGCGCGGCCGCGTGGCCCCTTGAAATATTCCTGGATCCACGGATGATCCAGCGCGAGCAGTTCGTCGATCGTACCGACCGCAATGACGTGTTTGTCCGCCAGCACCGCGACGCGGTCGCAAATCGCGTACAGCGTGTCGAGATCGTGGGTGATCAGGAACACCGTCAGCCCGAGCGTCTTTTGCAGCGATTTGGTGAGTTCGTCGAATGCCGCCGCGCCGATCGGATCGAGCCCAGCGGTCGGCTCGTCGAGGAACAGCAATTCCGGGTCCAGCGCGAGCGCGCGAGCGAGCCCGGCGCGCTTCTTCATGCCGCCCGACAGTTCGGCGGGGAATTTCGGACCCGCATCGGCGGGAAGGCCGGTCATCACCACCTTGTACGCGGCGATCTCGTCGAGCAGCGCGCCATCTAACTTGGGGTAGAACTCGCGGATCGGCACCTGAACGTTTTCGGCCACCGTCAGCGTTGAGAACAATGCGCCCCCCTGGAACAACACGCCCCAGCGTTTGGTCAGGTCGGTGAGTTCGGTCTCGTCGCGGTTGATCGTCGGCTGGCCGAATACTTCGATCTCGCCTTCTACGGGCGTCTGTAGCCCGATGATCGAGCGCATCAGCACCGATTTGCCGGTTCCCGATCCGCCGACCACGCCGAAAATCTCGCCACGCCGCACCGACAGGTCAAGACCTTCATGCACGACCTGCTCGCCGAACGCGCTTTTCAGGCCGCGCACGACGATGACCGGATCATCTTCTTTGTCGCTGCGCATCAGACCCAACCGATCGAGGTGAAGAACACGGCAAAAAAAGCGTCGACCACGATGACCAGGAAGATCGCCTGCACAACCGCAGATGTCGTGCGCGTACCGACCTGTTCGGCGTCGCCTTCGACCAGCATCCCCTGGAAACAGCCCGCCACCGCGATGATGAGGCCGAATACGGGTGCCTTGATGAGGCCGACGTAGAGATCGGTGATCGGCACAACCTCGCGCAATCGCTGGATGAAGGTTACGGGCGGAATGTCGAGCGTGATCCAGCACAACAGCCCGCCGCCGATGATTGTGACGATCGATGCGTACATGCCAAGCAGCGGCATCATGATGACCGTCGCCAGCACGCGCGGCAGTACCAGCGCCTCCATCGGCGATACGCCGATCGTGCGCATCGCATCGACTTCCTCGGTCAGCTTCATCGTGCCGATCTGCGCAGCGAAGGCGGAACCCGATCGGCCCGCGACCATGATCGCGGTCATCAGCACGCCCAATTCGCGCAGCGTGATCCGCCCGACCAGATTGATCGTCAGGAATTCGGCACCGAATTGTTGAAGCTGGACCGCACCCTGTTGTGCGATGACGATGCCGATCAGGAAGCTCATCAGTCCGACGATCGCAAGCGCGCTGACGCCCACGACCTCGAAACGCTGGACCACGGCGTTGAAACGGAAGCGCTTCGGGTGCGTCGCGACTTGCCAGAAGGCGATCAGCGTCGCGCCCAGAAAACCGAGCAGACCGTAGAGCGTCCGCCCGGTCTGTTCGACCGCCGCGCCAATTTCACCCACGACGCGCTTGATGCTGCCGACAGGGGCGGGGCGCATCGCCACCGGTTGATCGGCGCTCGACACTTGGGCGAGCAGATGCTCGCCATCGCTGTCGAGCCCTACCACTTCGGCGTCGTGTTCGGCAGAGAAGCGGTGAATTAGCCAGGCGCCGACCGTGTCGATCCGTTCGATCTGGCTCAGATCGACGCGGGCAACCGTGCCTTCGAATGCTCGCAGGCGCTCGGGCAAGTTGCCAATCTTCGCGAGCGACAGGCTGCCCGTGAAGCGGACCGTGTCCCGATCGGTCGAGAAAGTGGCCATTTCCGTCATCTATCGTCTTCTGTGCTTCAAACGGGGTGGATCGGCAAGCGCCCAGCGGACTATGACGCTGCGATGCAACATCTATCAATCTATGATATGGACAAGACCATCACATACGCGCCGACGTGGACTTCGTTCCTTGTCCGCACGGCCCGCTGGAATGCGCCGTGGCGCTTGATGTTGCTGCCGGTCGCGGGATTAGTGACACTCGGCTACGCCGCGGGCCTGATCGGACGCGCGCGGTTGAAGGAAATCACGCATCGCTTGCTGCTCGGATCGGCCTTACCCGAGGCGGTCGCGACGGCGGCGGCGGAGCGCTTTGCCGATCGTGTCGCGGCAGCGGGTGTCTATGCCGGTGCGCGCGCGCAGATCGCCGCCGATCGCGCCGCCGGGTGCACGCTCGTTCTCGCCACCGCGTCTTATGGTTTCTACGCCGGCGCAATCGCTGCGCGGCTCGGCTTCGATACCGTGATCGCAACCGGCGTTGTACGCGATTCCGGCATGATCCACGCGCGGATCGCAGGCGAGAATTGCTATGGCCCGGCCAAGTTGCGGATGATTGAGGCGTGGCTGGCGGGGCAGGGGATCGCGCGCGGCGATGCGACGATCCATTTCTATTCCGACCATGTTTCCGACGCCCCCACCCTGGAATGGGCGGATGTCGGAATTGCCGTCAATGCGCACGGCCCGCTGCGCGTGCTGGCGGCGGAACGCGGCTGGGCAGTCGTCGACTGGGCGCGCTAGCGGCTGGCGACCGGACTGAGTTGCTCTACCTCCATAAGTATCAGAAAAATGGTCTATTTTATATATTTCTCACGAACGGCCGGTCCAGTGCCGCTTTGGCAAAAGAATTGCCTCTGTATCTGACCTCAAGGCTCTAATATACCGTTGCGAACTCGTAACAATACCGGCAATACTTTGTAATATTTTGTGGGGTTTCGCGCTTACTGTCCAAACTCCATATATCTCCACAGATCTTCTAGGGCGCTAGTGCGCGGCCGATGATGCTGGAGTGTGATGACTAAAGCCCCTTCAATGCTTGCCGGATGGCGGGCTGATCTGCCCGCCTCCATCGTCGTTTCGCTCGTCGCGTTGCCCTTATGTCTTGGTGTTGCGCTGGCATCTGGCGCACCGCTCTTCTCCGGGTTGATCGCTGGCATTGTCGGCGGCATCGTCGTCGGCCTGCTCTCGCGTTCGCCGCTGTCGGTTAGCGGCCCAGCCGCCGGCTTGACCGTGATCGTGTTCGACGCGATCCAATCCTTGCCGAGCTATCAGGTTTTTCTCGCCGCCGTCGTGCTTGCGGGTGTACTCCAAATCGCCTTCTCGGTCTCGCGCGCCGGCGTGCTCAGCGAATTCGTACCCTCATCGGTCATTACCGGCATGTTAGCGGCAATCGGGCTGATCCTGATCCTGAAGCAGGTGCCGTTCGCGTTCGGCTATGAAAAAGAATTCGAAGGCAGCGAGAATTTCATCGAAGCGGATGGCGGCAATACGCTCTCGTCGCTGTGGGTCGGGCTTATGGACCGCGTCACGCCCGGTGCCGCGATTATCGGCATCGCGTGTATCGTGTTCCTGTTCGCATGGGACAAATTGAAGCCCAAACAGGGACCGCTGAAGTTGTTGCCGGGGCCGCTCGTCGTGGTGCTGCTCGGCGTTACGGCCAATGCGTTGTTCGCCGCACTGGCGCCGAGTTTGGCGCTGGAGGCGAAGCATCTGGTCCAGGTGCCGATCGCGCAGGGGTTTGACGGCTTCGTTGGCCTGTTCACGCTGCCCGATTTCTCGCAGATCGGCTCGGCCGTGCTGTGGACCACGGCGGCAACACTGGCGATCGTCGCCAGCCTCGAATCGCTGTTGAGCGTCAAGGCGGTCGACGAGATCGATCCGCGCCGCCGTTCGACCGACAAGAATTGGGAATTGCTCGCGCAAGGCAGTGGCAACATCGTCTCGGGCATGATCGGCGGTCTGCCGGTCACCTCGGTGATTGTGCGCTCTTCGGCCAACGTGATGGCAGGTGCCGAAACCAAGGCATCGGCCGTGATGCACGGTGTGTGGCTGCTGCTGTCGGTCGCGCTGATCCCCGCCGTGCTCAACCTGATCCCGCTGGCGGCACTAGCCGCAGTGCTGATCCACACCGGCTACAAACTCGCCAATCCGGCCTTGTTCATCGAGCGCTTCCGCCAAGGTTTCACCCAGTTCATCCCGTTCGTCGTCACGGTCGTGGCGATCCTGTTCACCGATTTGCTGATCGGGATCGTGATCGGTCTGGCGGTCGGCTTCGTGTTCGTCGTCGCGCGCAACTTTCGCCCGGCAATCACCTTCGCCGTCGATGGCGAGGATTGCCTGCTGCGGGCGCGCCGCAACCTGTATTTCATCCACAAATATGAACTGCAGCAAGCGCTCAACAAAGTGCCCGACGGCGCGGTGCTGGTCATCGATCTGTCGTCGACCAATTATGTCGATCTCGACAACGTCGACATCATCAACGCCTTCATCAAGGGCGCTGCCTTCCGCAACATCGACGTCCATGTCCGCGGCGATGTCGCCGAGCGGACCGCGCCGATGATCAATGCGCCATCTTACGGAGTGCGCTTCGCATGAGACATTACAAGCAATTGCTGCTCGCCAACAAAGCCTGGGCGAGCGAGCTGGTCGAGGAAAACGCCGACTTCTTCTCGCGCCAGGCGGCGGGGCAGAAGCCCGACTTCCTGTGGATCGGCTGTTCCGACAGCCGCGTCAGCCCGGAACAGATGACAATGACGCCGCCGGGCGGCATGTTCATCCACCGCAACGTCGCCAATCTGGTCAACGAAGACGATCTCAACCTGATGTCGGTGCTGCAATATGCGACCGAAGTGTTGAAGATCCGCCACATCATCGTCTGTGGCCATTACGCCTGCGGCGGTCTGCAGGCGACGCTGGCCGGCGGTACGCATGGGCCGGTCGACAGTTGGCTGGCGAATGCGCGCGACGTGCTCCACGCGCACGAGGATGAGGTTAAGGGCCAGGCTGATGACGAGACTCGCGTCAACCGGCTGGTCGAGGTCAATGTCCGCGATCAGCTCGTCAAGCTCGCGGGCACGTCGCTGATTCAGGCGGCCTGGGCGCGGCAGCAGGAGGTGTTCCTGCACGGCTGGGTCTATGACATTCGCGACGGCCATATCAAACCGCTCCTCGAAATCGACGCCACGACCAACCTCGATACGGTCGCCCGCCCCGACAAGGTGTTGATGGCGAGCTGAGGGCGTTTCTCTCAACCGGTCGGGCTGAGCCTGTCGAAGCCCGGCCTGCAACACGCAGACAGTCTGCGTTGTGCAAGGTGCCCTTCGACAGGCGCAGGGCGAACAGAAGTGGTTTGGAAGGCCCCTAGACTAAAGCGCCACGTCCAAAGTGTGCAGCCCTAGCCCGACCAGCCCGCCCACCAGTGTCCCGTTGATGCGGATATATTGCAGGTCGCGGCCGACCGCGTTCTCCAGGCGGCGCGTGATCGTATTCGCATCCCACCCGTGGATCGTCTCCGACACCAGCCGGACAATCCCGTCGCCATAATCCGCCGCCATGCCGACGACAGCGCGGCGCACGAAGCGATTGATCGTCGCGCGCAGCTTCGCATCCGTCTGCAGCGTCATCCCAAGCTGGCGTACCGCATCGCCGACCGGCCCCGCCAGCATCGCATCGGGATCGCGCGCGATCCGCAACATACCGCCGCGCGCTTGCTCCCACAGTCCGTCGAGCCAGCGCTGCATCGCTGGATTGTCGATGATCTCGGCTTTGACGGTGGCAACGCGCTCGCGCATCCGCGGATCGTTGACCAGATCTTGCGCGAGGCCCGCCAGCCCTTCTTCTGCCTTGGCGCGAAGCGGGTGGTCGGGGTCGTCGGCAATGCCTGTTAGCAGGCCGTTCAATCCGTCGATCAGCTTGGTGGCGATCGTTTCGTCGAGGCCAGTCCAGCGCATCATCGCGCCCGAGCGTTCATGCACCATTGCGCGGATCATCTCCTCGTTCGAGGCAAGCAGCCGCGCGCCCCAGCGGACGATCCCGTCGAGCAGCGGCAAATGCCGGTCCTCGGCGATCGCGGCGGTCAGCGCCTGGCCGAGCAACGGCGACACGTCGAGCGCGCGCAGCCGCTGCCCGATCCCGGCCTTTACCATGCCGCCCAGGCGCTGCTGGTCGAAGGCTTCGAGCATGTGTGCCGCAAGGCCCGCCGCCCCGCGCCGCAATCGCCCATCTCCCCCCGGCGGATTGGCGAGCCAGCGCCCGGCGGCACCCGCCATGTCCACCCGCCGCATCCGTCGCGCGACGACGCCGGGGATCAGAAAGTTATCGCGCAGGAAGGCGGCGAGGGTGGTGCCGATGCGATCCTTGTTTCGCGGAATGATCGCGGTGTGCGGGATCGGCAGCCCCAGCGGATGGCGAAACAACGCCGTCACCGCGAACCAGTCGGCGAGCCCCCCGACCATCGCCGCCTCGGCAAAGGCGCGCACGAAGCCAAGCGCCGGGTGGCGGTGATCGAAGGCACGGGCCAGCAGGAAGGTCGCCGCCATCAGCACCAGCAGCCCGCCCGCGATCCAGCGCATCCGCACCAGAGCGGCAGGCGGAGCCTCGAAACTTCTGGGCGGGCGGGTCAGGCGAAAGGTACGCATCGTACGACCAATCCCTGAACGCCCGGATAGTTCAAGCGCAAACCCGCCGACCGGTCATTCCGCCGGCTGCGGTTCGTCGTCGCCGTGATAGCCGATCTGCCCTGGCTTGCCGCCGATCCGCGGCGGCACCGGGCCGCCTTCGATCAACGGGCCATGATCGTCGCCGGGGCGATAGGTCAGCAGGTTGCGCCGCAAATACGGCCCGACCCGACCCTCGATCCCGACGGCGAGGCTGAAGCTCGCCGGGACGATCACCAGCGTCAACACGGTCGACAGGATCAGCCCGCCGATCACCGTAATGCCCATCGGCACGCGCGACGATCCGTCGCCGGTCAGCGCAAGCGCGGTCGGCATCATGCCCGCGACCATCGCGACCGTGGTCATGACGATCGGCTGCGCACGCTTGTGCCCGGCGTCGATGATCGCGGTGACCCGGTCGACGCCCTTTTCCATTTCCTCCAGTGCGAAGTCGATCAGCAGGATCGAATTCTTGGCAACGATGCCGAGCAGCATGATGAGGCCAATATAGACCGGCATGGAAATTGGGGTGTTGGTAATCCACAACCCGATCAGCCCGCCCAGCGGCGCCACCAGCAGCGACAGGACGTTGACGAAGGGGGGCAGCAAGCGGCGATAGAGCAGCACCAGCACAGCGAACAGCAGGACGATCCCCGCCACCAGCGCGACGATGAAGTTCTGGATCAGCTCGACTTGCCACTTGGATTCGCCAAGCACCAACTCCTTCACGCCGATCGGCAAATTCTTCATGATCGGCAGCGCGTGGATTTCCTTCTGCGCCGTGCCGCTGACGACACCGGGGGCCAAATCGGCACCGATCGTCAACTGGCGCTGCTGCGCGACACGCTCGATCTTGGTCGGACCGGCGCCAAAACCGATCCCGGCGACGACGCTCAAAGGCACGGTGCCGCCGCTCGCGGTCTGGACCGGAATGTTCTGGATCGTCGACAAGCGCTGGCGCGAATCCTGGTCGAGCGCCACGCGGATCGGGATCTGCCGATCCGACAGCGAGAATTTCGCGCTGTTCTGGTCGATATCGCCCAGCGTCGCGAGCCGGATCGCGCTCGACATAGCAGCCGTGGTGACCCCTAGGCTCGCCGCCAGATCCATATGCGGCGTGATGACGATCTCCGGGCGTTTCAAATCGCCGCCGACGCGCGGCGCAACGACATTGGGCAAGGTCGACATTTGTTGGACGAGCGTGGCACCGGTGCTGGCGAGCAGGGCAGGGTCATCACCGCCCAGCGTCACCGTCAGCGCCCGACCGCCGCCGCCCCAGCCGCTCGACGAGCGGAACGAGACGCGTGCATCCGGAATGGTCTGGAGTTCGGGCGCGAGCGCGCGCTCGAATTCATAGCTCTTCATCGTCCGCTCGTTCTTCGGTTTGAAGTTCGCGGTGACGCGGCCATTGCCCACGAAGGCGCGCGCATAGACCGATTCGACTTGCGGCTGCTTCTGTAGGAAGGCGGTGACGCGATCGACCACGGCTTGCGTCTCGGCCAGCGTGGTGCCGGGCACCATCTCGATCTGAGCCGTGCTCGAATCCGAGTCGCGCAGCGGCTGGAACGTCGCCGGGATGGTCATGAACAGGAAGATGGTGAGGCCGAAGGCGACCGCGCCTGCCACGACCGCCGACCAGCGGTGCAGCAAGGTCCATTTCAGGATCGCCATATACCGGTCCATCAGCCAGCCTTCGCCGTGCGAAGCCTCGCCATGCGCCTTCAGGAAATAGGCGGCGAGCATCGGGGTGATCAGGCGCGCGACGGCAAGGCTCATCAGCACCGACGCGACCACGGTGAGGCCGAAATTCTTGAAGAACTGCCCTGAAATGCCCGGCATCAGGCCGACCGGCAGGAACACCGCGACAATCGCCATCGTGGTCGCCAGCACAGCGAGGCCGATTTCGTCGGCAGCGTCGATCGATGCCTGATACGCCGATTTGCCCATGCGCATGTGGCGCACGATATTCTCGATCTCCACGATCGCATCGTCGACCAGCACACCCGCCACCAGGCTGAGCGCCATCAGCGTCATGTTGTTGAGCGTGAAGCCCAGCAGATCCATGACCCAGAAAGTCGGGATCGCCGACAGCGGGATGGCGAGTGCCGAAATGATCGTCGAGCGCCAGTCGCGCAGGAAGATGAAGACGATGATGACGGCGAGTACGGCGCCCTCGACCATCGCTTCCATCGCCGAATCATATTGCGCCTTGGTATATTTGACGCTGTCGGAGATGCGCTTGAAGTGAACCTTCGGGTTGCGCGCTTCGAGTGCTGTCAGCTTCTTTTCGGCCTCGTCGAACACGGTCACGTCCGACGCACCCTTGGCGCGCTGGAAATCGAAGCTCAGCACCTGCGTGCCGTTCAATTGCGAGGCGGAGCGTTGCTCGGCGTACAGATCCTGCACGCGCCCGAGGTCGGCGACGCGGATCGTCCGACCGTTGCCGGTCGCGATCTGCACTTGTCCCAGCGCATAAGCGGTCTGCGCGTTGCCGAGCACGCGCACCGATTGTTCGGATCCGCCAATTTCGGCGCGCCCCCCGGCCGCGTTCAAATTGACCTGACGAAGCTGCGCGTTGACCTGCGCGGCGGTGAGGCCAAAGGACGACAGCTTGTTGGGATCAAGGATGACGCGGATCTCGCGATCGACGCCGCCATTGCGGCTGACGCCGGCCAGGCCCGGCACCGACAGCAATTCCTTGGCGACATTATTGTCGATGTACCAGCTAAGTTGCTCGACCGTCATGTCGGTCGTAATGGCGGCATAGCTCGCCAGATCCTGGTCGGTCGTGTTCGCGCGGTTGATTTGAGGTTCGAGAATGCCGTCGGGCAAATTGCTGCGGATTTGCGATACCGCCGATCGGACATCCTCGACCGCACGGTCGATCGGCGTGCCGATGGTGAGCTGGACGACCGTGGTCGAACTGCCTTCGGTAACGGTCGAATTGATCTCGTCGATGCCTTGCAGCGAGCGCAGCGACGCCTCGACCCGCTGCGTCACCTGGGTTTCAAGCTCGGTCGGCGCGGCACCAGGCTGGCTGATCGAGACGATCACCACCGGAAAATCGATATCGGGCTGGTTGTTGACGTCCAGATTGCGGAAGCTGACGATCCCGGCCAGCGTCAGCATCACGAACAGAACGATCGAGGGGACCGGGTTCCGGATCGACCAGGCCGAAATGTTCCGGAAATTCATGCCCGCTCTACCTCTTTATATCGGCGTCCGCCTTGACCAGCGTCGGCTTTACCTTCTGACCGGCATTAAGGAAAGCGCCAGCCGATTGGACAACCTTTTCGGTGCCGTTCAGGCCCTCCGCGATTGCCACGCCGCGGTCGGATACTTCCCCGACCTTGACGCTGCGCCGCACGATCTTGTCGCCCGCCCCAACGACATACACATAATTTCCCTTGTCGTCGCTCTGGATCGCGGAATTCGGCAATTGCGGCACATCGCTCGATCCCGAGACGACCGTAGCGGAGGCAAACCCGCCGGGACGCAGCGCCGTATTATACGCCAGGGCAATCCGTGCGATACCCTGACGCGTCTGCGGATCGATCACGGGCGACACTTGCCACACCTCGCCGCTGAACGCGTCGCTGCCGCCGACCGGCGTTACTTGCGCTTGCGACCCGACATGCAGGCCGCGCAGATCGGCTTCGCTGATTTGTGCGCGCAATTCCATCTGACCGCCCTCGGCCAGGCGGAACAGCACGCCCGAACCAGAACTGACGACCTGACCAGGCTCCACGCTGCGGGTGAGCACGAGGCCGGCGGACGGCGCGCGAATGTCGAGCCGGTTGTCACGGGCCCGCGCTTCGCCGAGCGTTGCTTGTGCAACGCGCACCCGCGCTTGCGCCGCGTCGCGCGTCGCGGTCCTGCGCTCAATGTCGGCCTTGGACACGAAGCCGCGCTCGACCAACTGCTTCGAACGATCGAGTTCGGACTGCGCAATTGCCGCATCGGAGCGTGCGACGTTGATCTGTGCGGCCAGCGATTCCGCCGTCTGATTCTGGACCGAGCGATCGACCGTTGCCAGAACTTGCCCCTTGGCGACCCATTGACCGGGTTCGACCAGCACGCGGGTGATCATCCCGCCTTCACCCGCGACGCCGACCGGCATCTCACGTCGCGCCGCTAGCGATCCGGTCGCGGTGACCGTCCGCGCGACCGTCGATCGACCGGGAACCACCACCGACACCAACGGCAATTGCTCGACTGGCTTCGCCGGCTCGGCTTTCTTCCCGCCGAACAGGAACGACGCGCCGATGACGGCGGCGAGCACGGCCGCCACGATCCCGATGATCAGGCCCCAACGCCGCCCCTGTGGCCCGCGTTCGCCCGGCAGCCCCAGAATTTCCTCATTGCCGATCGCGCGCGTCTCGTAGTTCATTTGTCCCACTTCCCGACCTCCGGACCACGTTCCACCCACCTAGAACAGCTGGCGGTCGTCCCTGATATTTGCTGTGTTACCGGAATATATCACCGAGCTCAAGTGGCCGGTTGCAATTGCGCGCCGCATGGCGCGTTTCGTATCCGTTCGCAAGGCGGTAGCGGGTAGACAGGACCGTTTCAGCGTTTTTTCGGAAATGATGCCGCGTCGATGTCGTCATGATAACGAAACAAAGCGGTTGCATTTCGAAGTGTCGGAAGCGAGCGTCGAGCGCGGGTCCGGTGGGTTTCCGGGCGTGACAGGAGAGTGATGATGGACCGTTCAATTCTGGGTTGGCTGCTGATCGGGACGGTCGCTGGCGTGCTCGGAAAGATGATTATGCCGGGCAAGGATCCGGGCGGTTTCATCGTGACGATCCTGATCGGCATCGTCGGCGCCATGCTGGCCGGGTTCATCGCGCAGGCGATGGGCATTGCGTTGGACGGCGGCTGGGAGAACTACATTGCAGCGACCGGCGGCGCAGTTATCCTGCTGGCGTTGTATCGCTACGTCCTCTCGCGTCGGGTGCGCTGACAGCGGCCGGTCCGGGCGTTCATCGCAGGTTGCCCAGCACGCTGGCACAGGGGCGTGCAACGGCCGATCGGTCGCGAACAACCGGGAGTTACTGAAATGCGTTCGAGTTTTCTTTTCTTCGCCCCCGCGCTGATGCTGGGTGCCGCGACGGCGGCGTCCGCGCAGACCGCGCCAATGATCGCGCCTGACGGCACGCTGCTCGATATCGCGGCGGAGGGCCATACCACGCGCGTCCCCGACGTGGCGACGATTCGCGCCGGCGTAACGACGCAGGGTCAGACCGCAGCGGCGGCGCTGGCGGAAAATGCCGGCCGGATGACGCGCGTGCTCGCCGCGCTGAAGAAAGCAGGCGTCGCACCGCGCGATATTCGCACGGCCAACGTCTCGCTCAGCCCGCAATACCGCTATGCCGACGGACAAGCTCCGGTGGTTACGGGCTATCAGGCGAGCAACAGCGTATCGGTGCGCTTCCGCGACATCGCGAAATCGGGTGCGATCCTAGATGTGCTGGTGGGCGAAGGCGCGAACCAGATCGATGGGCCCAGCCTGACGATCGATCAGCCCGAAGCAGCACTCGACCAGGCGCGCATTTCCGCAGTTAAGGTCGCGCGCACCCGCGCTGAACTCTATGCCAAGGCGGCCGGGCTGACGGTGTCGCGCATCGTGTCGATCGCGGAAAGCGGATCGAGCGACGGCGGGTCGCCGCCGCCGATGGTGTTCATGTCTCGCGCCAAGGCCGCCGATTCGACACAGATTGCGGCGGGCGAAGCCGAGGTCTCCGTCACCCTGACCGTGCGCTTCCTGCTGAAATAACGAAAAAGGGCCGCGAAGCGCTTGCGCTTCGCGGCCCTTTTCCTGTCGTTTGACTGTCGCTGGTTTAGCGAACCGTGCCGCGACGGACCAGATTGACGATCGCGAGCAGGATGATCGCGCCGATCAAAGAATACACGAACGTCATCACCGTGATCGCCTGGTTAATACCGGCGCCGAAGATGAACGACGCGATCACCGAACCGATAATGCCAACGACGATATTCAGAATGATGCCTTGCTGACCATCGGTCCGCATCACCATGCTGGCTAGCCAACCACAGACACCACCGACTACAAGCCAAACAATGAGACCGATCATCTTACCCTCCATTTGCCCGGGTGCATCCGGGATACGGGGACAAGACTCACGAGCCGGGAATTTTGTTCCGGGTGCGTCCATCGAAGAAATTGGGCATCAAAGATACGAGCAGGGCCATCACGCGTTCGGCCCGCTGCTCAACGGAGCAACGGGCCGATCTCTGGCAGTGGCTCCCCCCCTGGAGCCGTCTGCACGATCCTCAGTATTTCTGCTGGCGTTCGTACAGCGACTTGTAATGCTGAATGCGGGTGACGCGCAGCCCGGGCATGCCCGACCGATCGATCGCACGCTGCCAGCCGGCGAATTCCTCGACCGTCAGATTGTAGCGTTCGCACACTTCATCGACCGTCAGCAGCCCGCCGTTTACCGCAGCGACGACTTCCGCTTTGCGCCGCACCACCCACCGCGTCGTCTCCGGCGGCGGAAGCGTGTCGAGGGTCAGCGGCTCTCCGAGCGGGCCGATCACTTTTGCGGGGCGAATTTTCTGGTTCTCGATCATTCTTGGAAACCTCATGTCGGGGCGGGGGGCCCCCTCCATCTCAATAACAACGTTTAGCGCGCGGGTTTGAACGTCCGCTAAAGCGGCTCGGTAAACAGCACCTTCATATCTATGAATCCCGGGCATCGGTGTCTTCGGCGGTGCCTTCGGGCGCGAGCAAGCGTGCGACGGCGAAGTTGAAGGCACCATGCGCCGGGGCGAAGCGGTCGGTCCGGGCGTCGAACGTGATCAGCGCCGCGTGCATCATGGCCGTCGGGCTCGCCGCCTGCCGCGCCGCGACGCCGACCATCAATACGGCCAAGTCGGGCGGCAGTGCCGTCACGGTCACATCGGCTTCTAAACGGGAAAAACTCAGGTCCACACAGGCGCTTCCGATTGGGGTGCGAAACGACGGTGTACGGGCAAGGTCCTAAAGGTCGGGTAAAGCTCGCGCAGATTTTTGCATCGGCCTGCGCGAACGCCTATCTGCGCGGCGATGGATGACGTGGATTTTCAATTAGGGCCGGATCTGGCGGGCAAGCGGATCGTCGTGGCGATGTCGGGCGGGGTCGATTCCTCGGTCGTGGCAGCGCTTGCTGCGCGCACCGGAGCAGAGACGATCGGCATCACGCTGCAACTCTACGATCACGGCGAAGCTGTCGGGCGTGCGGGGTCGTGCTGCGCGGGGCGCGATATTCGCGACGCGCGCGCGGTGTGCGATCGGCTGGGCATCGCGCATTATGTGTTCGACCATGAAACGCGCTTCCGCGAATCGGTGATCGATCGCTTCGCCGACGAATACCTCGCCGGGCGCACCCCGATTCCCTGCATCCAGTGCAATATGGGCCCGAAATTCACCGATCTGCTTGCCGCCGCGCGCGATCTCGGCGCGGACTGTCTCGCGACCGGCCATTATGTCCGCCGGGTGATGGGGGCGGGCGGGGCTGAGTTGCACCGCGCTGCCGATCCGGCGCGCGACCAGAGCTATTTCCTGTTCGCGACGACGCAAGCGCAGCTCGACTATCTGCGCTTTCCGCTGGGCGGCCTGCCCAAGCCGCGGGTACGCGAACTGGCCGCGGAACTCGGTCTCGGCGTCGCCGGCAAACCCGACAGCCAGGACATCTGTTTCGTGCCCGACGGGGACTATGCATCGCTGGTGAAAAAATTGCGTCCCGACGCCGATACCAGCGGCGACATCGTCGATGAAGCCGGACGCGTGCTGGGGCAGCACCGCGGTCTCATTCACTTCACCGTCGGTCAGCGTCGCGGGTTGGAAATCGGCGGCACGCCCGAACCGCTTTATGTCATCCGGCTCGATCCTGCGACCAAGCAGGTGGTGGTCGGGCCGAAGGCCGCGCTTGCGGTCGGCGCGGCACGCTTGAGCGGCGTGAATTGGCTGGGTGGGGCGTACCATGGGCCGGTGACGGCAAAGGTTCGCTCGCTCGCCAAGCCGGTCGCGGCGCATTTCGATGGCGTCGATGTCCGTTTCGACGCGGCCGAATATGGCGTGGCACCGGGTCAGGCCGCTGTGCTCTATGCCGGGGACCGCGTGTTGGGCGGTGGGTGGATCGAAGAGACGAGCGGCGTGGTGGCTGCGCTGGCCTGAAGCCCGATGGGGCAAGGTTTCCAAAGCCTTAGCAGCACCGTACGTACAATTCCGATCATCCGGGTCGCGCCTGAAATGGGTAGATCGGAGTCGCCGGATCGACTCGCTCTTGCGCCCGACAGGCCCGAAGGTGGGATCGTCGATGTTTCACAATGCCTTTTTTGAATCGCTGTCGCACTGGAAATCCAGCGACGCATTGTTGACCGAACAGTTTCGCACGCTGCGGCCGCAAGTGCCGACGATGTACCTGGCGATCGTCATCAACATGGCTTTCCTCGCGATCGTATCGGCACCGGATGTCGGCAACGCGGTCTTCATCACGCCCGCGCTGATCTCCCTTGTGATCCTCGGCCGTATGGTTGGCCTGTGGAAATCGCGCGATGCGATCGCGACGGTCGCGCAGATGCGCACATCGATGAACGTCACGCTGGCGGCCGCCAGTATCGTCGCGATTGGCCTGGTGGTGTGGACCGAGATTATTCAGCGTTCTGGAGTGGAGGCGCGCACCTATGTCGCGCTGTTCACCGCGCTGTGCACGATTTCGACCGCCGTCTGCCTGTCGAGCTTGCCGCTCGCCGCCTGTATCGTCATCGCATTTGGTACGTTCCCGATCTCGCTGTCGCTGATCATGACCGGCGATGTCATGCTGGCAAGCATGGGCGCCAACATCCTAATGATCGCGCCGCTGGTTGTCCGCAAAATCTACGGCCAGCACCAACGGCTGCAGCGCGATGTCGAATCGCGCAGTGTTATCGCGGCCGAGAAGCGCAAGGTCAGTGAACTGGCGTATCGCGATGCGCTGACCGGGCTCGCCAATCGCCGCGCCTTTCTGGACGAAGTGGCCCGCATGTCTTCGTTGCACCCGCAGCGCGCGCTGGCGATGGGCATGATCGATCTCGACGGGTTCAAGGTCATCAACGACACGTACGGCCACCATACCGGCGATGCCTTGCTCGTCGAAACCGGGCGGCGATTCCAGCAATTGGACATCGGCGACGCGTTCGTTGCGCGGCTGGGCGGCGACGAGTTCGCTGTTCTGCTGCGCGACGTCGCGACGCTGGAGGATGCACAGGCCCGCTTCGCCCAACTGGCCGCAGCGTTCGATCAGCCGTTTATCGTCGGCGCGCAGACGTTTCGACTGCGCGCTTCGATCGGTATGGCGCATGATGTCTCTCCCGCCGAGACATCGCTTGCGTTGATCAACCGCGCCGATCTGGCGATGTACGAGGCCAAGCGCGTGCGCAGCACCGCCATCTGCTTGTTTACGCCAGACATGGAGGCGATGAACCGTCGTCGTCTGCTCGTCGAACAGGCGCTGGCGGCACCAGCCGAAAGCGACCTGATCGTGCTTCATTACCAGCCCGTCGTCGATTCCGCGACCGACCGCATCATCGCCTTCGAAGCGCTCGCACGCTGGACGCATCCTACGCTCGGGGTGATTACGCCGTCGGAATTCATTCCGCTTGCAGAACAAGCCGGAATGACGCGCTCCATGACCCTGCATCTGCTGTCGATGGCGCTGACCGCGGCTTCGAGCTGGCCCGACGCGATCGGCTTGTCCTTCAATCTGAGCGGTGCAGAACTCAACTCGCCGACCATTGCCAAGCAGATTCTGAAGGTGCTGCACGACCATGGCTTCGACCCGGGCCGGCTGTCGATCGAAGTCACCGAAACCGCATTGCTCGGTGATTTTACGGCCGCGCGCTCCGCACTTTCGACCTTGCAGCGGGGCGGTGTCCGCATTCTGCTTGACGATTTCGGGGCAGGCTACGCCTCGATCGGCTATCTGCGCGAGTTGCACTTCGACGGGATCAAGCTCGATGGCAGCCTCATCGCCTCGTTGATGGAAAGCCCGAGTGCGCGCGACCTGCTGGTTGGGGTGCTGCATCTCTGCAAGGCGATCGGCGCGCCGGTGACGGCCGAGATGGTCGAAAGCGCCGCGCAGCATGATTTGCTGCGCACCCTCGGCGTACAGAAGCTCCAGGGCTATTTTCTGTCACGTCCGTTGACTACCGAACAGGCGAGGCTGGCGTGCGACCGCGAGCATCCGGATGTGCTGCCGGTCGAATCGTCGGTGGTCCTGTTCAATGCACGGGCGCCGCGTCGGCTTGGCTAACGCGATCGCCGCACGCTGCTTATAGGAAGAACGTCCCCTCGATCACGGTGACGCAGGCGCCGCCTAGTACGACCTGCTCGCCGTCGAGCCGGCACGTCAAATGCCCGCCGCGCGCGCTCGCCTGAAATGCGGTGAAGCTGTCGCGGCCAATTCGCTCGGCCCAATACGGTACCATCACGGCATGGGCGGAACCGGTTACCGGATCCTCCGGGATATCGAAAAAATCGGTGAACACGCGGCTGACAATGTCTGTTTCGTCCCCGCGCGCCGCGACGATATGGACGAACGGCCCAAGCGCCTTCAGCGCCCGCCCATCGGGTTTGGCGGCCCGCACTGCAGCCTCGTCGGCGACGATCACCAGGGCGTATCCCTTGTCATGCCACAGCGTCTCGATCGCCGTAACGCCGAGCGCGGCGACGATTTCGGGCAGAGGTTTAGCGCTTGGCCGCCAGGCGGGGAGCGACAGTGCATAGCCCACCCCGTCGCGCTCGACCGCGAGCTGCCCGGCCTGGCGGGTCGCAAAGGTCACGCGGTCGCGCGCGGGATCGCTCGACAGCACGAAATGCCCGCTGGCGAGCGTCGCATGACCGCACAACGCGACTTCTGCGGCGGGCGTGAACCAGCGCAGTTCGAAATCGCTCGCGCCGCTTTCATCGGGTACCAGGAAGGCCGTTTCGCTGAGGTTGTTTTCCGCCGCGATTGCTTGCAGCACATCGTCCTCCAGCCAGGCGGCGAGCGGCATTACCGCCGCCGGATTGCCCTCGAACGGTTTGGTGGCGAAGGCATCGATCTGGACGATAGGGAGTCTCATGCACGTTTCCCGAACCAGGGGGGCGTTACGTCCGCTTCGATCAGCGGATTGTCGGTATCGATATGACCTTCGGGGTCGAGATGGATCAGCACTTCGACCTTGGGAAAGGCGCGGTGCAGCGCCCGCTCCACGCCTTCCACGATGACATGCGCTTGCTCGATCGTGATGTCGCGCGCGACCTCCATGTGGAATTGCGCGAAATCGTGCGCCCCGGAATGCCGCGTGCGGAAGTCATGGATGCCCTTGATGCCAGGCTGCCGCGCGGCGACTTCGATGAAGTCGGCACGGCGCTGCTCGGGCCATTCCTTGTCCATCAGATGGTCGATCGCGCTCGACGAGGCGCGGAATGCGCCCCACGCCAGCCACAGCGCGATGACGATCCCGAAAATCGGATCCGCATCATGCCATCCGAGATATTGGTCGAGCACAAGCGCGACGATTACCGATCCGTTGAGCAGCACGTCGGATTGGTAATGGACATTGTCGGCCACGATCGCGACCGACCCGGTCTTGCGGATGACGCTACGCTGATAGGCGAGCAGCACCAACGTCGCGAGGATCGCGATGAGCGAAACGCCGATGCCCAATTCGGCATGTTGCTTCGGCGCATCGCTGCCGAGTGCCTGGATCGCGCGCCACGCAATGCCCGCCGCCGACGCGGTGATGAGCATGACTTGGAACAGCGCCGCGAGCGATTCGGCCTTGCCGTGCCCGAAGCGGTGGTCGTGGTCCGCGGGTGTCGCGGCGAGGCGAACGCCGTAGAGTGTCACGGCACTTGCCAGCAGATCGAGTCCCGAATCGGCAAGGCTTCCGAGCATCGCGACCGAGCCGGTCGTCCACGCGGCATAAGATTTGAGCGCGATCAGGAACGTCGCCATCGCCACGCTCGCGATTGCGGCGCGGACGGCGAAGGGAATCGCGCGGCGCTGGTCCTCGGTCACGGGTAGAGCAACTCCGTCGTCCAACCGCTCGCGGAGCGGGTATAGACGGTGCGCTCATGCAGGCGATGCGCGCGGTCTTGCCAGAATTCGATCGCCGCGGGCGTGACGCGGTATCCGCCCCAATGCGGCGGGCGCGGCACGTCCTGCCCTGCGAACTTCGCTTGCATCTCCTCGAACCGCGCCTCGAAGGTCGCCCGTTCGGGCATCGGGCGCGACTGGTCGGAGGCCCAGGCACCGAGCTGCGAATCGCGGCTGCGGCTGGCGAAATAGGCGTCGCTCTCAGCATCGCTCGCGCGGGTGACGCGGCCCTCGATGCGGATCTGGCGGCGCAGCGATTTCCAGTGGAACAGCAAGGCGACCGAAGCATTCTCGACCAGATCGCGCGCCTTGCGGCTTTCGCGATTGGTGTAGAACACGAAACCATCCGGGCCATGCCCCTTGAGCAACACCATCCGCGACGACACCACGCCCTGCGCATCGACCGTCGCCAACGCCATCGCGTTGGAGTCGTTGAGCTCGCTCGCGCGCGCCTCGGCATACCAGGTTTCGAACAGGGCGAAGGGGTCTTGCGTCATCCCGTCGCTTTACGTCCCAGTGCGGCCGCTGTCGAGGAACGGAACGACTCTGCCGCTCGCGAATTGAATCGGCCGTGCAACGATGATGTGCGCGAACAGGGACAGCAAAAATGGCCGCACGCGCTTATTGGCAAGGACAGATCCGGCTCGCGTTGGTGTCGATTCCGGTGGAAATCTATTCGGCGACCAAATCGGGCGCGGCGATCAGTTTTAAGCAAATCCATGAGCCGAGCGGCAAGCCGATCCATTACGACAAGGTCGTCACCGGCGTCGGCCCGGTCGACCCGGACGAGATCATGAAGGGCTTCGAATATGAGAAGGGCTCCTACGTCCTGCTCGAACAGGACGAGATCGACGCGGTGAAGCTCGAATCGAAGAAGACGCTCGAGCTGACGCAGTTCGTCGATGCCAGCGAGATCGACGTGCTGTATTACGAAAAGCCCTATTTCGTCGTGCCTGCCGACGATCTCGCCGAGGAAGCGTTTATCGTCCTGCGCGAGGCGCTGCGGCGGACCAAGAAGGTTGGGCTCGGGCAGCTCGCGATGCGCGGTCGCGAATATGTCGTCAGCTTGAAGCCATGCGGGCGCGGCATGGTGCTGGAAACACTGCGCTACGCCGACGAGGTGCACAAGGCGCAAGGCTATTTCCGCGACATTCCCGACGACAAGCCCGACGATGATTTGATGGACTTGGCCGAAGCGCTGATCGCCAAGAAATCGGGGCCGTTCCACCCGCAGGACTTCCACGACCGTTACGTCGATGCCTTGCGCGACCTGGTCGAGCGCAAGCGGAAGTCGAAAGGCGGCAAGATCATCGAGGACAAGGGCGACGATGCGCCCGCGAAGGGGTCGAACGTGGTCGATCTGATGGCCGCACTCAAGAAATCGATGGGATCCGCTACACCTGCCAAAGCGGAGGAAAAGCCCGCAGCGAAGAAGGCTCCGGCCAAGCGCGCACCGGCGAAAAAACGTGCCTGAGATCGATCCCCTCGCCAAATACAACGCAAAGCGGGACTTCGCGAAGACGGCGGAACCGGCGGGAACACTCGAACCCGGCCACGGCAATCGCTTCATCGTGCAGAAGCACGACGCCTCGCGCCTCCACTGGGATTTCCGTCTCGAAGTGGACGGCGTCCTGAAAAGCTGGGCGGTCACGCGCGGGCCGAGCATCGATCCCGACCAGAAGCGCCTCGCCGTCCGCACCGAGGACCATCCGATGTCCTATGCCGATTTCGAGGGCACGATCCCGGCGGGCGAATACGGCGGCGGCACGGTGATGCTGTGGGACAGCGGCACCTGGTCGCCGATCGCGGGCAAGTCTGCGAAGGATATCGACAAAGGCCATCTCCACTTCGTGCTCGATGGCGAGCGCATGAAGGGCGAGTGGATCCTGATCCGCCTGAAACCGCGCTCGGCCAAGGAAAAGGGCGAGAATTGGCTGCTGCGCAAGGTTGAGGATGCGGAGAGCGGCGGGACCGATACGTTGGTCGAGACCGGGCTGACCAGCGTCTCGACCGGGCGCACGATGGTGGAAATCGCCGAGGGTAAGAAACCCAAATCCTCCCCGGCACGGGGAGGGGGACCATCTGCTCCTTCAGCAGATGGTGGAGGGGGTTGGCCGGCAGCGCGGCGCTCGCGGCGAGCCCCCTCCACCACTCGCCTGAAGAAGGCGAGCGGTCCCCCTCCCCGTGCCGGGGAGGAGCCAAAATTCCAAGACCCGCAACTCTGTACGCTCGTGGACTCCGTCCCCACCGGCAGCCAATGGCTCCACGAAGTGAAATACGACGGCTACCGCGCGCAAATCGCGGTCGCCAAGGGCAAGGCCACCGTCTTTACCCGCTCCGGCCTCGACTGGACCGACAAATTCCAGGCCATCGCCGACGCCGTCGCGAAACTTCCCGTCAAGACCGCGCTGATCGACGGCGAGATCGTCGCGTTCAAGGACGGCAAACCCGATTTCTCTACACTCAAGAGTGCGATTGCGAATGGCGAGGACATGACCTTCTTCGCGTTCGACTTGCTCGAACAGGATGGCGAGGATTTGACCGGCCTCGCCAACCTCGCGCGGAAAGAACGGCTCGCGCCGCTGATCGACGGCAAGGACGCGCGCGTCCAATATTCCGACCATATTATCGGTCAGGGCGATCAATTGTTCGAGACGATGTGCCGCGAAGGTTATGAAGGCGTCGTGTCGAAACGGGCCGACGCCCCGTACCGCGGCAAGCGCACGCAAGCGTGGCTCAAGATCAAATGCACGCAGCGCCAGGAATTCGTCATCGTTGGCTGGACCGCGAGCACCAAATCGCGCGGGTTCGCTTCGCTGCTGCTTGGGCTGAACGGCCCCGACGGGCTGGTCTATGCGGGCAAGGTCGGCACCGGCTTCGACACCGCTACGATGCTGGACCTTCAGGAGCGGCTCGCCAAGATCGAGCGCACGACCCCCACCGTAACCGCCCCCCGTGCGGCGGTGAGGGGTGCGCATTGGGTCACCCCCAAGCTGGTCGCCGAAGTCGCCTATGCCGAAACCACGCCCGACGGCGTGCTACGGCATTCGAGCTTCCTGGGCCTGCGCGAAGACAAGAAAGCGAGCGAGGTCATCGCCGAAACGCCAGTGGCGGTCGCGCTCGAAACACCCGAAATCCACATCAAAGTCAGCAGCCGCGACCGCGTGATCTTCCCAGAATCGAACATCACCAAGGGCGAACTCGCCGATTATTATGCGGCGGTGTCGGGCATCATGCTGCCGTGGGCGGGCAACCGCCCGATCAGCCTGGTTCGCTGCCCGCAAGGCCGCGCCAAGGCCTGCTTCTTCCAGAAACATGACGCGGGCAGCTTTGGCGGGAGCACAGGGGGCGAACATGTTCACAAGGTCGCGATCCGCGAGAAAGACGGGTCGACCGAAGACTATCTCTATGTCGACGATGCCGACGGACTCATCGCCTGCGTGCAGATGGGCACGATCGAGTTCCACGGCTGGGGATCGTCGGTCGCAACGCTCGAACAACCCGACCGGATGGTGTACGATCTCGACCCCGATGAGGACCTCGGCTTCGATATCGTCAAAAAGGCCGCGGTCGATTTGAAGGAGCATCTCGCCGAGCTCGGTCTCGTCAGCTTCGCGATGCTGTCGGGGGGCAAAGGCGTGCATGTCGTCGTGCCGCTGACGCCCAAGGCGGAATGGCCCGCGGTCAAGGATTTTGCCGACCGCTTTGCCCGCGCGCTGGGCGAGGCCGAACCCGATCGCTTCGTCGCGACCATGTCCAAGGCCAAGCGCAAAGGGCGGATCTTCATCGACTGGCTGCGTAATCAGCGTGGGAGCACGGCGGTGCTGCCCTACGTGGCCCGCGCCCGCCCCGGTGCCCCGGTCGCCGCACCTGTCTCGTGGACCGAGTTGCGCGATATCGAGACTGCGGGGCGCTGGAGCGTACGCGATGCCGCCGAACTGGTCGCGCGCGCGGCCTCGCGCGATCTTGCCGGGTGGGGCATCGCCGATCAGGTCCTGCCCGATCTCTGACATTTCCCCTGTTGCACGTGCGAAGCGATTGTGGCCATGTCGCGCCGACGCTGGCGGGGACTGAAACATTCGAATGGCAACAGCTGTCGCCCCCTCATTGCTCGACCACGCCACGCATGCCGCGCGCTGGATCTCTGACTATCGTGCACGGACCGCGAGTGGCGACGTACTGAGCGACGATCCGTCCTGGAGCACGATGTTCGAGGAACTGGCAGCAGTCGCGGGCGACGATCTCGGACAGGCGCGCGACCGCGTCCAGCGCCATGCCGAGGACATTGGGACCGGATTCCGCATCATCGGCGAAAGCGAGGAACGCCCCTGGCCGCTGTCGCCGATCCCGCTGATGATCGCGGCGGAGGAATGGCGCACGATCGCGGCGGGAATCGTGCAACGCGCCGACCTGCTCGAACATGTCATCGCCGATCTGTATGGCGATGCGACGTTGGTTGCGCGCGGCCTGATCCCGGCGGCGTTGGTCGGCGGATCGCCTTTCTTCCTGCGGCCGATGGCGGGGCTGGTGCCGCCGGGCGGGCATCACCTGCAATTCATCGCGGTCGATCTCGGGCGCGGGCCCGATGGCGAATGGCGCGTGCTGGCCGACCATCTGCGTAGCCCTGCCGGGGCGGGCTATGCGCTCGAAAACCGGCTGGCCATCGCGCGCACGCTGGGCGGGTTGCAAGCGCGGCTAAACGTGCAGCGCCACGCATCCTTTTTCGCGGCGTTTCGCGATGGCCTCGCTGCCGCCTGCCGCCGGGTCGAGCCGCGGATCGGGCTGCTGACGCCGGGGCGTTACTCCGCAAGCTATGCCGAGCAGGCGCATTTGGCGCGCTATCTCGGCTTCCTGCTGGTGGAGGGCGCCGATCTCGCCGCGCTGGAGGACAAGCTCTATATCCGCACGATCGGCGGGCTGAAGCGGATCGATGCGCTGTGGCACCGCGTCGACCCGCGCTTGCTCGATCCGCTGGCGTTCGATTCGCATTCGCACATCGGCGTGGCCGGTCTGATTGATGCCGCCGCCGCGGGGAATGTCGTGATTGCAAACGTGCCGGGCGCGGGCGTGCTCGAATCGGCAGCGTTCGGCGCATTCCTCCCGCGACTTTGCGCATCCGAGACCGGGCAGGAGTTGATCCTGCCCAATATCGCAACGTGGTGGTGCGGTCAGGACCAAGCGTGCGCGAGCGTGATCGAGAATTTCGACCATTTGTTGATCGGCCCCGCGTTCGGCGTCGCCCCGCTCGGCTTGCCAGACGGGATCGCGCTCCCCGGCGTCGACATCACCGGCCCTGCACGCGCTGCCCTGATCGACGACATGCAGCGCCGCCCGCAGGATTATGTCGGGCAGGAAATCGTCCGGCTCTCGACCATGCCGGTCGTCACCGACACCGGCCTTGCCGCGCGGCCCTTCACCTTGCGCGTGTTCGCCGCGCGCGGCAGCGATGGCGCGTGGACCGTATTGCCCGGCGGTTTCGCGCGGATTGCGGAGCATCCCGATCCGCGCGCGTCGGTGATGGGCGAGGGGTGCTGGTCGGCCGATGTCGTGGTGCATGGGGGCGAGGAAGTCGCGCCGATGTCGCTGCTCCCCCCCGCCGATACCGTCCACGTCCGCCGCAACCCCGGCACGCTGCCCAGCCGCGTCGCCGACAATTTCTTCTGGCTCGGACGCTATCTCGAACGCGGCGAGGCGCTGCTTGGCGTCATCCGCGTGATGCTCGGCAATTCGATCGACGCCGATGCGGGTGCGGCACTCGCCTCGGAAACAGTCGGGCGGCTGGTCGGGCTCGTGGTCAACGCCGGCGGCGCGCCGCATCCGCCGTCGCTGCGCCGTGCCGATCTGTCGGCGTTCGCGCGTACCGCGATGGAGGATGGAGACTGGCACAGCGTTCGCGCGATCAACCGCCTCGCGCGTGGGATCGGGCAGGGCTCGCGTGATCGGCTCGCGGCGGATGTCGTGCGGCTGCTTGATGCGCCTTACCCTAGCAAAGGTGTGATGCTCGAACGCGCCGGATCGCTGCAGCGCCGCTACGCCGCACTGTCGGGCCTCTCGGCCGAGCATATGGGGCGGACCGCCGCGTGGCGCTTCCACGATCTCGGGCGCCGGCTGGAGCGCGCGCAGACGGTGACGCGGGCGGTGCGGGCGTTCGGCATGGCGCAAGCGAGCCTCGACGATCTCTCCACCCTGCTCGATCTCGCGGACAGCCAGATCAGCTATCGCCAGCGCTATCTGACCGGCATCGCGCGGGTGCCCGTGGTCGATCTGGTCGCACTCGACCCCGGCAATCCGCGCTCGCTGGCGTTCCAGATCTGCCGGATCTGCGAGCATTTGGCGGCGTTGCCGGTGCTTGAGGATGACGGGATGGAGGAGCCGCAACAAGCGCAGGGCAGTGTGCTGACCGCGATTGTCTCGACCGCGACGGCGGCAGCGCTTGACGCCGAGGTTTTGGGGGATGTCGAGCGGCGGTTGTTCCAATTGTCGGAGGCGATTGCCCGGCGCTATTTCCTGCAGGGTGCCGAACCGCTGCGGGCGGCAGGGATGACACTCGCTTGATCTACGAAATCCGCCATATCACCCGCTTCGATTACGGGGCGAACGTCAAGTTTGCGCGCTGCAACCTGCGCCTCAAGCCGATCCACTGGTCGGGACAGGATCTGCTCGATTACCAGCTTACCATCTCGCCCTCGGGCCGCGTATCCCCAGCGCGGGCGGAGGCGGGGCTCGCCAATGTCATGCGGATGGTGGTGGACGAGCCGGTGCGGCATCTGACGATCGAAAGCGTGTCGCGCATCGCGGTCGACCGCCCCGTGCCGATGCCCGCGAACGGATCGCCCGCGCTGGCTGAGATCGCCGCCGCCGCGCGCGCCAGTCGCGATCCGTCGCCGGCTGGCCCGGCCAGTTACCTCTTCCCCTCGCCGCTGATCCCGCTCGACCGCGATATCGCGCAGTGGTGCGCGCAGGATCTGCAGCCCGACCGCCCCGCGCTCGACGCCGCGATCGCGCTGGCGCAGCGCATCCAGAACGATTTCGCGTTCGATCCCACCGCGACCCTGGTCGACACCCCTCCGCACGAGGCGTTCATGAAGCGCGGCGGCGTGTGCCAGGATTTCGCGCAGATCATGATCACGGGCCTGCGCGCGGCGGGCCTGCCCGCGGCCTACGCCTCGGGCTATATCCGCACGATCCCGCCACCGGGGCAAGCGCGGCTGGTCGGCGCAGATGCGACGCACGCCTGGGTGCTGCTATGGTGCGGCGCCGAACTCGGCTGGGTCGGGGTCGATCCGACCAACGGCATCTGGATGGCGGGCGACCACATCGTGATGGCAATCGGCCGCGACTATGGCGAAATCGCGCCGATCGACGGCGTCGTGTTGGGTTCGAGCGCGCAGAAGATGGATGTCAGCGTCGATGTCGCGCCGGAGATGGTGGGGTAGGGGTAGGGGTAGGGGTAGGGGTAGCGGGGCCTGCAATGCTTCCTTATCCAAATCAGAAAGATGCGCTAACCCGGTGCCGACCCACCGGATGGCACGGCCCGCCCGCCACAGATAAAACGAGCCAGATGATGTTTGATGAATTCGGTTTTCCAGGCGACACAGACCTGGATCACGCCGCGCCCCTTCTCGAAACCTTTGTATATTGCAGTCGTGCCGCCGAAAGCGTCGACGACATGGAAGTCGACCGCCTCATCGAATGGGCTCAGCGGAGCAATGCCGACCGCGGCATCACCGGCGTGCTGGTTTTTGGCAGTGGCATTTTCTTCCAATGGATTGAAGGGCCGCCTTCGCAGGTGCAGAATTTGATCGCGAGCCTTCATGGCGATCCGCGCCATCACGACATCGTCGCGCTGGACCGGAGTGTGGAGAAGCGCGACCGTCTGTATCCGAATTGGGAGATGGAGCGGGTCGGGCCCGACCAAATCCGCACGGTGTTGCAGGATGCGCTCGACAGCGCCGAAGACGAAAAGAACATCGCGGCACTGAAGCGGATTCTCGGGCATCTCGATTCGAGCCCGCTGGATACCCTTGGGCGAAAGTAGGGAGCACAGCTGTTGCTCGCACCCCCGCGTTGCACTCTCGGTGCCGATCCCCCAAATAGGCGGCACAGGACATTGGGGTAAAACGTGGCCGATCCGTATACGACATTGGGCGTCGCCCGCACCGCAACCGAAGCGGAGATCAAGAAGGCGTATCGCAAGCTTGCGAAAGAGCTGCATCCTGACAAAAACAAGGACAATCCCAAGGCGAGCGACCGCTTCAGTTCGGTCACCAACGCCTATGATCTGCTGAACGACAAGGACAAACGCGCGCGCTTCGATCGGGGTGAGATCGACGGCGACGGCAATCCGACCTCGCCCTTCGGGTTCGGCGGCGGTGGCGGCAATCCCGGCGGCTTCCGCCCCGGCCCCGGTGGCGGCGGTTTTCAGGCCGACGGGCCAGACCTCAGCGACATTTTCGAGAATATGTTTTCGAGCACCGGGCGCGGCGGTTTCGCGGGTGGCTTCGGGCGTGCCCGCGAAAAGGGCGGCAACATCCTCTACAAGCTCGACGTGGCGTTCATCGATGCGGTGACCTCCAAGCCGCAGCGGATCACGCTGGGTGACGGCAAGACGATCGACCTCAAACTGCCCGCCGGGCTCGAAAGCGGCGCGCAGATGCGGCTAACGGGCAAGGGCCAGCCGGGGCCGGGCGGCAACGGTGACGGGATCGTCACGCTCACCGTCCTGCCGCACAAATTCTTCGAGCGCGCAGGCGACGATGTCCGGCTCGACCTGCCGATCAGCCTGTCCGAGGCGGTGTTGGGCGCGAGCGTGCGCGTCCCGACGCCCGAGGGCGCGGTGATGCTAACGGTGCCCAAGGGGTCAAGCTCGGGCAAGACGCTGCGGCTGCGCGGGCGCGGCTTTCATCGCAAGGACGGAACGCGCGGCGATCAGCTCGTCACGCTGATGGTCGATTTGCCGGTCGATGACGACGCGCTGATCGAATTCGTCACGGCGTGGAAAGACAAGGACTTGCGGAACCCGCGCGGCGGGCTGGGCGTCTGACGCCCGCAAGGAGCCTGCGTCGATGAGTGATATTTCCCCCGTCTCGCCCGAAGAGCGTGCTGCGCACGGCGAAGCGGGGGTACAGCCCGACGACGTGCCGCCCGCCGCGCGGCTGCCGATGCGGGCGTGGCAGGTATTCCGCCGCGTCGTGATCGGCGTGTTTTCGGACGGGTTCATCCACGCCGGCAACCTCGCCTATCTTGCGCTGCTGACGGTGTTTCCGTTCTTCATCCTGGCCGCAGCGATCGCGTCTTTGCTTGGCCAAAGTACCGAGACCCAACGCGCGGTCGCTTCCTTCCTCCACGTCCTGCCGCCCAATGTCGGTGAGCTGCTCGAAAAGCCGATTCACGACGTGCTGGCGGCGCGCACCGGGTCTTTGCTGTGGATCGGCGGGATCGTTGCCTTATGGTCGGTCGGCAGTTTCGTCGAGACGATCCGCGACATTTTCCGCCGCGCTTACGGGGTCAAATCGAGCAAGCCGTTCTGGCATTATCGGCTGAGCTCGATGCTCGTTATCGTCGTCTCGGTGGTGGTCGCGCTGTTCTCGTTCCTGGTGCAGGGTCTGCTCACCGCCGCAGAGCGCTTCGTCTATGCGCTCCTCCCGTTCGCGCAGGATGTCGCGGGGTGGATCGGCCTGTCGCGGATTGTGCCCGGTCTCGTCATGTTTATCGCGCTGTATATGCTGTTCTTTTCGGTCACCCCGTCAAAGTACCGCTTGAGCAAATGTCCCAAATGGCCGGGCGCGCTATTCACCGCCGCGTGGTGGGTGTCGATCACGGCTTTGCTGCCGATCATCCTGTCCTCGCTGTCGGATTACAGCCTGACCTATGGCAGCCTGGCCGGGGTGATCGTGGCGCTGTTGTTCTTCTTTTTGGTGGGGCTGGGCATCGTCTTTGGTGCGCATTTGAACGCGGCACTGGCGGAACCCCCCGAACCGGGAGTAGAGACCGCGCGGAAACTGACGGAGGCGACGAGCGCGTGATGGAATTGATGGCAGGCAAACGCGGGCTGATCATGGGTCTCGCCAATGATCGCTCGCTCGCCTGGGGCATTGCCAAGAAGCTGAGCGAGGCGGGGGCCGAGCTGGCGTTCAGCTATCAGGGCGAAGCGATGGAAAAGCGCGTGCGCCCGCTTGCCGAGCAGCTTGGAGTCGCCCGGTTGTTCGATTGCGACGTGGCGGACATGGGCGCGCTGGACGCCACGTTCGAGGCGCTGGCTGTGGAATGGCCGACGATCGACTTCGTCGTCCACGCGATCGGCTTTTCCGACAAGAACGAGCTGCGCGGCGGTTATGTCGACACCAGCCTCGACAATTTCCTGATGACGATGAACGTCTCGGTTTATTCCTTCGTCGCGGTGTGCAAGCGGGCGGCGGCGATGATGCCCAATGGCGGTGCGTTGCTGACGCTCAGCTATTATGGTGCTGAGAAGGTCATCCCGCATTACAACGTTATGGGCGTGGCGAAGGCGGCGCTGGAGACAAGCGTGCAATATCTCGCGGTCGATCTGGGCCGGGACAACATCCGCGTCAACGCGATCTCGGCCGGGCCGATCAAGACACTGGCCGCGAGCGGGATCGGCGATTTCCGCCTGATCCTCAAGTGGAACGAGCTCAATTCGCCCTTGAAGCGCAACGTCACGATCGAGGATGTCGGCGGTGCGGGGCTGTATCTTTTGTCCGACCTTGCAAGCGGCGTGACGGGCGAAACGCATCACGTCGATGCAGGCTATCACGTGATCGGCATGAAAGCCGAGGACGCGCCGGATATCGCGCTGGCCTGATGAGCTTCAACACCTTCGGCCACCTCTTCCGCTTCACGACCTGGGGCGAATCGCACGGTCCGGCGATCGGCGCGGTGGTGGACGGGTGCCCGCCGGGGATCGCTATCAGCGAGGACGACATCCAGCCTTTCCTCGATCAACGTCGCCCCGGCACCTCGCGCTTCACCACGCAGCGGCAGGAGCCGGACCAGGTCCGCATCCTGTCGGGCGTGTTCGAGGGCAAGTCCACCGGCACCCCGATCAGCCTGATGATCGAGAATGTCGATCAGCGCTCGAAGGACTATTCGGAGGTCGCCAAAGCCTACCGCCCCGGCCACGCCGACTATGCCTATGACGCCAAATACGGTTTCCGCGATTATCGCGGCGGCGGGCGCTCCTCGGCGCGTGAGACGGCGTCGCGTGTTGCTGCAGGCGCGGTAGCGCGGCTGGTCATCCCCGAAGTGACGATCACCGCGTGGGTTGAGGCGATCGGCGGCGATGCGATCGACCCGGCCAATTTCGATGCGAGCGAGATCGATCGTAACCCCTTTTTCTGCCCCGACGCCGCCGCCGCGGCGCGGTGGGAGGGATTGGTCGACACCGCGCGCAAGGCGGGGTCTTCGCTCGGTGCGGTGATCGGCTGTTCCGCGACTGGCGTCCCCGCCGGATGGGGCGCGCCGCTCTATGCCAAGCTCGACGCCGATCTTGCGGCGGCGTGTATGGGGATCAACGCGGTCAAGGGCGTGGAGATCGGCGATGGCTTTGGCGCGGCGATCTTGCGGGGCGAGGACAATGCCGACGCCATGCGCCCCGGCGCTGACGGCCCCGAATTCCTCGCCAATCACGCCGGCGGCATTGCCGGTGGTATCTCGACCGGGCAGCCGATACGCTTACGCGTCGCGTTCAAGCCGACCTCGTCGATCCTGACCCCTGTCGAGACGATCGACCGGAGTGGAGCCGCGACCGAAATCCTGACCAAGGGTAGGCACGATCCGTGCGTTGGGATTCGTGGCGCACCGGTGGTAGCGGCGATGGTAGCGCTGGTTCTGGCGGACCATAAACTCCGGCATCGCGGGCAAGTCGGATAACCCGGCAATCCGTTCTGCTGAAGGGATAAAAGGAGCGACCGCACGATTTATGGTGCGTTGTTAGGTGCGACCTCGATGGTCATTGTACCGAAAGGACTATTTTTATGCGTATCGCACTTCTGGCCGGCATAGCCGCTGCCACACTCTCGACCGCAGCACTTGCCCAGACCACGGCACCCGCCCCTGGCGAGCCGCAAACGATGCCGACCGCACCAACGACCACCCCTGCGCCCACGACGACCGACGTCCCCCCGAGCACGATCCAGCAGCCGACCCCGACGTCGCCTGATCCGATGGCAACACCGACCACTTCGCCCGCGGATCAGACCATGACGACGCAGACCCCGGGCGAATCGACGACCACCACGACGACGAAGAAGACCAAAAAGAAGCCGATGTAATCGGCGCCTGGCGGATTATGCGTTTGGCCCCGGTCCTGCACCCGCAGGGCCGGGGCTTTTCGTATCAGTCGGCGAAGGGATCGCGCACCAGGATCGTGTCCTCGCGTTCCGGGCTGGTCGAGACCAAAGCGACGGGGCAGCGGATCAGCTCTTCGATCCGGCGGATGTATTTGATCGCCTGCGCCGGCAGATCGGCCCAGCTGCGCGCACCTGCGGTGGTTTCCTGCCAGCCCGGCATCGTCTCGTAGATCGGCACCACGTCGGCCTGGTCGGCGGCATGCGCCGGATAATAATCGAGCGTCTCGCCACGCAGGCTGTAGCCGGTGCAGATCCGCACTTCATCGAACCCATCGAGCACGTCGATCTTGGTCAGCGCGATCCCGGTAATGCCGCCGACCGCCGCCGATTGCCGCACCAGTACGGCGTCGAACCAACCGCAGCGCCGCTTGCGACCCGTCACCGTGCCAAATTCATGGCCGCGCTCGCCCAGCCGTTCGCCGGTCGCATCCTCGAGCTCGGTCGGGAAGGGGCCGGAGCCGACGCGGGTCGTATACGCCTTGGCGATGCCGAGCACGAAGCCGACCGCACTCGGCCCAAGGCCCGATCCGCCCGCCGCGGTCCCCGCGATCGTGTTTGACGAGGTGACGAATGGATAGGTCCCGTGATCGACGTCGAGCAGCACGCCTTGCGCGCCCTCGAACAGAATCCGCCGCCCGCGTGCGCGAAGGGCATTGAGATCGCGCCACGTCGGCTTGGCGAACGGCAATACGAACGGCGCAATCTCGCGCAGCTCGGCGATCAGGGCTTCGCGGTCTACCGGCGGCTCGCCAAAGCCAGCGCGCAGCGCGTCGTGGTGTGCGGTCAGCCGATCGAGTTGCGGCCCGAGCGCGTCGAGATGCGCGAGGTCGCAGACGCGGATCGCCCGCCGCCCGACCTTGTCCTCATACGCCGGACCAATCCCGCGCCGCGTCGTGCCGATCTTGCCAGCGCCGCTTGCATCCTCGCGCAGCGAATCGAGATCGCGGTGGAAGGGGAGGATCAGCGCGCAGGTATCCGACACCATCAGCGTGTCAGGCGTGATCGTCACGCCTTGCCCGCGCAATTTCTCGACCTCGGCCTTCAGCGCCCACGGATCGAGCACCACGCCATTGCCGATCACCGACGGCGTCCCGCGCACGATGCCCGAGGGCAGCAAGGAGAGCTTATACACCTTCTCGCCAACGACGAGCGTATGCCCGGCGTTGTGCCCGCCCTGAAAGCGCACGACGACATCGGCGCGCTCGGCGAGCCAGTCGACGATCTTGCCTTTGCCTTCATCGCCCCATTGGGCGCCGATCACTGCTACGTTGGCCAATTGTCCACCTTTCAGGGTGTGCCGGAAATCGGCCTTTCCCTAGGTAGAGCGGGCGCAAGCGTCCACCCCCTACAATCTGTTACACTTGATCGTTTGACCCGGTTTGCTGGGCCACGATAGCTGGATGCGTAACGATCGAGGGACGCCGCCATGATCCGCCTGCTTGTGCCCGTGCTTGTCGCCGCCATCGCTTTCACGCCTGCCGAGGCACGCCAGAGCTTCCGCGAACGGATCGCGCAGCGGATGGAGCAGCGCATGGAGGGGCGGACGCAGGAGGCCCCGGTGCCCGGCAAGACCGACATCGCTTATGGTGCCGATCCGCTCCAGCATCTCGATTTCTGGCGTGCAAAGGCGCCCGACGCACCGCTGGTGATCTTCGTCCACGGCGGCGGATGGAAGCGCGGCGACAAGTCGAACACCACCGGCGCGGCCAAGGTCTCGCATTCGCTCGCGGCGGGGTACGCCTTCGCGTCGATCGATTATCGGCTGGTTCCTGCCGCAACGGTCGAACAGCAAGCGCAGGACGTCGCCGATGCGGTGGCCGCGCTGCGCGGACAAGCCGCGAAGCTGGGGTTCGACCCAACCCGCATCGTGCTGATGGGGCATAGCGCGGGTGCGCATCTGGCGGCGCTGGTCGGCACCGATCCGCGCTACTTCGCCAAGGCCGGAATGAAGCCCGCTGCCGTGCGCGGCGTGATCCTGCTCGACGGGGCGGCGTATGACGTGCCGCGCCAGATCGCCGAGGGCGGTAATTTCATGCACGACACCTATGTGCAGGCGTTCGGCAGCGATCCCGCCCGGCAGAAAGCGCTGTCCCCGACCTTTCAGGTCGCCGCACCCAATGCCCCCGATTTCCTGATCCTCCACATCGCGCGCGACGACGGCACGGCGCAATCGACCGCGCTCGGCGCGGCGCTGCGCGCGGCAGGCACACCAGCCGAGGTGAAGGCGGTCGAGGGCAAGGGGCTGCGCGGCCATATGGAGATCAACCGCAAGCTCGGCGAACCCGATTATCCCGCAACCGCGCTGGTCGATGCGTATCTGAAGCGCCACTTCGTGCGGTAGGTTAGAGCGACCGTGCTTCGCCGTCCGCCAGCAAGTGCGTGCAAAGCTGCGCCTTAGGCGTATCGCCAGCCTCCAGCGCCGCGACCGTGACCCAGCCTTCGCCGCGCATCCTTGCCGTCAGCGCCGGATCGGTGCCGAGCGGCACGAACAGGCGGCGGCGGTCGGTGTCGGCAAGGCCCGCCGCGACGATGGCGTCGGCATAGAGCGAGAAGCCGACGGCGGCTTCCTCCGCGCCGTCTTCGTGCAGGATCGTATAGGTGCCGCCGCGCCCGATTTCGCCGCGTAAGCCCCCCGCGAAGATCGAGAAACCGAGCCAGCTCTGGAATTCGAAGCCGTGCCGCTCGGTCGGATCGAGCGTCAGCGCGACGCGGCCCTTGAGGCCATCGGCGATCTGCCACAGCGCATCGAGCCGCGAGGTCAGCGCCCCGCCCGCATCGAACGCACACAGCCGGTCATGCGCCTCGAAGAAGGGGCCAGCGGCGGCAATGAGCGGGAGATAGGCCGGGGCGATCGCCGCGACGCCGCCCGCATCCTTGGCGTCGAGTCGGTCGCGCAACGCTTGGATTTGCGCCGGATCGACCGGGAACGGACCGCCCGCCAGCACGTCGATCAAATCGGGCAGAGTAAAATCGATCGACACGTCGGCGACGCCCGCCGCGGTCAGCGCCGCGACCACGACTTCGACGATCTCGCGCGCGGCGGCGACGGTGTCGAGCCCGATCAGTTCACAGCCGATCTGGCGCATTTCACGGTCGGGCGAGAGCTGCGAGGCGCGCAGTTTCAGCACGGGGCCAGCATAGGACAACCGCACCGGGCGTGGGTGGTGCGCCATCCGCGTTGCGGCGATGCGGCCGATCTGTGCGGTCATGTCGGGCCGGATCGCCAGCGTCGCCTGGCTCACCGGATCGACGAAGCGCACCGCATCCTGCGCGCGCGCCGCTTTCAGGCGCCCGGCGAGTCCTGCTTCGAATTCGGCCAGCGCCGGATCGGCGCGTTCATAGCCATGCGCATAGGCCGTGCCGAGCACCGCCTGTTCGAGTCGCGCGGCGGCATCGGCGAAAGGGGGGAGCCGGTCGCGGAAACCGGTGGGGAGGAGAGCGGTGGTCATCGAACGTCCTTCTCCCTCTCCCCGTCGGGGAGAGGGCCGGGGAGAGGGGCAGTACCAAGCGCAACGCTGATTGCTTCGAGAACGCCACCGAGATTTCCCATCACGTCGGCGTTGGAGAAGCGGATCACGCAATACCCTTGGTTTTCCAGCCACGCAGTGCGGCGGGCATCATAGGCTCCGTCGCTTGCGTGGGTATCGCCGTCAACCTCGATCACGAACTTTCGCGAGCGCGCGACGAAGTCGGCAATGTAGGGGTAGATGACGACTTGGTGGCTGAACTTGATGGCCTCGAAGCGCTTGGCGCGGAGATTGTACCATAGGCGTGCTTCTGCCGGGGTGGGATTGCTGCGCATGTATTTGGCGCGCGCGAGCAACTCTTTATTGGTTTGCGGCACGGCCCCTCTCCCCGGCCCTCTCCCCTGAGGGGAGAGGGAGAAGAAGAGGCTACCGTCGCCTGCTTAAAACGCCAAGCCCATCGCGGTCTTCACGCCAGCCAGCGCGCGGACCTTGGCGAGGAGCTCCGGTGTCACCGCATCATCGACCGAGAGCAGCAGCACCGCCTCACCGCCGGCTGAGCGGCGACCGAGGTGGAAGGTGCCGATGTTGACGCCTTGTTCGCCAAGCAACGAGCCCAGGCGACCGATGAAGCCCGGCGCATCCTCATTGACGACATACAGCATGTGCCCGGCAAGATCGGCCTCGACCTTGATCCCGAACAGCTCGACCAGGCGCGGCGCGGCATCGCCGAACAGCGTGCCCGCGACCGAACGCTCGCCGGCATCGGTCTTGACCGAAACGCGCAGCAGCGTGTGGTAATCGCCCTCACGCTCGGTGCGGACTTCGCGGACTTCCATGCCGCGTTCCTTGGCGAGGACGGGCGCGTTGACCATGTTCACCGTGTCGGTCTGCGTACGCAGGAACCCGGCAAGCACGGCAGAGACCATCGGCTTCTGGTTGAGCTCGGCGGCGGCACCCTCGCTGTGGATCGAGATGCGACCGATCGACCCGGTGGTGAGCTGCCCGACCAGGCTGCCGAGCTTCTCGGCGAGCGCCATGTACGGCTTCAGGCGCGGCGCTTCCTCGGCGGAGAGCGACGGCACGTTGAGCGCGTTGGTGACTCCGCCCGACATCAGATAATCCGACATCTGCTCGGCGACCTGGATCGCGACATTGACTTGCGCTTCGTCAGTCGAGGCCCCGAGATGCGGGGTCGAGACGAAATTGGGCGTGCCGAACAGGGGCGATTCCTTGGCCGGTTCCTGCACGAACACGTCGAGTGCGGCACCGCCGATATGGCCCGAATCGAGCCCCGCCTTGAGCGCTGCCTCGTCGATCAGCCCGCCACGCGCGCAATTGATGATGCGCACGCCCTTTTTGGTTTTGGCGAGATTTTCTGCCGACAGGATGTTGCGCGTCTGGTCGGTCAGCGGCGTGTGGAGCGTGATGAAATCGGCACGCGCGAGCAGATCGTCGAGCTCGACCTTCTCCACGCCGATCTCCACCGCGCGTTCGGGCGACAGGAACGGATCGAACGCGATCACCTTCATCCGCAGCCCTAGCGCGCGATCGGCAACGATCGAGCCGATATTGCCCGCGCCGATCAGGCCGAGCGTCTTGGACGTGACTTCGACGCCCATGAAGCGGTTCTTCTCCCACTTGCCGGCCTGGGTCGAGGCGTCGGCCTCGGGAAGCTGGCGCGCGAGGGCGAACATCAAGGCGATGGCGTGCTCGGCGGTGGTAATCGAATTGCCGAACGGCGTGTTCATGACGACCACGCCCTGCGCCGATGCCGCGGGGATATCGACATTGTCGACGCCGATCCCGGCGCGGCCGATGACCTTGAGGTTGGTCGCAGCAGCAAGGATCGCCTTGGTCACCTTGGTCGAACTGCGGATCGCGAGGCCGTCATAGTCGCCGATGATCGCGATCAGCTCTTCCGGGGTCTTGCCGGTGATCTCGTCGACCTCGACGCCGCGTTCGCGGAAGATCTGGGCGGCTTTGGGGTCCATTTTGTCGGAGATGAGGACTTTTGGCATGGGGAGTTCCTTTCTTTTCCCCTCTCCCCGCAGGCGGGGAGAGGGCAAGCGAGCGCAGCGAAGCGCGGGAGAGGGGAAGTGGGATACGGGGAGGGTGGCGTGCTGGACTGCCCCTCTCCCGGCCCTCTCCCCTGAAGGGGAGAGGGAGAAGGTTCAGGCGGCCTTCACGGTCGCATAAGCCCAGTCGAGCCACGGCCCGAGCGCGACCACATCGGCGGTATCGACGGTCGCGCCGCACCAGATGCGCAGGCCCGGCGGTGCATCGCGGTAGCCCGCAATGTCATACGCCGCGTGCTCCTTTTCGAGCAACCCGGCGAACGCCTTGATGAACGCCTCGTCGGCGCCCTCGACCGTCAGGCAGACGCTGGTCTTTGACCGCGTCGCCGCATCCGCCGCGAGGTGCCCGAGCCACGGCCGGTCCGCGACGATCTGGTTGAGCGCGGCGGCATTGGCGTCGCTCCGCGCGATCAGCCCGTCCGCGCCGCCGACGGTCTTCGCCCATTCGAGCGCGGCGATGCAATCCTCGACCGCGAGCATCGAGGGGGTGTTGATCGTCTCGCCCTTGAACACGCCTTCGGTCAGCTTGCCCTTCGACACGAGGCGGAACACCTTGGGCAGCGGCCAAGCGGGGGTGTAGCTTTCGAGCCGTTCGACCGCACGCGGGCCGAGGATCAGAACGCCGTGCGCGCCTTCGCCGCCCAGCACCTTCTGCCAGGAGAAGGTCGCAACGTCGATCTTGTCCCAATCGATGTCATAGGCAAACACCGCGCTGGTCGCGTCGGCGAAGGACAGCCCCTCGCGGTCAGCGGGGATCCAGTCGGCGTTCGGCACGCGCACGCCCGAGGTCGTGCCGTTCCAGGTGAACAGCACGTCGTTCGACCAGTCGACCGCATTCAGATCAGGCAGCTGGCCATAATCGGCGCGCACGACATTGGGGTCGATCTTGAGCTGCTTGACCGCGTCGGTGACCCAGCCTTCGCCGAAGCTTTCCCAGGCGAGCGCGGTGACCGGCTTTGCGCCCAGCATCGTCCACATCGCCATTTCATAGGCGCCGGTGTCGGAGCCGGGAACGATGCCGATGCGATGCGTATCGGGGAGCTTGAGCAGTTCGCGCATCAGATCGATGCAATATTGCAGCCGCGTCTTGCCGATCTTCGAGCGGTGCGAGCGCCCCAGCGATTCGGTTGCCAGCGATGTCGGGGTCCAGCCGGGAGGCTTGGCGCACGGTCCGCTCGAAAAATAGGGACGTGCAGGCAGATGCGCGGGACGCGCAGGAAGGTCAGTCATGTAGTCTCTCCTCACAGAGAGCACGCGCGGCGTTGGGACCGCGTGGCCCGTTGCCGCCCGTATAGAGTTTGCGGGGCGGGTCAAGCGGTGAGTCGTTCGTCGCAAGCGGGGTAGCGGTTGGGCAGGGGTACAGGGTATCCCGTTGCCATGCTGCGCCGCATTGCCGCCCTTGCGTTACCCGTGCTGCTCGCCTCCTGCGTATCGGGCGGCGGGAGCGACCGGCGTCCGCCGCCGCGACTGGGTGGGGCGAAGCCGGCCATGCTCAACCTGCCGACCAGCCGCGAGACGCAGGCGTGCTTTGCCGATCTGGCGCGTGCGGACGTGCGGTTTTCGCCGCTGCCCGACCGCGATTATGGGGGCGGGTGTCAAGTGATCGGCGCGTTGCAGCTGCTCGACATCGGCGTGCCCGTCACCAACATCAAGGCGATGCGCTGCGGTCTCGCGCGCAGCTTCACCGGTTGGGTCGACCATGCCGTGGCACCCGCCGCGCGGCAGATGCTGGGGAGCGATCTGGTGCGGATCGAGAGCATGGGAAGCTATGCCTGTCGCGCGGTGGTGGGCGCCCCGGGGGCGGGCGGAAGGCTATCGGGGCATGCCAGCGCCAATGCGATCGACGTGTCGGGATTCGTGCTGAAGGACGGACGGCGAATTACGCTGCAGCAGGGATGGAATGGCGGTGATGCCGACACGCGGGGGTTTCTGCGGGCGATTCGCGCGTCGGCGTGCAAGCGCTTCGGCACGGTGCTCAGCCCCGATTACAACGCGGCGCATTATAACCATCTGCATCTCGAAGACGATCGCGCGGGGTTTTGCCGCTAGGCTTCAAAAGCGCGGTATTTTGGCTTAGGGGCGCTGGATGAGTGATATCCCCAAAACAGACACGCCCGCCCACGATACCCACGTTCCATCGCGCGTTTTCGCCCCCGCCCGCCAGGATGCCGAGACCGCCAAGACCGGCGTCAGCACGCCGCAAACCGAAAACCCGGCCTACCGCCTCGCCTTTCAGGACATGGATTTCCTGCTGCGCGAGGATCTGCGCCCGGTCCGCTTCCAGCTCGAATTGTTGAAGCCGCAGCTCATCATGGACGAAGCGAACATCGCCTCGACCTTCGTGATGTACGGATCGGCCCGCATTCCCGAGCCCGTGAAAGCGCAGGCGCTGCTCGAAAAGGCCGAAGGCGATACCGCGATCCGCATTGCGCAAAGCCTGGTCGAGAAGTCGAAATATTACACCGTCGCCTATGAACTGGCGCAATTGGTCAGTGCCTTTCCACTCGACGAGGAGGGCAAGCGCCACTTCGTCGTGTGTTCGGGCGGTGGCCCGTCGATCATGGAGGCGGCGAATCGTGGGGCCGCCGAGGCCGGATACGAATCGATCGGGCTCAACATCGTGCTGCCGCACGAACAGGCGCCGAACCCCTATGTCACGCCCGCGCTATCGATGCAGTTCCACTATTTCGCGCTGCGCAAGATGCACTTCCTGCTCCACGCCCGCGCTTTGGCGGCGTTTCCGGGCGGGTTCGGCACGTTCGACGAACTGTTCGAGCTGCTGACGCTGATCCAGACCGGCAAGATCGCGCCGATCCCGGTGCTGCTCTACGGTCGGAAATTCTGGGAGCGCGTCGTCAATTTCGAGGCGCTGGTCGAGGAAGGCGTGGTGTCGGCCAAGGACCTTGGCATCTTCACCTTCGTCGAAACCGCCGAGGAAGGCTGGGCGGTGGTGAAGGAATTTTATCGCGACAAGTGAGGCGGTCTTAGCCCCTCCCCTGAAGGGGAGGGGCGAAACGCGTGTTACTTGCCAGCCGCCGCCGGGGCGGTGGTGTTGCTGCCGATGCCTACCGTCGGCTCGCTTGCCTTGCCGCCCGGATCGGCGGCGCCGGCGGCCGGCGGGACCTTCGCATCGGTGGCGGCAGGCGCGCCAGCCGGTGCCGCCGGGAGCGGCAGGTTCGAGCCCTGCGTGTTGAGATAGGCGATCACGTCGGCGCGATCCTTACCGCTGGTCAGCCCGGCAAAGGTCATCTTGGTGCCATTGGCATAGCCACGCGGCGATTTGAGCCAGGCGTCGAGCTGTTCGAAGTCCCACTTCTTGCCGGCACCTGCGGTCGTCAGCGCAGCGGAGAAGGGATAGCCTGCCTTGCCCTGCGCAATGCCTTCGCCGACGGTCGCCCACAGATTCGGGCCGATGCCGTTGGCCCCGCCCTGCGCGACGGTGTGGCAAGCGCTGCACTTCTTGAACACTTCGGTGCCGTGCGCGGTGTCGGCGGTCGCCAGCAATTCGGCGATCGGCTTGTCGGGCACGGCCGCGCCACCGGCACCGCCGTCCTCGGCGGCACCCTCGATCGGATAGCCGGCCTTTTCGGCCTTGATCGGCTGCACGATCATATGGCCGCCGATGCCAGCCGCGACGGCTACCATCATGCTGCCCAGAACCCAGCCTGCGATCGTGTTGGTGCGGTTGTCCATGTCTCGCCTTATGCCTCTGTCGCCGATCGGCCCCCGATAGGGCCGCAATGTTGCGTGTCCCATAGGTTCGTGGGGGGCGCATCGCAAGCCGGTTTGCCGCCGCGCCATAGCGGGGCTGCGAAGGGTTGCCGGGGTGCAATGCGGTCGTTACGTCCCCGCGCCCATGGAAGCCTTCCCCGAACCCGCCCGCGCGCTCGTCGCCCAGATGACCGCCGCCGCTGCCGCCGAGCCGTCGCGTGCCGTAGCGTTTCAGGGCGCGCCGGGGGCCAATTCGCATATCGCGGCGCTGGAAGCCTTCCCGACCGGCCTGCCGCTGCCGTGCTTCGATTTTGCCGATGCGATCGATGCGGTGCGTGACGGGCGGGCCGATTGCGCGATCATCCCGATCGAGAATTCGTTGCACGGTCGCGTTGCCGACATGCATTTCCTGCTGCCCGAGTCGGGGCTGGTGATCACCGGCGAACATTTCCTCGGCATTCGCTACGCCCTGATGGGGCTGGGGGCGATCGATGGCGTGCGCGAGGCGGTGAGCCATCCGCAGGCGCTGGGCCAGTGCCGGCTGTGGCTGCGTGAGCGGGGGATCGTGCCGGTTTCCTATCCCGATACGGCGGGGGCGGCGGCGCTGGTGGCGGAGCGCGGCGACGCGACGCTCGCGGCGCTCGCCCCGCCGGGGGCGGCGGCGTTGTACGGGCTGCAGACGCTCGCCAGCGACATCGCCGATGCCGCGCACAACACCACGCGCTTTGTGGTGCTGGCGCGCGAGGGTCATGCGCCGGTCGGCGAGGGCGCGTGGATGACGACGCTGATCTTCGAAGTGAAAAACGTCCCCGCCGCGCTGTACAAGGCGATGGGCGGCTTTGCGACCAACGGCGTCAACATGACCAAGCTGGAAAGCTATCAACGCGGCGGCAGCTTTGCCGCAACCGAATTCTACGCCGATGTCGAGGGACGCCCGGGCGAGGCGGGGCTGGACCATGCGCTGGAGGAACTGGGGTTCCATTCGAAATGGGTGCGGGTGCTGGGGACGTACCGCCAGGCGCGCAAGCGGGGGTGAGGGGGCTTTGGTCGGAAATTGAGGGACTGGTATCGCCTTATCTGCGGACATTCGTCTGACATCGTAGGACCACGTGATGGCCAAACTATTGCACGAATACTGGCAGAATGAGGACGGCGGCGAATTTGGCCCCGTGCAAGAGCGGGCCGACCAAATGCGCCCCGATTTAATGCCGGGTTCGCACTTCGTGTTCGAGATTTGGGCCTCGTCGTGGCAGCAGGCGATGCAAATGCATAACGAACGCCTCAGCTATGGCGACTATAAGCCCGCGGACGGTGTTCCAGACCACTTCTACACGGTCGAGGAGCAGATAGCGCAGGACGCTTACCTGCTCAGGCGCAATGTCCGCTAGCCACCTGCTGCACACGTCAGTCGATTTCATCCCCGATTTTTTTCTGCGCGCGCAGTTGGTTGGCGGAATCGGTGAGCGCGTAAGGCCACGCTAAGGTCACACCAAACGCGCTAAAGTCGCGACATCGGCGGTGTTTTTTGCGGGTGCGGGCGAGGGCGCGAATCCTCCCCCGCTAGGGGGAGGTGGCGCCGCAGGCGACGGAGGGGGCGGTCAGCGATCAGCTCTCAAGCTGTCTCCGCCGTTTGCCGACCCTTCCGAGCGCATCGCCAACCTCCCCCTCCGTCACGCTTCGCGTGCCACCTCCCCCTGGCGGGGGAGGATAATGTGCGGGTGAGGGCGGACACGGTTTGCGCCCGGATGTCGAAATGCCGATGATGTCCAAGAGCATTGCTGGGCGATGCTGACAGATGATGGGGGCGTAGGAAAGCGGGAAGGAGGGGGTTGCCTAGCAACAACATCCGTTCGGGCTGAGCCTGTCGAAGCCCCGCTTGCCACAATAGACGTCGGACGTGCGGCACGCTGCCCTTCGACAGGCTCAGGGCGAACGGTATTGGGGAGGGCGGGTGCTTCCGATTTTAAGCACAGTGCCCAAACCCCTCACCCGACGAAAGCACGCTCCACGACGAACTGCCCGGGATTGCTCCGCGTGCCCTCTTTCAGCCCCGCGCCCTCCAGAATCTCGATCATCTCGCGGTTGAAATCGATCGAGCCGCAGATCATCCAGCGCGTCGTGCTGAAATCGCCCGCCGGCAAACCGAGATCGGCGGCGAAGCGGCCGTCGCGGATGCGGTCGGTGACGCGGCCCTGGCGGTGGAAGCTGCCGCGCGTGACGGTCGGGTAATAGGTGAAGCGGTCTTTCAACAGCTCGCCGAAAATCTCGTCGGTGCGAATGTCTTCCTCGAGCATCGAGCGATAGGCGAGCTCTTCCGCCTGCCGCACGGTGTGCGAGATCACGATGTTGCCGAAGCGTTCATGCGTGTCGGGTTCGCGCAGCACCGAGAGAAAGGGCGCGAGGCCGGTGCCGGTGCCGATCATCAGCAGATGCTCGCCGGTTTCGAGCGCGTCGGGGACGAGCGTGCCGGTGGGTTTACGCCCCAACAGGATGTGATCGCCGACCTTCACATGCTGCAGCCGCGAGGTGAGCGGGCCGTCCTTCACCTTGACCGAGAAGAATTCGAGATGGTCCTCCCATGCCGGGCTGACGATCGAATAGGCGCGCAGCAGCGGCTTGCCCTCGGGCGTGCCGAGGCCGATCATGATGAACTCGCCCGAGACGAAGCGGAAGCTTTGCGGGCGTTCGATGCGGAAGCTGAACAGCGTGTCGGTCCAGTGATGGACCCAGGTGACCTTCGGGCAGAACAGGTCCTTCGCTTCGGCAATCGCTTGGATGTTGACGTTGATGTCGGTCATTCGTGCACCTTTCGGGCGCCCCCATGCCCTGCCGCCCATGCGGTTAGCAAGGTGTGCGCGATGGCATAGGGGGGTGGCGGCAGAAACGGGCCGTCTTCACCAGCGAGAACGGCGCGCACGACATCGCGTTCCACCCAGATCGCATCTTCCAGCTCGTGGGTGTCGATCGTGAGCGCGTCGTCCTCTGCCATGCCGACGCACGCGATCATCAGCGAGGAGGGGAAGGGCCAGGGCTGGCTGGCGATGTAGCGCACGTTCGACACGCGCACGCCGGCCTCCTCCATGATCTCGCGCGCGACCGCCTCCTCGATCGATTCGCCGGGTTCGAGGAACCCCGCGAGCGCGGAGTAACGGCGCGGCGGGAAGGCGGGTTGTCGGCCGAGCAGCGCGCGCCCGTCATGTTCGGCGATCATGATGACGACCGGGTCGACGCGCGGGAAATGCTCGGCCTTGCAGTTCGGGCAAGTCCGCCCCCATCCGGCGCGGAACATCGCGGTCTGGTGCCCGCAATTGGCGCAGAACTGGTGGCGGCTGTGCCAGTCGAGCACGCTGCGCGCCGCGGCATAGGTCGCCGCTTCGCCGGGGGCAAAGGCGTCGAGCATCCCGAACAGCCGCATCGATCGCGCCGCTGGCGCACGCATCCCCGGCGTGTAGGCGGCGAAATGCGGGCGCTTGGCTTCGTCGAGGCCGAGCAGGACGAGTTCGGCATCGTCGGGCGCATCGGCCAGCGTGGTCCAGCCGAGCAGCCCGTCGCCGGTTAGCTCCGGCTCGAAATTGACCAGCTTCAACAGCCGCGCGCGCCAGTCGCCCTGCGCCGCGGCCAGCGCGTCCGCATCGTGACGCAGCGCGTCGGCACGGTCGAGCATCCCGCCCGTAAAGCCGGGTGCGATCACTTGGTGCGCCGCACCGGTGCTGCTGCGAAATCGGCATAGATCGTCTTGGTCGATTCCGGCCGCAGCGGCCATTTGTCGCCAGGCAGGTAATTGACCATGATCGTCGCGCGCGCCTGATTTACCGGATCGACCCAGGCGATCGTGCCGGCCGCACCGCCCCAGCCATAAGTGCCCTTGGCCGGGCCGCCGGGGGTGGCGTTGATCACCACCGATCCGCCCGCACCGAACCCTTGCGGGTTGGTCGTTCCCCCGGTCGCGGCAACCGCGCCGCCATAGCTGACACCTTTTGGCAGCAGATTCGACATGGCGAGCTTGACGGTGGCGGTCTTCATCACGCGCACGCCGTCGAGCCTGCCGCCATTCTGCAGCATGTGGAGGAAGCGGTCGTAATCCGACGCCGAGGTGACAAGCCCGGCGCCGCCATAGGGGAAGCTGGGCGGCTGGAGATAAACCGAGGTCGCGCCCGGATCGAGCGGGACGCGCGTCGTCGCCCCGGTGATGAAATAGCCGGTCGCCAGACGGTGTGCATCCGACTCCGGCACGGTGAAATAGCTCGACCGCATTTTCAGCGGCGTGAAGATGCGCTTTTGCAGAAAGGTGTCGAACGGCTGACGCGCGGCGACCTCGATCACGCGACCCATCACGTCGAGCCCGATCGAATAGCTCCATTTGGTGCCCGGCTCGGCGATCAGCGGGAGTGTTGCGACCTTGTCGGCGAACGCCTTCAGGGTGGCGGGGCGGCGCAGGCGGTTCTGCGTCTCGGTCTTGGCATCGGAGGTGAACGGGGTGATCCCGGCCTCTTCATACGCCTTGAGCAGCGGGCCCTTGGTAACGATCGTATAGCCGAGGCCGGCGGTATGCGTCAGCAGGTTGCGGATCGTGATCGGGCGCGTGGCGGGGCGGCTCTCGAGCGAGTCGGCGCTGATCTGAACGCGCATGTTTTTGAACGCGGGGATGAAGTCGCTGACCGGCTGATCGAGCCGGATCTTGCCATCCTCGACCAGCATCATCGCCGCCATTGCGGTGATCGGCTTGGTCATCGAATAGACGCGCCACAGGCTGTTGCGATCGGCGGGCGGCGCGCCGGGATCATCACTGATATGGCCAGCGGCGAGCACGGTCGCGGGGCCATTGCCATGGCCGATAATGCCGACGACGCCGGGAATCTTTTTCTCGGCGACATAGTCGGTGAAGAGCTTCTGCGTCTGGGGTAGGGCCGATGCGGGGCTGGAAAGGCCGACTTCGTGTCGGGCAACCGCCGTGCCGCCCGCGACGATCAGCAGCGTTACCGCCGCAACTTTGAACCGCATCGCTACCATTTTGCCCTCCTGATGGCCGTCGCCGCTTTAGCGAACACCGTCGGCAACCCCGCCGAGTCGATCCCGGTCGCCTCCCAATAGGCGCCGCAGTGTTCTTCAACGCCCGCTTGCCCATCTGCGCGCGCGACCGCAAGCGCGAGTTCCAGCCGGAAGTGTGTGAAGACGTGCGCGACAGTATTTGGCAGCAGCTGCCACTCGGCTTCGAACGGCGGATCGGCGAGGCCGGGCGGCGTGTCGGCCCACGGCCCGGTCGGCAGCGCGCGCATCCCGCCAAGCAGCCCGCGTGGCGGGCGGGTGACGAGCAGCACCCTGCCGGCATGCTCCGCCCAGAAGATCGTGCCATAGCGTTGCGGCTTGATTGGCTTGGCGGCTTTGATGGGGAAGCCTTCGGGGTTCCCGGTGCGGTAAGCGGCGCAATCTGCGGACAGCGGGCAGGCGAGACAGCGGGGTCTGCGCGGGGTGCAGACGGACGAGCCCAGGTCCATCATCGCCTGCGCGAAATCGCCGGCCCGCGCGTCGGGCGTGATCGTGTCGGTTGCCGCGCGCAAGTCGGGCATTGCAGCGGGGAGCGGCCGTTCAACCGCGAACAACCGCGCCACCACACGCGCGACATTGGCATCGACCACCACCGCGCGCTCCCCAAAGGCGATCGCGGCGATCGCGGCGGCGGTATAGGCGCCCACGCCAGGGAGTTCGCGCAAGCCCGCCTCGGTCGCGGGGAAGCCGCCACGCTCCACCACGGCGCGCGCGCAGGCGTGGAGATTGCGTGCGCGGGCATAGTAACCGAGCCCCGCCCAGGCGGCCATCAGATCGGCCTCGGGTGCCGCCGCCAGCGCCTCTACGCTCGGCCAGCGCGCGATGAATTCGGCGAAGCGGGGTGTGACGGCGGCGACAGTGGTTTGCTGCAGCATGATCTCCGACAGCCACACGCGGTACGGATCAGGCGCGTTGCTGCCTGGGGCGGCGCGCCACGGCAGCGCGCGCGCGTGCCGATCGTACCAAGCGAGCAGAGCGTCGGCTGTTTTGAGGGCGATTTTGGATGGGCGCTTGGCGGACACGCCCCGCCTATGGCATGGACGGCGCGATGAGCAAACGCGGCCCCTCCGCCCCCCCGATTGAAAAGCCGCGCGGCGGGCGGGCGCGCTCGGTCGCGGAATTGCTGCCTGATGCCGGGCGCGCGGCCTTCCGCCGCTTCGGCTTTGTGCAAAGCGCGGTGGTGAGCCGCTGGGGCGAAATCGTGGGGCCGCGCTATGCCGGGGTATCGACGCCCGAATCGATCAAATTTCCGCATGGTGAGCGCACCGGCGGGACGCTCAATCTTGTGGTGCGTGGTGCGCATGCGACGATGATGCAGCATATCGCGCCCGAGGTGATCGAGCGGGTCAACCGCTTCTTCGGCTATGCCGCGGTTGCGCGCGTACACATCCGGCAGGGCGATGTGGCAGGGCCAGCGCCACGCGCCGCGCCACCGTCGCTCAGGCCCGTGCCGGTCGAGCTCGGCGCGAGCCTGCGCACCATTGCTGACCCGGAATTGAAGGCGGTGCTCGAGGCGCTCGCGGCAGGCGTTGCGGCGACGCGCGGTGCGCCGGTGATTGGAGTGGATGAATGAAGCGGTTGGTTATGTCGGCGATTTTCGCAGCGGCGGTGTCGGTGGTTCCTGCGGCCAACGCGGCCCCGGTCAAGAAAGCGGCACCCGCCAAGCGCGCCCCCGCACGCCCCGACTGGGTCCGCACCGTCGTCCGCACGCCCGAGGGCGGGCTGCGCATGGGCAATCCGGCGGCCAAGGTGAAGCTGATTGAATATGGCGCACGGACTTGCCCGACCTGCGCGGCGTTTGCCGTCAACGGCGCGCCGTTGCTGACTAAAAGCTATGTCGCGACGGGGCAGGTTTCGTTCGAGTTTCGCGACTATCCGATCCACGGCGCGATCGATCTTGCCCCGATCCTGCTCGGCCATTGCGTGCCTGACCGTGCTTTCTTCCCGCTGCTTGAAGCAATGATGGCGAATCAGCGCGCGCTGATCGGTCGCGACGCCGAAATCCCGAAGGTGAAGCAGGACGAATTGCAGAAACTCGCGCCCAATGCGGTGGCGGCATATCTCGGCAAATTCTATGGCTACACCGATTTCGTCGTGAAAGCCGGTTTGCCGGTCGCGCGGGCGACGGCGTGTCTGGCCGATCGCAAGGCGCTCGACGCGATCGTCGCGCACACCGCCGCCGCCAACAAGACCTACACCATCCCAGGAACGCCGACCTTCATCGTCAACGGCACCGTCGCCGACAAGGTTTCCGATTGGGCGGGGCTGGAACCGGTGTTGCGCGCCGCGGGTGCGAAATAATCCTTTTGTCTGGAGTGTATGCCATGAAAATGTCCGTCCCCGCCGCGCTGGCCGTCCCATTCTTTGCGCTTGCGCTCGCTTCGTGCGGCAAGGGTGATGCCGGCGGCAACGCCGTCGCCTCCGCCCCCGTCGCCGCAAAGGCGGCCCCGGCAGGCAAGAGCTGGATCGAAACCGTTTCCAAGACCGCCGATTTCGGATTTCGCATGGGCAATCCCGATGCACCGCTCAAGCTGGTCGAATATGGATCGCGCGCGTGTCCGGCCTGCGCTGCCTTCGATGCCGATGGCTTTCCCAAGCTGAAGGAACAATATGTCGCGACGGGCAAGGTGTCTTATGAGTTTCGCGAGTATCCGATCCACGGCGCGCTGGATGTCGCGCCGATCCTGCTGGGGCGGTGCGTAACTGAATCGGCGTTTTTCCCGCTGCTCGACCAGATGATGGCGAACCAGCCGACGCTGCTGGCGAACGAACGCGACGTGTCCGCGCGGGTCCAGGGGATGCAGGGTGCCACGCCCGCTGCGATCGCCACGACCTATGCCGAGGGGCTGGGCTATCTCGATTTCGTCAAACAGCGCGGCGTGCCCGAGGCGAAGGCGCGGGCGTGTCTGAACGACGCCGCCGAGCTCGAGGCGCTGACGAAATCGACCGAGAAGGCGAACACCGACTATCAGGTCGGCAGCACCCCGACCTTCGTGCTGAACGGTACGCCTGTCGTGCTCGGGCCGGGCGACGTCTGGCCGCAGGTCGAATCGGTGCTCAAGCGTCAGGGCGGCTGAACCGAGGCGGGGCGGGGGCCTGAACGGTGCAAATCAAGCGGCTGCGACTGTCGGGCTTCAAGAGCTTCGTCGACGCCGCCGATTTGCGGATCGAACCCGGTCTGACCGGGATCGTCGGCCCGAACGGCTGCGGCAAGTCCAATCTGCTCGAAGCGCTGCGCTGGACGATGGGCGAAACCTCGGCCAAGTCACTGCGCGGCGCGGGCATGGACGACGTGATCTTCGCGGGCACCAACACCCGCCCCGCGCGCGATTTCGCCGAAGTCTCGATGCTGATCGAGGTTCCCGGCGAATCGGGGAGTGAAGAGAGCGAGATCGTCCGCCGGATCGAGCGCGGCGCGGGGTCGGCCTACCGGATCGACGGGCGCGATGTGCGCGCGAAGGACGTGGCGCTGCTGTTCGCCGATTCGGCGACCGGCGCGCATTCGCCCGCCTTGGTCAGCCAGGGACGGATCGGCGCGATCATCGCGGCGAAACCGGCCGAGCGCCGCGCGATGCTCGAGGAAGCCGCCGGGATCGCGGGCCTCCACGTCCGCCGCCGCGATGCCGAGCAGAAACTACGCGCGACCGAGGTCAACCTTACCCGCCTCGACGAACTGATCGCCGATCAGGACACGCGCGCCAACGCGCTGCGCCGCCAAGCGCGGCAAGCCGAGCGCTATCGCGCGCTGTCCGATCAAATCCGCATCGCCGAGGCGCGGATGATCTTCGCGCGCTGGCGCGATGCGCAAGCCGCTGCCGATGCGGCCAAAGCGGAGGCGGCGACGTGCGAGACGCGCGTTGCGGACGCTGCCGAGGCGCAGCGCGCGGCGGCGGCGCACGCCTTGGCGGCGACCGAGGCACTGGCGGCGGCGCGCGGGCAAGCGCTGGCGCTGCGCGAAGCGGCGAGCGAGGCCGGGCATCGGCTCGGTGGATTGCGCAGCGAACAAGCGGCGGCGGCGCGGCGGGTGAGCGAAGTGGCGGCGGCGCGGGCGCGGCTGGCCGAGGATCGCGCGCGCGAAGGGTCGCTTGCCAGCGATGCGGCCGAGGCGATCGCGCGGCTGGGCGACGAGACCAAGGCGCTGGACGCGCGGCTGGCCGAGGCGGTTGCGCGCGTGCCCGATCTGGAAACGCGGCTGAGTGAGACCGAGCGCGCCGGGCGCGATGCTGAGGTGGCGCTGGCGCAAGCGCTGGCCGCGCAAGCGACCGAGGCGGCGGATGCGCGCGTGGCGGAGGCGGCGCTGGCGGCGGCGCGGGTGCGCGCGGAACGCGGCGCGCGCGATCTGGCGCGCGTGACGGCGGAGGTTGCGGCGCTCGGCGATGCGGCCCCGCTACTTGCCGAGCGTGATATGGCGGCGGCGACACGAGCGCAGGCGCTGCGCGAGATCGAGGATATGCGTGCCGCGCTGACCCGCGCCGATGCGGATGAGCGTGGGGGCATCGACCAGCGCGACCGCGCGCAAGCGGCGCGTGCGACCGCGCATGCCGATTTGTCCGCGCTCGACAGCGAGGCGGCGGCGCTGACCAAGGCGACCCGGCGGGATGGACGCGAGCGGCTGCTCGACCAGGTGCGGCCCGATCCGGGGTATGAACGCGCGCTGGCGGCCGCGCTGGGCGACGATCTCGAGGCGGGCCTCGATCCGGCGGGCGAGCGGTTCTGGGCGGGGGCGGCGGTGGCGCCGGGCGACCCGGATGCGCCGCGCGGCACGGTGGCGCTGGCGGCGCATGTCGCGGCACCTGCGGCGCTCGCGCGGCGGCTGGCGCAGGTGTTCGTGGCGGAGGCCGACGACGGCGTCGCGCTGGCCGTGGGGCAGCGGCTGGTGACGATGGCGGGCGTGCTGCGCCGCTGGGACGGCTACGTCGCCAAATCGGGCGGTGCGGCGGCGGCCGAGCGGCTCGAGCGGATCAACCGGCTGCGCGCGATCGAGGCGGTGCGGGCCGCTGCGGTGGATGCCGTGACGGCGGCGGACGGCGAGCTTGCGCGGATCGATGCGGCAATTGGCGCAGCGCGTACGGCGGCACAGACGGCGCGGCGCGCGCTCGAACGCGCCGAAGCGACCGCGCGCGACGCGGCGCGGAGCGAGGACCGCGCGACCGCCGCGATCGAGCGGATCGAAGCGCAGCGCGCCGATCTTGCCGCGCGCCGCCAGCGCATGGTGGCGGAGCAGGATGAAGCAGCGTCGGAGGTCGCGCGCGCGGCGGCGGCACAAGCGGCGCTCCCCGATGGCAGCGCGACGCGCCTGCGCGTGCAGACGCTGTCGGGCGAAGCGGATGCGCGGCGGACCGCGATCGCCACGGCGCGGGCCGAACGCGCCGGGCTCGACCGCGACGTGAGCGCCGCGCGAGAACGGCTGGCGGGGATGACGGCGGAGGCGAAGGGCTGGCGCACGCGCGCAGGCGAGGCGGCGCGGCGCATCACCGAGATGGACAAGCGCGACGCCGATCTGGCGGGCGAAGCGGCGGCGCTGGCCGGGCGACCCGAGGCGCTGTCGGCGGAGATCGTTGCGCTGGAGGCGAACCACGCCGCCGCGCGCGCCGTTGCCGAGACGGCGGCCATGGCGGAGCGCGCCGCTGAGGCTGCGCTCCGCCAGGCCGAGAGCATCGCCGCCGTTGCCGCCGAAACGCTGGCGCAAGCGCGCGAGGCGCGCGCCGGGGCGGCGGCGCGGGCGGAAAATCAGGAATTGCGCCGGGTCGAAATGAACCGTCTATCGGGCGAACGCTTCCAATGCCCCTCGGTCCTGCTGCCCGAACGCGTCGGGTTCGACGGCGCCGACGTGCGCTCGCCGGGCGAGGAATCGGCGGCCCACGAGAAATTGATGGTCGATCGTGACCGGATCGGCCCGGTCAATCTGGTCGCCGAAACCGAGCTGACCGAACTGGAAGCAGCGAGCGTCGGCAATGCCGCTGAGCGCGAGGAACTGGGGCTGGCGGTGAACCGGCTGCGCGGTGCGATCGGCACGCTTAATCGCGAGGGGCGGCAGCGTCTGCTGGCGGCGTTCGAGGCGGTCGACGGGCATTTTCGGCGGCTGTTCACGACGCTGTTCAACGGCGGGCAAGCGCATCTGGAACTGATCGATTCGGACGATCCGCTGGAAGCCGGACTCGAGATCATGGCGCAGCCGCCCGGCAAGAAATTGCAGTCGCTGACGTTACTGTCGGGCGGGGAGCAGGCGTTGACCGCCGTCGCGCTGATTTTCGGGCTGTTCCTGACCAACCCCGCCCCGATTTGCGTGCTCGACGAGGTCGATGCGCCGCTCGACGATGCCAATATCGAGCGGTTCTGCGGGTTGCTCGACGCGATGACGCGCGAGACGCAAACGCGCTATCTCATCGTCACGCACAATGCGGTGACGATGAGCCGGATGCATCGATTGTTTGGCGTGACGATGGTCGAACAGGGCGTCAGCCGCTTGGTCTCTGTCGATCTCGGCGGCGCGGCAACGCTCCTCGCCGCCGCGTGATCGGCCCCGACCGGTCGCCCTGAGCCTGTCGAAGGGCTGCGCGCCACACATCCGACGCTGCTTGTTGCAAACTGCCCTTCGACAGGCTCAGGGCGAACGGCTTTGCGTTAGCGGCAGCGCTTCTTCGCGGTGATCGAGCGATCGATCGCGCGGCCACCAAGCGCACCGCCGACGCCACCGGCCACCGTGCCGAGCAGGCCGCCGCCGACCGCATTACCAACCAAGGCGCCGCCGACGCCGCCCGCAACGAGTCCCGTGGTTCCGCTCGAATAGCGGCACCGATTGGTGCGCTTGGCCTTGCCATAGTAGCGATGCTTCTTAGCTTCGGCCTTGTCCGCCGGCACCGTCATCGACACCGGAATGGCGAGCGACACGGCGGCGAGGGTGAGGAAGATCTTGCGCATCGGGAATCCCTTTTTATCTTTTCTTACCCGCCCGTAACGATCGGCAAGGGGTTCGGTTGCATTTGCCACGGGAAGCCCCGCCGCGATACCAGCGCTTAACCTTGCCGGTGGTATTTCGATGCAAGGATCATCGGGACGAGTCGGTGTACGAAGGCAGACGCGCAGAATTATTGACGATCCGCCAGCCGCGCTGGGCCTTTCATGCCGTGCCATCCGCATCGGCCAGCGGACTATGGGAATGCGACCTTGCCACCGAGCAACTGATCTGGAGCGATGGCGTCTATGATCTGTTTGGCCTGCCGCGTGGCGTGGCGATCGATCGCGCCGCCACGCTCGCCCAATACGTTCCCGAATCGCGGATCGCGATGGAATGTCACCGCGTCGCCGCGATCCGCGACAAGACCGGCTTCACGGTGGACGCGCAAATTCGCGTCGATGGCGCGGTGCGCTGGATCCGCATCGCGGCGCATGTCGAGTGCATCGACGGCGCGGCGGTGCGCCTGCGCGGGGCGAAATATGACGTGACACTCGAACGCTCGTTAATTGCGGCGTAGCGCGAAGGAAGCATTACCGAGCGATTTCAACATCATGCTTTTCCATCGACATTTCGGCGGCGGGAACGTATGGAGAACGAATGGCTCAGTTAGACGTCCAGCAGAAACTCGCGATCCTCGCCGATGCGGCGAAATATGATGCGTCGTGTGCGTCTTCGGGGTCGGTCAAACGCACCTCGCGCGACGGTAAGGGGCTGGGGTCGACCGATCAGGGGATGGGGATCTGCCATGCCTATGCGCCCGACGGGCGGTGTATCAGCTTGCTCAAAATCCTGCTGACCAACAGCTGCATTTTCGACTGCCATTATTGCATCAACCGCAAAAGCTCTAACGTGCGGCGCGCGCGCTTTACGGCGGACGAAGTGGTTCGGCTGACCATCTCGTTTTACAAACGCAATTATATCGAGGGCTTGTTCCTGTCGTCGGGGATCATCGGGAGTTCCAACTATACGATGGAGCAAATGGTCGAGGTCGCGCGGAGCTTGCGCGAGGATCATCATTTTCGCGGCTACATCCATTTGAAGACGATCCCCGATGCCGACCCGGAGCTGGTGCATCGCGCGGGGATGTATGCCGACCGATTGTCGATCAATGTCGAATTGCCGACCGTGTCGGGGTTGAAGCGGCTTGCCCCCGAGAAATCCGCCGAGCGGATCGAGGGAGCGATGGCGGGGACAAAGGCGGCGATCCTCGACACGGCGGATGCGAAGAAGCGCTACAAATCGGCGCCGCGTTTCGCCCCTGCCGGCCAATCCACGCAGATGATCGTCGGGGCGGATGCGGCGACCGATGGCGACATCGTGACCAAGGCCTCGGCGCTGTACGATACCTTCGGCTTGCGCCGGGTCTATTACTCGGCGTTCAGCCCGATCCCTGATGCGAGCACGGTGCTGCCGCTGCAACGCCCGCCGTTGATGCGCGAACACCGGCTGTATCAATCCGACTGGCTGATGCGGTTCTATGACTACACCCCGGCGGATGTCGTCGCGGCGGCGGATGCGACGACGGGGATGTTGCCGCTCGACATCGATCCCAAACTCGCCTGGGCGCTGAAATTTCGCGGGAGCTTCCCAGTCGACGTGAACCGTGCGCCGCGCGAGGCGCTGCTCCGCGTGCCGGGGCTGGGGGTGAAGGCGGTGGGCGCGATCCTGACCGCGCGGCGCTGGCGGCGGCTGCATCTGGCCGATGTCGCGCGGCTGACGGTGTCGGTGGCGAAGGTCCGCCCGTTCCTGATTGCTGAAGATTGGCGGCCGGTCGCGCTGTCGGATCGCGCGGAATTGCGCCCGGTGGTTGCACCCAAAGCAGCGCAATTGGAGTTGTTTGCGGCTTGAGGAGGCAAGCGCGATGCAGGTGGTGACCTTGGACCAGCCGGATGATCTCGATGGCTGGCGGGGTGCCGCACGGAGCCTGGCGATGGCGGGCGCAAGTCCTGCTGACATCATATGGCAGGTGGGCGATCAGGCGACCGATCTGTTTGCCGAAGCGGCCGAACCGCTGCCAAGCGGCGGCACGCCGTTCGCCGTGCCGCGCGCGTTTCTCGATCTGGCGAAATCGGTGGTGCTGCACCGCGAGCCCGAGCGCTTCGCCTTGCTCTACACGCTGCTGCTGCGGCAGCGCACGCAAGCGGGCGCGATTGCGGACAAGGCCGATCCGCTGGTGCGCCGGCTCGAGCATCTGGCGCAGGAGGTGCGGCGCGACATTCACAAGATGCGCGCGTTCCTGCGCTTTCGCGAAGTCGCGGACGACGACGCCACCGCGCGTTTTGTCGCGTGGTTCGAGCCGGATCATCACATCCTGCGCTACAACGCCAAATTCTTCATCGATCGCTTCGCCAGTATGCGCTGGTCGATCCTGACGCCCGAGCTGTCGATCCATTGGGATGGCGAGACGCTGAGCGAAGGGCCGGGCGCGGTGAAGGGCGATGCGCCCGACGGCGATCCGATCGAGGAGGTGTGGAAGACCTATTACGCCTCGATATTCAACCCGGCGCGCGTGAAGATCGGCGCGATGCTGAAGGAAATGCCGCGGAAATATTGGAAGAACATGCCCGAAACCGCGCTGGTGCCGGGCCTGATCGCGGCGGCGCAGGCGCGTGAGAGCGGGATGATCGATACGGCGCGGCACGAGGTCGGCGGCAATGTCGCGGCGGCGTGGGCGCTGCTGCGCGACGAAGCGGCAGGCTGCACGCGTTGCCCGCTCTTCAAGCCCGCAACGCAGACGGTGTTCGGCGAGGGGCCGGTCGACGCCGCGCTGATGTTCGTCGGCGAACAGCCGGGCGATCAGGAGGATCTGGCGGGAAGGCCGTTCGTCGGCCCGGCGGGGCAAGTGTTCGACCGTGCGCTGGCGGCGGCGGGGATCGACCGGGCGGGGGTGTACGTCACCAACGCGGTGAAGCATTTCAAGTTCGAGCAACGCGGCCCCCGCCGCATCCACGCCAAGCCCGGGGTGGGTGAGATCGACGCGTGCCGCTGGTGGGTCGAACAGGAGCGCTTGCTGGTGCGGCCGACGGTGACGGTGGCGCTCGGCGCGACGGCGGCGCGCAGCTTGCTCGGGCGGACGGTGACGATTGCCAAGGAGCGGGGGCGGGCGCTCAGCCTTCCCGACGGTGGCGAGGCATGGATCACCGTGCATCCGAGCTATCTGCTGCGGATCGAGGACAAGGGCGCGGCGGCGGTGGAATATGATCGGTTCGTCGAGGATCTGAAGATGGCGCAGGATCGGCTGGGGTGAAGATCCTTACGGCACGTGGTGGAAGCTGACATCGGATCGGATCGGAGCGAGCGGCGCGTGCCCGACGCCGACTACAAGGCTCGAATGGTCCGATGCACTGAAGCAAGAGCGCGAGGCCGACGGGCTACGATAGAGAGGGCCGCTCATGGCTCACACCTGCCATTTTTTGGCAGGAGGAAGGTGGGGGTTTCTGTTGCTCGGTACCCCCGGACCGCCGGTGTCTGCTTCTGTTGCCCGGTGCAGCCCGAACCGCGTTCTTTTGGGGTAACCTAGGCCGTTAGGCCTTCAGTTACGCCGCAATCGCGAGTGCTTCGTTATCGTTAGCACTTGTGGTTTTGAGCCTTGAACGGGTTACTCAGCCCGGGAAAAAACAGCGCCTTTCAATACACGTCGATCCTGGTTCGACCCCGTCAGAGCCCCTCGTTTCCAAGGGGTTTTGGTGGAGTCGCCGGGTACTGCCCCCGGGTCCGCTGCATCTATTTCACGCCGCACTTTATCGCCATAGCCGGACGAATCCGGCCCGCTTGATATAGGGGTGGCCCGCGAAATTGCAAAGCCTGCCTTCCACTCGCCACAAATTGCGTGCATGGGGTATAGTATCATGCTTACGCAACGTTCCCGCTACGCCCTTCGTGCAATGTTGTTCCTGGCCGAGGCCCCCGCGGGTGGCCCGCCGATCCCGATGAACCGGATCGCGGCCGAGGCGAACGTCCCGCGCAAGTTCCTCGAACTGATCCTCGCAGATCTGCGCGAGGCGGGTTTCCTGCACAGCCATCGCGGCAAAATGGGCGGATACTGCCTGTCACGCCCGACGCATCTGATTTCGCTGGGCGAGATCATCCGCGTGATCGAAGGGCCGCTGGCGTTGGTGCCGTGCGTCAGCCGGACGGCGTATCGATCGTGCAAGGATTGCAAGGACGAAGCATCCTGCGCGATCCGCCACGCGATGCTGCGCGTGCGCGACGAGACCGCGCGGATTCTCGACGGGACGAGCCTGGCGGATGCCGCGGCCGAGGATCTGGTCGCGGCTTAAGGGCCGCGACCGCGCGACATCCCCCTCAGGCCGTTCGTCCTGAGCCTGTCGAAGGGCACCTCTCCGCACGGAAGCCGAGTGTGTGGCACGCAGGGCTTCGCCAAGCTCAGCCCGAACGGATTGTGCTAAGGGCGCGCCTTCAACGCGTCCCGGATTTCGCGCAGCAGCGTGATATCCGCCGGTTCGACCGGCTCGGCGACCACCGGTGCTGGCGGCATCATCCGGTTCACCGCGCGCACGATCAGGAAGATGATGAAGGCGACGATCAGGAAATTGACCGCCGCCGTCACGAACGCGCCATAGCCGAGCAGGGGAACGCCGGCCTTCTTCAGCGCGGCATAATCGGACGATCCGGCGAGCGCTGCGGGCACCGTGCCCAGCACGACGAAATAGCTCGAAAAATCGAGCCCGCCGAAGATTTTGCCGATCACGGGCATGATGACATCATCTGTCAGTGACGTGATGATCTTGCCGAATGCCCCGCCGATGATGACCGCAACGGCCAGATCGAGCACGTTGCCGCGCGCGATAAAGGCCTTGAACTCCTTGAACATGGGGGCTCCCCTCCCGATTTCACTTCTTGCCGTAACCGTACCGAGGTATCAGGTCGGCGCAAGGTCTGGAGGGATCATTACAATGAAGTACCGTACCCTGTTCGCACTCACGACGAGCGTCGCTTTGGCAGGCTGCGGCCTCAACAGCGTGCCGACGGCGGAGGAGAACGCCAAGGCGAAGTGGGCCGACGTCGAGAATTACTATCAGCGTCGCGCCGATCTGATCCCCAATCTGGTGTCGACGGTGAAGGCCGCTGGCGCACAGGAAAAGGCGATCCTGGTCGAAGTGACGCAAGCGCGCGCCTCGGCGAGCCAGGTCAAGGTGTCGGGCGGCGATTTGACCGACCCGGCCAAGATGCAGGCCTATGAGCGGGCACAAGCCGGCGTCACGCTGTCGCTGCAGCGGTTGCAGGAGGCGTATCCGGAGCTGAAGTCGCAAGGCAATTACGCCACGCTGATGTCGCAGCTCGAGGGCACCGAGAACCGCATCTCGACCGCGCGCGGTGATTACAATGCGGCGGTGCAATCGTACAACACGACGATCCGCACCTTCCCCGATGCGATCGGCGCGAAGATCTTTTACGGCGCGAAGCCGATCGTCCCGTTCAAGGCGACGACGCCGGGTGCCGAGGCGGCACCTGCCGTCAATTTCGGCAACGGTAGCTGAGTCGAGACCATTGACAGGAGAGGGCCGATCAAGGCCCGAAGCATGCGCCTGTTCCAGATGATGATGGCGGCGGTGGTCGCGGTGCTGATCGGCACCGCGCCCGCCGCGGCACAAACCTATCCCAAATTCACCGGGTTGGTGGTGGACGCCGCCAATGTGCTGCCGCCCGCGACCGAGGCGGATCTGACCGCGAAGCTGCAGGCGTTGCAGCGTGGCACCAAGCGGCAGGTAGTGGTCGCGACGATCCCCGATCTGCAGGGGCGCGAACTGGTCGAATATGGCGTCGGGCTCGGCCGGGCGTGGGGCGTTGGCTTGAACGACGTCGACAATGGCGCGATCCTGTTCATCGCGCCGAACGAACCCGCCGGGCGTCGCGGACCGCGGCTCGAGGTTGGTCGCGGGCTCGAACCGTTCCTGACCGATGCCTTTTCCAGTGTCATGATCCGCGGCGCGATGCTGCCCAAGCTCAAGCAATCGAACGATATCCCCGGCGCTATGGAAGCCGGCACCGACGCGATCATCGCGCAACTCCGCGCCTCGCCCGAGGAGCAGAAGGCACGGCTCGACGCGGCGGCGGCGGAGTTCGATCGTACGCACAAAACCGCGCGCTCTGGCGGCGGCGGGTTTCCGGTCGGGCTGATCGTGTTCGGCTTCATCGCGGCGTTTGTGTTGCTGTCGTTCGGGCGGCGATCGAGTGGCCGTCGCTATGCTTCGCGTGGCGGAGACAGCGGGCTGATGCCGGTGATCCTGTGGGGCATCGCCAACGAAATCGGCAACCAGGCGTCGCGCGGAAACTGGGGCGGCGGTGGCTCGGGTTGGGGCGGCGGCGGTTCCGGCGGCAGCGATTCGGGCGGCTGGGGCGGTAGTGATTTCAGCGGCGGCGGCGGCGGCGACTTCGGTGGCGGCGGCGCATCGGGGGATTGGTGATGGTGCAGTTCGTTCTCACCCCAGCAGACCGCGACCGCGTAACGGCGGCCGTCGCTGAAGCCGAACTCGGCACCGATGGCGAGATCGTCACGATCGTCGCGGCCAATTCGGATCGCTATCAGGATGTGCCGCTGCACTATGCCGTGCTGGCGATGCTCCTGGCAGGCGCGATCGCGACGATCGATCTCGATTGGCTCAATTGGGGCGGCAGCGCGTGGGAGGCGGCGGATAGCGGCCGCATCGTGCTGTGGCTGGTGATCGTGCAGGCGGTGCTGTTCCTCGCGGTGCGCTATGCGGTCGCGTGGACCCCGCTGAAAATGGCGCTGACCCCGCGCGCGACCAAAAGGCGGCGCGTGCGGCGGCGCGCGGTGCAGTTCTTCAAGGTCGGCGCGGAACGGCGCACGCAGGCGCGGATCGGCATCCTGCTGTATCTGTCGACCGACGAGCATATGGCCGAGCTGATCGCCGACGAGGCGATCGTCCGCGCGGTGCCGGCCGAACGCTGGGGCGATGCGATGGCCGCGCTGGTGAGCGCGGTGCGCGACGGGCGATCGGGCGATGGGATGGTCGCGGCGGTCGGGGTGATCGGCGGGATTCTGGGCGAAAGCTTCCCCAAGACGTCGGATGATGTGAACGAACTTCCAGATCGCGTGATCGAGTTGTGACCCTTCGACAAGCTCAGGGCGAGCGGGCTTCGGTCGTCTGGGAAGGCAAATATATCAAGGTGCTGCAGGACGGCACCTGGGAATATGTGTCGCGTGCGCGCGGCATTCAGGCGGCGGTGATCCTGGCGATCGACGACGGGCATGTCGTGCTGGTCGAGCAATATCGCGTGCCGCTCGGGCGGCGGTGTCTCGAATTACCGGCCGGTCTGGTCGGCGACGAGGACGCGGGCGAGAGCGTCGAGGCGTCCGCCGCGCGCGAGCTGGAGGAGGAAACGGGCTACCGCGCGGGCGCGATCACGCCGCTTGGTTTCTTTCATTCGTCGCCGGGGATGGTGTCGGAGGGCTTCACGCTGGTCCGCGCGACCGGGCTGGAGCGCGTCGGGCCAGGTGGCGGCGAGGCGGATGAGGACATCACCGTGCTGCGCGTGCCGGTGGACGGGCTTGCCGATTTTGTGGCGGCGAAACGCGCCGAGGGCGTGGCGATCGATGTGAAGATGCTGTTGTTGCTGGGTGCGGGGATGCTGGCGGGCTGAGCCTCATTCCCGTTCGGGCTGAGCTTGTCGAAGCCCTCCGTGCCACACTTGATGCCGGACGTGGGGCGCACTGCCCTTCGACAAGCTCAGGGCGAACGGGAATTAGGGCTAAGCCAGACTCACAAAACAGCCCTTACCGAAAATTATCCGCGTAAGATTGCAGCTTCAACGTCCGCTCCGGCGCCGCAACCACGGTGAACGCCAGCCCCTGCCGCTCGGCATAAGCGATCGCCGCGTCCTGCGACGGGAAGGTGAGCTTGACCTGATCGTTGGTGTCGCCAGACCCCGCCCAGCCGGTCAGCGGATCGGGTTGCTTCGCCTCGGCGGGGGCGAATTCGAGCACCCAGATGCTGGTGCGGGCGCGGCCCGACGACATGGAATTTTTCGGGCGCTGATAGATTCGGGCGGTCGACATGAATGCCCCCTTATCGTGCTTTTCCGGCCCGCGCATCCGCGTTTTTCGTGCGCAACGTCGCGGATGCGGAAGCGGGGTCATCGGGCCAGGGGTGGCGCGGATAGCGACCGCGCATCTCGCGTGCGACATCGGCCCAACTCCCCGCCCAGAACCCTGGCAAATCGCGCGTCGTCTGGATCGGGCGACCGCCCGGCGAGGTCAGGCTGAGCACCAGCGGTACGCGACCGCCCGCGATCGTCGGATGCGTGGCAAGCCCGAACAGCGTCTGCGGGCGAAGCTCGACACGCGGGCCACCCTCGGCGGCGTAGTCGATTGCGTGGGCGGAGCCTGCGGGGCTGGTGAAATGCGTCGGCGCGAGGCGGTCGATCGTGCGCAGCGCGTCCCAATCGATCAGGCCGCGCAAGGCGTCGGTCAGCGCACCCGAGTCGATCGCGTCGAGGCGGCGCACGCGGGTGAGCAGCGGCGAGAGCCATTCGTCGGCGCGGGCCAGCAGCGCCGCGTCGTCGAGCGCGAGATCGGCCCCGCCATGCCCGGCAGCGAAGGTGGCGCGGTGGCGCAGCGCGAGCGCGGCGTCGCTCCACGGCAGCCGGGCGAGGCCGTGCGTGCGGACTCCTTCCAGCAAGGCCGCCGCAATCGCCTCTGCGTCGGCGTTCGCGTCCGGCCCGCTCGACAGGCGCAGCGCTCCCAGGCGGCGTTCGCGCAGCGCCTGCACACCACCGGTGGCCGGATCGAAGTTCACCGTGCGGTGCGTGGCGATCCGGTCGCCGAACAGCGCCTCGATCGTGGCGAGGTCGATCGCGGCGGCGGAGAGGATGCGCGCGCCCGATGCCATGCCCTGCGTTTCGGCGACGGCCAGCCATTCCTCGCGCGCCAGGCTGGAGGTGGCGTCGAGCTTGAACCCGCGCCCGCCGACCGAGGCCCAGGTCTCGCCCGATGCGTCCCGACGCCGCGCGATGCGATCGGGGAAGGCGAGGGCGATGGCAGTGCCTTCTGCTCCCCCTCCCGCGCGCGGGAGGGGGCCGGGGGGTGGGCTCGCGCTATCCGCTAGCGACACGCGCGTTGAGGTCGGGCGCCCACCCCCAGCCCCTCCCGCAGGCGGGAGGGGAGAAAGGGACGCCCACCTTTTCGCCAGTTTCCGCCCGGCCTCCGCGCGCTGTCCGCGTTCGCCGCGCCATCTGCGACGGCGCGTTTCCAGATCCACGTCATTCCCGCCAAGGCCACGCTCGCCAAGCAGCACCGCGACCTCGGCTGCCACCGCCCCAAGCCCAAGCTCCCCGCTCCGCACCAGCATATGCCCGAGCCGGGGCGCGAGCGGCAGCCGCGCGATCGCGCGGCCGTGCGGCGTCGGGCGGCCGTCGGCGTCGAGCGCCTCCAGCGCCATCAACCGCGCGCGCGCTTCCTGCACCGCCGCCTCGGTCGGGGGATCGAGCCAGCGTAGCGCACGCGGATCGGCGACGCCCCAGATCGCGCAATCGAGCGTGAGCGCCGACAGATCCGCCTCAAGGATTTCGGGCGGGTCGAAGCGCGGCAGCCCCGCCGTCGCGGCTTCCTCCCACAGACGGTACGCGACGCCCGGCATCTGCCGCGCGGCGCGGCCGGCGCGTTGCGTGACGGCGGCCTGGCTCGCGCGTTCGGTGACGAGCCGCGTCATCCCCGCTGCACGGTCGTACCGCGGGCGGCGCGCGAGGCCAGAATCGACCACCACGGAGATGCCGTCGAGCGTCAGGCTGGTCTCGGCGATGCTCGTCGCGAGCACGATGTTGCGGCGGCCCTCGCGGTCTGGCGCGATCGCCGCGCGCTGTGCGGCGGGGTCGAGGCTACCGTGAAGCCGGTGGAGCACGATGCCGTCGCCAAGCCCGTCCAACCGCTCGGCGGTGCGCTCGATCTCGGCCACACCCGGCAGGAAAGCGAGGATACCGCCCGCTTCGTCGCGCAAGGCGAGGCGGATCGCGGCGGCGACCGAATCCTCGATCCTTGCCTCGGCGGCGCGGCCGATGTGGCGCAGCGTCAGCGGGTGCATCCGCCCAGCGCTCTCCACAACGGGCGCGTCCCCCATCAAACCGGAGAAGCGCGCGCCGTCCAGCGTCGCCGACATCGCCAGCAGTCGCAGATCGGGCCGCAGCCCGCCTTGGGCATCGAGCGCGAGCGCGAGGCCGAAATCGCTGTCGAGGCTGCGTTCATGGACCTCGTCGAACAGCACCGCCGATACGCCGTTTAGTTCGGGGTCAGCCTGAATCCGCGCGACAAAAATGCCCTCGGTCACCACCGTCACGCGCGTTGCCGCCGATCGCTTCGAATCCATCCGCGTCGCATAGCCGAAGGTCTGGCCGACGCTTTCGCCCGCATTGGCCGCCATCCGTTCGGCGGCGGCACGCGCGGCGAGGCGGCGCGGGGAAAGTAACAGGATCTCGCCGCTGCACCACGCCTCGCCCAGCAAAGCGGGCGCGACCGCCGTCGTCTTGCCAGCACCCGGCGGCGCGACCAGCACGGCGTTCGATCGCGCGCGCAGTGACGCGAGCAGAGCGGGCAGGACGGCGAGGATCGGCAGCGTCACGGCCGTACGCGGCGCAGATCGGGGTTTGCTGACGCATTTGTCATGTGCTGCGTCCTAGTATCTCACCGGGGGGTGATGCTAGCGTCTTGGTACAGCAACGAAAGCAAGCGCATTGGCCGGACACAGCCACAGTCACCACGGGCATGATCATGGCCACGGGCAAGGGCATAGCCATGGAAACGGGCATAGCCACGCGCCGCCCGCCGGGCATGACCGCGCCTTTGCGATCGGCATCGGGCTCAACGTCGCGTTCATCGGGGTGGAGGTGGTGTTCGGGCTGATCGCGGGGTCGGTCGCGTTGCTCGCCGATGCCGGGCATAATCTATCCGACGTGCTGGGTCTGTGCGCGGCCTGGGCGGCGATTGCGCTGGGCAAGCGCGCGGCGTCGAAGCGTTTTACCTATGGCCTGAAGGGCTCGACAATCCTCGCCGCCTTGCTCAACGCGCTCCTCCTGCTGGTGGCGCTCGGCGCGATCGTGCTCGAGGCGGTGCAGCGGCTCGCCAATCCCGCGCCGATCGACGGGCCGACGGTCGCCTGGGTCGCGGCGGCGGGGATCGTGGTCAACGGCGCGACGGCGCTGCTGTTCATGCGCGACCGCAAGAACGACCTCAACATCCGCGGTGCCTATCTCCACATGCTGAGCGACGCGATGGTCTCGGCCGGCGTCGTCGTGTCGGGGCTGGCGATCTGGTGGAGTGGCGCGGTGTGGATCGATCCGCTGGTCAGCATCGCGATCGCCGTGCTGATCTTCCTGCAAACTTGGGGCTTGCTCAAGGAATCGACCGAAATGGCGCTGGCGGCGGTGCCGCGCGGGATCGATTCGGACAAGGTCTGGAGCGAACTCCGCACGCTCCCCGGCGTGGCGCGGGTGCATCACGTCCATATCTGGCCGATGAGCACGACCGAAACGGTGCTGACCGCGCATCTGGTGATGCCGGGCGGGCACCCGGGCGACGCGTTTCTGGACGATGCGCGGGCAATGCTGAAGGATCGCTTCGGCATTGGGCACGCGACGTTGCAGGTGGAATTGGCGGGTGGGGAGATCACCGCCGCGAAGGTGGGGTGTTAGGGACTCGTTCGCTCAGGATGGCGTAACCACCCCCGTTCGCCCTGAGCTTGTCGAAGGGCTGCGCGCACCAAATACTGTACTGCTTCTGGCGCGAGGGGCTTCGACAGGCTCAGCCCGAACGGAAGAGAAATAGGACGCGCTAGTAAGCCCGCGCCACCGCGAATTCGACCGCTTCGACCATCGTTTCCTTGGCCTTGCTGTTGGCGAAGATGCCGAGCGCATCGATCGCGCGCTGGCCGTAATGGCGCGCGCGGGCGAGCGTATCATCCACCGCGCGGGTCGAGCGGACGAGCTCGATCGCATGCGCGAAATCCGCGTCGCTGTTGCGGTGGCCTTCGATCGCCGCCTTCCAGAAGGTGCGATCCTCGGCCGAGCCGCGCGCATACGCCAGGATCACCGGCAGCGTTGCTTTGCCTTCGCGGAAATCGTCGCCCGCATCCTTGCCCATCGTACCGGCATCGGAGACGAAATCGATCGCATCATCCACCAATTGGAACGCAATGCCGAGGTTGCGGCCGTACGCGTCAAGCGCGAGCTCCTCCGCCTCGGGCCGTTCCGCCACGACTGCCGCTACGCGGCAGGCGGCGGCGAACAAGGCAGCGGTCTTCGCGCCGATAATGTCGAGATAGCGTTCCTCTGGCGTGTCGACCCGGCGCGCGGCGGTAAGCTGATTGACCTCGCCCTCGGCGATGATCGCGCTCGCGCCCGACAGGATGCCGAGCACCTTTAGCGAACCGTCCTCGACCATCAGCTCGAATGAGCGGCTGAACAGGAAATCGCCGACCAGCACGCTGGCCGGGTTGCCCCAGATCAGATTGGCGGTGCGTTTTCCCCGGCGCAGGTCCGATCCATCGACGACGTCGTCGTGGAGCAGCGTCGCGGTGTGGATGAATTCGACCGCTGCGGCGAGGCGGTGATGGCGCGTGCCCATATAGCCCAGCAGCCGCGCGCTCGCGAGCGTGAGCATCGGTCGCATCCGCTTGCCGCCGCCCGCGATGAGATGACCGGCGAGTTCGGGGATCAGCGGGATCTGCGATTGCATCCGCGACAGGATCACCGCGTTGACCATGTTCATGTCGCCCGCGACCAGCGAAACCATCGGATCGAGCGAGGCGGCGGGGCGACCCGGTTCACGGTTCGGGTCGAGGCGGTGGATGGTAGCGGTCATCGTGCCCGCGATGTGGCGTTGCCGCTGCGCAAAGGCAAGTGTTTCCCGGCTTGCGCGGGCGCGCGCGGGCACGCAAAAGGGCTTTCCCGTGCGATATTCGGGATATGGGGGGCGCGGTGACCGACGAAACGCTGAACGGATACCGTCAGAGCATCGACAATATCGATGCCGCCTTGGTGTGCATGCTGGCCGAACGCTTCAAGGTGACGCAGGCGGTGGGGCGCTACAAGGCCGTTGCCGGGCTGCCGCCGGCCGATCCGGGGCGCGAGGAAGCGCAGATCACGCGGCTGCGCGGCCTTGCGCGCGACGCCAATCTGGACCCGGATTTCAGCGAGAAATTCCTGCGCTTCATTATCGATGAAGTGATCCGGCATCACGAACGGGTACGCTCGGCGCCCTGATCGCTCTCGCGGGCGCTACCGCGCGGCGATCTGGCGCAATCCGGCGGCTACAAGATCGTGCATCGAAAACGGTTTGCGAATCACCGACACGCGGTCACCCAGCACTTCGTCGAGCGCCGCGCTGTCGGCATAGCCGGTCATAAAGACGATCGGGGGATAGCCCGCCGTCTTGCGCATTTCGGCGGCGACTTCGGCCCCGCTCATCACCGGCATCGCGAAGTCGAGAAAGACGATGTCGGGCAATATCTCCGCGAATTCGGCCAGCGCGCTCGGTCCGTCGGGGCAGGCGACGCACGCAAACCCCATGCTTTCGAGCGATTCGACCACGAAGCCGCGGACATCATCGTCATCGTCGATGACCAGTGCGCGCAGTCCGCGCCCGGCGGTGGGATCATGCGGCCTATCGCGCGATTCCACCGGGCTTTCGGCGCAGTCGCTCGGCGCGTCGCTGCTGCACGGCAATAGCACGGTGATCGTCGTGCCGCGGCCGACGGCGGAGCGGATGTCGAGCGTACCGCCCGATTGCCGCGCCACGCCGAACGCCATGCTGAGCCCAAGCCCGGTGCCCGATCCGACGCCCTTGGTCGTGAAAAACGGCTCCAGCGCGCGGGCGCGGATTTCTTCGGGCATCCCGCTGCCGGTATCGGTCAACGACAGTTCGACATAGGCACCGGGGGCGAGACCGTCATGGTCGCCAACGTCGACCGGGCGTGTCGCGATCAGGAGGTAGCCGCCCTCCGGCATGGCGTCGCGGGCATTGATCGCGAGATTGAGGATGACGAGTTCAAGCTGGGTGCGATCGCCCCTGACCGTGCAGATGCTCGGGTCGAGATCGACATCGCATTCGACTTGCGCGCCGACGCTGGTGCGCAGCAGTTCCTGCATCCCGTGGATCAGGTCGTTCATGTCGACCGGCTCGATCGACAAGCGTTGCACGCGCGAAAAAGCAAGGAGTTGGCCGGCGAGCTTGGTGCCGCGGACCACGCCCTTGCGCGCATTGGCGGCCCAGCGTTGGACTTGGTCGATCTTGTCGGGTTTGCGCTCGATCAGCTCGACATTGCCCGAAATTGCCTGGAGCAGATTGTTGAAATCATGCGCGATGCCGCCGGTCAACTGACCAACCGCGTCGATCTTTTGCGCTTGGATCAGGGCAGCTTCGGCGCGTTCGCGCTGCGCGATTTCGGCCTTCAATTGCGCCAGCGCCTGGTCGCGCTCGTCGATCCGCTGCGACAAAGCGGCGTTTGCCATCTGCAATTGCGACGGGGAGGGAATCGCCAGCGCTTGGGGAATTAGCCGCCACAACAGGATCGCGGTCGGGACCGAGGCGAGCGCGGTGATCGCCTTGACGACCGCCTCCAGCCCGTAATCGCCGTGCCACAAATTCCACACGCCCAGCACGTGCGATGTGCCGCATGCCAAGATGAAGATGGCGAACAGCCAGATCATGCCGCCAAATTCGACATCACGCCGTGCGCGGACGAAGTGGATCAGCGCGACGGGAATAGAGAAATATGCCGCCGCGATCAAACTGTCGGAGATGACGTGCGTCCAGACCAGCTCGGGCCGCCATAACAGGCAATAGCCGTGTGGCTGATAGCGCTCCGAAACGAACTGCGCGATCCAATCAAACATAGCAATCTCGACCTCTTGGAGCGCTTGAGTCCACCCTAATTGGAATCTGCGCAATCTGGCGACGTGGTTTGCCGCGCTATCGCGGGGTTGCCAATAAGCGAGATCAATCGCGCAAGAAAAAGGGGCCCGCGTTGCCGCGAGCCCCTCATCCTCTCCCGAAACTTTCGTTCGGTGTTTTAGTCGCGATCACCCGTCAGGAAAGCGGGGGCGAATTCGGGCGCTGGGCCGTCATCGTTGCCACCGGCTGCACGCTCGGGACGCGGAGCGCGCTCGCCGCCGCCATCGCGACGGGGTCCACGGCCACCGTCGCCATCACGGCGCGGACCACGGTCACCACCGCCGCCACCGCGCGGACCGCGATCGCCGCCGCCGGGACCACGGCCACCATCGCCATCACGACGCGGACCGCGATCCGGACGGTCACCGCGTGGACGCTCTTCGCGCGCCGGGCGGGTGTCTTCCAGCTCGGCACCAGTCTCCTGATCGACAACGCGCATCGACAGGCGAACCTTCCCGCGCGGGTCGATCTCGAGGACCTTGACCTTGACTTCCTGGCCTTCGCTCAGGACGTCCGAGACCTTTTCGACGCGCTCGTTCTTGATTTCGGACACGTGGACGAGACCGTCCTTGCCACCCATGAAGTTCACGAATGCCCCGAAATCGACGAGGTTGACGACCTTGCCGTCATAGACCTTGCCGACTTCGGCTTCCTCGACGATGCCCTTGATCCACTTGATCGCGGCTTCGATCTGCGACGTGTCGGACGACGACACCTTGATCACGCCCTCATCGTCGATGTCGACCTTGGCGCCGGTCGTCGCGACGATTTCGCGGATGACCTTGCCGCCGGTGCCGATGACGTCACGGATCTTGGTCTTGTCGATCGTGAAGGTCTCGATGCGCGGTGCGTGTGCCGAGAGTTCCTCACGCGTGTGGTCGAGCGCACGGGCCATTTCACCCAGGATGTGCGCGCGGCCTTCCTTGGCCTGCGCCAAAGCAACCCGCATGATCTCGTCGGTGATGCCGGCGATCTTGATGTCCATCTGCATCGTGGTGATGCCCTCGGACGTGCCAGCGACCTTGAAATCCATGTCGCCGAGATGATCTTCGTCGCCGAGGATATCGCTCAGAACCGCGAAATCCTTACCTTCGAGGATCAGGCCCATCGCAATGCCCGATACCGGACGCTTTAGCGGAACGCCTGCGTCCATCATCGACAGCGAACCGCCGCACACGGTCGCCATCGACGACGAGCCGTTGCTCTCGGTGATGTCCGACAGAACGCGGATCGTGTAGGGGAACTCATCCTTCGACGGCAGCACCGGGTGCAGCGCGCGCCAGGCGAGCTTGCCATGGCCGACTTCACGACGGCCCGGCGCACCGAAGCGACCGACTTCACCGACCGAATAGGGCGGGAAGTTATAGTGCAGCATGAAGTTTTCGTAGGACAGGCCGGTCAGGCCGTCGATCATCTGTTCGGCGTCCTTGGTGCCGAGCGTGGTCGTGCAGATCGCCTGCGTTTCACCGCGGGTGAACAGCGCCGAACCGTGCGCGCGCGGCAGGAAGTGCACCATCGCCTCGATCGGGCGGATCTGCGTGGTGGTACGACCGTCGATGCGCTGGCCGTCCTTCAGGATCGCGCCGCGAACGATTTCGGCTTCGAGCTTCTTGACGAGCTTGCTGGCGGCCATCTGGTCCTGCGGCGCGGCGTCGGCGAACGCTGCCTTCGCCTTGGCGCGGGCTTCGTTGAGCAGACCCGAACGTGCCGACTTGTCGGTCACCTTATAGGCGGCGGCAATGTCCTTGCCGATCAGCTTCTTGAGCTTGTCCTTGGCGGTCGAGAGATCGGCCTGAGCGGCCATTTCCCACGGCTCCTTGGCGGCCTGCTCGGCCAGATCGATGACGAGATTGCAGACTTCGCGGCACGCCTTGTGCGCGAACTGGACGGCACCGAGCATGACCTCTTCCGAAAGCTCCTTGGCTTCCGATTCGACCATCATCACGGCATCGCCGGTCGCGGCGACGACGAGATCGAGCTCGCCCGCCTTGATCTGCTCGACCGTCGGGTTGAGGATGTATTCGCCGTCGATATAGCCGACGCGTGCCGCGCCGATCGGGCCCATGAAGGGAACGCCCGAGATGGTGAGGGCAGCGGAAGCTGCGACCATCGCCAGCATGTCGGGCTCATTCTCGCCGTCATAGCTGAGCACTTGGCAAATCACGTTGATTTCGTTGTAGAAACCTTCGGGGAACAGCGGGCGGATCGGGCGATCGATCAAGCGGCTGGTCAGCGTTTCCTTTTCGGTCGCGCCGCGCTCACGCTTGAAGAAGCCACCGGGGATGCGGCCGGCTGCCGAATATTTTTCCTGATAATGCACGGTCAGCGGGAAGAAGTCCTGGCCTTCCTTCACGCTCTTGGCGGCGGTCACGGCGCAAAGCACCACGGTCTCGCCCAAAGTCGCCATCACGGCGCCGTCAGCCTGGCGCGCAACGCGGCCGGTCTCGAGGGTCAGGGTCTTGCCACCCCATTGGGTGGTTACGGTCTTGGTATCGAACATTGCATTTCCTTCAACGCCGCCGGCCAGATGCCGACGGGGCCTATGTGCGGACTAAGCCGGTCCGCGCGGTGTGAAGCCCTTCGTGGCTTCCTTGGCCAGACTGCCGAATTGCAGGCTGGCAAAAGGGGAATATGAAAACGGCGCCACAAGGGCGCCGTTTGGTTACTTACGAAGCCCGAGCTTCGCGATGAGGGCGGTGTATCGCGCGCCATCCTTGTGGCGGAGATAGTCGAGCAGCGAACGCCGCTTGTTGACCATCATCAGCAGACCGCGGCGCGAGTGATTGTCCTTCTTGTGGCCCTTGAAGTGCTCGGTCAGGTTGCGAATGCGCTCGGTGAGGATCGCGACCTGGACTTCGGGGCTGCCGGTGTCGCCTTCGACGCGGCCATGTTCCTTGACGAGCGCGTTCTTGCGCTCCGTGGTGATCGTCATGTGTTTTCCTTCGACATCAGCTACAGATTGAAACCGCGAACGACGCGGACCTCGCGGTCCTGAACCTCCACCAAAGCGACCGGCACATCGTCCGAAGTCGCGAAGTATTGGCCGTCATTGGCAGCGATCCCGATCAACACCCGCCCCTGTCGGAGCAGCCCTGCCTGATCGGGGGAGAGGGGTAGAGCCGGGATGTCGTCCAGCCCCGCCCTCAACGGCAGGAGTTTATCTTCAAGCGTGCGCGCCTTACCCAATTCGGCCAGTTTGTCCAGCGATATCGCGTGCGACAGGTCGAACGGACCGGCCTTGGTGCGGCGCAGATAGGTGACATGCCCGACCGTGCCGAGCGCAATCGCGATGTCGCGCGCGAGGCTGCGGATATAGGTGCCCTTGGAGACATGCGCGGTGAGGGTGATCGACTCCACGTCGTCACCCCGGACTTGTTCCGGGGTCCACGCTTCAGCTTCGGGTGTCGCCTCTTTTTGCGCGGTGGACCCCGGAACAGGTCCGGGGTGACGAACAGAGAGGCGGTGCACCGTCACCCCCCGGCTCGCCAGCACCACGTCCTCACCCGCCCGCGCCAGATCATACGCCCGCGCGCCATCCACCTTGAGCGCAGAATACGCCGGCGGCACCTGTTCGATCGGCCCGGTAAAGCGCGCCAGCACCGCCTCCACCTGCGCCAGCGTCGGTCGCACAGCGCTCTCGGCAATCACCTTGCCCTCAAGATCGAGCGTATCGGTCTGCACCCCGAAGGTGATCGTAAAATCATAGACCTTGTCGCTGTCGAGCATCCGCCCGGCGAGCTTGGTCGCCTCGCCCAGCGCGATCGGCAGCACGCCGGTCGCCAGCGGATCGAGCGTGCCGCCATGCCCGACCTTGATCCCGCGCTTGCTCACGTCGAACCCGGCATCCCGCAGCGCGCGCTTGACCGCCGACACGCCCTGCGTCGACCCCAAGCCCAGCGGCTTGTCGAGAATCAGCCAGCCATGCACCCCGCTCACAATCCCGTGAGCTGCGCGATGCCGAGGAAGAATTCGAACGCCGCATTGGCAATCGGCCCGATCAAGCGGCGGACGATGTCGAGTTTGGGGCTGAGCATCGGCAGCACGAACAACAGGATCAGCAGCAGCGGAAAGCCGAAGCGCGCGAGCTTCGCGTATTGGATCGCGGCGGCGCGCGGCAGCAGACCCTGGACGACGTGCCCGCCGTCGAACGGCGGCAGCGGGATCAGGTTGAAAATGCCGAGGAACACATTGACCTGCACGAAGCTGACGAGCGACAGGAACAGGAAACCCGACACGGTGTAGAGCGCGCGCACCGGCGGCACAGCGCCCGAAAAGACCGCCGCCAGCAGCAGCGCCGCGAGCGTCGCCAGCACGAAATTCGTCCCCGGCCCGGCCAGCGCGACGAAAATCATGTCGCGGCGCGGGTTGTGCAGGTTGCGATAGTCGACCGGCACGGGCTTGGCCCAGCCGAAAATCGGCGCGTGTGCGATCGCCAGCACCATCGGCAGCACGACCGTGCCGATCGGATCGACATGCCGGATCGGGTTGAGCGTCAGCCGCCCCATCCGCTCGGCGGTGTGATCGCCGAACATCCGCGCGACATAGCCGTGCGCGACTTCGTGGAAGACGATCGCGATCACGAGGGGAATGAGCCACACCGCGATGGTGTAGGGCAGGGGGAGGTCAGTCATGGGTTCCGTTCGCTTTAGCTGGCTGCAGGTCCAAGCAGGGGCGCCAGCTTCTCGCTGAAATGGCGACGGCACAGCGCAATGTACAGGTCGTTGCCGCCAATCTCGGTCTGCGCCCCCGCCGCGACGGCGCGGCCTTGGGCATCGACGCGCAAATTCATCGTCGCCTTGCGCCCGCATTCGCAGACCGATTTGATCTCGATCAGCGAATCCGCAATCGCCAGCAACCGCGCCGACCCTTCGAACAAGGCGCCGAGGAAATCGGTGCGCAGCCCGTAAGCGAGGACGGGGATGCCGTGCACATCGGCAAGTGTGGCGAGCTGATCGACCTGCGCGCCGGTGAGGAACTGCGCTTCATCGACCAGCACGCAGGCGGGCGCATCCGTGCCACTGGCAAGCACCGCCGCCGCCAGATCGGTCGCATGGTCGAACGCCAGCGCCGGCGTATCGAGCCCGATCCGCGACGTGATCGTCCCCGCCGCAAAGCGGTCATCGATCGCCGCGGTGAACAACACCGTCCGCATCCCGCGCTCGCGATAATTGAAATCGGCTTGCAGCAGGTTGGTCGATTTGCCTGCGTTCATCGAGGCATAATAGAAATAGAGCTTGGCCATCAGTTCATCCAGTGAGCTATGCCCCGGGCGCGAGGATGAAGGTGTCGAGCTCAGTCCTCACCCAAATCCTGCGCCACATGCGGCGCGCGCAGCAGCGTGTCGATATGGCTGCCTTCGTCGAAGCTCTCGTCCGCCAGGAACTTGAGCTTGGCGGCATATTTCATATGCACCCGCGCCGCGACTTCGCGCTGCAGGTACGCGGTGTTGGTGCGCAGCGCCTTGAGCACCGCTTCCTCGTCGCGGCCGAGCAGCGGCTTCATGAAAACGGTCGCATGGCGCAGATCGGGCGACATGCGGACCTCGGTAATCGTCACCGGATGCTTGGCCAGCGTCTCGTCATGCACATCGCCGCGCGCGAGGATGTCGCTGATCACATGCCGCATCTGCTCGCCAACGCGGAGCAGGCGAACAGCGCGGATTTCGGGTGTTTCGTTTGGGCGCATCTTGATTCCTCCCCTCCCGCTTGCGGGAGGGGCCGGGGGTGGGCGCCCGGCCTAAACGTGGTGCCACGTGGATAGCGGGAGCCCACCCCCCGGCCCCCTCCCGCAAGCGGGAAGGGGGTGAAGATTACAGCGTCCGTTCGCGCAGTTCGACTTCGAACGTCTCGAGGAAGTCGCCCGGCTTGATGTCGACGAAGTTCGACGTGAAGGTGACCCCGCACTCCAGACCGGCGCGCACTTCCGACACATCGTCCTTGAAGCGGCGCAGCGAGGCGATCTCGCCCTGGTAGATGATGACATCCGCCCGGGTAATACGCGCCTTGAGTGCTTTCCGAATATTCCCTTCGGTGACGAGCAGACCGGCTGCCTTGCCATGCTTGCCGGCTGAGAAGACATCGCGGATCTCGGCGCGGCCGACGACCGTTTCGAACGCTTCCGGGCCAAGCTCGCCCGCCATGCCGGCGCGGATTTCGTCGGTCAGCGTGTAGATCACGTCATAATATTTGAACGCAACCTTGTGCCGCTCGGCAATCTCGCGCGCCTTGGCGTTCGGGCGGACGTTGAAGCCGATGATCGGCGCGCCCGAGGCCCCCGCGAGCGTCACATCGCTCTCGGTAATGCCACCGACGCCCGAATGCAGCACGCGTGCCTTGATCAGATCGGTCGAGATCTTGTTGATCGCATTCACGATCGCCTCGACCGAACCTTGCGTATCGGCCTTGACCACCAAAGGATATTCGATCGCCTGCTTTTCCTTGAGCGCACTGAACATGCTCTCAAGGCTCGCCGGGCCACCGGCGGTGCGCTTGCTGGTCATCACGCCCTGGCGATATTCCGCCACTTCGCGCGCACGTGCTTCGTTCTCGACGACCGACAACGGGTCGCCCGCACGCGGCACGCCCGACAGGCCGAGCACTTCGACCGGCATCGAAGGGCCGGCTTCCTTGATCTGCTGGCCCTTGTCGTTGGTCATCGCGCGGACCTTGCCGCTTTCGCCACCAACCACGAAGATGTCGCCGACCCGCAGCGTGCCGCGGTTCACCAGCACGGTCGCGACCGGGCCGCGGCCCTTGTCGAGCTTGGCCTCGATCACGGTGCCCTCGGCGGAGCGATCGGGATTGGCCTTCAGTTCGAGCAATTCGGCCTGAAGCTGGATCTTCTCGATCAGCTCGTCGAGCCCGGTCTTCTTGAGCGCCGAGACTTCGACGTCCTGGACGTCGCCCGACATTTCCTCGACCACGACTTCATACTGCAGCAGCGCCTCGCGGACTTTCTGCGGGTTGGCGTCATGCTTGTCGACCTTGTTGATCGCGACGATCATCGGCACGCCGGCGGCGCGGGTGTGGTTGATCGCCTCCACCGTCTGCGGCTTGATCGCGTCGTCGGCGGCAACCACCAGTACGACGATGTCGGTCACATTGGCACCGCGCTGGCGCATTTCGGTAAAGGCTTCGTGTCCGGGCGTGTCGAGGAAGGTGATCTTCGACTTGTCCTTCAACGTCACCTGATACGCGCCGATATGCTGGGTGATGCCACCGGCTTCCCCGCGCACGACATCGGTGCCGCGCAGCGCGTCGAGCAAGCTCGTCTTGCCGTGATCGACATGGCCCATGATCGTAACGACGGGCGGACGCGGAACGGCCTTATCATCCACATCTTCGTGCGTGTCGTTGGTCAGATCGACGTCCGAATCGCTGACGCGGACGATGTTGTGACCGAATTCGGTGACGAGCAGCTCGGCCGTGTCCTGGTCGATCGTCTGCGTCATCGTGACGGGCATGCCCATCTTGAACAGCGTCTTGACCAGGTCGGCACCCTTTTCCGCCATGCGGTTGGCGAGTTCCTGGACGGTGATCGCTTCGGGAACGACCACGTCGCGGACCTGCTTGGCCTGCACTTCGCGCGGGCCGCCCATCCGGCGGTTTTCCTTCTCGCGCGCACGCTTCAGTGCGGCGAGGCTGCGGGCACGGGCACCGTCGCCATCGTTGAGCGCGCGGTTGACGGTCAGCTTGCCGCCGCGCCGCTCGTCACCCTTGCGGTCACGCTGACCGGGGCGGGAGGGCGATTCGGTCGTGGCGGGAGCCGCAACGCCGATCGCCGGGCGCTTGGCTGCGCCTGCACCGGCGGGCGTGCTCGTCGCCGCGCTCGGCTCCGGCGCCGCGGGCGGCGGGGCAGGGCGGGGACGCTCGGGACGTGGCACGGGCGAAAACATGCGCGGCGCGGGCAGCGACGGATCAAGCCCCAGCGTGCGGATCGGTTGGGGTGCGGCGGGCGCAGCAGGTGCCGCAACGACTGGCGTCGCGACAACTGGCGCTGCAACGGCTGGCGCTGCGACGGGTGCCGGGGCCGTGGCCGGGGCGGCTTCGGCAGCCGGGGCTGCGGGCGCTTCGGCGACGACTGGCGCGGCTACCGGTTCCGGTGCGGGCTGCGGCGCAGGATCGGGCGCAGCGGCGCTGTCGGGCGCATCACCCGCGCGGCGATTTTCCTCGGCGCGGCGACGCTCTTCTTCTTGCGCTTCGAGCCGGTCACGCTCTTCGCGGCGACGCGTTTCCTCGAGCGCGTTCATGCGCGATTCCTCGGCTTCGCGCAGCAGCTTGGTCTGCAGTTCCTGGCGGGACAGCAGCGAATTGCCGGGCGAGACGGGCGCGGGTGCCGGCGGCGGTGCCGGGCGCGGAGCCTCGGCGACGGGCGCGGGGGCAGGGGCCGCTTCCACCGCGGGCGCTTCGGCCGGACCACCGGGGCCGAGGATACGGCGGCGCTTCACTTCGACCACGACGGTGTTCGACCGCCCGTGGCTGAAGCTCTGCTTGACCTTGCCGGTCTCGACCGTGCGCTTCAGCCCAAGCGGCTGACGCATCCCGAGTTTCGGCTTTTCGTTGTCGGTGTCGCTCACTCAAGTTCCTCGCATGTGTCGTCGTCCGCGACAGAGTTGCCAGCTCCGGTCGGGATATTTTGAAGCGCCGATGCGCCCTGCGAAACGGATTCGCAAGGCTCAAGGGCGGGATGGGATCCGATGAAATGCAGCCAGCGCGTCAGGGATTCCCTCACGCGCCGCGCCGCATCGCGCTCTGTCAGGCCGATATGTACCACATTCTGCCGACCCAGTGCCACGGCCAATATGGTGCGGGGCACCGGCAGTGCCAAGCCCCTGAGGTCGCTACCCTCTTCATCGTTGCCGACGCGCCACGCCTGGTCGAGCTTGCGGTTGCCGTCGGTGCCCGCGTCTGCCGCGTGCAGCAACAGATGCAGCTTGCCCGAGCGCGCCGCCGCTTCGATCTTTTCGGCACCGGTCAGCAGATTGCCGGTGCGCGCCTCCAGCCCAAGCCGGTCGAGCACCGCGCGTTCCAGCGCGGCGGCGATCATCGCGGGCAGATCGTCCGGAATCGCGATCGGCCCGGTCTTGAACGCACGCGCAAGCGCTGCCTTCAGCTTGCCCTTGGCGATTGCGGTTTCGAGCTCGGCGCGGGTGACGCCGATCCACGCGCCACGGCCGGGGGCCTTGGCACGCACGTCAGGGAACACCGCGCCATCGGGCGACAGCGCCAGCCGAATCAGCGACTCACGCGGCGCGCGCTCGCCCAGCAGGATGCAACGGCGGATGGGGTCGGGCGCGTTCATGCGATCGCCCCATGACAGACGGTCACCCCGGCCTTGTGCCGGGGTCCACGGTGCCGCACATTCCGCTGCCGACGATCAAGCCGCACAGTGGACCCCGGCACAAGGCCGGGGTGACGGGAGTTGGAAAAGTGCGAGAACGACAACCGTGCGTTTACATTCTGGCCAGCGGCTTCAATGGCACGCTGTATGTTGGCGTCACGTCGAATCTGATTGGACGAATTCTCCAGCACAGGGACGGGGCGTTCGATAGCTTCACCAAACGGCACAGCATCACGCGCCTTGTCTGGTACGAGATGGCGGACACGATGGACGCCGCCATCGCTGCGGAGAAGCGCATTAAAAAATGGCATCGCGATTGGAAGAAGAATTTGATCGAACGCGACAACCCGCACTGGGAGGATTTGGCTGTAGCCTTGGGCCTCCCACCGCTTAGCTAAACCCCGACCGTCACCCCGGGCTTGTCCCGGGGTCCACGGTGCAACACGCCCCTCGGTACGCCGAATATGCGGCCCGGTGGCCCCCGGGACAAGCCCGGGGTGACGGTCGTTCTGGGTAAACGCTAGCGTGTCATTGCGAGGATTCCGCATGAGCGTCCTCCTGTAACTTGGGCGCATCCCGATCGACGATCAGCACCCCACCCGCGCCGTAATTTTCCGTCGACACTTCCTCGATCACGATCTGCACCGCAGCCGGGTTCTTTCCCAGCCGCGCGACGAGCGACTGGGTGACGTCCGCCACGATCCCGGACTTCTGGTCCTTCGTGGCGGTGCCGGAGATGCGGATCGAGACGAACGGCATCAGGCTTCGGTTTCCTCGGCTGCTGCTGCGGCGGGCTCATCCTCGAACCAGTGCGCACGCGCGGCCATGATGATCTCATTGCCCTGCGCTTCGGTCAGGCTGTACTCGCCGAGCACGCCGCCCTTGTCCTCGGGGCGCTTGTTCTGCTCGGCACCCTCGGCGCGGCGGCGCTGTTCCTGGCGCTTCTTCTGGATCAGCTCGTCGGTCGCCAGATCGGCGAGATCGTCGAGCGTCTTGATCCCGGCCTTGCCGAGCGTGACCAGCATCGCTTCGTTGAGGTGCGGCAGTTCGGCCAGCGCATCCTCGACGCCCATGCCGCGGCGTTCCTCGCGGTTGGCGGCTTCGCGGCGTTCGAGCGCCTCGGCGGCGCGGCTCTGCAGCTCGGCGGCGAGATCGTCATCGAAACCTTCGATCGAGGCGATTTCGTCGACCTCGACATACGCGACTTCCTCGAGCGCGCCAAAGCCCTCGGCGACCAGCAACTGTGCCAGCGTCTCATCGACGTCGAGCTCGGTCTGGAACATCTCGGTGCGCTCGGCGAATTCCTTCTGGCGCTTCTCGGAGGCGTCCTGCTCGGTGAGGATGTCGATCGCCTTGCCGGTGAGCTGCGATGCCAAACGCACGTTCTGGCCGCGACGACCGATCGCGAGGCTGAGCTGATCGTCGGGAACGACGACTTCGATGCGATCCTCTTCCTCGTCGATCACGACGCGCGATACCGAGGCCGGCTGCAGCGCGTTGACGACGAAGGTCGCGGTGTCGGGCGACCAGGGGATGATGTCGATCTTCTCGCCCTGCATTTCCTGCACGACCGCCTGCACGCGGCTGCCCTTCATGCCGACGCACGCGCCGACCGGGTCGATCGACGAATCATGGCTGATCACGCCGATCTTGGCGCGCGAACCCGGGTCGCGGGCAGCGGCCTTAATCTCGATGATGCCGTCGTAAATCTCGGGCACTTCCTGCGCGAACAGCTTCTTCATGAAATCGGGGTGCGCGCGGCTGAGGAAAATCTGCGGCCCACGGTTCTCGCGGCGCACATTGAGGATCAGCGAGCGGATGCGGTCGTTGACGCGCACCACTTCGCGCGGGATCTGCTGGTCGCGACGGATCACGCCCTCGGCGCGGCCGAGATCGACGACGACGTGACCGAATTCGACACGCTTCACCACGCCGGTGATGATCTCACCCATGCGGTCCTTGAATTCTTCATGCTGGCGCTCGCGCTCGGCGTCGCGGACCTTCTGGAAGATGACTTGCTTGGCGGCCTGCGCGGCGATGCGGCCGAATTCGATCGGGGGCAGCGGATCGACGATATAGTCGCCGATCACCGCGCCCGGCTGCAGCTTCTGCGATTCCTTGAGGTTCACTTGCTTGAAATAATCGTCGACCGCCTCGACCACTTCGACGACGCGCCACAAGCGCAGATCGCCGGTGGTGGGGTCGAGCTTGGCACGAATGTCGTTCTCGGCGCCGTAGCGGGCCTTGGCGGCGCGCTGGATCGCGTCCTCCATCGCCTCGATCACGATCGCTTTGTCGATCATCTTTTCGGTGGCAACGGCATTCGCGATCGCGATCAGCTCGGCGCGGTTGGCGGTAACGCCGGAAGTTGCTGGGACGGCCATCACTTCATTTCCTCTTCAGCGGCACTTATCGCCGGTTCGTCTTCAATTTCTTCGTCCTCAACGCCGTCCATCGACAACGGACGCGTCGCGGCGATCAGCGCGTTGGTCAGCACCAATTTGGCGTTCCCGACTTGCGCGAACGGCACTTCCATCTCGCCCTTGGTCGCGACGTAGATCGTGATCGTGTCGCCCTCGACGCCCTTGAGCAGGCCGGTCAGCACCTTGCGCCCATCCATCGGTGCGGCAAGCACGATGCGGGCTTCATGGCCGTCCCAGTCGGCAAAATCCTTGAGCCGCGTCAGCGGGCGGTCGATCCCTGGCGAAGACACTTCGAGGCGATATTCCTCAGGTATCGGATCGCGGCCCTCGGCCTCCAGCGCATCGAGCACGTCCGAGATGCGGCGCGACAGCGCGGCGCAATCGTCGATCGTCAGCTGCCGCGTGTCGGGCCGCTCGGCCATCACTTGCAGCGTCAAATCGCCCTTGCCGCCGAACAGCTTCACGCGCACCAGATCGAAGCCCAATGCTTCGGCTTCGGGTGCGATGAGCGCGGTCAGATCGGGCGTCTGTTGCAAGCACTGGTCCCAGGCAATGGTCTGCGTCGCCGGAACCGGGTGGCTCCAGCCTCTTCACCGTAACGATGTAGAGAGTGAGGGCGATATAGGCCGCTCGCGGGCGGCTGGCAACCATGCAATATCATGGCGCGTTGGGCGCACTGATGCCTGTCCAGGAGACGTTTATGATCGGTCGTTTTGTTTTCGTCGCGGCATTGCTCGCCAGCACCGCCTGTTCGGCGCAAAGTTCGCAGAATCAGGGCACGCAGAAACTGCCGCGCAATGCCCCCGAAGCGACGGTCAAGAACGTCCCCGCGACGACCGGCCGCGCCAATCTGCGCGAGACGCCGCCGCCGTTCACCATGACCCGGATCGGGACCTTCACCGAGCCCTTCGCGCTCGCGATTCTGCCCAATGGCGCGGCGCTGGTGACCGAGAAGGCCGGGGTGTTGAAGCTGCGCTGGACCGACGGCGCGGTGGCGAATGTCGGCGGCGTGCCGCGCGTCGCGGTGGTCGATCAGGGCGGTTTGCTCGACGTGGCGCTGGCCCCCCGCTTTGCGGGCAATCGTGGCGTGTATCTGACCTATTCCGAACCCGGCAAGACTGGCGCCGCGCTCGCGCTGGCGCATGCGACGCTGAAGATCACCCAAGTCCAGTGCGTCCGCGCGCCCTGCCCGCCGCAAGCCTCGCTGGAAGGGCTGCGCGTGCTGTGGCGATCGGGCATGAACGGCGTCGGCGGGCAATTCGGCGCAAACATCGTCTTCGCCCCCGACGGCAAATCGCTGTTCCTGTCCTCTGGCGAGCGGCAGCGCTTCACCCCGGCGCAAGACCCCGATCAGCGGCTCGGCAAGATCCTGCGGCTGACGCTCGACGGCAAGGCATGGCCGGGCAACCCCAATTTCAAAGCCGGCGGCGCGCGGGCCGAGACGTGGAGCACCGGCCACCGCAACCCGTATGGCCTTGCCTTCACCGCCGATGGCCGCTTGTGGGAGGAAGAAATGGGGCCGCGCGGTGGTGACGAGCTCAACCTCATCCTGCCGGGTAAGAATTACGGCTGGCCGATCGTCTCCAACGGCGACAATTATTCGGGCCAGCCGATCCCCGATCACCCCAGCCGCCCCGATCTCGAAGCGCCCAAGGCATGGTGGAACCCGTCCATCTCACCCGGCGGGATGATCGCTTATTCGGGTGCGCTGTTCCCGCAGTATCGCGGCAATCTGTTCATCGGCGCGCTCGGCGGCCAGGCGCTGATTCGCGTCGCGGTCAATGGCGATACCGCCAGGGCGGTCGAGCAATGGACGATGGGCGCCCGTGTCCGCGATGTCGCGCAGGCCCCCGACGGCGCGATCTGGCTGATCGAGGATGAAGGCGCACTGCTGCGGCTGACACCCAAGCGGTAGGGTGGTGACCAAATCCCGTTCGGGCTGACCCTGTCGAAGCCCTGCTCTCCCCACGCAAGCCGAGGGCGAGTGGAGAGATGCCCTTCGACAGGCTCAGGGCGAACGGCGGGTGTTTGTCGCCCGGCGCGATACCGCTCAATCCGCGTCGGCGAACACCGCAGCGCGCTTCTGCATGTTGGCGGCGACTTGCTCCATCATCGGCGGCTGGCCGATCACCGCGACCTGCTCGTTGGTTTCGGCCTCGAGCATCGCCAGCGGGTCGGCATCGTGCGCCATGTTGCACAGCCGCTTCGCCCCGCGAATCGCATTGGGGCTCTTCGCCGCAATGTCCCGCGCCAGCGCCATCGCGGCGGCGTGCGGGTCCGGAGTGATGCGTGTGATGAATCCGTGGTGCAGCGCTTCCTCGGCGTCGAATTCGCGCGCGGTGTAGATCAATTCGCGCAGCACATCGTCACGCACCAGACCGCGCCAGATCGGGAAGCCCGCCATGTCGGGCACCAACCCCCAATAGCTCTCGCGAATCGCAAAGCGCGTTTCCGGGGCGGCGATGCGGATGTCCGCGCCCGACATGATCTGAAAACCGCCGCCAAAGGCGACGCCGTGGACCGCCGCGATGACCGGCATCGGCAGGTTGCGCCAGCCCCAGGTGACATGCTGCGGCAGGATCGCGCCCTGATCATTGCGCTCGCGCGAGGTCAGCCCGGAGCCGCCGCCCGCCATGCTGCTCATGTCGAGCCCGGCGCAAAACGCCTTTCCATCCCCCGACAGCACGACGCAGCGCACATCCTTGCGCGAATGCAGCGCGTCGATCGCCGCGCCGATCCCTTCGAACATCGCCGGATCGATCGCGTTCATCTTGTCGGCGCGCGTCAGGCGCACATCGGCGATATGATCGGTGACGGTAATCGATACGCGGTTCTCGGTCATTGCATCATTCCCTTCGGCCCTTCGGCCCTTTCGCCCTTTCGTCACCCCGGCCCTGTGCCGGGGTCCACGGTGCCCCGCGCCCAACGATCGCAGGACGCGCCGGACGGTGGACCCCGGCACAGGGCCGGGGTGACGGCAGGGTCTATACTGTCGTAGCTGGCTCAGCCCAATATTGGTCCCGCAGCAGCCGCTTATACAATTTCCCCGTCGCGTGACGCGGCAATTCTGCGCTGAAATCGATCTGGCGCGGCGTCTTCACCCCTGACAGCTCGGCGCGACACCAGGCGGTCAGTTCCGCCGCCAGCGCCTCGCCCGCCTCGGCCATGTCGACCGGCTGCACCACCGCGACGACGCGCTCGCCCATTTCGGGGCAGGGCGCGCCGATCACCGCCACGTCCGCCACGCGCGGGTGGGTGATCAGCCGGTTCTCGATTTCCTGCGGATAGATGTTCACCCCGCCCGAGATGATCATGAAACTCTTGCGATCAGTCAGATACAGATAGCCGTCCTTATCGATCCGCCCGATATCGCCAAGGGTCGACCAGCCGAGCGCGTTGCGCGCCTCCGCCGTCTTGGCCGGATCGTTATGATATTCGAAGACGCCGCCGCCCTCGAAATAGACGAGGCCTTCCTCGCCCGCAGGCAGTTCGACGCCATCCTCGCCGCAGATATGCAGCACGCCGTACGCCGCCTTACCGACCGATCCTTTGTGCTCCAGCCACTGCGCCGAATCGATCGTCGTCAGGCCATTGCCTTCGGACCCGGCATAATATTCGTACAGCACCGGCCCCCACCATGCGATCATCGCTTCCTTGACCGGCACCGGGCAGGGGGCCGCAGCATGGATCGCGACCTTGAGGCTCGACAGATCATGGCGCGCGCGGGCGGCCGCATCGAGTTTGAGCATCCGCACGAAATGCGTCGGCACCCACTGGCTGGCGTTGATCTTGTACCGCTCGATCGCGGCGAGCGCCGCCTCGGGTTCGAAATGCTGCAACATCACCACCGTCCCGCCCAGGCGCTGCACCGTCATCGACCAGCGCAAGGGGGCGGCATGATAGAGCGGCGCGGGGCTGAGATAGATGCTGTCCGGCCCCAGCCCATACAACCCGCGCGCGAGCATCATCAGCACCGTCGGCGCGGCCATATCGGGGTCTTCGGGCAGCGCGACGCGCACGCCCTTGGGCCGCCCGGTCGTGCCGGAGGAATAGAGCATGTCGATCCCGGCGCGTTCGTCGGCGATCGGTGTGTCGGGCTGCGCGGCGACCGCATCCTCCCAGCTTTCCCAGCCCGGCACCGATCCGCCGACGACGAAGCGCAGCGTCTCGGCACGCACCGTGCCTGCGCTGCCGGTCAGGCTGGCCGAGACGATCAGCATCTTCGCGCCCGAATCGCCGACGATATAGTCGAGCTCGGCGGCGGTCAGCTTGGTCGAAATGCAGACGAAGAACAGCCCTGAACGCTGCGCGCCCCAGGCGATGTCATAAAATTCGGGGGTATTCTCCAGCATCAGCGCGATCGTGTCGCTGGCCACCAGCCCGCGTGCGCGAAACAGGTGGGCGGCGCGGTTCGATCGCGCGTCGAGCTCAGCAAAGCTGATCGTCTCGCCGGTTTCCGCGACGATCAGCGCGGGCTTTGCGGGATCGGTCCGCGCGTGGATGCTCGGGTGCGACATGGATGGCCTCTCCAGGCTTTTGGTTTCGTTTTGCAACCCGATGCTAGCCGCCCGTCTCGGGCACGGCAAGCCGGTAGCCGACGCCCTTTCCGGTGTGCAGCATGGCGACTTCGAAGCCGCGGTCGAGTTTCGCGCGCAACCGCGACACATGCGCTGCGACCAGGTTGGTACCGGGGTGGAAGCGCAGACCCCACACCGCGCTCAGCAATTCGTCGTGCGACACCACGGTACCCGCGCGCTCCGCCAGATACAGGAGCAGACGATACTCGCGCGGCAGCAGAGCGAGCGGGCGTCCGTCGCGCGCCGCAGATGGCGCTGCGTGTTGGCATACCACCGGATCCGCTAGTCCCTGTAGATGTCGTCAAAATATGCCCGCCACAGACCGAGGCTGTGCGCGATACCATCGACGACCTCGCCGTAATTAAGATCGCCGACATAGCTGTTCCGGAACTGGTCCAAGAATCGTTCCGCCCACACCCGCTGCTCTTCGCCGTACCGCCTGGCAAACCGGCAGCAGGGCAATGGTTCAGGTGACAGCGTGGCGATGACGGTAGCGGGGTCTACTTCGCATCGGGCGCTGACTGGCTCCTCGCTCCGATCCGAGAGGCGCTGCGCGAGACGATCCCAATCAACAGCAGGGTCTGCGATGGATATCCACCACTCCCCATCAAAATCGCGTATGCGAGGGGCGTCATGGCGTCGTCCAATAGCCGCGCGAAATGCCCGAACAAGGCGAGCAATTGAAGCGCTGCCGCGAGCAGCAACCATTTTTTTTGAGACTGGATGGCCATCGTGGCCAGCGCGATGAAAAGCGACAAGTCGATTATAGCTACCAACGTCACAAACCCCGAAAACGCCTCTGGGGTAACCGCCTCCAAGATCCTTTCGGCAACTGTCGCGGCGAGGAAGCCGGACGCTGCCTCGATTTCGTATCTTCCACCCCATTTTAGCGCCGCACCGAAGTTTAAACAGACCAATGGAAAGAAAAGCGAAACGTAGAGGGCGGTCCAGGCGGGCATGGCTCACTAACGATCCTATACCCACCTGTGTCCGTCAACATTTACGCTGCGGCCTTCACAGCTTGTAGGGATTGCTTGTTGGGCGGACAGTAGGGCGCATAGTCAGTGATGCCGAAATCGTCCGCGAGTACCACAAACTTGTCATGAGCCGCCCGCAGACTCGCCTGGGCCGCGAATGCTTGGGTACTGGCGGCGTGCAGCAACTCAAGGACCTCGCTTCCGGCAGTTACCGGCAAACCTGCGGTATCACGCAACTCAAGCATCGCCGTGACGCACTTGAACGCGGAAATCGCGGATGCGTCGGCAGAGCGTTCGGCCGGCAACAGGCTTTCGGCGACATTCTGGGCCAGCGTGGAGCGGGCCGTGACGATGGAACGCTTCGTTTGGATACTCAGCATCATTAAAATCTCCCCACCCCGCCCGGTGGGGCAGGGTCAATGTGATGTATTGGATGGAGGCGGTTGGATCGCGTTGGCGAGCTCTTCTGCGCTGCCGACAACCGATTTGAAGGCCACTAACCCGGATTATTCATCGGGAGCGATAATCGGTGGTGGCGATCGTGGTCTAAGTCTTTGGTTTGGAGTAGAGAAAGGGTGCTTACGCCATCCCTCTGCTCCAGACAGAAAGTGCCACGACCGCCATGGCCGACGATAGTGGGTTCTCCTTCACCTTCCCAGCCATTCGTGGTCGAAAAATCACCGCCGCGTTCGACGGCGGTCGGCTGACGTCGGACGGCGGCGTGCTACTGCTCGCACAGGCCGAGCGGCGGTTGGGGATCGCGGATCGGCTCGCCGCCTGCATCGCTGATCCGCGCGATCAGGGTCGGGTGATCCACCGGGTCGCCGACATCTTGCGCGCCCGCATGCTCGCGATCTCGTGTGGGTATGAAGACGCCAATGATCTCGACGCCCTGCGGCATGATCCAGGGTTCAAGCTGGCGCTCGGCAAACTGCCGGGTGATCCGTTCGGGCTGGCCAGCCAGCCGACGATGAGCCGGTGGGAAAACGCGCCGACTACGCGCGAGTTGATCCGTCTGACCGGTACGCTGGTCGACCTTTATTGCGCGAGCTACCCCGTGCCACCTGCGGCGGTGACGCTCGACATCGATGATACCGTCGACGTCGTACACGGCGCGCAGCAGCTCTCTTTCTGGAACGGCCACTACGGCGAGCGCTGCTTCCTGCCGATCCATGTCTACGACACCGCTACCGGGCGGCCGGTTGCGATGCTGCTGCGCACCGGCAAAACGCCGTCGGGCAAGGAAGTCGCCGGCCATGTTCGCCGGCTCGTGCGACGTATCCGTCGCCACTGGCCCGATACCCGGATCACGCTGCGCGGCGATGGTCATTACGGTCGGCCAGAGCCGATGGCCTGGTGCGAGGCGAACGGAATCGACTACATCTTCGGGCTGCCCGGCAACCGCACGCTCCACGCCGATCCCGTCATCGTTCGGGAAGGCGATGCCTGCGCGACCGACCGGGCATTGCAGGGACTGGTCGAACTAAGGCGTTACGCAGAGACGCGCTACGCTGCGAAAACCTGGGGGAATACCGAACGTCGCGTCGTTGCTCGCATCGAGGCGAGCAGCCTCGGCCTCGACATCCGCCTCGTTGTCACCTCGCTTGCCGAGGGCAGCGCTGAACGGATCTATGACACGCTTTACTGCGCCCGCGGCCAGGCGGAAAACTTGATCAAGCTGCATAAAACGCAGCTGAAGAGCGACCGAACCTCCTGCTGCTCGGCCAACGCCAATCAGATGCGGCTCATCCTTCACACCGCCGCCTACTGGCTGATGTGGGCCGTGCGGCACGCTATGCCCGCAACCGCCACGCTCCGCACCGCCGAGTTCGCGACCATCCGCCTGCGGCTGCTCAAGGTCGCCGCGCGCGTCGTCGAAACCACCAGCCGCATCCGCATCGCCTTCGCAAGCGCCTGTCCCGATGCCGCGCTGTTCCGATCCATCGCGCTCAACTTGCGCACCACGGGACCATGATCGATGCGGCAGTGGCCGCCAAACGAACCCCGCCCATCAACTCCGCCCCAAACTGTGAACCCGCGATGAGACAGGCGCTTGGGACCCATGCGCCCTGCCTGCGGCTACACGACGCCTGCGCTGACCCATCGGCTGAGAAACGCTGCCGGTGAATAGATCAGGCTAAGGCCAGTATAATACCCGTCGCAATCGCGACGATCAGCATTGCGGTTTTCAGGGCGACAAGCAGTTGAACATCTTCAGCACCCCCAGTGATTGCAATGTTCGTCGGGGAAGGGGGTTGGAACTCGTAAGTGGGTTCGCGATGATTATCTCGAACCGAATTGGTACCATCCCCGACCGACATCTCAAAGTGCGGGTCGGACGCTTCCACCGCTATCGGGAGAATGACCTTAGGGGAAAAACCCTCGGTTTCTGCGAGTATCATCCGCGCGGCCTCGCGACGTGATGATGCGCCCAACCTGCGGCACGCCTCGGCAATATGGGCGTCTACGGTCTTTGGCGAAATTCCAAGCTCGAAAGCGATGACCTCCGATTTCTTCAGTTCGGCAACCTTACGCAAGCAGGCAAGCTGCTGTTTGGTAAGCGCTGCGATTCGGCCCTTTTCCATACGCCATAGTATCGTGGCCGCATGATACCGATAGGCCAGTTCGTCACCTACTCGGTGCCTTTGATCGGGGATATTCATCTGATGGTTGGGTGCGCGCCCGTTCCCCGCGGAGAAGCCCGCGCGCATCGCCTCAGCTTCCCACAGCCGCATCCGCGCACCCCCCGATCGGACATAGCGCGTCACCGTCACCCGCCCCGGCACCACCACCGATCGCGGCGGCGGCACGGTGGCGAGCGCATCGGCGGACAGTACCGTCGCGGCGATCGAGACTTCGGGATTCTCGAGCAGCACCGTCCCGATCCGCAAACCGTCACGCGCCACCCGAAACGGCGGTTCGAACCACGGATCCTCGGCGAATGCGGTGATGTGCGGCGCAATCAGCTCGCCAACCCAGCCATGATCGCTGAGCAGCCTCAAAACCGCACGCTCAACCGCAACTTCGGCGAACAAAAGCTCCAATCCGCGATACGGAGCGCCCCCCCGAAATGTGGCGGCCACAGCAAAAGACCGCCCCGCCGCCGCCTCCAGCGCAGCCCGCTCTGGCAGTGCCGTCACAGGAAGGGATGCACCTCATAAATCAGGATCGCGACGCCGATGATGTAATCGAACACGTCATCACCGACGAGTTCGAGCGACCGGATCGCGCCGCTCGTCCCCACTTGCGTCGCGAGATCGACGATGTGATTGATATCGATGCTGAAACTTTCCATCGGCCGCCCCCAAAAATGCGGATGAGTCCGCGCATCGGAGGGTAATTCGGGCGCCGTTCCGGCGCTTAGTTAAATCGCTGTAACATGGCACCCGAGCACATGCTCTTGCGCTGATGCTGCATTGCGGTACGGAAGGACGCATGTTTCCTGACCAGCCACCCGCCTTCGATCCGCACCGTTTCCTGCGGCACGGCGTCGGCGGGCATGGCGGTTTGCTGGGGCTGACCTATCACGCGCACGGGGCCGATTGGGTCGAACTGCATTTGCCGTACCGCGCTGAATTAATTGGCGATCCTGACAGCGGCGTGCTCGCCTCGGGTCCGATCCTGACGATGATGGATATGGCGACCAGCCTCGCGGTGTGGACCCGGCTCGGCCGCTTTCGTCCGCATGCGACGCTCGATCTGCGGATCGACTATCTCCGCCCCGCAACCCCGGGCAAGGCGGTGTTCGGCCGCGGCGAATGCTACCGCATCACGCGCTCGATCTCGTTCGTGCGCGGGCAGGCGCATGACGGCGATCCGGCCGATCCGCTCGCGCATGTCGCCGGCACCTTCATGTTCACCGACGCCCCTGCTGGAGCGGGCGCATGACCTTACCACCCTATGCCCAACTGCTTGGAATCGCCCCGGTACCTGGCGAAGATCCGACGCTGCTGACGATGCCGAGCGCCGATACCGTGCTCGGGCGGCCGGGCTATCTCCACGGCGGTGCGATCGGCGGCTTGCTGGAGATGGCGGCAATCGTCGCACTGCGCCACGCCCTCGCGGCCGACGGCGGCGGGCAGATCAAGCCGATCAATGTGACCGTCGATTTCATGCGCGGCGGGCGCGAGAAACCGACCTTCGCGCGCGGCTGCGTCACGCGGCTGGGCGGGCGGGTCGCTAATGTCGAGGCGATCGCGTGGCAGGACGATGCGGCCAAGCCGATTGCAGCGGCCCGGATGAACTATTTGATTGTGCGCGGATGAGCGACGCACTCAGCCAGATCGCAAGCGCGCGGGCGGCACGCGAGAGCGGCGACTCTTATGAGGCGGCACTGCATCAACGCCGCGCGATCGCCTTGCTTCGCGGTGGCGAGACGGTGGTGCTGGGCGATGCGATCCGCCAGCTTGTCGAAATTCTGATCGAGGGGGGATTGGCCGAAGATGCAGCCACGCCCGCCGCCGAAGTGCTCGCTTTGTACCAGGCGCATCCCGATGTTCCGCCGATGGCGCGTGCCGACGCCCTGCGCTGTGCCGCGTTGCAGGCGTCGGCGACCGGCGATGACGAAACCGCGATCGTGTTCTGGGCGGAGGCGCTGACGCGTTATGCAGCGCTGGGGATGATCGACCAGGTGGCGGAGGCCGAAGCGCGGATCGCTGCGCTGCGGTGAGCCACCGGATACCCTCCCGACCGCCTAGCCCGGATTATTCATCGGGAGCGATAATCGGTGGTGGCGATCGTGGTCTAAGTCTTTGGTTTGGAGTAGAGAAAGGGTGCTTACGCCATCCCTCTGCTCCAGACAGAAAGTGCCACGACCGCCATGGCCGACGATAGTGGGTTCTCCTTCACCTTCCCAGCCATTCGTGGTCGAAAAATCACCGCCGCGTTCGACGGCGGTCGGCTGACGTCGGACGGCGGCGTGCTACTGCTCGCACAGGCCGAGCGGCGGTTGGGGATCGCGGATCGGCTCGCCGCCTGCATCGCTGATCCGCGCGATCAGGGTCGGGTGATCCACCGGGTCGCCGACATCTTGCGCGCCCGCATGCTCGCGATCTCGTGTGGGTATGAAGACGCCAATGATCTCGACGCCCTGCGGCATGATCCAGGGTTCAAGCTGGCGCTCGGCAAACTGCCGGGTGATCCGTTCGGGCTGGCCAGCCAGCCGACGATGAGCCGGTGGGAAAACGCGCCGACTACGCGCGAGTTGATCCGTCTGACCGGTACGCTGGTCGACCTTTATTGCGCGAGCTACCCCGTGCCACCTGCGGCGGTGACGCTCGACATCGATGATACCGTCGACGTCGTACACGGCGCGCAGCAGCTCTCTTTCTGGAACGGCCACTACGGCGAGCGCTGCTTCCTGCCGATCCATGTCTACGACACCGCTACCGGGCGGCCGGTTGCGATGCTGCTGCGCACCGGCAAAACGCCGTCGGGCAAGGAAGTCGCCGGCCATGTTCGCCGGCTCGTGCGACGTATCCGTCGCCACTGGCCCGATACCCGGATCACGCTGCGCGGCGATGGTCATTACGGTCGGCCAGAGCCGATGGCCTGGTGCGAGGCGAACGGAATCGACTACATCTTCGGGCTGCCCGGCAACCGCACGCTCCACGCCGATCCCGTCATCGTTCGGGAAGGCGATGCCTGCGCGACCGACCGGGCATTGCAGGGACTGGTCGAACTAAGGCGTTACGCAGAGACGCGCTACGCTGCGAAAACCTGGGGGAATACCGAACGTCGCGTCGTTGCTCGCATCGAGGCGAGCAGCCTCGGCCTCGACATCCGCCTCGTTGTCACCTCGCTTGCCGAGGGCAGCGCTGAACGGATCTATGACACGCTTTACTGCGCCCGCGGCCAGGCGGAAAACTTGATCAAGCTGCATAAAACGCAGCTGAAGAGCGACCGAACCTCCTGCTGCTCGGCCAACGCCAATCAGATGCGGCTCATCCTTCACACCGCCGCCTACTGGCTGATGTGGGCCGTGCGGCACGCTATGCCCGCAACCGCCACGCTCCGCACCGCCGAGTTCGCGACCATCCGCCTGCGGCTGCTCAAGGTCGCCGCGCGCGTCGTCGAAACCACCAGCCGCATCCGCATCGCCTTCGCAAGCGCCTGTCCCGATGCCGCGCTGTTCCGATCCATCGCGCTCAACTTGCGCACCACGGGACCATGATCGATGCGGCAGTGGCCGCCAAACGAACCCCGCCCATCAACTCCGCCCCAAACTGTGAACCCGCGATGAGACAGGCGCTTGGGACCCATGCGCCCTGCCTGCGGCTACACGACGCCTGCGCTGACCCATCGGCTGAGAAACGCTGCCGGTGAATAGATCAGGCTAGTGACGGACCTTATGCGCTTGCAGCCCGGCACGGAAATCGTCTGGCAAGGTGGTGATCCCGCCGCTTGCGCTCATCACGATCACGACATCGCAAGTTGCGACGCATTCACCTTTCTGGAACGCTGCTGACAAAATGTGCCAGCTACGATTGCCGATGTCGCCAATGCCGGTCGAAATCTCGACATCGCTGGGGAAAAAGCTTTCCCCGAGATAATTGATTTCGACCTTCGCGACGAGCCAGCGGTGTCCCGACCAACCCGCCAGATTCATCGAACGGTTGAAACGGACCCGACCGCTCTCAAACAAGGCCGCCATAGCGACATTGTTGATATGGCCGAGCACGTCCAGATCCTGAAAGCGAGTCTGGATCGATTCGCTGTGCGGATAGGATGCGGGGTCGATCCGCCAGGTATCAGGTTTGGGCATGAGCCTGATTACAGGCCGCTAGGGAACACGTCCAGCTTGCCGAGCGGCACGCCGTTCGACCGCAGGATCGCGTAGACCATGTTGGCGTGGAACGCGATGTTGGTCGCCGCGAACACCGTGACCCACTGCGCCGCGGGAAGCGTGGGCTCCATGTTCGGGCCCAGCTGCGCGGTGACTGGTACATCCTCGCGATCGGTGAATTGTTCGGGCGTTAGCGCGGCGAGCCACGTCTTGGCGGCGGTGATCGCGGCCTGATAACCTGCGACGTCGAGATCGGCGGTGACCGGATCGGGGATCGCCACGTCGATCGCGCGCGCGATCCAGGATTGCGAGAAGTTGATGACCACCATCGCCTGGAACGACAGCGGATGCATGTCCTCGGCGAGCCGCCAACCCAGCATGTCTGACTCGGCGATGCCCTTCTCGGCGGCGAAGGCGCTGCCCTTGGTGAGGAGGTGTGCGGCGGTGTCGAGCTGGCGGCGAAACAGGTCGACGAAGCTGAAGAGCGTGGTGGTCATGGGAAGCTTTCTAATGAGGAGCGCGACCCGGGAATAAATCCCGGGTCGTCGGACGGGCCGGTGGCCCGCCGGCCGCGCTGGCGCGAGTCTGGGCGAATATTGCGCCCTGCCGCGCTCAGCGTGGTGCCATCCGGATCGCGCCGTCGAGGCGCACGTCTTCCCCGTTGAAATAGCTATTTTCCAGCATCGTCAGCGCCAGATGCGCATATTCCGCCGGAAGGCCGAGCCGCTTAGGGAAGGGGACCGAGGCGGCGAGATTGTCCTTAACTTGCTGCGGCGCGCCTTGCATCAGCGGGGTTTCGAAAATGCCGGGCAGGATCGTGTTGATGCGGATGCCTTCGCCCATCAGGTCGCGCGCGATTGGCAGCGTCATCCCGACGACGCCGCCCTTGGAGGCCGAATACGCCGCTTGGCCGATCTGGCCGTCCTCGGCGGCGACCGACGCCGTCATCACGATCGCGCCGCGCTCACCGTCGGTGCCGGGATCGCGCGTCAGCATCCCCGCCGCCGACTTCGCGACGCAGCGGAAGGTGCCGACCAGATTGATCTGGATGAGCCAGTCGAACGCCGCCAGGCTGAAATGCTTGATGCTGCCGTCTTCCTTGGAGCGGCTCGCGGTCTTCATCGCATTGCCGGTGCCGGCGCAGCAGACCAGCACTGCTTCCTGACCATTGGCGGCACGTGCCTTGGCGAAGCCGGCATCGACCGATTCCTCGGAGGTGACGTTCACTTCGCAGAAAACGCCACCGATTTCCGCAGCGAGCGCTTCGCCCTTTTCGGCTTGAAGATCGAAGATCGCGACCTTGACGCCCTTGGCGGCAAGCGCGCGCGCGGTGGCGGCACCGAGGCCGGAGGCGCCGCCGGTGACGACGGCTGCAGTGGTTGAGTCGAGTTTCATGGTGGTTCTCCCTTATTCGTCACCCCGGCCTTGTGCCGGGGCCCACGTATCCGCTTGGCGCGGTTGTGCGATCTGCTTCTGGTCGTGTGCCGGTGGCACGGTGGACCCCGGCACAAGGCCGGGGTGACGGTGTGCTTAAAGCCGCTCGATGATCGTCACGTTGGCGATCCCGCCGCCTTCGCACATCGTTTGCAGGCCATAGCGCCCGCCCGACGCCTTCAGCGCGTGGACCAAGGTCGCCATAAGCTTTGTGCCCGAAGCCCCGAGCGGATGGCCGAGCGCGATCGCGCCGCCATTGACGTTCAGCTTCGCATGATCGCCGCCGGTATGCTTCAGCCACGCCATCGGCACGGGCGCGAACGCCTCGTTGACTTCGTACAGGTCGATCTCCTCGATCTTCATGCCCGAACGCTGCAATGCGCGGTCGGTCGCGAACAGCGGTTCCTCGAGCATGATGACCGGATCGCCGCCAGTGACCGTGAGGTTCACGATCCGCGCGATCGGGGTGAGGTTATGCGCCTTGAGGGCTGCCTCGCTGACGATCATCACCGCGCTCGCGCCGTCGCAAATCTGGCTGGCATTGGCGGCGGAGATGCTGCCACCTTCCTGCAACAATTTGACCTGGCCGATGCTCTCGGGCGTCGCGTCGAAGCGGATGCCTTCGTCGGTCGCGTGCGCGATCACGCCCTCGGGCGTTTCCACGTCGATCGCGACGATCTCATCGGCGAAGGCGCCGCGCTGGGTCGCGGCGGCCGCGCGCTTGTGGCTTTCGGCCGCGAAGGCATCGAGTTGCGCGCGGTTGAAGCCGTGCTTCTTGACGATCATCTCGGCACCCATGAACTGGCTGAACATGATGCCGGGGTATTTCTCTTCGAGCCGCGGCGATTTGTAATTGCCGAGACCCTCTTTCATGAACAGCGTCGCGGTCGACCCCATCGGTACACGCGTCATGCTTTCGACCCCGGCTGCGATGACGATGTCCTGCGTGCCCGACATTACCGCTTGGGCGGCGAATTGCATGGCTTGCTGCGACGATCCGCACTGGCGATCGATCGAGACGGCGGGGACGCTGTCGGGCAAGTTTTTCGCGGCCAACACGGCGTTGCGGCCGATCTGGCCGGCCTGCTGACCGCCCTGCATGACGCAGCCCATAATGACATCATCGACGGCTGCACCGTCGATCCCGGTGCGCGCGACGATCGCGTCGAGCACGTGTGCTGCCATGTCGACCGGGTGGGTTCCGGCGAGCTTGCCGCCACGTTTGCCACCGGCGGTGCGGACTGCGTCCACGATATAGGCTTCGGCCATGCTCGACTCTCCAGATCGGTTGTTGTTTGCAACCTCTTGCCGCGAACCGGCGCGTTGGGCAAGGTGGATTGGCGTACCCGATGATCGAAAGGACCGGAGAGTGAACGTGAGCGAGGCGATTGCGGCGCGTCGATCGGTGCGCGGATATCGCGCCGATCCGGTCGAACCGGCGGTGTTGCACAGCATCGTGAGCAAGGCGGCGCGCGCGGCGACCGGCGGCAATCTCCAGCCGTGGCATGTCGATGTTCTGGCCGGGGAGCCGCTGGAGGCGTTGAAGGCTGTGATTGCTGCGAAGCTATGGCGCGGCGAGAGTGAGACGCCATCATACGACATCTACCCGAAGGAATTGGCAGCGCCGTATCGTGACCGGCGCTTCGGCGTCGGCGAGGCGATGTACGCTGAGATCGGCATCCCGCGTGAGGACAAGGATGCGCGGCGGTTGTGGTTCGCGCGCAATTTCCAGTTTTTCGGCGCGCCCGCCGCGCTGTTCTGTACGGTCGACCGGCGGATGGGGCCCCCGCAATGGGCCGATCTTGGCATGTATCTGCAGAACGTGATGCTGCTTGCGGTCGAGGCGGGGCTTGCTACCTGCGCGCAGGAATGTTGGGCGATGTATCCCGAGACGGTTGGCGCGGCGATCGACATTCCGCCCGAGCGGATGCTGTTCTGCGGCATGGCGATCGGGTTCGAAGACACCGAAGAGCCCGCGAACCGCTTGCGCAGTGCACGGGCTCCGGAAGGGGAGTGGTTGCGGGTGCACAGTTAATCCTCCCCGGCACGGGGAGGGGGACCGCCAGCCTTCTTCAGGCTGGTGGTGGAGGGGTAGCCACGAGAGAAAGCGCTTGTGGCTACCCCTCCACCGTTCGCTGAATGCTCACGGTCCCCCTCCCCCGTTGGGGGAGGAGTAAAAGAGATCAGCCAGCGGCAGGCGAGCGACGACCGCCGCCGCCTTGCTGGCCACGACCACCACCACCATTGCCACCGGGGCGGCCCTGGCCACCCGGACGACCGCCGCCCGCTGGGCGACCCTGCCCGCCGGGACGGCCGCCGCCAGCGTTGAACGGACGTGCGCCGCCAGCCGGACGTTCACCGGTCGGGCGCGCGGCATGCGTCGCCTTGGGCGGCGCGCGGTGACGGCCAGATTCGTCGCGGCGCTCGAACGTGTCGGAGCCGGCCGGACGCGCCGCCTTGATCCGGGCTGCTTCGGCCATGAAGCCTTCGGGCAGCGGCAGCATTTCGGGCTTCACGCGCGTCAATTTCTCGATGTCGCGCAGATACGTCCGCTCGTCATCGGCGCAGAAGCTGATCGCCACGCCCGATGCGCCGGCCCGCGCCGTACGACCAATGCGGTGGACATATTGCTCGGGCACGTTGGGCAGTTCGAAGTTGAACACGTGAGACACGCCCGAAACGTCAATCCCGCGCGCGGCGATATCGGTCGCGACGAGCACCTTGGCCTTGCCCGATTTGAATTCGGCGAGCGCGCGTTCGCGCTGCGGCTGGCTCTTGTTGCCGTGGATCGCGTTCGAGTCGATCCCGTTGGCGGCGAGCAGCTTCACGACGCGGTCGGCGCCGTGCTTGGTGCGGGTGAAGACGAGCGAGCGCTCGACCGCTTCGTCGCGCAGCAGGATCGTCAGCATCGCCTGCTTTTCGCCCTGGTTGATGAACACGACCTTCTGATCGACGCGCTCGGCGGTGGTCGCAACGGGCGCGACCTTGACCGTCTGCGGATCGTTGAGGAACTGGTTGGCCAGCTCGCGGATCGCGTTGGGCATCGTCGCCGAGAAGAACAACGTCTGGCGCTGCTTGGGCAGCATCCGGACGATCTTGCGCAGCGCGTGGATGAAGCCGAGGTCGAGCATCTGGTCGGCTTCGTCGAGCACGAGAATCTCGAGCATCGCGAGGCTGACGAAACGCTGTTCGATCAAATCAAGCAAGCGGCCAGGCGTGGCGACGAGGATGTCGACGCCGCGGCTCATGTCCTGACGGTTCTTGTTGATGCTGGTCCCGCCGAACACGGTCGCGACCGACATTTTTGAGAATTTGCCGTAATCGCGGGCGCTCTCGGCGATCTGGCTCGCCAGTTCGCGCGTCGGCGCGAGCACGAGCATCCGGCAATGCGTCGGCAGCACGCGCTTCTCGTTATTCACGAGATGCTGGATCGACGGGAGCACGAAGGCCGCCGTCTTGCCGGTGCCGGTCTGCGCGATGCCGAGCAGATCGCCGCCTTCGAGCAGGATCGGGATCGACTGCTTCTGGATCGGGGTAGGGGTGGTATAGCCCTTGGCTTCGAGCGCGCGGACGAGCGGCTCGGCGAGGCCGAGTTGTGCGAAAGTCATGAGTATTCAGTCCATTGCATGTGCCATGGACGCACGCCTTGCGGGCGCACGGATGGCGGGGGGAGGATGACACCCCGCGTGAAAAGGGAAGTCCGTTAAAAAACGACCGAGGCGGAGCTTGGGCTGCCACTTATGGGCATGCCTAATCACGCTGCATGACGCCTCGATTGGGGCCACCTACTTGCGGGGCGGTGAAAAGTCAAGATCGCGCGAGTGGCGGGGCGCGCTTAGCGCTCAGTACGGTCCGTGCGCGATACCGGATTGAGACCCGTCAGCAAACGCTCCTTGATTTCCGGCCAGTTCGCCATCCCGTAATCGCACGGATCGGGTGTCTCGAGGATTTCCCTGCTCGTGTCGATTTCGGACAGGAAGAGCTCCGAGGGTTTAAGGAACAGCTCCTCCGCAATGTCGTAGAACACCTCCAGCCGGGCGCGGCCGGCGCACCGACCATTGTCGCGGATCATTGCAAGATGACCCGAGCGCAACCGGACGAGCATCCCGACCGGAAAGACGCAGATGCTTTTCATGAAGGTGAAGAGCAGGTCGGGATCGAAATGCCCCGCCCAACTGGCCATTGCCGCTACCGCAGCGATTGGGGAGGAGGGTGCCTTATAGGGCCTTTCCGAGGTCAAAGCGTCGTACACGTCGCAAATCGCCCCCATCCGCGCAGCCAGGCTGATGTCGTCCCCCGCAAGGCCGAAGGGGTAGCCGCTGCCATCGACTTTTTCGTGGTGGTGGAGGCAGACATCGAGCGCGGTTGGCGGGACATCCCCCGCCGACAGCAGCGCGTGTCCGATCGCTGGATGACCCCGCATCTCGTCCCATTCAGCGGCGGTCAGCTGACCGGGCTTGTTGAGTACGCCCTTTGAGATACGAATCTTTCCGATATCGTGGAACAACCCGCCAAGGCCCATCAGTCTGACCTCATCTTCGGGCAGGCCCAATTCACGGGCAAAGTTGATCATCAACGTGCCGACCGCGACCGAATGAAAATAGGTGTACGAATCGCGCGTCTTCAACCGCATCATGCCAAGCAGCATGGTCCGGTTGCGTTCCAGCGCCGCGGTGATCGACTCGACCACGGCGTCGAGGTCGTCGGACTGGATCCCCGTGCCGCGATGGGCGCCGTCGAAGACGGTCTTCATGAAGGTTCGGGCGTCGTCGGTGACGTGTTTGGCCGCCTTGAAATCCGCCGCGCGCCGTTCGGCCGCCTGGCGTACCAGCGCCCGGCGGCTGCGCCCGGCGGTGTCCGGTCGTCCGAGTGTGACGCAGCGGTTGAGGTCGATCACCACCGCGGCGACGTTGCTGTCCCGCAACTCTGCAAGCTGATCGGCGCGGGTGAGCAAAAAGCGCGAGCGCCAGAACGGCTGTTTCAGCCACGGTCCGTCAATCGCATGGACGTACATGCCGAGCGTCACGTCGTGCACCGGAATGCGCTTCAGCACGCGCGGGAAATCCACCGACGCTCATGGCCGGTCAAGACCACCCCACCCCGCAGATGCTTCACGTTCATGACTTTCTACGCCCATGCGGCGGGGCATGCCGCGCCCCATTCACCTCATTATAGGCGCGAGATCGCGAACCATGTTCTACGCGCGTAAGGGAAATCGGAGGATCGGCCGCAACGGAGCTTCCGTGCGGTTACCGCTCATACGCCTTCGGCAGCCCCCCTTCACCCGGCAGCATGTAGCGATCGCGCAAAGCATCCTGGCGCGTGCGCAGCGGCTGTTTCACACCGTCGATATAGACCGCCGCCACGCCGCTGCCGAGCTCGAGCGGATCGCCGTCCCAGATCACGACATCGCCGCGGCGACCGGCTTTCAGCGAACCAATCTCGCCGCCCATGCCGATCGCCTCGGCCGGCACCGAGGTGATCGCTGCGAAGGCGGCGTTCCAGTCGAGCCCGGTCGCGCCCGGCAGCTTGGTCAGCGCGACCAGATTGCCGGCATATTGCTTTTCGAGCCGCGCCTGGCGCGCTTCGTCATCGTTAATCGTGCCGATGCCGACCATGACGCCCGCCGCCTTCATCCGTCCGATGTTCGATTGCGTCGAACCGAGCTGATCGAAGCTGGCGGGCAAATCGGTCAGCGCGGAGGCGATGACGGGGATGCGCGCGGCGGCGAGTTCGGAGGCGACCAGCCAGCCTTCGGCGGCCCCGACGAACACCAGCTTCAGCGCCGGAAAATCACGCTTCAGATCGATCAGCGCCAGCATATCGGAGGCGCGCTCGACATGGATCAGCAGCGGCATCGTGCCGTTGGCGACCGGTACCAAAGCGGCGGCATCGGCACGCGTCAGTAGCGCGTCCTTGCCTTGGTCGGCATAGGTGGCGGGGCTGCGCACATAATCCTTCACTTGCGCCAGCGCGTTGCGGAACATCGCGATCATCGCCGGGCGGCTAGCGCCAGAGCGCGATCCGCCGCCGCCATATTCCATGAACTGGAAAGCGCGCGCCTTGGTGATCGGCGCGCGATCCGAGGCGAGATCGATCACCGCGCCCAAACCGGCGAAGATCGACCCGTCATTGTCGGGCGCTACAATGGCGCGCGTAATGCCCTCGGCGCGGTTGAGCGGGATCGAGGAGGTCGCGGGATTGACGGCAGGCGCGACATCGATGGCGGCGTGGAACGGACTGCCGCGCGCGGCGGTGTCGTTGGTTTCCTCGATCCCGTCGGATTCGACGATGCCCATGCGCGTGAAGCCCGCGACGATGCCGGGGGTGACCCATTTGCCGCCTGCATCGACGACCGGCATGCCGGCCGGGACTGCGACTGACTTGCCGGCAGCGATCACGCGCCCGTTTTGGACGACGACGGTGCCGCCCTCAATCGGTGCGGAGCCGTCACCGATGACGAGCTTGGCATTGGTGATCGCGACGCTTTGCGCGACGGCGGGGGTCGCGAGGAACGCGACGCTGAGGAGCAGGAGGCGCTTCACTTCACATCTCCCGAGCCGGGCTGGCCAAGTTCGAAATCGGACACCGGTCTCAACTTTGGATTGGATGAATCGTAGAGCAGGGCCCCGTCGATCCACACCTTTTCAGGCCGGGTATAGACGCTGAACGGATTGCCGTTCCACAGCACCACGTCGGCCATCTTGCCGGGTTTCAGGCTGCCGGTCTTGTCGGCGATGCCGAGCGCCTTGGCCGGGTTGTAGGTCAGCCATTCCCAAGCGACCGCGTCCGAAATGTCGATCCCGGCGCGCCGACCGGAGGCGAGCGCCTTGGCGACTTCCTGGTTCAGCCGCTGGATGCCGTTCGCGTCATCGGAATGGATCATCGCGCAGGCGCCGTTCTTTTGGAGCAAAGCGAGGTTCTCGCCGATCGCGTCGTACGATTCCATCTTGAAGCCCCACCAGTCGGCCCACACCGCCGAGCAGGTGTTGTTGGCCTTCAGGATATCGGCGATTTTATAGGATTCGACCGCGTGGTGGAACGCCGCGACATGATAGCCGAACTCCTTCGCCATATCCATGACGATGGCCATTTCATCGGCGCGGTAGCAATGGTTCTGGACGAGGATTTCGCCCGAAAGGACGCCGCGCAGCGTGTCCATTGCGATGTCGCGGCCGGGCGCTTCGCCGCCGTCTTTTTCGTATTTGTCCCATTTGCGCTTATATTCGACAGCCTTGGCCCAAGTCTGGCGATCGACCGCGACATTGCCCATCCGGGTCGCGGGCTGGCGGCCCTTGCTACCGTAGACGCGCTTGGGGTTCTCGCCGCACGCCATTTTCAGGCCGTACGGCGCGCCGGGGAATTTCATGCCCTGTTCGGTGCGGGCATAGACGTTCTTGATCACGACCGAGCGCCCGCCCATCAAATTGGCCGATCCGGGCAGGATCTGCAGCGTGGTGACGCCGCCATTGGTTAGCGCGCGGCTGAAGCCGGGGTCCTGCGGCCAGACGCTATGTTCGGCCCAGACATCCGCCGTGACCGGGCCGGTCGCTTCATTGCCGTCCGAATTGGCCTGGACGCCGGGCGAGGGATAGTCGCCGAGGTGGCTGTGGATGTCGATGATGCCGGGGGTCAGCGTCTTGCCGGTGCCGTCGATGACGGTCGCGCCCGCTGGCGCCGCGATGGTCTGGCCGAGCTGCACGATCTTGCCATCGGCGAACAGCACCGATCCATCGTCGATCCGCCCGCCTTCGCCGTCGAAGATCGTGACGTGGGTGACGAGCGTCGGCACGCCGGGATACGCCTTGTAGGTCGAGGGGAAAGGGTCGTGGCTATAGCCCTTGCCCATGCCGGGGCCGGGCTTGCTCGCGCTGGATGACGCAGTGGCAGGTTTCGCCCCGCCATCGGTGGCGCAGCCGGCAAGCAAAACCGTGGCCGCGACCGCCGTCTGCAACGCGCGACGGCGCGAGCCCAAAATCCGATACGCCATCTAGATCCCCTTACGTCCCAAACCCTGGGTTTCGAACAACATTCCGGGATTGGGCGATAGTGTCAATCGCTTGCCGGCAATTCTCCGGTGGCGCGGTGCAGCCGGAGCCTCTGGAAAAATTGTTGCGGATGCGAAAGAATCTCGTTGATCGAAAGCCTATTGCGTTGGTAGGCATTGTCCCAGGTCTATGGGGTGGCATCGGGGATGCCACTTGGGGGCCCGATAGTAATTGGAGATACGACCATGAAGAAAGTTTTCGCGATCACGCTGACCGCAGCAGTGGCACTCACGCTGGCCGCTTGCGGTGGCGGTGCGACCAACAACACGGTCGAGATGAACGTCAGCAACGAAATCGTGTCAAACGACATGGAGACCGGTGGCTTCGACAACGCAGTCGAGACCAACACGGTCGACGGCAATGCCGCTGTCGAAGGTAACGCGATGTAAGTCGCTACCCGCGACATCATCCTATTATGATTACGCCAGGTTTGCTCCCTAGCCTGATCTATTCACCGGCAGCGTTTCTCAGCCGATGGGTCAGCGCAGGCGTCGTGTAGCCGCAGGCAGGGCGCATGGGTCCCAAGCGCCTGTCTCATCGCGGGTTCACAGTTTGGGGCGGAGTTGATGGGCGGGGTTCGTTTGGCGGCCACTGCCGCATCGATCATGGTCCCGTGGTGCGCAAGTTGAGCGCGATGGATCGGAACAGCGCGGCATCGGGACAGGCGCTTGCGAAGGCGATGCGGATGCGGCTGGTGGTTTCGACGACGCGCGCGGCGACCTTGAGCAGCCGCAGGCGGATGGTCGCGAACTCGGCGGTGCGGAGCGTGGCGGTTGCGGGCATAGCGTGCCGCACGGCCCACATCAGCCAGTAGGCGGCGGTGTGAAGGATGAGCCGCATCTGATTGGCGTTGGCCGAGCAGCAGGAGGTTCGGTCGCTCTTCAGCTGCGTTTTATGCAGCTTGATCAAGTTTTCCGCCTGGCCGCGGGCGCAGTAAAGCGTGTCATAGATCCGTTCAGCGCTGCCCTCGGCAAGCGAGGTGACAACGAGGCGGATGTCGAGGCCGAGGCTGCTCGCCTCGATGCGAGCAACGACGCGACGTTCGGTATTCCCCCAGGTTTTCGCAGCGTAGCGCGTCTCTGCGTAACGCCTTAGTTCGACCAGTCCCTGCAATGCCCGGTCGGTCGCGCAGGCATCGCCTTCCCGAACGATGACGGGATCGGCGTGGAGCGTGCGGTTGCCGGGCAGCCCGAAGATGTAGTCGATTCCGTTCGCCTCGCACCAGGCCATCGGCTCTGGCCGACCGTAATGACCATCGCCGCGCAGCGTGATCCGGGTATCGGGCCAGTGGCGACGGATACGTCGCACGAGCCGGCGAACATGGCCGGCGACTTCCTTGCCCGACGGCGTTTTGCCGGTGCGCAGCAGCATCGCAACCGGCCGCCCGGTAGCGGTGTCGTAGACATGGATCGGCAGGAAGCAGCGCTCGCCGTAGTGGCCGTTCCAGAAAGAGAGCTGCTGCGCGCCGTGTACGACGTCGACGGTATCATCGATGTCGAGCGTCACCGCCGCAGGTGGCACGGGGTAGCTCGCGCAATAAAGGTCGACCAGCGTACCGGTCAGACGGATCAACTCGCGCGTAGTCGGCGCGTTTTCCCACCGGCTCATCGTCGGCTGGCTGGCCAGCCCGAACGGATCACCCGGCAGTTTGCCGAGCGCCAGCTTGAACCCTGGATCATGCCGCAGGGCGTCGAGATCATTGGCGTCTTCATACCCACACGAGATCGCGAGCATGCGGGCGCGCAAGATGTCGGCGACCCGGTGGATCACCCGACCCTGATCGCGCGGATCAGCGATGCAGGCGGCGAGCCGATCCGCGATCCCCAACCGCCGCTCGGCCTGTGCGAGCAGTAGCACGCCGCCGTCCGACGTCAGCCGACCGCCGTCGAACGCGGCGGTGATTTTTCGACCACGAATGGCTGGGAAGGTGAAGGAGAACCCACTATCGTCGGCCATGGCGGTCGTGGCACTTTCTGTCTGGAGCAGAGGGATGGCGTAAGCACCCTTTCTCTACTCCAAACCAAAGACTTAGACCACGATCGCCACCACCGATTATCGCTCCCGATGAATAATCCGGGCTAGGCGAAACCTCAAGGCCCGGCGGCATCCCCGCCGGGCCATTTTTATGTCAGAGCGAGCGCCCGATCAGTTCCTTCATGATCTCGTTCGTGCCGCCGAAAATGCGCGTCACGCGCGCCGCACGCCATGCCCGCGCAATCGGATATTCGTTCATATAGCCCGCACCACCGTGCAATTGCAGGCACTTGTCCATCACTTCCCATTGTAGGTCGGTGTGCCATAGCTTGGCGGCGGCACCTTCCTCATTGGTCAGCTCGCCCTTCAAATGGCGCGCGATCGCCCAGTCGAGGTGGGCCCAGCCGACCTGCAGCTTGGCCTTCAAATCCGCCAGCACGAAGCGCGTGTTCTGGAAATCGAACACCATTCCGGCGAACGCCTTGCGCGTCTTGGTGAATTCGACCGTCTCGTCGAACGCCTTTTGTGCCGAGGCCTGGACCGACACCGCGATGCTGAGGCGTTCCTGCGGCAATTGGCTCATCAGATAGATGAAGCCCTTGCCCTCTTCGCCCAGACAGTTGGTGATCGGCACGCGGACGTCCTCGAAAAACAGCTCCGACGTGTCGGCGGCATCCTGCCCGATCTTGTCGAGCTTGCGGCCCTTCTTGAAGCCATCGCGGTCGCTTTCGACCAGGATGATCGACATGCCCTTCCACGCGGGCTTCGCATCGGGATCGGTCTTGGCGACGACCAGCGTCAGATCGGTGTTCTGACCATTGGTGATGTACGTCTTGGAGCCGTTGATGACGTAGTGATTGCCGTCCTTCTTGGCGCTGGTGCGGATCGCCTGCAGGTCGCTGCCGGTGCCGGGTTCGGTCATCGCGATGGCGGTGATCACTTCGCCCGAGACCATCTTGGGCAGCCATTGCTGCTTCTGCTCTTCCGAGCCATAGGTCTCGATATAGCCAGCGACGATGTCGGACTGGAGCGAGAAGCCTGCGGGCACGCCGTTATACGCCATCTCTTCATCGACGATCGCGTTATAGCCGAAGTCGAGACCCAGGCCGCCATATGCCTCGGGTGCAGTCGGGCAGAGCATCCCGATCTCGCCCGCCTTCATCCAGAAGGATTTGGGGACGAGCTTGTTCTCTTCCCATTCGTTGACGTGCGGCACGCCTTCCTTTTGCAGGAAGCTGCGCACGGTCTGGCGGAACGCCTCATGATCCTCGTTATAAGCGAAGCGGCCGGGGACGGTGTCGAGCGTCGATGACATGGGATAGGTCCTCTCTTGCAACTTTGTTTTGAGGTGTGTGCGGCGAGTTTCCGGGAGCGTCAAGCGTAACTCTTCGTCGCCATCCGTGCGTTCGCGGGGATGACAAGCGAGGCGAGTGGGTTATGCTTGGGAAAACCGTTAGGAGAGTGCGCGTGAAACTTGCCAGCCTCAAATCGGGTCGCGACGGGCAACTCGTTGTCGTATCGAACGATCTCGCCTGGTGCGCGGATGCGGCGCACATCGCGCCGACGCTGCAGGCCGCGCTCGACGATTGGGATCGGCTGCTGCCCGATCTGCAAAATCTGGCGACCGACCTGGAACATGAGATGATTCCGATGCGGCGCTTCCACGAACATGCCGCCGCGTCGCCGCTGCCGCGCGCGTATCAATGGGCTGATGGCTCGGCGTACGTGAACCATGTCGCTTTGGTGCGGCAATCGCGCGGCGCCGAATTGCCCGACAGCTTCTGGCACGATCCGCTGATGTATCAAGGCGGCTCCGACGGTTTCCTCGCACCGCGCGACCCGATCCCGTTCGCGGAAGAGGAGCTGGGCTGCGATTTCGAGGCCGAAGTCGTGGTCGTCACCGGCGACGTGCCGCTGGGCGCGAGCCGCGACGAAGCATTGGCCAGCGTGCGACTGGTCGGGCTGACCAATGACGTGAGCTTGCGCCATCTCATCCCCGGCGAACTCGGCAAGGGCTTCGGCTTCTTCCAGTCGAAGCCGGCCAGCGCCTTCTCACCGGTGTTCGTGACCCCCGATGCGCTCGGCGATTGGTGGCAGGACGGCAAGCTGCACCGGCGGCTGTGCGTCGATCTCAACGGCACGCCGTTCGGCCGCGCCGATGCGGCCGTCGACATGACCTTCGATTTCGGCACGCTGATCGCCCATGCCGCCAAGACGCGCGCGTTGTGCGCAGGCACGATCATCGGGTCTGGCACCGTCTCCAACCGCGACGCCGATGGCGGCCCGGGCAAGACGATCGCCGAGGGCGGCGTCGGCTATTCGTGCCTCGCCGAATTGCGCACGATCGAGATGCTCCGCACCGGCAGCCCGCACACGCCGTTCCTGGCCGCCGGCGATACCGTGCGCATCTGGGCCGAGGACGACAAGCGTCACCCGATCTTCGGGGTGATCGAGCAGACGGTGGTCGGCTGAGGGGCTAAAACACTAACGCCTATTTTGCTTTTCTCTTGTGTCCTTATCGAAGTCGGTGGACAAAGATGAAGGCGGTTAGGAAGAGTCACTCGCAGCCCTTGTGGAAGGGGCCGCTCTCGGCATCGCGCTCTTCCTAACCGTCGCCAGCATCCTTGGACCGGACACCGGTAGAGTGGCCCAATAGGTCACTCCCGCATGATTGTATGGCGAGTCGAACAAATAGCCAACCATGAAGGCAGGCCATTTCCATCCATTGGTCTCGAGCTTAGTGACCGCGCAATTCGAGACGGCCTCTTGGAAAAACGAAATACAAACTGAAATTCGGCAATGCCAAGAGGTTCAGCTCAGTGGAAGTCGTGGCTCTTGATCGGGATCACGGGCTCAGCGCGCTCGCGGTAATGATAGTCGGTGCGGGAGTCGGGTTTCCACTCGGGCTTTCTATCGCGCGGGTCGATCGTGCCGCCATGCGTCGCGCCGTCGCCGGGCATGGTCATGTTGGGCAAATCCAAGTCGCCGATCTGGCGGAGTAAGCCGGTCAGATCGGTAATGCGGTCGGCGATGACGTGGATCGTGCCGCTTTCGCATTGCACGCGCCCCGTGATGCCGAGCATCGCCGCGCCCATCACGGTGCGGCGCTGTGCTTCGAACCGGTCGGGCCACAGGATCGCGTTGGCGATGCCGGTTTCGTCCTCCAGCGTGACGAACACCACGCCTTTCGCACTGCCGGGGCGTTGCCGCACCAGGATCAGCCCGGCGACTTCAACGCGGGTGCCGTCCTTGATCCGTTTCAAATCGCCGCAGCGCGTGATGCGCCGTGCATCGAGCGTGTCGCGTAGGAAGCTGACCGGATGCGCGCGCAGCGACAATTGCGTCGCGCGATAATCCTCGACAACTTCGCGGCCCGCGGTGAGCGCGGTGAGCGTGACCTGCGGCTCGGCGGCGGATTCGGTTGCGGCGAAGAGCGGGAGTGGTTTCTCGCCGAGCGCCTTGATCGCCCATAGCGCCTGCCGACGATCGAGCCCGAGGCCATGGAAGCCATCGGCCTGCGCGATCTTTTCGAGCGTGCCGCGCGAGACGCCGGTGCGCCGCCACACATCCTCGACCGAGGCGAACGGGCGCGCGGCGCGGGCGATGAGGATGCGGCCCGCTTCTTCGCCGGAGAGGCCGAGGACGATGCGGAGGCCGAGGCGGAGGGGGAGTCTTTCTTCTCTCTCTCCCCTTCGGGGAGTTTCGGGTCGGATCGTCCCCCGGACGATCCTCGACCGTGCGGGGCACGGTCGACCCGAAACTGGTCGGGGAGAGGGGCTGTGCTGGACGCTACCGTTGATGACTGCCCCTCTCCCGACTTCGCTGCGCTCGTCCGCCCTCTCCCCGGCGGGGAGAGGGAGTAAGGTCGTATCCCAATCGCTGCGGTTCACGCACACCGGCTCAATCCGCACTCCATGTTCGCGCGCATCGCGGACGATTTGCGCAGGCGCGTAGAAGCCCATCGGCTGCGCGTTGAGCAGTGCTGCGCAGAACACGTCAGGATGATGGCATTTCAGCCAGCACGAAGCATAGGCGATCTTGGCGAAGCTCGCGGCGTGGCTTTCGGGGAAGCCGTAGCTGCCGAAACCCTCGATTTGCTTGACCAGCCGTTCGGCGAAATCTTGGCTGATGCCGTTGCCGAGCATGCCCGAGATCAATTTATCGCGAAATTCGCCGACGCCGCCGGTCTGCTTGAACGTCGCCATCGCGCGGCGCAGCCGGTCGGCCTCGCCAGCGGTGAAGCCCGCACCGACGATCGCGACTTGCATCGCCTGTTCCTGGAACAGCGGCACGCCGAGCGTTTTCTTGAGCACGGATTCGAGCGCGGGGCTGGGATAGTCTATAGTGTCGGGCCGCCCGGCGAGCCGGTTGGCGCGCTGCTGCTCGCGGCGTTTGAGATAGGGGTGGACCATGTCGCCCTGGATCGGGCCGGGCCGCACGATCGCGACCTGGATGGCGAGGTCGTAGAAATTTTCCGGGCGCATCCGTGGCAGCATCGACATTTGCGCGCGGCTTTCGACCTGGAAGGTGCCGAGCGTGTCGGCCTTGCAAATCATCGCGAAGGTCTTGGCGTCATTGTCCTGCAAGGTCGGGCTGTCGAGGCGGAGGTCGACGCTCTTGTGTGCGCGCAGCAAATCGAGGGCGCGACGTATGCAGCCGAGCATCCCGAGGCCGAGGATATCGACCTTCATCAGGCCAAGCTCCTCAATATCGGCTTTCTCCCATTCGACCACGCGGCGATCGATCATCGCGGCGGGTTCGATCGGCACCAGTTCGTCGAGCCGACCGTGCGAGAGGACGAAGCCGCCGGGATGTTGCGACAGATGGCGCGGCGTGCCGATCAACTGCGTCGCCAGATCGAGCGCGAGCGCGAGGCGCGGTTCGGTCGGATCGAGATTGAGTGCTGCGACATGTTCCTCGGGCACGCCCTCGCTCGACCAGCCCCACACTTGCGAGGCTAAAGCGGCAGTCATGTCCTCGGGCAAACCCAGCGCCTTGCCGACTTCGCGGATCGCGCCGCGCGAGCGGAAACGGCTGACCACCGCGGTCAGCGCGGCGTGGCGTTCGCCATAGGTTTCGTAGATCCACTGGATCACTTCCTCGCGCCGTTCATGTTCGAAATCGACGTCGATATCGGGCGGTTCCTGCCGCTCGGTCGAGATGAAGCGTTCGAACAGCAAGGTGTGCTTGACCGGATCGATCGAGGTGATGCCGAGCACGAAGCAGATCACCGAATTGGCCGCCGAGCCGCGCCCCTGGCACAGGATTTCCTGGCTGCGTGCATATTGCACGATCGAATGGACGGTGAGGAAATAGGGCGCATAGCCCATCGTCGCGACGAGTTGGAGTTCATGCTCCAGCAGATCGGTATAAGCGGGCGGCGGGTTGCCGTCGAAGCGTTCGGCGAGCGCGCTGCGCGCCATCGTCGCCAGCGCGTCCTGCGGGTTCTTGCCGCTGATGACGATTTCGTCGGGGTAGCGATAATGCTGCGTCACGTCGCGCAGCGAGAAGGTGCAACGCTCGACGATCGCGGCGCTGGCGGCGAGGGCTTCCGGGAAATGCCGGAAGCGGCGTGCCATTTCGGCCGGGGCCTTTACATGCCGGTCGGCGCTGCGTTCACGGCGAAAACCGAGTTCGTCGATCGTGCAGCCGTGGCGGATCGCGGTGATGATATCCTGCAGCATCCGCCGATCGGGCGTGTCGTAGAGCACGTCGCCGGTCGCGAGCGGGGTGAGGCCGAAGCGCCGCGCGGTGGCGGCCAGATCGTGCAAACGCTGCGCATCGCCGGGGCGGCGGTGCTGCGTCAGGCAGACGTGCCCGCGGTTTGCGAAGACATCCGCCATCCAGCGCAAGGCGAGCGGATCGCCGGGATCGGACAGGCCGGGCACCAGCGCCGCGACGAGGCCCGCGGCATGTTCCGCCACATCCTCCCAATGCAGGAAACATTGCCCTTTCTCGCCCTTTTGCGGATCGGCGCGGCCCTTGCCGAGCGTGAGCAGCCGCGTGAGGCGGCTCCAGGCGGCGCGGTCCTCGGGCCAGACGAGCAGCGAGGTGCCATCGACCAGATCGAGCCGACAGCCGACGACCGGGCGGATGTGGCAGCCGATTTTCGCCAGTTGCTCGCACGCGTAGAGCGCACGGACCACGCCGCCGACCGAATTGCGGTCGGTAATGCCGAGCGCAGGCATTCCGTAGATCACCGCGGCCTTGATGAGGTCCTCCGGCGACGACGCCCCGCGCAGGAAGGAGAAATGCGTGGTGACGTGCAGTTCGTGGTAGCTCATTGCCGCAAACCGGCGAAGTGACTATAGGAAGTGACCAGTTCGGCGGGAGTAGCGCACGTGACGAAAATGATGGGTGCCGCAGAGTTCAAGGCCAAGTGTCTGGCGGTGCTGGACGAGGTGCAGGCGACGGGCGAGTCGATCACCATCACCAAGCGTGGAAAGCCGGTGGCGACGGTGTCGCCATCGGTGCCGCCGCAGGCGGAGCCGCGGGCTCCGTTGTTCGGCGCGATGAAGGGAACGATCAAAATTCTGGGCGACATCGAGGGCCCGATAGACCCCGATTGGGAGGCGAAGTGGGACGCCAAATGGGACGAACGTTTGCGGGATGACGGCCTGTCCCGATGATCCTGCTGGACACCAATGCACTGATCTGGTTGGCGGAGGGCACAAGCGGCCTCGGACCTAAAGCACTTCGAGCGATCGAAGAACAGCGCGAACGTCGAATGTCGGCGATGGTCGCCTGGGAATTGGCGATGCTGGTCGATAAACGGCGCATCGCGCTCGAAAGTCCGCTGGAAATCTGGCTCGATCAAGCGATGCGAACGTATCAGATTGTCGAAGTGCCGGTCACCGGCGCGATCGGTCGCGATGCGGGGGGGCTGCAAGGCAATATCCACGGCGATCCGTGCGACCGGATCATGATTGCCACGGCGCGGGTGCTGGGATGTCCGCTCGTTACGTCGGATCGCGCGATTCTGCGCTATGCAGCCACTGGTCATCTCAAGGCGATCGATGCGCGCCAGTAAGGCCGCGCTCATCCGAACGATCCGTGCATGAACCAGGCGAGGTCGCCGCTTTCGCTGCGTTCGCCGTCGCCGCGGCGGAACAGCCAGAAGCGTTCGCCGACGTCGTCCTCGACCCGGAAATAATCGCGCACGCTGTGGCGCTCGGTCGCGCGCTTCCACCATTCGCCGGTGATCCGCTCGGGGCCGTCGGCGCGCACCACGCGGTGCGTCGTGCCGCGCCAGGTGAAGCGGCGCGGGGGCTGATCGGGCAATTCGGCGAGCACATTGTCGAGCAGCTCGGGCCGCCGCAGCAGCCGCACCGGGCGCGGCCAGCGCGGGTGCCAGGGATGCACGTCGGGCGAACGGTCGAGCTGGCGCACATCGTCAGCCTTCAGTTTGGTAATCGCGCGGGCGGGGGGATCGAGCGGCGCGACGGCAAGGACCGAGCGTTCGGGCACGTCGCTTTCGTGCGGGGTGGTGCGCCACAGATGGTCTGGCCCGATGCGATTGGCGAGCGTGTCGATCAGCGGCGCGAGATCGGGCGCGCGATCTTCCAGCGTTTCGGTGAAGGCTTGCGCGCCGAGTGGATCGGCGCGGCGGACGTGGAGCGTGAGCGCGTCGATCCCGTAGCCCGGAGCTATCTCCTCGATCCGCCGCAGCGTCAGGCGCAGCAAATGCGTGGCATCGCGGGTCGGGCGGGCGAGGCCGATGCGCAGGCGTTGGGGCACCCCGTCGATCCGGTCGGCGACCAATTCGATCGCGCGCGCGCCTTGTCCTGCTTGCGCGAGTGCGGTGACGAGGCGGGGCATCAGATCGCGCAGCCAATGCTCGATCGCGTCGGCGGTGGCGATCGGTTCGGCGAAGCGCTGTGCCACGACGATCGCTTCGGGCGGGATGATGGGGTCGAGCGGTTCGGGGAGGCGTCCTGTGGCTTGGTCGAGCCGGGCGATCAGCGCGCCGCCGAAGCGCCGGGCGAGCGGGGCGCGGGGGAGGGCGGCAAGCTGCCCGACGGTGTCGACGCCGAGGCGCTTGAGCAAGTCGATCGCGCGTTCCTCGAGTCGGAGTGCTGCGGTGGGGAGCGGGGCGATCGCGTCGAAATGCGCGGCGGGTTCGCAGATTTGCGGGGCGTAGCGCGCGAGTGCCCAGGCGGCACCCGGCGTATCGGCAACGGCAAGGCGTGCGGTGAAACCGGCGCGCGCGAGCAGGCGCACGATGCCGCGCGCCATCCGCGCCTCCCCGCCGAACAGATGCGCGGTGCCGGAGATGTCGAGGAACAGGCCGTCTTCGCCGGATAGGGCGACGATCGGGCACCAGCGCCGCGCCGCCCGCAGCGCGAGATCGCGTAAGGCGGCGCGGTCGCGCTGCGGATCGGCGGGACGGAGGTCGAGCTCGGGCACCAGCGCGCGCGCTTGCGTCGCCGCCATGCCAGGGTTGATCCCGAGCGCGCGCGCCGCGGGGGAGGCGGCGGCGATGACGAGTTTGTTGCCTTGTTGTTGGGTGGTGACGAGGGGGAGAGGGGCTTCTCTACCAATGCTATTTTTCGTCACCCCGGCCCTGTGCCGGGGTCCACTCCTCAACGCGGAAGGCAGAGCGTGCTGCGCGGTGGACCCCGGCACAAGGCCGGGGTGACGGTGTATTTGTGGGGCATGGTTCTGCCCACCCGCCCGCGCATCCCTGACCGGTGTCGCGCCCTCGTCCGGGGACATCGGCTTGAACGGATGCGCGCTCTCGCTCCGTGCCCAGCGCGCACCGGGACGCCAGCCGCCGACATGGGGGGCGGCGGGTCGGGCAGGGTCGGACGGCCCCACTGAAAGCACGGCCTCAGGCGGCGCGGCGATACGCTCGGCCTGCGCCGTCAGCCGAACGATCCGTTCGATCGGCCAATCGGGCAGGTAGAGCGAGGCGACCCGTTTCATCGCATGCCTCCATCGTCCATTCGGCGGATTCGCCGCCGCGTTGGCGGACCAGCTCCACCCCCCACATCGCGCGTCCGACTCCCGCCGCTCCGACCGGCAGTGCTGCCGAGGGGGCGGACGCGATCCGCCAGCGCGTCACGGCGGCGGACGGGACGGCGAGCGGATTGCCACCGCGCCCCCCTTTTCCGGTCTGGTCAGAAGCCGCCCGCGCATGGCGTTTCAACAGCAAGGCGATCGTTTTGCCGCCCTCCGCCGCCAGTTGCAGGCGGCGCGTATTGGGCATGGCGGCGCGCTTCACTTCGCCGACCACCGCGCCAAGGCCACGGTGACGCAGCCCTTCCTCCATCAGGGCGAGCAGTTCGGCATCGTCGGCGGCCTCGGCATAGATCAGCCGTTCGGGTGCGAGCCCCGCTTGATAGAGGCCGGGCGCGAACAGATCGCGCCGTCGCACCACCCACAGCACCGGCCCCCAGGCGCGCGCCGCGATCCCGGCCATGAACAGCGTTGCGGCGGCATCATCCGACGGGCTGGGGCTGGCGGCGGCGATTTCGTGGAGCGAATCGAGCCGCAGACCGCCCGTCGCCAAGCGCTCGTCGATCGTAGCGATCCCGAACGGCAGCACCGGGCGCCGACGCAAGCCGTCGCCCGCGACCTTCTTCAGGCTTTCGCGCAATTCGGCGACGATTGCGGCATGGGGACGGGCGGCGGAGGACACAGGACACGACTCGCAGAAGCAGGACTGTTCCTATTTTGTTCTCTTTCGTCCTACTGAGTCAAGCTGCTCCGTCACCGGAACGGGACAGGCCGTCGCATTCCGCTCACGCGACCCTCTCGCCAAGCCCCGCGAAATTTTATAACAACGGCGTGATAGAACGAATCCGCGTGCCGACTGTTTGAATGAGAGCACGTTCCCGCTGGAGAGACCATGGCAAGCGACCGCGTCCCTGCCCATTTGAAGCCCAATCTGCCCCCACTGTCGCTGTATGTGCCCGAACCCAAGTTCCGGCCCGGCGACACGGTCGATTTCACGCAAGTGCCGATTCCCCCGGCCGGGCAGGCACGTCGGCCCGACACCGCCGATGCCGCCGACAGCTTCCGTGATCTCGCTTTCGATCTGGTCCGCGTGCTCGATGATTCGGGGCAGGCAGTCGGCCCGTGGAACCCGCGCCTGTCGCCCGATACGCTGCGCGCGATGTTGCGCAGCATGGCGTTGGTCCGCGCGTTCGACGAACGCATGTTTCGCGCGCAACGCCAGGGCAAGACCAGCTTCTACATGAAGTGTACCGGCGAGGAAGCGGTCGCGGTCGCGGCGGCGTATGCGCTCGATTATGAGGACATGTGCTTCCCGTCCTATCGCCAGCAAGGCCTGCTGATCGCGCGCGGCTGGTCGATGGTCGACATGATGAACCAGATCTATTCGAACACGGCGGATCGTTTGCAGGGCAAGCAGTTGCCGATCATGTATTCGGTCAAGGAAGCCGGGTTCTTCTCGATCTCCGGCAACCTCACCACGCAATATCCGCAAGCGGTCGGCTGGGCGATGGCGAGCGCGGCCAAGGGTGATACGCGGATCGCGGCGACGTGGTGCGGCGAAGGATCGACCGCCGAGGGGGATTTTCATTCGGCCTGCACCTTTGCCAGCGTCTATCGCGCGCCGGTGATCTTCAACGTCGTCAACAATCAATGGGCGATCTCATCGTTCTCGGGCTTTGCCGGTGCGGAATCGACGACGTTTGCGGCGCGTGCGGTCGGCTACGGGATCGCCGGCTTGCGGGTCGATGGCAATGACGCGCTGGCGGTCTATGCCGCCACTGCCTGGGCAGCGGAGCGCGCGCGCACCAATCAGGGGCCGACGCTGATCGAGCATTTCACCTACCGCGCCGAAGGGCATTCGACCTCCGATGACCCCGGCCAATATCGCTCGGCGGGCGAGCCGACGGCGTGGCCGCTCGGCGACCCGATCAAGCGGTTGAAGGAGCATCTGATCGCGATCGGCGAATGGGATGAGGTGCGCCACGCCGCGCAGGATCTCGAACTCGCCGAATCGGTAAAGCGCGCGCAGAAGGAAGCCGAGGCCAATGGCATCCTCGGCCACGGCCTGCATCAGCCGCTCGACACGCTGTTCGACGGTGTGTTTGAGGAAATGCCGTGGCATTTGCGCGAGCAGCAAGCGCAGATGATCGCCGAGGAGACCGCCAGCGGCCGACCGTGGGCGCGGAAGGCATGATGATCGATCGTCGTTTCCTGCTCGGCGCGGGCGGCGCATTGGCGCTGTCGCCGTTCTTCCCGGCGATCGCCGCCGATACGAAGGTGAACCCGCAAACGGTTGATCTCGCGGTGTCGGCCAAGCGATCGACCAAATTGACCGTGTGGCGCCCGGCCAAGCCGAAGGGCGTTGTGCTGTTCTCGACCGGGCATGGTTCGTGGCCGGAGCGCTATGGCTTGCTGGTCGATCTGCTCACCGCCAACGGCTTTGCGGTGTTCGCGCCGCTTCACGTCGATTCGGTGCACTATCCCGATCGCGACAAGTTCAGCCCCCAGGCGGGTTTTTCGGAGCGGCTGTTCGATATGAAGGCGGCCGCCGCGTACGCCAGCGCCGCGCTGCCCGGCCTGCCGGTGATTGCCGCGGGGCACAGCTTCGGCACGCTCCTCGCCTTGTGCCTCGGCGGGTCGCTTGGCTATTTCGGCGCACTCCGCAATCCCGCAGTCAAGGCGGTGCTGGGCTTCTCCACCCCCGGCAAGATCCCCGTGCTGGTTCAGCCCAATGCATACGCGACGCTGGCCGTGCCGACGCTGCTGATCACCGGCACGAAGGACGTCGTTCCTGGCTTTGCCGAAAATCCCGCCGACCATCTCTTCCCGATCGAATCGAGCCCGTCGGGCGGCAAGTTCGCCATCGTGGTGGACGGGGCGGATCACGGGCTGGTCGCCGAACCCACCCCATTGGCGCGCGTGCAGGCACCGGTGAAGGATTTCCTCGCCGGCTACGCCTTTGATCGGAACAGCAGCAAGGCCGCGCTGGCGCGCTACAAGGCGGCGGGCGGCGACACCTTCATCGTGCGGAATACGGCCATATGAACGACATGATCGACAGCGCGCGCCCGGATGAGGCCCCGACTTCCACCCGGATGAACATGATCCAGGCGATCAATTCGGCGATGGACGTGATGATGGCGCGCGATCCCGACATCGTCGTGATGGGCGAGGATGTCGGCTATTTCGGCGGCGTGTTCCGCGCGACCGCGGGGTTGCAGGCGAAATACGGCAAGACGCGCGTGTTCGATACGCCAATCACCGAATGCGGCATCATCGGCGTCGCGGTCGGGATGGGTGCTTACGGCCTGCGCCCGGTGCCCGAAATCCAGTTCGCCGATTATATCTATCCCGCACTCGATCAGCTCGTGTCGGAGGCGGCGCGGCTGCGCTATCGCTCGGCGGGCGAATTCACCGCGCCGATCACGGTGCGCTCGCCCTTCGGCGGCGGCATCTTCGGCGGGCAGACGCACTCGCAGAGCCCCGAAGGCATCTTCACCCACGTCTCGGGCATCAAGACGGTGATCCCATCGACGCCGTATGACGCCAAGGGCCTGTTGATCGCCGCGATCGAGGACAATGACCCGACGATCTTCTTCGAGCCCAAGCGCATCTATAACGGCCCGTTCGACGGCCATTGGGACAAGCCGACGCAGAATTGGTCGCAGCATCCCGCCGGCGACGTGCCGACCGGCTATTACAAGATCGAACTCGGCAAGGCGAAGGTGGTCCGCGCGGGCGAGGCGCTGACGGTGCTCGCCTACGGCACGATGGTGCATGTCGCGCTCGCCGTGATCGAGGAAGCGGGCGTCGATGCCGAGGTGATCGATCTGCGCACGCTTGTGCCGCTCGACATCGAGACGATCGCAGCGTCGGTGCAAAAGACCGGACGCTGCATGATCGTGCATGAGGCGACGCGGACCAGCGGCTTTGGCGCGGAGCTGTCGGCGCAAGTCCAGGAACGCTGCTTCTACCATCTCGAAGCCCCGATCGAGCGCGTGACCGGCTTCGACACGCCCTATCCGCATAGCCTCGAATGGGCGTATTTCCCCGGGCCGGTGCGGATCGGCGAGGCGCTCAAGAAGATCATGAAGGCCTGACGTCCCCCGCGGCCCCCACCCACATACGGATTTATTGAGATGGCACGCTTCACCTTCAAACTCCCCGATATCGGCGAAGGCATTTCCGAGGCCGAGATCGTCGCCTGGCACGTCAAGGTTGGCGATCGGATCGAGGAGGACCAGCAAATCGCCGACATGATGACCGACAAGGCGACCGTGGAGATGGAATCGCCGGTGTCGGGGACCGTGATCGAACTGGCGGGTGAAGTCGGCGATCAGGTCTCGATCGGTGCCGCGCTGGTGGTGATCGAGACCGAAGGGGATTTCTCGGCGTCCGAAGCGCCTGCGTTGGAGCCGGTGACGGATGAGGTGAAGGCCGCACCGCTTTCCAGCGAGCAGGAAGAGGTGGCGGAGCAATATGAGGCGGAGAATCCGGGGGTAGAGGCACCTTCTTCCTCCCTCCCGCTTGCGGGAGGGGGCGGGCGCGCGCTCGCCACCGACGGCCCCGTTGATGGCGCGAGCCCACCCCCAGCCCCTCCCGCGGGCGGGAGGGGAGAAGAGCGAGTCCTCGCCTCTCCCGCCGTCCGCGCGCGCGCGGCCGATCTCGGCATCGATCTGGCGCACGTGAAGACCGAAAGCGACCGCGTCCGCCACAGCGATCTCGACGCGTTCCTGCGCTACGGCCAGGGGCAGGGCTACCACGCCCCGCACGCGTCGCACGCCCGCGCCGACGAAGCGGTCAAGGTCATCGGGATGCGCCGCCGCATCGCCGAGAATATGGCGGCGTCGAAGCGCGCGATCCCGCATTTCACCTATGTCGATGAAGTGGACGTCACCGCGCTCGAGGCGATGCGCGCCGATCTCAACGCCAATCGCGGGCAGCGGCCAAAGCTGACGATGCTCCCGTTGCTGATCGCGGCGATTTGCAAGACGGTGCCCGCCTTCCCGATGATCAACGCGCGCTACGATGACGAAGCGGGCGTGGTCACGCGGCACGGCAGCGTCCATCTCGGCATGGCGACACAGACTGATGCCGGGCTGACCGTCCCCGTCATCCGCGATGCGCAGGACCGCAACGTGTGGCAGCTCGCGACCGAAATCCTGCGGCTGGCCGAGGCGGCGCGCGCCAATAAGCTCACCCCGCAGGAAATGGGCGGCGGCACGCTGACCGTCACCTCGCTCGGGCCGCTCGGCGGGATCGCGACGACACCGGTGATCAACCGCCCCGAAGTCGCGATCATCGGTCCGAACAAGATCGTCGAGCGTCCGGTCTTTATGGGCGACGAGATCGTGCGCGCGAAACTGATGAACCTGTCGATCAGCTGCGATCACCGTGTGGTCGATGGGTGGGATGCGGCGAGCTTCGTCCAGGCGTTGAAGAAGTATCTGGAGACGCCGGTGCTGTTGTTCGCGGACTAAACCGCTGGGCGGAGGACGCGTCGGCTCCCGAAAGGGTGCGCGCCGCTGTCCGCTTGGCGCGTATACAGGCGGTCGTGCTATCTGCCGGGCAGGAGGGCGTTTGCCATGAAGCATGAGGTCCGGTTCCCCAATGCCGCCGGGGTGATGCTCGCCGGGTCGATCGAGCTGCCGCCGGGGCGCGTTCGCGCGGTCGCGGTGTTTGCGCATTGCTTCACCTGCACCGCGCGTAGCCACGGCGCGCGGCGGGTGAGTCTTGCGCTCGCCGAGCAGGGGATCGCGACGCTGCGCTTCGATTTCACGGGTCTCGGCGACAGCGAAGGGGCGTTCGCGGACAGCCATTTCACCGCCAATGTCGATGATCTGGTCGCGGCGGCGGCGTATCTGGAAAGCAGCATAGGCGCGCCGGCGATCCTGATCGGCCATTCGCTCGGCGTCGCGGCGGTGATTGCGGCGGCGGAGCAGATTCCCTCGGTAAAGGCGGTCGTGACGATCGCCGCGCCGTTCGATCCCGCGCATGTCCTGCATCTCATCAAGGGTACCGAGGATATCGGCGATCAGCAGACCGAAGTGTCGATCGGCGGGCGGCCATTCCGGATCGGGCGCGATTTCCTCGACTCGGTCGCGGGGCAGGATCAGGCGGCGCGGCTCGGGCGGTTGAAGCGGGCGCTGCTGGTGCTGCATTCGGCGACCGATGCGACCGTCGGGATCGAGAATGCGCGCGCGATTTTCGAGGCGGCGAAGCATCCCAAGAGCTTCGTGGCCTTGAACGGCGCGGATCATTTGCTGACCGATCCTGAGCAGGCGAGCTATGCCGCGATGATCATCGCCGCCTGGGTGCAGCCTTTTCTCGGCCCAGCCATGCCTATCGATGCAGTGCCCGAGGGACATGTCCGCGTTACCTCGACCGAGGCGAAGTTCGTGCAGATCGTCGATTCATCGGGCCACACCTTCCTGGCTGACGAACCGCTTGCGGTGGGCGGCAGCGATCTCGGGCCGACGCCGTATGATCTGCTGCTGTCGGCGCTTGGCACCTGTACCGCGATGACGCTGCGGCTGGTGGCGGAGAAAGAGGGCATCCCGCTGACCGGCGTGTCGGTGACGCTCAACCACAGTCGCCGCCATGCCGACGATTGCGCCGATTGTGCGACGGGTCAGCCGCAGATCGAGGTGCTGGAACGCGTCATCCGGCTGGAAGGCGATTTGAGCGAAGCGCAGCGGATGCGGATGCTGGTCATTGCCGACAAATGCCCGGTACACCGCACGCTCGAAAACCATCCCCGGATCGAGACGCGGCTGCTATAGCGCGTCTGATGGCGCGGCTTCTCCTGTTCAACAAGCCGTATGGCGTCCTCTCGCAATTCACCGATGCCGGGTCCGACACGGCGCGCGCGACGCTGTCGGAGTTTTTGGCCGTGCCGGGAGTCTATCCGGCGGGGCGGCTCGACCGCGATAGCGAGGGGCTGTTGCTGCTGACCGATGACGGGCGCCTGCAGGCGCGTATCGCCGACCCGCGGTTCAAACTGCCCAAGACGTATTGGGTGCAGGTAGAGGGGGAGCCCGACGAGGCGAGCCTTGCGGCGCTGCGCAAGGGCGTGTTGCTGAAGGACGGGATGACGCGCCCGGCCGAGGTCGAGCGGATCGACCCGCCCGAGCTGTGGCCGCGCGATCCGCCGGTGCGGTTTCGCAAGAGCGTGCCCGACTGCTGGCTGCAACTCACGATCCGCGAGGGGCGCAATCGGCAAGTGCGGCGCATGACGGCGGCGGTGGGGTTGCCGACCTTGCGGCTGGTGCGCTGGCGGGTTGGGGAGTGGACCCTCGACGGGATTACGCAGGGGGCGTGGCGCGAAGTGGCGGTGTGACGCGCCGGGCGTTGGATCGAACAGGATCGGAGCGAGATTATCTGGTCGATCCTTCAAACTGTGTGTTACACAAGTGGAACGATCGACCATGAACAATCAGTAGGCGGGGGCTGTGATGTTGGGGTTAGACGCAATCTGCAAATCGACTCGAGTGGCGATGGTCGGCGTGGTGACGCTCGGCCTCGTGGTCGGCGGGTGTACTGCGGGCGGAGCGGGCGGTTCGAACGCGAGCGGTACGGTTACAACAGCCGCCGCTACACCGGTCACGACCAATCCTTGCACGGCCGGCCCAAAGACGCTCGAATCGGCGTTGGTCTCCAGTCCGGCGCGCGACGACACCAGCGTCTATTGCTTCGCGTGGCAGGAGTTTGTCGCGCTCAACTGGCAGGCCGACCCTAGTAATCCTGGCTATCCCAATCCCAAGGCGCTGCCCGCATCGTTCGGTACGCCCGGAGACACCAGCCCGAAGGTCTGGGAAAGCTATATGGAGGCGTCCGCCGTCTTCACCGCTACGCCGATGAAGGGGCCGATGAAGGGCACTTGGCAGGCCAAGCGTCCGACCTCGAAGGTGCTGAGCCGCACATCCAAATTCGGCGCGGCGGACCTCAGCGACATCTATCAGGCGGGCAGCGGCCATCACTGGCTGACCAACGCGCGCGGTGATCTCACCTATTACGAGATCATGATGAATCGCGACGAATATGAATTCATCACGACACAGAATCTGACCACGGCGGCCGGCCAATTGGCCTGCGCCAGCCAGCCCGGAAAGTATCTCAGCGACGGCCCACCCGGACCGCCGCCGCCGGGGGCGCTGATGCGCGGCGGCCTGACCATGCCCGAAGGCCAGTCGAACGGGTGGGACGACACCGATTGCGAGGGCAATATCAAGACTTATGGCGACCATGTCGGGGCGATGGAGGTGAAGGCGTCATGGACGCCGCTGCCCGCCGACCATTCGCTCGATTACCGCTACAAGACCGCGATCGCCGAAATCGTCGACCCCGTCACCAAGGCCCGGCGGCAAGTGACCGTCGGCCTCGTCGGCTTGCACATCGCGCGCAAGACGGTGGCGTTCCACCAATGGATCTGGGCGACGTTCGAGCAGATCGACAATACGCCGGACGAGGCGGCGGGCGGGGGCTTCGTCGCGCCGACCTTACCCGCCAATCCCAATCAGAAACCGTCGCCGGGCTACACCTTCTTCGATCCCAAATGCGACCCGAAGACCAATGCGTTCAAATGCGTGCATAACGCGCCGCCGACACCCTGTCCGCCGGCGCCCGGCGGCACATGCCAGCCCTTCACCGCGCCAATGCAGATCACGCGGGTGACGCCGGTATCGGCGACGGCGAACGGCGTGACGGCCTATTTCTGGAGCTTGCTGCCCGCGAAATCGGTGTTCAATTATTACCGGCTGGTCGGTGTGCAATGGCCGACCGACAGCGGCAATCCGCTTCCCGCCGGACAGCGCCTGCCGCTGCCGCAGGGTACCCCCTCGCCCAAGGGTGCAGCGGGCGGGACCGCGCAGATCCTCGCCGATGCCACGCTGGAGTCGTTCCAGCAGACGCAGGCCGGGTGCATGGATTGCCATGCCAATTACACGTCGATCGCGTCACCGCCGGGGCTGCAGGCTGCGGCTAAAGGTGGTTTGCGCAAGGTGTCGAGGGTCGTGGGCGGCGCACCGCAGCCTTATGCGTCGGATTATTCGTTTTTGTTTTTGACGGAGACGAAGCGGTAGGGGTGGGTGCCGGTGGCGACGCGGCGAAGCCGCGTCGTCGGTCGGCGCTGTAGCGCCGCCGGCCGGTCGCGTAGCTGGTGGCTCGATTTAGCTTCGCTAAATGCTCGCGCTACGCGACTTCAAACAGTCCCGCCGCCCCCATTCCGCCCGCCGTACACATCGACACCACAACATAGCGGACCCCACGCCGCCGACCCTCGATCAGCGCATGACCGACCAGCCGCGATCCCGTCATCCCGAACGGATGCCCGATCGCGATCGCGCCGCCATTGACGTTGTATTTCTCCGGATCGATCCCGAGGAAATCGCGGCAATACAGGCATTGCGACGCGAACGCTTCGTTCAATTCCCACAGCCCGATGTCGGCGACTGACAGCCCGGCGCGCGCCAGCAATTTCGGGATCGCGAAGACCGGGCCGATGCCCATTTCATCGGGCGCGCAGCCCGCCGCCTGAAAACCACGATAAATGCCGAGAATCTCGCGCCCCTCGGCCTTGGCCGTCGCGTGGTCCATCACGATCTGCGCCGAGGCACCGTCGGATAGCTGGCTCGCATTGCCCGCCGTGATGTTCTGCCCCGCGCCGGTGAATTCGCCGCCCGGCCAGACGGTCTTGAGCCCGGCCAGCCCCTCAGCCGTCGTGCCCGCACGGATCCCCTCGTCCTGCGACAGCGTCACCGTTTCGCTGCCGGTGCGCTCACCGCTCTTGTCGAAGATCGCCTTCTCCACCGTGATCGGCGCGATTTCGGCGGTGAATGCCCCCGTTTCCAGCCCGCGTGCGGCCCGCTGCTGGCTCATCGCGGCATAGGCATCCTGCGCCGCGCGGCTGATGCCATAGCGCTCGGCGACGATCTCGGCGGTTTCGATCATCGGGATGTAGGCGGCGGGTTCCTTGCTCGTGACCGATTGGTTAACGTAACGCGGGGCATCCTTGGTCACGGTGAAGCTCACCGATTCCATGCCGCCTGCCAGCGCGACATCCATTTCGTCACAGATGATGCTCCGCGCGGCGAGCGCCACCGCCGTCAGCCCGGAGCCGCATTTGCGGTCGAGCGTGAAGGCGGGCACGCTCTGCGGCAGGCCCGCCGCGAAGGTCGCCATCCGCCCGGCATTGCCGCCCTGGCTGCCCCATTGATTGCCGACGCCCCAGAAAATCTCGTCGATCCGCGCGGGGTCGATCCCTGCGCGCTCGACCGCCGCGTTCATCACATGCGCCGCCAGCACGGGCGCTTCTGTCGCGTTGAACGCGCCGCGGTAAGCCTTGCCGATGGGGGTGCGGGCGGTGGAGACGATCGCGGCTTCGCGCATGTTCGGGCCTTTCGAATGGATTGTGCGGCGTACCGTCTGCACCTTTTCTCCACAAGCGCGGCATCAGCGGTGGATGGGGCTCGCCTAAACCATATCCGTCACCCCGGCCTTGTGCCGGGGTCCACCGTGCCCCTCGGGCGTTGCTTCTCGTTGATGGGTGGACCCCGGCACAAGGCCGGGGTGACGAAAGGGGCGCCCGGAAGTGATTGACGACGCGCGAACGAGGACCACACATGCCGTCCATGAGCCACATCCTGATCGTCGATGACGACCCGCACATCCGCGAATTGCTCGCCTTCGCGCTCGGCAAGGCGGGTATGAGCGTGGCGGAGGCGGTCGATGGCGAGGATGCGCTGGCGGCGCTCGCGCGGCGGATGCCCGATCTGATGGTGCTCGACATCAACATGCCGCGTTTGAACGGCCTCGACCTCTGCCGCAAATTGCGCGGAGATACGAGCATCGGGGGCGGGGCGGGGGCGGCGCTGCCGATCCTGTTCCTGTCGTCGCGCGATGACGAGATCGACCGGATCGTCGGCATCGAAATCGGCGGCGACGATTATGTCGTGAAGCCTTTCTCTCCGCGCGAAGTGGTGGCGCGCGTCGGTGCGATCCTGAAGCGCGGGACTGCACCTGCCCTGCCGCCCCAGGCAGTAACCCACGCGCGCCTGTCGCTCGATACCGAGGCGTGGGAGGCGCGCTTCGACGATGCGCCCGTGTTGCTGACCGCGACCGAATTCCAGCTCTTGCTGCTGTTCGCGACCAGCCCGACCAAGGTGTTCTCGCGCGATGCGATCATCGATCGGCTGCACGGTCCGGGCTTTGCGATCACCGACCGCACGATCGACAGCCATGTCCGCAATCTTCGGGGCAAATTTCCCGAGGTCGATCTGATCGAGACGCGTGCCGGGATCGGATATCGCATCGGCAGTTGCGCTTGAGCCTTGATGTGATCGGGGCGCTGAAGGATTTTGCCAAGGCGCATTGGCCGAAGCTGCGGCTGCGCGTGATCTTGTTCGGGACGTTATTGTTCGTGGCGACGCTGCCGGGCGTCGCGGCGCTGTCACTGCGGGTGTATGAGAACACGATCGTCCAGCAGACCGAATCCGAACTGATCGCGCAAAGCGTGGTGCTTGCGGCGGCGTATAAATCGGCGTGGCGGAACGGGGCGCCGGACCCAGCGCCGCGCCCGCTTGCGCCTGAGGTGCCGGGGATCGACTTGCGCACAGACCCGGTGCTGCCGCGCGCGCCACGCGGGCGGGTGGCAGGGCCGCCCGACCCACATTCCGCGCAGGTCGCGCAGGCGCTTCGTCCGATCGTCAGCGATGCCGTCGCGGTGACGTTGACCGCGACACGGCTGCTCGACCGCCACGGTACGGTGGTGCTTGGGCGCGATGATGCCGGGTTGAATTTTGGGAAACTGGCCGAGGTGCGCGCCGCGTTGCGCGGGCGTCCGGCGACGGTCCTGCGCGAACGCAGTGCGACGGAAATGGCCGATTGGCGCGCGATGCTCAGCCGCGCCTATGCGATCCGCGTGCATCATGCCCGTCCGGTAATCGCCGGTGGGCGGGTGATCGGCGTGGTGATGGTGACGCGCTCCCCGCGCGGGCTGTTCATCGGCATCTGGCAGGACCGGGTGGCGATCCTGCTGGGGACGGGGGTGATCTTCCTCACGTTGCTGGTGCTGGCAGGTTTGCTGTCGCGCGGCATCGCACGGCCGATCTCCGCGCTGGCGCGCGCCAGCGACGATGTCGCGCGCGGGGTGCCGGTGGTGCCGGAAACGCCGGTCACCGCCGCGATCGAGATCGCGCAGCTTTACGACAATTTCCGCCGTATGGCCGAGCGGATCGAGCGGCGCTCGCGTTACTTGCGGGATTTTGCCGCGGCAGTGAGCCACGAATTCAAGACGCCGATCGCCGGGATTCGCGGCGCGCTCGAACTGCTCGGCGATCACGGCGCGGAGATGAGCGCGGCGGAACGCGCGCGCTTCCTCGGCAATGCGACGGCGGATGCGGACCGGCTCGCGCGATTGGTGCAGCGGCTGCTCGATCTCGCCCGCGCCGACATGGCGACGATCGATGCCGATGCGCGCGCTGATGTCGTGGCGGCGGCGCGGCGGGTCGCCGATTCGTTTCGGGGGGATTCGTTCGCGGTGGAGGTGATTGCTGGCGCGGTGCCCGATGCGCGGGTGACAAGCGCGGCGATCGAGACGATCCTGGAGACCGTCGTCGAAAATGCGCGGCAGGCGGGTGCGACTCGCGTCACGATCGGCATTGAGGCGGCGGACGGCGTTCGCGTATCGGTGTCGGATGATGGCCCCGGCGTGGCGGCGGCGGATATCGAGCGTATTTTCGAACCCTTCTTCACCGGTCGGCGCGAGGAAGGCGGGGCGGGGCTGGGCCTAGCCATCGCGCGATCCCTGCTGGCGGCAAGCGGCGGGACGATCGTGGCGGCGCGCGTTGCCGCTGGCGCTTCGTTTCAAATTGCGCTCTGGGCGGCAGCATGAACGAAATGACCTACGACACCATCATCCTCGGCGCGGGCGCGGCCGGGCTGATGTGCGCCTTCACCGCCGGCCAGCGCGGGCGGCGCGTTTTGCTGGTCGATCATGCCGATGCGATCGGCAAGAAGATCCTGATTTCGGGCGGCGGGCGGTGCAATTTCACCAACCTCCACACGGCAGCGGATCGCTTCCTGTCGGCCAATCCGCATTATGCCAAGTCGGCGCTAGGCCGCTATAGCGCGCAGGATTTTCTCGCTCTGGTCGAACGCCACGGCATCGCCTGGCACGAAAAGACGCTCGGGCAACTCTTCTGCGACGGCTCGGCCAAGCAGATCGTCGCGATGTTGCAGGACGAATGTGACCGGGGAGCGGTCGAGATCGCGCTCGGCCACCCGATCCGCGATGTGGCGCACGCCGACGGCCAGTATCGCGTCACCGCGGGGGACCGCACCGCCACTGCGCCGAAACTCGTCATCGCGACCGGCGGTCCATCGATCCCGCAAATGGGCGCGACCGGTTTTGCCTATGATCTGGCGCGGAAATTCGGCCTGAAAGTGGTCGAGCCGCGCCCCGCTTTGGTGCCGCTGACGCTGGGCGGCGACGAAACGCTGTTCCGCTCGCTCTCGGGCGTCGCGGCGGAGGTCGTCGCTAAGGCGGGCAAGGCCAAGTTCCGCGAGGCCGCGCTGTTCACGCACAAAGGGCTGAGCGGCCCGGCGATCCTGCAAGTGTCGTCTTACTGGCGGCACGGCGAGCCGGTCGGGATCGATTTTCTGCCGGATCTCGCCCCCGGCTGGCTCGTCGCGGTCAAGCACGCCCGTCCGCGGGCGCGACTCGACAATACGCTCGGCAATCATCTGCCCGCGCGGCTTGCCGATACGTTGGCCGACCGGATCGGCATTGACGGCGAACTCGGCACCCACACCGACAAGGCGGTCGCGGCGGCGGCGGCGCAACTCGCCGATTGGCGCTTCACCCCCAACGGCACCGAAGGCTTCGCCAAGGCCGAGGTGACGGCGGGCGGCATCTCGACCGCCGAGCTATCGTCGCAGACGATGGAGGCTCGTAAGGTGCCGGGCTTGTACGCGATCGGCGAGGCGGTCGATGTTACGGGCTGGTTAGGGGGCTACAATTTCCAATGGGCCTGGGCGAGCGGCTGGGCGGCGGGAATGGTGGTTTAGGTCGGTAAGACGAAGTCACGCCAGCGGCGCTTCTCCAGTCGCCGCACGTTTGCTTCGTCCTTCAGGGTTTTGAGATAGGCAGTTAGTAATCTTAGCTCGTTGTCCTCGAGAGACCCTTCGAAGGGTTTAGGATAGATGGCGTTTCCGAAGTTTTGGACGCACTTTTCCGGCGTATCGTCGACGATCAACACCCGCTCCAAATTCCACCCCCCTCGTCGAACCTTTGACAGTGGCTTCCGATAGTGAAGGTGGTCCCATGGATCGAAGAAATTCCCATCGTCGTAAGGAGAGGTTCGTCGCAACGAGGCGCGGCTTCTTCCCCAAACGAAATGGAGTAAAGAAGGATCAGGGAAAATGCTCTCAACGACAGACCTGACATATTCATCCGACGCAGACGACCAGACAGCGATCTCAAAATTGCGTGCGCACTCCTCCAGGAATTCGTGGAGGAAGGGGCGCCGATATACGTGATAGCCATACGTCGTAAAATCGGCTGCTCGGTCTCCGAGGCATAGATCAGGGTCTCATCGAGATCGAGGATGAGTAAGATTCTATCGTATGGCTTTTTCTGGCGGTCCACTCGCTAGCCATAGCTTCCGACAACCCCAATTTTCAATGCTGGGCTGTAGCGCAAACCTCCCCCGTGCATTTCCCGCACACCCGTGCTAAAGGCTCGCTTTGGCGCGCGCCCCCGCCGCCCCCAGATCCGGAATATCATGCCCTTTTCAAATCTCCCAACGCTTCTCGGTGAAGCGCTCTCTGCCCGTGGCTATGCCGCGCCCACCCCGGTCCAGGCGGCCGTTATCCAGCCCGAGGCGGAAGGCCGCGATCTGATCGTTTCGGCGCAGACCGGCTCCGGCAAGACCGTCGCCTTCGGTCTCGCCATCGCGCCGCAATTGCTTGGCGAAGACGGTCTCTTGCCCCCGCCGCGCGCGCCGCTGGCACTCGTCATTGCGCCGACGCGCGAGCTCGCGCTGCAGGTCAGCCGCGAACTCGAATGGCTGTACGGAAAGGTCGGCGCGCGCATTTCGACGTGCGTCGGCGGCATGGACGCCAGCCGCGAGCGCCGCAGTCTGGCGCACGGCACGCATATCGTGGTCGGTACGCCGGGCCGCTTGCGCGACCATATCGAACGCGGCGCGCTCGATCTGTCGAACCTCAAGGCGGTCATTCTCGACGAAGCCGATGAGATGCTCGACATGGGCTTCCGCGAGGATCTCGAACTGATCCTCGACGCCTCGCCGGACCAGCGCCGCACGCTGATGTTCTCGGCAACGATGCCAAAGTCGATCGTCGCGCTCGCCAAGCGCTATCAGAAGGATGCGTTGCGCATCTCGACGGTGGGCGAGGATCGCGGGCATGGCGACATCAGCTATCAGGCTGTCACCGTCGCGCCCGCCGATATCGAGAATGCCGTGGTCAACCTGCTGCGTTTGCACGAGGCGGAGACCGCGATGCTGTTCTGCGCGACGCGCGACAATGTGCGGCATTTGCATGCCGGGCTGATCGAACGCGGTTTCGCGGCGGTCGCGCTGTCGGGCGAGCATAGTCAGAATGAGCGCAACGCCGCGATGCAGGCGCTGCGCGACAAGCGCGCCCGCGTTTGTGTCGCGACCGACGTTGCCGCGCGCGGGATCGATTTGCCCTCGCTTTCGCTGGTTGTTCACGTCGAATTGCCGCGCGATGCCGAGACACTGCAGCATCGCTCGGGCCGCACCGGTCGTGCGGGCAAGAAGGGTACGGCGATCCTGATCGTGCCGTATCAGCGCAAGCGTCGCGTCGAAATGATGCTGCGCGGCGCACGCATCGCGGTCGAATGGATGAACGCGCCGACCGTCGACGACATCCGCCATGCCGACAAATCGCGGCTGATGACGATGTTGATGGAAGACGTCGAAGTTGACGAGGACGATCGCGCGCTGGCGCAGCAATTGCTCGAGAAGAAGACCCCCGAGGATATCGCGGCAGCATTGGTGCGCAGCTATCGCGCGCGGATGCCCGCGCCTGAGGAAATGATCGAGCAGAGCAGCGCGGGCGGATCGCAGCGCGAGGCGGGCAAGGAGCATCACCGCGAGGGCTTTGACGATACGGTGTGGTTCCGCATGGACATCGGCCGTCGCCAGAATGCCGATCCGCGCTGGATCCTGCCGCTGATCTGCCGTCGCGGTCACATCACCAAGAATGAAGTCGGCGCGATCCGCATCGCCGCGAACGAGACCATGTTCCAGGTGCCACGCGGCATCGCGGCGAAGTTCATGGCGGCGATCAAGCGCACCGTGGGCGAGGAAGCCGAAGGTGCCGTACAGTTCGAGCAAGTCCAGGGCGGCCCGGCAGATGCCGAGCGGCCCAGCGCCGGACGTCGCCCCAACGGGCCTGCGCCGGTGCGGCATCAGCGTCCGACGCTGCGCCCATCGGGGGCTGGCGCTGGCGCTGGCGGGCACAAGCGGCCGCGGGGGTAATCTTCTTACTCCTCCCTCGCGAAGCGGGGGAGGGGGACCATTTGCTTCTTCAGCAAGTGGTGGAGGGGTAGCCGCAAGCGTTGCGCTCCGTAACTACCCCTCCACCACCAGCCTGAAGAAGGCTGGCGGTCCCCCTCCCCCGTTGGGGGAGGATTTGCAGGAATTGAAGGCGACGGCTTTCCCCGCTAAGCGCTCTGCCATGAACGCACCCCAACCCAAATCGTGGATCATGGACATCGCCCCGTACGTACCGGGGCGGTCGAGCAGCGACAGCGGCGCGCCCGTGGTCAAACTCTCGTCCAACGAAAATCCGCTCGGCACCAGCCCGCAGGCGCAGAGCGCGTTCGCGGCGCATTCGACCGACCTCGCGCGCTATCCCGATGCGGGCGCGGCGCTGCTGCGCGAGGCGATTGCGGCGCATCACGATCTAGATCCCGCCCGCGTGATCTACGGCACCGGGTCGGACGAGATTCTGCACCTCATCGCCGGGGCTTATGCCGGGCCGGGCGATGAAGTGATTCAGGTCCGTTATGGCTTCGCGGTCTATGAAATCGCGACTCGCCGCGTCGGCGCGACGCTGGTGATTGCGGACGACCGCGATCATGCGACGGATGTTGATGCGATCCTTGCCGCGGTGACCGACCGCACCCGCATCGTGTTCGTCGCCAACCCCAACAACCCGACCGGAACCTATGCCCCGGCCAGGCAGATCGCGCGGCTCCACGCCGGTTTGCCGTCGCACGTGATGCTGGTGCTCGATCAGGCTTATGCCGAATATCTGTCGCCCGAGGAGGATGACGGCGGTCTAGACCTCGCACGCACCCAGCCGAACGTGATCGTCACGCGCACCTTCTCCAAGATCCACGGTCTTGCCGCCGAACGGGTCGGCTGGGGCTATGGCTCGGCCGAGGCGATTGGCGCGATGCATCGCATCCGCGCGCCCTTCTGCTGCACGACGGCGGGGCAGGAAGCGGCGGTCGCGGCGCTGGGCGACGCGGCCTTCATCGCCGCCTCGCGTGAGCATAACCGCGTGTGGCGGGCGTGGTTCAACGACGAAATCGCCAAGCTTGGCAATGCGGGCCTGCGCGCCGTGCCGAGTGCGGCGAACTTCGTGCTGGTTCTGTTCGAAGGCGCGGTGACCGCCGAGACGGCGTATAAGGCGCTGATGGAGCGCGGCTATATCGTGCGCTGGTTGCCGGGACAGGGGCTTGGCAATGGCTTGCGCATCACGATCGGCACCGAGGAAGAGACGCGCGGCGTGATGGCTGCGCTGCGCGAGATCGTCGGCTGATCCCCACGCCCGACATCAAGGCGCTCGCCTTCGACGTGTTCGGCACGGTCGTCGATTGGCGCAGCAGCATCGCCCGCGAAGCGGCGGCGTTCTTTGGCGTGATCGGACGGAGCGATATCGACCCCGCCGCCTTCGCCGATGCGTGGCGTGGTTTGTATCAGCCCGCGATGGAGGAGTGCCGCTCGGGCCGCCGCTCCTATACGCGGCTGGATGTGCTCAATCGTGAGACGCTCGATACTTTGTTGGGGCAGCATGGCGTCCACGCGGAAGACGCGGCGGTCGCCGATCTGGCGATGGCATGGCGCAGGCTCGATCCCTGGCCCGATGCGGTTGCGGGGCTGACGCGGCTGAAGACGCGCTTTCCGATCGTCACTTTGTCCAACGGCAATGTCGCGTTGATCCTGGAGATGGCGCGGCGCGGCGGTCTGCCGTGGGATGCCATCCTCGGGGCCGAGGCGACCGGAGTCTATAAGCCGCTGCCGCAAGCCTATCTTAGCACGGCGGATATTCTGGGGCTCGCGCCGGGTGAGCTTTGCCTTGTCGCTGCGCACCACAGCGACCTTGCGGCGGCACGCGCGTGCGGGTTGCGCACCGCCTATGTCGATCGCCCGATGGAATATGGTGGCCGCCCGGCGCCGGACCGGGCGATGGCGCAGGATTGGGAGTATAGCGCGGGCTCGCTTGTCGAACTGGCGGCGCAGATGGGCTACTGACTTGTGCTGCCGTTCCCCGGCGAAGGCCGGGGCCCAGCAGCATTGGTGGTGGCAGGTGCGCGAACCGCTCAATAATCGAACGCCCGCGACTGGGCCCCGGCCTTCGCCGGGGAACGCCAGCGGGGGAGATAAGACTCAGCTCGCCCCCACCATCTCCTTCAGCGGCACACCCGCATCGCTCAGCAACGCCGGATCGACCACCGCGCGCGCCAGCACCAACGCACGCCCCTGCACGTAATCGCGCGTGGCATTCACGCAATCCAGCGCGATCACGTGGCCGTGTTTCAGATAGATCACCGAGAAGCTCCGCGCGGTCATATCCCCCCGCACGACCAGCGCATCGTATCCAGTCGAAAGGCCGACGGTCTGCAGCTTCAGATCATATTGGTTCGACCAGAACCACGGCACCGCGTCGTAGGGCACTTCCTCGCCGGTCAGCAGCTTCGCCACGGTAGTCGCCTGATCGTTGGCATTCTGCACCGATTCTAGCCGGATCGTTGCGCCATCGGCAAAGCCGTTGGCATGCGCGGCGCAATCGCCGATTGCGAAGATATCGGGCAGGCTGGTGCGGCACAGCGCATCAACCTCCACGCCATTGCCGCCGGCCGCACCCGCCGCCAGCAGCGGGGCGACCGCCGGGATGATCCCGATCCCGACGATCACCAACTCGCCGCGCAGCACGGTGCCGTCCGCCAGTCGCACGCCGCACGCCGCGCCGTCCTGGCCCATGATCGAATCGACCGCCACATTGGTGCGTAGGTCGACGCCATGCGCGCGGTGTTCGGCCTCGTAGAAATGCGAGAGCGGTTCGCCCGCCACGCGCGCCAGCACGCGCGGGGCCGCCTCCAGCACGGTGACATGCTTGCCGAGCTTGGTCAGCACGGCGGCCGCCTCCAGCCCGATATACCCGCCGCCGACGACGATCGCCCGCGTCACATGCGGCAGCTCGGCGATTATCCGGTCGACATCGGCGCGGGTGCGGACCCCGTGGACGCGGCGCAGATCGTGCCCCGCACAGGTCAGCCGTCTGGGACTCCCCCCGGTCGCCCAGATCAGCGTGTTATAGCCGATCATCGCGCCGTCCGCCGTCGTCACGCTATGGGCGGCGGCATCGACCGACACTACGGTGCGCCCGGGTAGCAGCGTCACGTCGCGCTCTGTCCAGAAGGCCGCAGGTCGGATCAGAATCCGTTCGAACGGCTTGTCCCCGGCCAAATACTCCTTCGACAAAGGCGGGCGTTCGTACGGCAGTTCGGGTTCGTCGCCGAGCAGCGCGATGCTCCCGGAAAATTTACGCTGGCGTAAGCCGATCGCGGCTTGCGCGCCGCCGTGGCCGGCACCGACGATCAGGACATCGTATGGTGTGGAAATTTCAGTCATTTGCCCCTTGCCCGCTGCACGGTTACCGGTTCAGAAAACCGCATGGTCGCCGCGATCGACCGACGCCTCGCCCTTGACGGCCTTGGCATAGAAATCGAACAGCGTCTCCGTGCCCGTAGAGGGCGTCGCCGCCGCATCGTAGCGCCCCGTTGCGGGATCGAGCACAAGCATCGATTCGGTCGCATAATAGCGTCCGATCCGCGCAAGCTCGGCTTTGTCGGCCAGTTTCGGTACGACGTGGCCCAGCGTGCCGAGCACCGCGATGATCGTATCGAGCAGCTTCACCGGCACCGCTTTGAAGCGCGGCTCGCGCCCCAGCAACGCGAACAAGCGCTGGCCTTGCTCGCGTGGCGTGATCGCGTCGCCGGGCCCGCCGATCGGCAGAACGCGATTATACCGCTCGTGCAGATCGATACACTGCGCCAGATACCGCCCGAGATCGTCGTCGCTGATCGGCTTGCACGCGGTCAGCGTGCCGTCACCGAACAAAAGGAACGGCTTGCCGCGCCGAACGCGCTCGATCTGGCCCGAAAGCGATTTGAAGAAGGCGGTCGCGCGGACGATCGAATAGGTCATGCCCGAGGCGATCAACGCTGCTTCGAATGCCAGCTTCGCGCGCTGAAACTCCAGCAGCGGCTTCTGTACGCAGATCGCCGAGAGCAGCACCATCTGTGTCACGCCCGCCGCCTGCGCCGCGGCCAGCGCGTCGACATGCGCGCGGTGGTCGATCGCCCAGGCGTCCTTAGGCGCGCCGGTGCGCGAGGCGAGGCAGGAGACCAGCACATCGAACCGTTCCCCGCGAAATCCGTCGCCCGCCAGCGATGCCGGATCGGTCACGTCGCCGAAACGCAATTCCGCGCCGGGCAAAGTCGCTGCAATATCGGCGCTCGACATCTTGCCGCCCGCCTCGGCCCTCGGGCGCACCAGGCACACGACGTGATGCCCGCGTTGCACCAGCGCCCGCACCGTCGCCTGACCGATCGTGCCGGTCGCCCCAAGCATGAACACGCGGCGCGGCGGGGCAGGGGTGCTTGTTTCCGACATCGTTACGCGGTGTTGCCGCAGCGATCGATCGGGCGCAACGCCGGTCGGCCGTGTGATCAAGTTTTTGCGCGATGGCGTTGGCGTCACTAGGGCTTCGGGCATGAGCGTTGAGGGGGCACCGTCAAAACCAGTGTGGCGTGGCCTTGTGCTCGTTGCGCTGACCTATGTCGTCGCCGTGTCGCTGTTTTTCCGCAAGGTGATCGCCAGTGGCTTCGATCGCGGGTTCAGCGACCGCGCGGACGGAATCATCGAGATCAGCATTCTGGAGCATTGGCGCAACGTGCTGGCGGGCGCGTCGACATGGAACGTTACCAACTACTTCCACCCCTATCCCGCGACGCTGGGGTATAATGACGGCTATTTCCTGTACGGCCTGGTCTATGCGTTCTGGCGGCTGCTCGCTGATCCGTTCCTGGCGGACACGCTCAACATCGCGACGTTCAAGACGATCGGTTTCTTCGCGGCCTATCTGCTGGTCGCGCGGTCGCTGCGCTGGGGGCGTGGCGCGGGACTGCTCGTCGCGTTCCTCTTCACCAACGCCAATGGCCTGATGGTGCAGGCGGGCCATGCGCAATTGCAGAGCATCGCGCTGTTGCCGGTGGCGCTGCTGCTGGCGGTGGCGATTCCGCGGGCCGAGCGGGAAGGGCGGCGTATGGCGGCGTGCGCGGCCGCGGCGGGTCTCGCGCTGCTGCTGGCGGCGTGGCTGTTCACCGCTTTCTACATGGCGTGGTTCACGATCTTCTTTGGCGCGGTGTTCGCGGTGTGTTGGGCGGTGACGGGCGGGCGGTGGCGGCCGATCGCGCTGCTGCGGGTGATCGTGCGGCACCATCTGGTGCTCGAGGTCGGCGGCATCGTCTTCGCGATCGCAGTCATCCCGTTCCTGACCGTCTATCTGCCCAAGGCCCGCGAGACTGGCGGACAGATGTATCAGGCGGTGCTGCATTACCTCGTCCGGCCGCTCGATCCGATCAATGTCGGGACGTCCAACTACGTTTGGGGCTGGCTGATCCGGTCGCTCGGCGATGCGATGACGGAGGGCGAACATAATACCGGGCTCCCGTTGCTGCTGTTCACGCTCGGGGTAGCCGCATTGTGGCAGGCGATCGTCCGGCGGCGCGCGCTCGGTGGCGCGCCGGTCGATCCGGCCTTTCGTGCCTTTGCGGCGGCGATCCTGCTGTGCTGGCTGCTGACGATCCGGATCGGCAGCGTTTCCGCCTGGTCGCTGGTGTATGACCTTGTGCCGGGCGCGAAGGGGATGCGCGTCGTGCTGCGGTTCCAGTTGTTCCTGATTCTGCCGGTGCTGCTGCTGGTCGTCGGGGCGTGGCGCAGGCGGGCGATGGATTGGAGCAAGCGGCGACCAATCATGCTGGCGGGCGCGCTCGCACTGCTGATCGCCGAGCAATTCGGCAGCGACGTGCCGGTGCAAGTCAGCCGTAGTCTCGACGGTGCGGCCTTATGGTCGATCCCGGCCCCGCCGAAGGACTGCGCCAGTTTCTTCGTCGTCACCGCGCGGCGGAACGAGCCGCCCTATATCAATGCCGAGCATATCGCGCTGTATCCGCATAATGTCGATGCAATGTTGCTGGCCGAACATTGGCGCTTGCCCACGATCAACGGTTTTTCGACCTTCAACCCACCCGACTGGAATTTTGCCGATCCCGCCGCCCTCGACTACGATTCGCGTATCGCCGTCTATGCGGTGCGGCATGGGCTGACTAAAATATGTCGCCTCGATGTTCGGGCGCAACAGGTCTGGAGCCTTTTACGCTGAGCCAAGCCGTGTGTTACTTGGAATTTACTCCAATCCGACCGGATTTTTGCTTCCACGAATCGTCAAAGAGTGCTTTCTTGTCGGAAAGACATCGGGGGGATGCGCTATGATCCGACTGCAGGCCAGGCCGCTCGAAACGCTGCAGGATGCGTACGATCTGCTCCAGACCGCGATCGGCGTCGAGTTCGGCACGCTGCCGCCCTATCTCTATGCGCTCTTCTCGATCCCGCCGGGCAAGAACCCGGCGGCGGGCGCGCGTATCCGGTCGGTGATGCTGCAGGAAATGGTCCACATGTGCCTGGCCTGCAACATTTTGAATGCGCTGGGGGGGGCGCCCAAACTCACCCCGCCGACCTATCCCGGTCCGCTGCCCGGCGATATCGGCCCGCACGGCACACCGCTCGATATTCACCTGCTGCCTTTGTCGCGCGATGCGATGCAGCAGGCGATGAAGATCGAGGAACCCGAGAAGGTGCCCGACTTTCCGGTGCTCAAGGCGTCGCTCGCCGCCGGGCCGCAGGCGATGACGATCGGGCAATTCTACACCATGCTCGACGCCTATCTCGCCACTCTGCCCCCTGCTGCATGGCATGTCGATCGCAACCAGATCACCGACAGCCAGTTCTTCGCCGGACAGATTTTCGCGGTGAACAGCTATGCCGATGCCAATCTGGCGATCACGCAGATCATTTCCGAAGGTGAAGGCGCGCCCGACAATCCGCTCGATTTCCAAAACGACATCGCGCATTTCTATCGCTTCGGCGAAGTGTTCTATGATCGCGTGCTGACTAAGGCACCGGGGACCGAGACGGGCTATACTTGGGGCCCCGAGCCGCTCGGCGTGGATTGGGACGCGGTGTATCCGGCGATCTCCGATCCCGGCGAGCATGATTTCTCCAACGATCCGCCCGAGGCGCAGGCGGCACAGGCCGCGTGCGATGCCGCTTATGCGGAGATGGTCGATGAATTGCAGCGCGCGATTTCGGGCGAGCCGGGGCGGATGGGCAATGCGGCGCAGGCGATGTTCGATCTGCGCATGGCGATGCTGGTTGCGTTCCGCAGCCCGCTTGCCGATCCGACCAAGGTTTCCGGCCCGACCTTCCTCTACAAACCCACCACGGAAGGAGCAGTGCTGTGAGTGTGCTCGAAACCCCGCACATCCTGTTCCGTGGCAAGGTGGCGTGGGACCCGATCACCACCAACAATTACAGCACGATGTATGACGAGGCGACCGCCTCCTGGGCGCAGATCCCGGCCGAAACCGCGCAAGGCTTTCGCGATGAGGCGATTACCGCGGTCGAGAATGGCAATTGGAACCCCGGCGGCACGCACCGATCGAGCTTTTTCGACACGCAGATCAGTGGCGTCGATACCGGCGGTGGCGTCGCCACCGTCGATCCGTTCGTCGGCGCGCCCGTTGGGTTTCAAGGCATGCTGGTCGATTGCGAGCCGTATGGCGCATTCAGTTCGCAGCTGTTTTTCGACACGCTGAGCCTGGGGATCGCCGGGGGATGCCGGATCTATGCGCCGCGCACCACGCGCTTCACCGCGCGCTACATCAATTTCCGCCGCAACGGGGCCAATCGGATGATCGCAGGCGTGGCGTCGGTCATCTGGCAGACCGCCTTCGCCAAGACTGACGGGCTGCAGATCGACGCGTTCGATTCGCCAGCGCTTCAGGCGCTCGCCACGGCGATCGAGGATCCCGACGTGCTCGGCCTGACGGTGCGGTGGAATTCCTATTTCACGGTCTATTATGACGATCCGACGCTTGGCGACGCCAGCGATCCGGTCAGACAGAAGCAGCGTCAGGCCGCGAGCGCGGCGGCGCTGCAGTCCAAATTGCGCGGCGGCGGGTTCCAGCCCAATCCCGCGCGTAGCGATGTGGTCGGCGTGGTCGGGTTGTGGCGCAAGGGCGAGCCGATCCACGAGCCGGGCGACCGCGCCTTGTTGTCGAGCGAAGGGGCGACCGCGTTCGGCACGGCCTTCGCGCGGATCGACGGCGACACGCTGACGCTCGATCTGGGCAACAGCGTCAGCGAAGTCGATCAGGCGCTGACCAAGCAGGATCTCGGGTCGATCGACGTGGTCGCGCTCGATTCCGACGGCAAGGATCTCGCCACGCTCGGCAGCCTGACCTATGCCGATTACGATCAGGCCGCGTACGAAAGTGCGTCGGGGCTGGTGACGCTTAAGCTCGATCCTGCCGCTGCGAAAATCGCCGCCGATGCCGATCTGTGCCTGCGCCAGAGTAACGGGACCGTGCTCGCCACCGAAGCCGCACTGCGCGCGATTCCGCTCGTCCCCAACCTCTATCTCGATCAGGGCGACACCGCGACTGCGGTGGCGCAAGTCTATGCGCGCGGTGTTCCCGTGGGGGCAGGGGTTCCGGTGACGATCGCGGCGTCGGCGTCGAGCGTGACGGTCACCTCGGTCAGCCAGACCGATGCCAACGGCCAGGTCTCGTTCGACGTGATCGGCAGCCAAGGGCAGGTCAACGGCTTCGTGTTCGTGCCAGGCGCGGACGCAGTGGTGCCGGTCGGCGGGATCGACCCGCAAGTCACCACCTATATGTACGCGCGCACGCTGCCCGATAACGGACTCGACCAGGCGCCCGCGACCTGGGCGAACGTCTACAATGCGGTGCTGATCAATTGGTACGCGATGGCACCGTGCATGGACAATTGGCTGCGGCTCGACGATCCGGCGCAAGTCCATGCTTATGGACCGATGCTCAAGACATTGACCGATCCGGTGAATTTCGAGCTGTTCCGCTATATGCCGGTGGTGCGCGACATGACCGCGGATTCGCGGCGGCTGCTGTATCGCTTCCTCGACGGGCCGGCTCCCGGCGCGATGAAGGTCGCGGCGATGGCGACCGCAACGCTCGTCGCGGAACCGGAGCACGAACCGACCAATGCCGAGCTCAGCCGCGCGATGCGGGGCAATTGAGCGCGGGGAAGGCCTGACGCATAGAGTTCGGTGTGATACGGCACGGGGCGAGATCAGCTTTCCCCGGGCGCTACACGATGAATCCAATTTACACCGCGCTCGGCACCACGATCTTCGAAGCGATGTCGGCGCGCGCGCGGGCGACCGGGGCGATCAACCTCGGGCAGGGCTTCCCCGACGGGCGCGGGCCGGAGGATGTGCTGGCGGAAGCCGCACGCGCGCTGCTCGAAGAGTCGAACCAATATCCGCCGATGGCGGGGACCCCCGCTTTGCGCCAGGCGGTGGCGGATCATTACCGCGCGCATCAGGGGCTCGATCTGGACCCGAGCGAAGTGATCGTCACCTCGGGCGCGACCGAGGCGCTGGCTGCCGCCATCTTCGCTTTGGTCTCGCCCGGCGACGAGGTGATGATGTTCCAGCCGCTCTACGACGCCTATCTGCCGCTGGTGCAGCGTGCAGGGGGGGTGGCGAAGCTCGTGCGGCTGGAACCGCCTGAATGGTGCATCACAGCGGAAGCGCTTGCCGCGGTGGCAAGCGATCGGACCCGGCTGGTCATCCTCAATTCGCCGCTCAACCCGACCGGATCGATGATCACGCCCGCGGAACTCGTGCTGCTCGCCGATTTCTGCGTGAGCCATGACGCCATCGCGATCTGCGACGAGGTGTGGGAGCATGTCGTGTTCGACGGCGCTATCCACCGCTCGCTGATGACGCTGCCCGGCATGCGCGATCGCACCGTCAAGATCGGGTCGGCGGGCAAGATCTTTTCACTCACCGGCTGGAAAGTCGGCTGGATGTGCGCTGCGCCCGCGATTTCGAGCGTGCTCGCCAAGGCGCACCAATTCCTCACCTTCACCACCCCGCCCAATCTGCAAGCCGCCGCCGCGTTCGGCCTGGGCAAGGACGCGGCCTATTTTGCGGAGATGCGCGCGGACTATCAGCGCTCGCGCGATCGGCTCGCGGCGGGGCTGAGCAAGCTTGGCTACGCCGTGCTGCCGAGCCGGGCGACCTATTTCCTGAACATCGATCTTGCCGCATCGGGCATCGCGATGGACGACGTCGCCTTCGCCGAATGGCTGATCGAGGAAGCTGGCGTCGCAACGATCCCGGTCTCGGCCTTCTACGCCGAGGATGCCGTCACCAACGTCGTGCGGCTGTGCTTCGCCAAGCAGGACGCTACGCTGGATGCGGCGCTCGAGCGGATGGCAAGGCGGCCCTGATCTTCGGCAGAAAGGCGACCAGCACACTGGCGGCGAAGATGATGAAATAGACGTCGAGGAAGGCGCGGTGGCTCGAATGCCCCCACAGCACGCCGGTAATCCCCGCGAACAGGACGAAATTGGCATAGACCGGCAGGAATTCGCGCCACCGCCACCGCGTCCGCCACATCCCTACCAGGCCGAGCAGCAGCATTGGACCATAGGCCAGCGCCACCAATCCGTCGGTTTTCCAGTCATGCCGCGGACTCGGCAATACGCCGAACGCAGCGAGATTTTTGCGGATCGCGCCAACGACGAAACGGCCCGGATCGGCGACGATGTAGGTCAGGCCGCGTTGCAGATACCAGTCGCTCACCGCCGCTTCGTTCCCGCGCAACGGCCGCAATTGCATGCGGTCCGCCGGGGTCAGCGCGCGAAAGCCGGCGTGACGGCTGAGATCGATGCTCTGGCGCGGATAGAAGCGGAAGGTCGCTGCATTATTGCCGCCGAACACCGCCGCGCCGAATTCGGTGCCGAGCGTATAGCGCCCTGTAATCTGCTGCGCGCGGATCAGCCAGGGCGACAGCGTCGCGCCAAGCGCAAGGAAACACAGGGCCGCCGTCAGCGCGCGCCGCCGCAGCGCGGTTCCCGCGCCGTCTGGCAGGATGAGCCAAACAACCGCAAACACCGCGAACGGCATCAAGGTCGCGCGTGTCAGGATTGCGAGCCCCAGCATCAGCCCCGTCAGCAAGGCGACGACGAACCCACGCCGCCGCTGCGTCGCTACGACCAATGCCATCGCCAGCGTGGCGAGGAAAGTGAACAGTCCCGTCTCCTGCAGCGCGGTGTCGTGCCACAGATAATACGGATAAAGCGCCGCGATCCCCGCTGCGACGATCGCCACCGCGCGCCCGAACCAAAGCTGTGCGAGCCACGCAACGCACGCCACGGTCCCCGCCGACACCAAAGCCTGCGCGATCAGCAAGGCCCAGAAATCCTGCCGCCCCTGTGTCACCGCCGCGATGAAGATAGGATAAAAGGGCACGCGAAACGCGGTGGGCGCGAAACCGGGAAAGGCGTACCCGTGGCCGCTCGCAAGCTGCTGCGCGAGCGTGAAGAACAGATAATAGCTGTTGGCCCAGAAACCGGCGGCACCGCCGGCTGCGCGCGCGCCGACGCGGAGCACGAAAGCGAACAGCACGATCCCGGCGATCGCCCAGCGGAAGCGTGAACCGGTGGAGAGTGCCGCGAAGCGCCCGGCAATGCTCATACCGTGGCGACCAGACCGCGCTCGGTCAGATATCCCGTCACCAACCGCGCCGGGGTTACGTCGAAGGCGGGGTTGGCGGCGCTCGACGCGGTGACCCGAATCCGTCCGCCTTCGCCCGCGACCCAGGTCACTTCCTCGCCAGACCGTTCCTCGATCGGCACGTCGGCGCCAGTCGCGGTATTGGGATCGAAGGTCGTATAGGGCAAGGCGACGTAGAACGGCACGGCATTGTCCTTCGCCGCCAGCGCTTTCAAATAGGTGCCGATCTTGTTGCAGACATCGCCGTTCGCGGTCACGCGGTCGGTGCCGACGATCACCGCGTCGACTTGGCCCGTCATCATCAGATGCCCGCCCGCATTGTCGGTGATGACGGTGTGCGGCACGCCGTGCCCGGCCAGTTCGAACGCCGTCAGCAGCGCGCCCTGGTTGCGCGGACGCGTCTCATCGACCCACACATGCACCGAAATCCCGGCATCGTGCGCGAGGTAGATCGGCGCGGTCGCAGTGCCGTAATCGACCGTCGCCAGCCACCCGGCATTGCAATGCGTCAGGATGTTGAGCGGACGTCCGGGGTGCTGTGCATGCAGGTCGCGGAGCAGGCCGAGGCCGTGCTCGCCTATCGCACGATTGAGCGCGACATCCTCGTCGCAAATCGCATCGGCGCGCGCGAAGGCGGCGGGCGCGCGCTCGGAATGGGGAAGGGGACGGACCGCCTCCACCACAATGTCGAGCGCCCATTTCAGATTCACCGCCGTGGGCCGCGCATCGAGCAGCAGCGTGTACGCCGCATCGAGCGCGGCATCCGACGTATCCTCAGTCAGCGCCATCGCCAGCCCGTAGGCGGCGGTCGCCCCGATCAGCGGCGCGCCACGCGTCCACATCTCGCGGATCGCGACTTCGGCCTCGCGGGCGGAGCGGAGTTCGACCCACTTCACCGCCCAGGGCAGTTCGCGCTGATCGAGAATGCACGCGCCCGCGCCATCGGCGGTGCGCTTGATCGAACGTTGGTGGATGCCTTCGAGGATCATTTACTACCTTCTCACCACCCCGGCGAAGGCCGGGGCCCAGCCGCGGATGTCTATCAATTGACGGTGGCGCTCACCAACACCCGTTTCGCTACTGGGCCCCGGCCTTCGCCGGGGTGGTGACTATCTCACTGAAATCAGAAACATCTCCGCTACCCCCCGCCCGACCGATCAACCGCGCGTCCATACCCGCCCCCCTTGCCGCCGCCACTTCCTCGGGCGTGTCGGAGAGGAACAGCACGTCCGCAGGCGCTTCCCCAATCGCCGCCGCGATCTTCGTGTAAGACCCCGCCTCGCGCTTCGGCCCCGTCGTCGTATCGAAATAGCCCGAGAACAGCGGCGTCAAATCCCCCGCCTCGCTAAAACCGAACAGTTGCTTCTGCGCCGCCACCGATCCCGACGAAAACACGTACAGCCGCACCCCCGCCGCATGCCAACGCCGCAACCCCGCGACCGCATCGTCATAGACATGCCCTCGGAACGCGCCGCTCGCATAGCCGTCCGCCCAGATCATACCCTGCAGCGACTTCAGCGGCGTCGCCTTGCGGTCCTCGTCGATCCAACGGATCAGCGTCGCGACCGGATCGCCCGGCTCGGTCGCGGCGACTTCGGCCAGGATCGCCGCTGTCTCCGCCGGATGCGTCGCGACATAGTCGGCCAGCCGCGCGCGCGCATACGGAAACAGCACGTCCGCCACGAAAGCGATGCTCGATGTAGTCCCCTCGATATCGGTCAGGATCGCCTTCACGCGGGTTCCAGCCGGGGGAAGCGCGTCGCGATATCGCTGCCGGTGAAGGCGGCGACCCACCCGTCGGGGTTCACGAACAGCCGGATCGCGGTGAAGCGCGGTGCCGCCCCCATGTCGAACCAGTGCCGCATCCCTGCGGGCACCGAAATCAAGTCGCCCGCGCTGCACAGCATGTTGAACACGCGGGCATCGTGGTGGAGCGTGAACAGCCCCTCGCCCTCGACGAAGAAGCGCACTTCATCCTCGCCGTGCGTGTGTTCGGACAGGAATTTGCCGCGCATCGCTTCGCGTTCGGGATGATCGGGCGCGATCCGCGCCACGTCGATCGAGCGATAGCCGCCTTGCGTCGTCAACCGCGCGACCTCGTCGGCATAGACCGTGAGGATGTCGCTGTCGGCAGCGAGCGGTTTGAGCGGCCAGCGTTCGAACATCACGCCGATCTCGCGCAGCGCATCGGCAATCGCGGCTTCATCCTGCGTATCGAGCAACGGCGTCGCGCCGTCCGCATCGTCGAACACTTGCAAGCGGCTCATCGAAAGCTCCTCTCGGCCAGTTCGGCGGCGATCATCCACTCGACCGCCTCGATCACGCGCTCGGCCTCGGCCATGTCCTGCCCCCAGCCATACAGGCCGTGGCTGCGGATCAGATAGGCCGGGATCGCCCACGGTGCCAGCAGGCGCGGGGTGATGGCCGCGTCGATCACCGCCATGTCTTGGCTGTTCGCGACGATTGGAAGGGTGACTGAAGTCTCGTGGGTTGTGATGCCGGGCAGCGCCTTGAGCATTTCGTGGCCTGCAAGTGTATAGCCATCGCCGACAATCGCGCGGCTCAGCCCGACGGCGGCGGGCGAATGGCTGTGCAGCACAGCGCCAGCCTCCGGAAAGGCGCGATACAAAGCGAGGTGCAGCGCGGTTTCCGCCGAAGGTCGCTTCCCGTCGAGCGATTCGCCGCCCGCATCCACGCGCATCACGTCCTCGGGCGTCAGCCGCCCCTTGTGCCGCCCCGACACGGTGACCGCGAAGCTGCCATCGTCCAGCCGCACCGAATAATTGCCCGATGTCGCCGGCGCCCAGCCCTTGCCGTCGAGCCACCGCCCGACCGCGACGATCTGGTCGCGCGCTTCGCAAAAAGGAACGGCCCTCATGCGGCGGTTGGAGCGGGTGACGGGAATCGAACCCGTGTATTCAGCTTGGAAGGCTGCTGTACTACCATTGTACTACACCCGCTCACTTTTCGCCCAGAGCGATAGCTGCGGTTAGCGCGGGGCGTGGTGCGGCGCAAGATGCCGCCTTGCGCTGATCGGGCAATCGCGACAGGATGTTGCGCTATTGCAGGAGCGCCGATGCCCGACGACCAGACCGTAACCTGCCCCGGCGGCGAAGGCGCATCGGCGATAACGCTGCCAGCACGGCCCGAAGCGCTGCGGCTGTCACCCGCGACGACCGCCGTTGTCGTGATCGACATGCAGAACGCCTATGCCTCGGAAGGGGGTTACGTCGATCTCGCGGATTTCGACATTGCGGGAGCTGCGGGGACGATCGGTAAAATTGCTACCGTTCTGGAAACTGCCCGCGCGGCGGGGGTGCAGGTGGTGTACCTGCAGAACGGGTGGGACGCCGACTATGTCGAGGCGGGCGGGCCGGGATCGCCCAATTTCCATAAATCCAATGCGCTGAAGACGATGCGCAAGCGGCCCGAATTGTCCGGGCAATTGCTTGCGCGCGGCGGGTGGGATTATGCGCTGGTCGATGCGCTGACGCCGCAGCCGGGCGACATCAGCCTGCACAAGACGCGCTATTCGGCCTTCTTCAATTCGCAGCTCGACAGCGTGCTGCGCGCGCGGGGGATCCGCAATCTCGTGTTCGTCGGCATTGCGACCAATGTCTGCGTAGAGAGCACGCTGCGCGACGGCTTCCACCTCGAATATTTCGGGGTGATGCTGGAGGATGCGACGCACCATCTCGGGCCACCCGAAATGCAGGCGGCGAGCGTGTACAACGTCGAGAAATTCTTCGGTTGGGTCAGCACGGCTGCGGATTTCTGTGGGAGTTTCGGGCAGGTGGCGCGGTGATTCCGACTACCACCGCGCTCCTGCGAAGGCAGGAGCCCTGGGTTCCAGGCGCCGCCCCCAGCAACCCTGGGCTCCTGCCTGCGCAGGAGCACGGCACCTCACTTACTTAAGGAACCCGATATGCCGTTCGAAGCCATCAATCCTCCGCAATTCCCCACCCCGATCGCGCCCTATTCGGCGGGCGCGAAGGCCGGGAACACCGTCTATGTCTCGGGCGTGCTCGCGCTGGGCGAGGGCGGTGCGGTGCTGCACGTCGGTGATGCGGCGGCGCAGACGCGGCATGTGCTCGACGTCATCAAGATCACGCTGGAAGCGGCTGGGGCTACGTTGGAGGACGTGGCGATGAACCACATCTTTCTAAAGGATCTCGCCGATTATGCCGCGTTCAACGCGGTCTACGCCGAGTATTTCCCGGGTGCGAAGCCCGCGCGTTACTGCATCCGCGCCGATCTGGTTAAGCCCGATTGCCTGGTCGAGATCGCATCGGTCGCGCACCTTGGCTGAGGCGGCCGACCTTTATTACGAAGTCCACGGAGCGGAGGATGCGCCACCGCTGATCCTGTCCTCGGGCCTCGGCGGCTCGGCGAATTACTGGGCACCCAACATCCCCGCGCTGGCTGAGCAGTACCGCGTCATCGCCTATGATCATCGCGGCACCGGGCGGAGCGACCGCACGCTGTCCGATACGGTTTCGGTCGAGGATTTTGCCGCAGACATGCTGGCGCTAATGGACGCGCTCGATATCCCCGTAGCGACAATCGTCGGCCATGCCGCTGGCGGTGTTGCAGCGCTCGCGCTGGCGCTACTGGCACCGCAGCGGATCGACAAATTGGTGGTGGTCAACGGTTGGGCGTCGCCCGATCCGCATTTTCTGCGCTGCTTCGCCGCGCGGCTTGCGCTGCTGCGCGGCAGTGGGCCGGAGGCGTATCTGCGCGCGCAGCCGCTATTCCTCTATCCGCCCAACTGGATCTCCGCGAACGACGCGCTGCTGGAGGCCGAATTGCCCGACCAACTCGCGCATTTCCCCGGCGCGGAAACGATGGAGAAGCGCATCGCCGCGCTCGCCGCGTTTGATGTGTCGGAACGCCTGCGCGACATCCACCGTCCGGTGCTGGTGGTGGTATCGGACGACGACATGCTCGTGCCGTCGAACGCCGGGGTGGCGCTCGCCAATGGCCTGCCGATCGCAGGGTTCTGCCGCGCCGAACATGGCGGGCATGCGGTCAATGTCGTCGATCCGGACGCCTTCAACAGCTTCGTGCTCGCCTGGCTGGCGGGCGAAATCGCGGAAGGGTAATCCATGCAAGTCGGCGTCTTCGTCCCCATCAACAACAATGGCTGGCTGATCAGCGAAAACGCGCCGCAATACATGCCAAGCTTCGATCTCAACAAAACGATTGCGCAATCGGCGGAAAAGCACGGTCTCGATTTCCTGCTGTCGATGATCAAGCTGCGCGGCTTCGGCGGCAAGACCGAATTCTGGGAATATGGCCTGGAGAGCTTCACGCTGATGGCGGGCCTCGCCGCGGTCACTGACAAGATCAAGATCTTCGCGACGTGCCCGACGCTCGTCATCCCGCCAGCCTTTGCCGCGCGGATGTGCAACACGATCGATTCGATCAGCCACGGGCGCTTCGGCCTCAACCTCATCACTGGCTGGCAACCGCCCGAATATACCCAAATGGGAGTTTGGCCGGGCGACGAGCATTTCCGCAACCGCTACAAGATGCTCGACGAATATGCGCACATCCTGCGTGAGCTGTGGGCCGAGGGGGTCAGCGACTTCAAGGGCGATTACTATCAGATGGAGGATTGCCGCGTCCGGCCCAAACCCGAAGGCGACATGAAGATCATCTGCGCCGGGTCCTCGGACGAGGGTCTCGCTTTCTCCGCGAAATGGGCGGATTACGCCTTTTGCCTGGGCAAGGGGGTCAACACCCCGACGGCGTTCGCCTCGAACAACACCCGCCTTGCCGCCGCGACCGCCAAGACCGGGCGCGCCGTGTCGATCTTCGTGCTGATCATGATCATCGCCGCCGAGACCGATGAAGAAGCGATGGCCAAGTGGAAATCGTACAATGACGGCGTCGATGTCGAGGCGATCGCGTGGCTCGCCGATCAGGGCGCGAAGGACACCGTGAACACGGACACCAACGTCCGCCAGCTCGCCGCGCCCGAGGGGGCGGTCAACATCAACATGGGGACGCTGGTCGGGTCGTATGAAAGTGTCGCGCGGATGCTCGATGAGATGGCGGAAGTGCCCAATACCGGCGGCGTGTTGCTGACCTTCGACGATTTCGTCGCAGGCGTGGAGAATTTCGGTACGCGGATTCAACCGCTGATGAAGTGTCGGGCTGGGGTTGTGGGGTAACGCCGCGACTGTCCCGATTTCGCGCGCACGCCTGACCATAAGGCTTTGCGCGAGCGGTAGGGTTAGGGCAGAATTAACCCTATGAGCCCCGCCCGATGACACCACTGCGCCAGATGATGTTCGTCGCCGGGCTGGTGCTGGTCGCTTTGTCGCTGGCGGCGGCGGTCGAACCGGGGGCGGTCGCCCCCGCCGCTGCGCTGGTTGCGGAGCCGGTAGCCACGGCCAAGCGCATCGCGCTGACCTTCGACGATGTCCCGCGCGGTCCCGGCGCCTTCTACACCACCAGCGAACGCACCGCCCGGCTGATCGCCGCTCTGCGCGACAGCGGCGTGACGCAAGCGGCGTTCTTCGCCAATCCCGGCCGAATCGGTAAAGACGGTAACGGTGCCGCGCGGCTCGCCGCTTATGCCGCCGCCGGGCATGTGATCGCCGACCATAGCTGGGCGCATCGCGACGTACGCGGCATGTCGGCGCACGCGTTCCTCGCCGATATCGACAAGGCGGAGGCGGTGCTGAAGGGGCGCAGCACCTATCGCCCGTGGTTCCGTTTTCCCGGCCTCAACCAGGGCGGGCGCGATGCGCGCAAGCGCCGCGCGGTGCTCGACGGCCTCTCCGCGCGCGGGCTTCAGATTGCCTGGGTTACGGTCGATGGCTCGGACTGGAACATCGAGGGGCAGACGATCGCCGCGAAACAAGCGGGCAAGCCGATCGATGATGCTGCGTTGCGCGATCTGTACGTGGAAACGATGGTGCAATCGGCCGATTTCTCTGACGCACTCCTGCGTCGCGTCGCGGGGCGACAGGTGCCGCACGTCATGCTGCTCCACGAAACCGACATCGCCGCGCGCTACATCGGCGATCTGATTGCGGCGCTAAGGCGTGACGGCTGGACGATCGTGACCGCGGATGAAGCCTATGCCGATCCGATCTATGACCAGAAAGGCGATTTCGACAGCGCCAACGGCACCTTGCTCGAAGCGCTGGCGTGGCAGCGCCGACTCCCCGGCCCGTTGTATTACGAACGCAATGACATCGCGCGCGCCAACCGCCTGTTTGCCGAGCGTGTGCTGCAAGCTCCAACCAGCGCGATTGCCGCGCGCTAGAGCGCTGCACGGGGTAGGAATCGCCGCCCAAGCGCGATAGACCGCGCTGCATGAGCCAGCTTGACCAGACCCAGTTCGACCTCACTCCCGACCAGCGCGAAATCCAGGATCTCGCCCGCAAATTCACCGCCGACCGGATCACCCCGCACGCCGCGGAATGGGACGAAAAACACATCTTCCCGCGCGACACGATCAAGGCGGCGGCGGAACTCGGCTTCGCGGCGATCTATGTGTCGGAGGAATCGGGCGGCATCGCGCTCGGGCGGCTTGAGGCGGCGCTGATCATGGAGGCGATGGCGTATGGCTGTCCCTCGACCAGCGCCTTCATCAGCATCCACAATATGGCGGCGTGGATGATCGACCGCTTCGGCAGCCAGACGGTGAAGGACAAGTATTTGCCCTCGCTCGTCACGATGGACCGCATCGCCAGTTATTGCCTGACCGAGCCGGGTTCCGGCTCCGACGCCGCCGCGTTGAAAACCAAGGCGGTCAAGGACGGCAACGACTGGATCGTCACCGGGACGAAGCAGTTCATCTCTGGCGCGGGCGAGAACGACCTCTACGTCACGATGGTGCGCACCGGCGAGGATGGCCCCAAGGGCGTGTCCTGCCTAGTGATCGAAAAGGACATGCCCGGCGTCAGCTTCGGCGCGAACGAGCGCAAGCTCGGCTGGCATTCGCAGCCGACCCGGCAGGTGATCCTCGACGGCGTGCGCGTGCCTGCCGAAAACATGGTGGGCGGTGAGGGCGAGGGCTTCCGCATCGCGATGATGGGCCTCGACGGCGGCAGGCTCAACATCGGTGCCTGCTCGCTCGGCGGGGCGCAGCGCTGTCTCGATGAAGCGATCGGCTACACCCGCGACCGCAAGCAGTTCGGCACGGCGATCGCCGATCTCCAGAATACGCAGTTCATGCTCGCCGATATGGCGACTGATCTCGAAGCGGCGCGCGCGCTGCTCTACATGGCGGCGGCGAAGGTCACCGCCAACGCGCCCGATAAGACCAAGTTCGCGGCAATGGCGAAGCGGCTCTCGACCGACACCGGCTCTGCGGTGGCGGATCGCGCGCTGCAATTGCATGGCGGCTATGGCTATCTGATGGACTATCCGATCGAACGTTTCTGGCGCGATTTGCGCGTGCATTCGATCCTGGAGGGCACCAACCAGATCATGCGGATGATCGTCGGGCGGGAGCTGACGCGGCAGTGAGCGCGCGCTTTACCCCTTTCGTCACCCCGGCCTTGTGCCGGGGTCCACTCCTAAACTTGACCGGCGGCTTGTGGCGCGGTGGACCCCGGCACAAGGCCGGGGTGACGGGGGTGGCGGCATGAGTGACGTCCTCACCTTCGTCGAGGGCAAAATCGGCCGCATCCGGCTCAACCGGCCCAAGGCGCTCCACGCGCTCACCACCCCGATGTGCGAAGCGATCCTCGACGCGCTGACCGCATGGCGCACCGACCCTGCCGTTGAGGCGGTGGTAATAGATCACGCCGAAGGCCGTGGCTTCTGCGCTGGCGGCGATATCCGGATGCTCGCGGAATCCGGCGCGAAGGACGGGGCCGAGGCGCGCGAATTCTTCCAAACCGAATATCGCATGAACCACGCGCTGTTCACCTACGCCAAGCCGACGATCGCGTTCATGGACGGCATCACGATGGGCGGCGGGGTCGGTCTAGCGTGCCCCTGCAATTTCCGCATCGCGACCGAGCACACCAAGCTCGCCATGCCTGAGACCGGCATCGGCTTGTTCCCCGATGTCGGCGGCGGCTGGTATCTGTCGCGGCTGCCGGGGCGGGTCGGGCAGTTCATGGCGCTGACCGGATATCGCGCCGATGGGGCGGATTGCCTCGCGCTTGGCCTCGCCACGCATTACGTGCCGAGCGATCGGCTGGACGAGGTGAAGGCGGCGTTGGCGGCGGGCGGGCAGGCTGATCTGCACGCCGCGATCAAGGCGTTCGGCGTCGGCGCGCCGCTTGCCCGTATCGTGGAACAACGCGGGGATATCGACCGTCTCTTCGCCTCGGACGAACTGGAAGATATTTACGCGGCACTGGAAGCCGATGGCGGCGAATGGGCCACGCAGCAGCTCGCCACGCTCAAGACCAAATCGCCACAAACGATGAAAGTCTCGCTCCGTCTCCTCCACGAAGGCGCGACGATGGCAACGTTCGAGGACGAAATGCGCCAGGAATATGCAATCGGCAGCCGAGTCGTGCAGCGCCACGACTTTCTGGAGGGCGTCCGCGCGGTGATCGTCGACAAGGACAATGCCCCGATCTGGAACCCCGCGACGCCCGAGGACGTGACGCCGCACGTGCTCGACCAGATTTTCGCGCCGCTCCCCCCATCAGACGAATGGACGCCTGCATGACCTACGAAACCCTCCTCATCGAACAGCGCGGCGCCGTGACGCTCGTCACGCTCAATCGCCCGCAGGCGCTGAACGCGCTCAACAGTCAGATCCTCGCCGATCTGCTCGCGGCAATGGCGGCGTTCGATGCCGATCCGGGCCAAGGCTGCGCGGTCATCACCGGCAGCGAAAAGGCCTTCGCGGCGGGCGCCGACATCAAGGAGATGCAGGCGCAGGGCTTTGCCGACATGTACGGCCATGATTTCTTCGCTGGGTGGGATCGCTTCACCGCGACGCGCAAACCCATCATCGCGGCGGTCGCGGGCTATGCGCTGGGCGGCGGGTGCGAGCTCGCCATGATGTGCGATTTCATCCTCGCTGCCGACTCCGCCAAGTTCGGCCAGCCCGAGATCAAGCTCGCCGTCTCCCCCGGCATGGGCGGGTCGCAGCGCCTTACGCGCGCGGTCGGCAAGGCCAAGGCGATGGAAATGTGCCTGACGGGTCGCATGATGGATGCCGCCGAGGCCGAGCGTGCTGGCCTCGTCAGTCGCGTGATCCCTGCCGCCGATCTGGTCGAGGATGCGGTCAAGACTGCCGCGACGATCGCGTCGATGGCCCCGCTTGCGGTGAAGGCCAACAAGGAAATGGTCAACGCCGCGTTCGAAACGGGGCTGAGCATGGGCGTGCAGTTCGAACGGCGGCTGTTCCACGCGCTGTTCGGTACCGAAGATCAGAGCGAGGGGATGAGCGCCTTCGTCGAGAAGCGCCAAGGGGTGTGGACGGGGAAGTAACCTAGAAACGCGTCACCCCAGCGAGGGCCGGGGTCTCGGCGAAGGGCGTACACCGCTCGCAAAGATCCCAGCCTTCGCTGGGATGACGGTTCGGAGAAGAAACATGACACGCATCGCCTTTATCGGCCTCGGCAACATGGGCGGCGGCATGGCCGCGAATTTGGCGAAGGCGGGGCATGATGTCCGTGCTTTCGACCTCTCGCCCGAGGCGCTCGCCCGCGCCAAGGCCGCCGGGTGCCTGCCCGCCGCGTCCGCGACCGAGGCCGCCGACGGCGCCGAGGCGATCGTCACGATGCTGCCCGCCGGCACCCATGTCGAGGCGGTCTATGCCGATCTGCTCCCCACGCTCGCCCCCGCAACGCTCCTGATCGATTGCTCCACCATCGACGTCGCCACCGCCAAACGCGTCGCCGAAAGCGCACACACGCACGGCGCGACCGCCGTCGACGCCCCCGTCTCGGGCGGGATCGGCGCTGCCAATGCCGGCACGCTCACCTTCATGGTCGGCGGCAGCGACGCGGCGTTCGAGCGCGCCGAGCGAATCCTGTCGGATATGGGCAGAGCGGTGATCCACGCGGGTGCCAACGGCACCGGGCAGGCCGCGAAGATCGCCAACAACATGCTGCTCGGCGCGACGATGGTGGCGACGTGCGAGGCGTTCCTGCTCGCCGAAAAACTCGGACTCGACGCGCAGACCTTCTACGACATTTCCAGCGTCGCCTCAGGGCAAAGCTGGTCGATGACGAGCTATTGCCCGGTCCCCGGCGTCGGCCCCGATACGCCCGCCGACCATGATTATCAGGGCGGCTTTGCGACCATGTTGATGTTGAAAGACCTTAAACTCGCCGCTGCCGCTGCCGCCGACACCGGCGCCGACACGCCGATGGGCGCGAAGGCTGCGGAGCTTTACCAGCGCTTCGCCGACGCGGGGCAGGGGGGATTGGACTTTTCGGGCATCATCAAGATGCTGCGGGGGTAGGCGAGGCGCGACCGAGCCGCTTAGGCTGAACCACCCCGGCGAACGCCGGGGCCCAGTAGCGCAACAGGTGCAGTCGGAGCGGCGGCCTGGAAAAAACCAGCCGGTCGCAACTGGGCCCCGGCGTTCGCCGGGGTGGAGGGAAAGGGGTGACGAAGGGGAACCTTTACCCGCCGCTAACCACTCCCGCGCTACCCATGCGGCCATGTTCCACGATACCGCCCTCGCGCGTGCGGCCAAGGCTGCCGATCCCCGCCCGAAATCCGCCGTCAGCACCGGCTGCGGGCTGGCGGGATTGGCGGGCCTGTTCCTGTGGGTCGCGGTTGCCCGTCATTACGGCATGGACGGTCCGTTCGCGGCGCTGACCAATATCGTCGCATGCGGCGTGCCGATGGTGCTGTGGTCGATCTTCGTCGACAAGGTGCAGCAGAGCCCCTCGACCGGGATCGACTGGTCCGCACCCAAGCCATGGCGCGAGACGCTCGACATTTCGCTGACCAAGCTTGCCGGCCTGTGGCTCACCTGGGCCGGGATCGCGCTGATCTATTTCACCGGGCGATTCTATTGGAGCAACCAATGGGGCGGTTTCCCGTTCGCGATGTGGTGCTTCGGCACCGCCGCGCCGGTCCTGTTCCTCGGCTCGATCCCCTACGTGCTCTGGCTTGACCGCCGCCTGGTACAGCCGAAGGACGGCGCCTGGGCGCTCGGCGCATGGCTGATGGGGCTGAAGGAAGAGATAGACCGGGAGGCGATCTACAACCATTTGCGCAGCTGGGGGGTGAAAGCCTTTTTCCTCGCCTTCATGCTCGCCGTCGTGCCCGGCGGGTTCGGCAATTTCGTGCGCGGTAATCTGTCGGATGTGCTGCACAATCCGGTCGCGCTCGCCAATTGGCTGATCGGCTTCATGTTCGTGATCGACTGTGCGTTCGCAACCGTCGGCTACATCCTCACCTTCCGCCCGCTCGACTCGCACATCCGCAGCGCCAATCCGTTCGCCGCATCGTGGATGGCGGCGCTGATCTGCTACCCGCCGTTCACACTGATGGCCGATAACGGCCCGCTCGATTATCACACTGGCAATTACGGGTCGGATGGCTGGTCGATCTGGTTCGCAGGGCATCCGGCGGTTCTGATACCCATTGGCGCCGTGCTGGTCGGCCTGACCGCGATCTACGCCTGGGCGACGGTCGCGTTCGGCTTCCGCTTCTCCAACCTGACGCACCGCGGCATATTGACCCATGGCCCCTACGCCTTTTCACGCCACCCGGCCTATCTGTCGAAGAATCTGTTCTGGTGGATCGCCACGATCCCGGTGCTGACGACGGGATCGATGGTCGATGGAGCGCGTGCCACGATCCTGATGGGGGTGGTCAGCGGCATTTATTACTGGCGCGCGCGGACCGAGGAACGCCATCTGGGGATGGACCCGGCGTATCGGGAATATAGCGAATGGATGGCCCGCAACGGCCCGGTGCCGCGCTTCTTCGCTTGGGTTGCGGGCAGGAAGTAACGCCTCGCCGGCTCGCCGCCGTCACGTTTCTTCGGGCCGGACAAGCTGTTAGAGCCTCAGGTGTGAAGCTGTTCCATCCCATTGTCGCCGGCGCGCATCTGCCCGATCGGCTTGTCGCTTGCGTCGGCTCGCTCGCCTGCGTCGCGCTCACCGTCCTGCTGTGCAGCGCGCTTGGTATCGTGCCGGTAGAACTGCCGATCATCGTCGCACCGATCGGGGCATCGGCCGTGCTGGTCTTCGCCGTGCCCGCCAGCCCGCTTGCTCAGCCCTGGCCAGTCATCGGCGGCAATATCGTATCGGCGCTGGTCGGGGTCGCCGTCGTGCGGTACGGGCCGAGCGGCGCCGCAGCAGCCGGGTTGGCGGTCGGTGGCGCGATCCTGATCATGTCCCTCCTGCGCTGCCTCCATCCGCCGGGCGGTGCTGCGGCGTTGACCGTCGTCATCGGGGGCAATGCCGTTCACGCCGCCGGATGGAGCTTCGCTTTCGTGCCTGTGGGCCTTAACTCGCTCGCGCTAGTGGCGCTCGGTATTCTGTTCCATCGGGCGACCAGGCACTCTTACCCGCATCGGCCCGCGCGGATTGCCATGTCGGATCCAACCGGCCTGCACCTGGCCGATATCGATGCGGCGCTGGAGGAGATGCACGAAAGCTTCGATATCAGCCGCGCGGACCTCGACGCACTCCTGACCCGGGCCGAAGTGCATGCCTTGGCGCGCCGCAGTCGTTAGAACCGCAGCTCGTCATACACTTTCGAAACGTCGCCGCCCCACACGCCATGATATTTGTCGAGCAGCACTTGCGCCGGAACCTTGCCGCTGCGCACGATCTCGCGCAGCGGATCGAGGAAGCCGGTTTCGTTGCTGCCGCTCGCATCCTGGCGGTTACGCGCTGAAAGTCCGGCGCTGGCGATATCGACCACTTCGCCCGCAATATCGCGCAAGCGTCGCCCGCCCGCGATCGGCGCGTCCAATCCCAGCTTCGGCACCGATGACCGCAGCGCCTCGCGCTCCTCCATCGTCCAGCCCTTGACCACATCCCACGCCGCATCGAGCGCACCCTGGTCGTACAGCAGCCCGACCCACAGCGCCGGCAGCGCGCAGATCCGCCCCCACGGCCCGCCATCGGCCCCGCGCATCTCGAGGAACGTCTTCAGCCGCACTTCGGGAAAGGCGGTCGAGAGGTGGTCGTTCCAATCGTTCAGCGTCGGTTTTTCACCCGGCAGGACCGACAAGTCGCCCTTGAGGAAATCACGGAACGAAAGCCCGGCAGCATCGATATATTTGCCGTCGCGGTAGACGAAGTACATCGGCACATCGAGGGCATAGTCGGCGTACCGCTCATACCCAAAGCCATCCTCGAACACGAACGGCAACATCCCGGTCCGCGCCGGATCGGTGTCCGACCAGATATGGCTGCGATACGACAGCATCCCGTTGGGCTTACCCTCGGTGAAGGGCGAATTGGCGAACAGCGCGGTCGCCAGCGGCTGTAGCGCGAGGCCGACGCGGAACTTCTGCACCATATCGGCTTCGGACTGGTAATCCAGATTAACCTGAATGGTACAGGTGCGCAGCATCATGTCTAGCCCCATGCTGCCCACGCGCGGCATGTGGCGTAGCATGATCGCGTAGCGGCCCTTGGGCATGATCGGCAATTCGGCGCGCGTCTTGTCGGGCCACATGCCGAGGCCGAGGAAGCCGATCCCGAAGCGATCGCCGATCGCCTTCACTTGTTCCAGATGTCGCCCGGTCTCGGCGCAGGTCTGGTGCAAATTTTCGAGCGGCGCACCCGACAGCTCGAACTGCCCGGCGGGTTCCAGGCTGATCGATCCGTCCGGCCCGTTCATCGCGATGACGTTCGGCGTGCCGTCGGGGCCCTTCTCCGTCACGGGCACCCAGCCGAATTCGGTCAATGCATCGAGCAGATCGCGAATGCCGCCCTTTTCGGTGTAGCTCGGCGCGTGATGGTCGCTGTCGGCATAGACGAACTTCTCATGCTCGGTGCCGATCCGCCAGCGCTCCGGCGGCTTTTCCCCGCCCGCGAAGCTGGCGACGAGCTGATCGTGCGATTCGATCGGCGGGGATGTCTTCACGGAGTCGAGGTGTGTCGTCATTTGCGCGCTTTAGCGCCGCAGCGCGCGCCCCGCCAGCGCGTTTCGATTCGCTACCAATCGCCTCTTGCTGCCATCCAGATCGCCACGGCCGCTGCCGCCGCCGTATCGGCACGCAGGATGCGCGGCCCGAGCGCGATGCCGATCGCACCCGGAAGGCCGCGAATCGCCGCGCGCTCGTCCGCATCGAAGCCACCCTCGGGTCCAATCAGGATTGCCGCACTGTCGCCGCCGTCTTTCATCGCGTCGAATGCAGGCACGCCACCATTCTCATCGGCGAAGAACAAGGTGCGCCCGACGGGCCAATCGCGCAGCAGCGCCACCAATTTCACCGGATCGGCAAGCGCGGGCACGGCGGTCCGCCCACATTGCTCCGCCGCCTCGATCATGTGCGCGCGCAGCCGCTCGCCATTCAGCCGATCGACCACCGTCCGCCGCGTCAGCACCGGCACCAGCCGCGCCACGCCCAGCTCGCACGCTTTCTCGGCGACCCAGTCGATCCGCCCCTTCTTGATCGGCGCGGCGCAGAGCCACAGATCGGGCACCGTCTCGGGTTCGCGAAGTTGCTCGGTCACGTCGAGCATCAGGTCGCGCTTGCCGACGCTCGCCGCCACCCCGAGCCATTCGCCGGAGGTGCCGTCGAACAGCTTGACCGGATCACCCGCCTTCATCCGCATCACGGCGACGAGGTAATGCGCTTGCGGCCCTTCGATCCGTAGCGGGCCGACCGACAGAGGTGCCTCCACGAACAGGCGCGGGGTCGATTGCGGGGGCCAGGCGGGGGTTGCGGGCATGGGGTGGCTGTAGGGCAGGGGTGGGCGGCATGGCAAATCGGCGGGCAGGCGGTTCCCCGTTGTGCTCCTGCGAAGGCAGGAGCTCAGGGTTGCAGGAGCCGACCCTTATATCCAGGGCTCCTGCCTGCGCAGGAGCACAGCGGCAGTATCACCGCCGCCGCCAAACCCTGCGCACCACCGCCACGATAACCCCTAAAACCACAACCACCAGCAAAGCCCACGCCGCCATCACCCCGACGCCGCGCGCCAGCGCCCACAGCAACGCCTCGAAGAACCGTCCGATCGCGACGGAGAGATGAACCACGCTGCCCGCCTTTGCTGACTCTGCCCGCACATCGGCACTCCGCTATCGCCGTGGTGCCGCTCGATGTCGAGCGATCGCGACGGTAGGGACTGTCTCCGGCTCGCGCGCTGGTGCATGGAGCGGAACCATGACCGCGACCGATCTCACCCCGGATACCCAGCATAGCGGCTTCGTCCGCTTGCTTCCGACGCCTGCGCGCCCGTTCGCCTTGCTCGCGCGGCTAGACCGGCCGATCGGGTGGTGGCTGTTGTTTTGGCCCGGCGCATGGGGCGTCGCGCTGGCGGGCGGCGCGGTCGCGCACTTCGATCTGATCCTGTGGTTGCTGCTCGGCAGCATCGCGATGCGCGGGGCGGGGTGCGTCTATAACGACATCGTCGACCGCGATCTCGATCGCAAGGTCGCGCGCACCGCCGCCCGGCCGCTGGCGAGTGGCGCGGTGTCGCTCAAGGCGGCTTGGGCGTGGCTGGTGATCCTGTGCCTGCTTGGGCTGGTCGTGCTGCTGCAACTCCATGTCTATGCCGCCGTCGTGGCGCTGCTCAGCCTCGCGCCGGTCGCCGCCTATCCGTTCATGAAACGCATCACCTGGTGGCCGCAAATCTGGCTTGGCCTGGTCTTCTCCTGGGCAGCTTTGGTCGGGTGGAGCGACGTGATGGGCGCGCTCACGCTGCCCGGCCTGCTGCTCTACGCCGGGTCGATTTGCTGGGTGGTCGGCTACGACACGATCTATGCCTTGCAGGACCGTGAAGACGATGCGTTGATCGGCGTGCGCTCCTCGGCGCTGCGGATGGGCAGCCGCGTGCGGCTTGGCGTAGGCCTGTTCTATGTAGGCGCTCTGGCGTTGTGGGCGGGCGCGATTTGGGTGCTGCGGCCCGATTGGCTCGCGTTGGTCGCGCTGCTGCCGGTCGCACTGCACTTCGCCTGGCAAGTCGCGACGCTCGATCCTGCCGACGGGGCTGGCGCGCTGCACCGCTTTCGCGCGAACCGCTTCGCCGGGCTGCTGGTGTTTCTGGCTTGCGCCGTCGTCGGCACGCCGTGGCCCTATTGAAGCGCGGTTGCACCGTCGCCCCCTCCAACCTAAGTCGCAAACATGCTGAACCCCGATCAAGCCCGTGAGCGCGCCGCCGATATCGTTTCCCGCGCCACGGCGGCCGGTGCCGATGCCGCCGATGCGGTCTATGCCGCCGACATGTCGCTCGATATCTCGGTGCGGCTGGGCGCGCTGGAGGATGTCGGTCGGTCGGAAAGCGCCGATCTCGGCTTGCGCGTCTTCGTGGGGCAGCGCTCGGCGAGTGTGTCGACCTCCGATCTGTCCTCCGATTCACTCGCCGCTCTGGTTGATCGCGCCGTCGCGATGGCCCGCGAAGCGCCCGAGGATGTCTGGGCCGGTCTCGCGCCCGCCAACCGGCTGATGCACGGCGCGCCCCCGTTGCTCGATCTTGATGATCTGGCCGGCGGCGGCGACGGCGCCTCGCCCGAATCGCTGCGCGATGCCGCGCTGGAGGCGGAAGACGCCGCCCGCGCCGTTGTCGGTGTCACCAATAGCGAGGGCGGATCGGCCAGCGCCTCGCGCTCGATCTGGGCGCTCGCCACCAGCCACGGCTTCGCCGCCGCTTATGCCGCAACCGGCTACGGTCTGTCCGCTAGCGTGCTGGCGGGGGAGGGCGGCGCGATGGTGCGCGATTACGCCTATACCTCGGCCCGCCATCGCCACGCGCTGGAGCCAGCCGCCGTGATCGGCGCCCGCGCCGGCGACCGCGTCGTCGCGCGCGTCAATCCCGGTCGCCTCGCCAGCGGGCCGATGACCGTTGTGTTCGATCCGCGCATCGGCTCCAGCCTGCTCGGTCATTTGATCGGCGCGATTTCCGGATCGTCGATCACGCGCAAGACCAGCTTCCTGCTCGACGCGCTCGGCACGCAAGTCTTCGCCCGCGGCGTCACCGTGCTCGACGATCCGCACCGCCCGCACGGGCTGCGCTCGCGACCGTTCGATGGCGAAGGGCTGCCGGTCTCGCCGAGTACGATCATCGCCGACGGTATGCTGGAGTCGTGGCTGCTCGACAGCGCCTCGGCCCGGCAATTGGGGCTAGAGCCGACCGGCCACGCCGCGCGCGGCGTCGGGGGCGGGCCGGGCGTGTCCACCAGCAACATGCACATGGCGGCGGGCAAGATGCCGGTCGCCACGCTGATCGAGGACATTGTTGACGGCGTGTTCGTCACCGAGCTGATCGGCATGGGCGTCAACGGCGTGACCGGTGATTACAGCCGGGGTGCGGCGGGTTTTCGGATCGAGAAGGGCGTGCTCACCGGGCCGGTCGCGGAATTCACGATCGCGGGCAATTTGAAGGACATGTACCGCAATCTGACGCCGGCCAACGACCTCGAATTCCGTTTCGGCACCAACGTGCCGACGCTCCGGATCGAGGGGATGACGGTGGCGAGTGGCTGAAGCCGGCCTCGCTAAGGCGGTCGCGGCGGTCGCCGCCGAGGCCGGCGCGCTTGCTCTGTCGCACTGGCGCACCGACTTTCACCGCTGGGAAAAGAGCCCGGGCGATCCGGTTTCTCAGGTCGATCTCGACGTCAACACGCTGATCCGCGCGCGGCTGTCCGCCTTGCTGCCCGATGCCGGCTGGCTATCTGAGGAAACCATCGACACCGCCGATCGCCTGACGTGCGGCCAGGTCTGGGTGGTCGATCCGATTGACGGCACGCGGGATTTTATTCGCGGGCGCGATGGCTGGGCGATCTCGATCGCGCTGGCCGAGGCGGGCCGAGTCACGATCGGCGTGCTCGATGCGCCCGCGCGTGGGGAAATCTGGTCCGCCGCGGTCGGGCAGGGGGCGCTGCGCAACGGCGTGTCGGTGCAGGTCGGCAGCCGACGCGACCTGGCCGGCGCGCGCGTGCCGATCGACGCTTTGCCCAAGGACAGCGATCTGGTCGCCGTCGCCAAGCCCAATTCGATCGCGCTTCGCATCGCGATGGTCGCCGCTGACGAGGCGGACATGGTCGCGACGCTGCGTTGGGGCAATGAATGGGATATCGCCGCCGCCGCGCTGATCGCGGCCGAGGCGGGCGCGACCGTGACCGATGCGCACGGCGTTCAGCTTAGCTTCAACACGGCCAGCGCTCAGGCATTCGGCGTACTCGCGACCACGCCCGCGATCCATGCCGCCGCCGTCGCGCGGCTGGCGGAACGGGCCAAGGCGTTGTCCGTCCGATGAGCACGTGCCGCAGGAGCAACCCGATGACCAAGACCCTGACTCGCCTTTCGATCGCCGCGCTCGCGATCTCGTTGATAGCGCCCTTTGCGCTCGCCGCCGCGCCAAAGCCCGCCCCCAAAAAGGCCACGCCCAAGCTGGTGCTGGTCACCGTCAAGCAGATGACGGTCGCGGTCGATCCCGCGGGCGATGAGAAAGCGATTGCTGACAAGATCGCGGCGTTTCAGCAGGCGTCGCTTGGCATCTTCTCCTGCGCCGATGTCGCTGGGGTCGCCAAGACCGTCGGCGCCAGCGTGGCCGATGCTGCGGGCGTGCCGCTTACCGCACTTCCGCCTGCTTTGCGCGACACCGTCCGCACGATGAAACTCGGCACCGCGACGCAGATGTTCGGCGATCGCAGCGAGGGCAAGGTCCGCGTGCTGGTACTCTGCGCGCGGGCGGTGGAGCGGTAACGGCTTGAACGCTCTCTAACGTGTGGGGTTGGGTCCTGCGGAACCCTAAACCCCCCGGTCGTCGCGATATTTGATCTCCAGAAACCGCCCGCGCGTCGCCAGCGAATCGAGATCGCCCTGCGCGATATGCTCGGACATCTCGCCGATCTCCGCGTCGATCAGGCGCAGGCTTTCGGCCAGTTGTGCGTCCGGGCTTTTCCCGTTGCGCGCCACGCTACGCAACGCAGGCGGCACCTTGGCGTAATCGCGCAGCAGGTCGGGCAATTGCTCGCCGATCAGTTTGCGCAATTCAGCAGCGGCCGGTTGCTGCTCGTCGAGCGTCGCGAGCTGCGGCGACAGCATATCGAGCCGTACGCCGATCCCGTCGACCAGCGTCTGCGCCGGCGCGGGCAGGGCCTTGCGCTGCGTATCGAGCCATTCGCCGGTGCGCGACGGCAGCAATTTGAGCGGCACGGCTGGAAGCTGCTCGGCGCGCACCGTCGGCGTGAAATTCGCAAACAAGGCGAACAGCGTGACCAGGATCAATAGCGCACCCACCAGCAAGGCCCCGCCCATGCCAAGCGGCACGAACCAGCCGATCAGGATCGCCGCAACAATGATCGCAAGATCCGCCCCGGCCGCCACCGCAAACCTCTTGGCAACCGAAGTCCCCCGCCGACGCTGCGCCACCATCGCGCGCCGCTCGGCGCGGGTGCGGTCGAGCAATTCACCGGCGCGGGCAATCTGGCGGTCGACATCGCTCACGGCATCACTCCGCCTCCAGCTTGAAGCCTTCGGTAGGACCGGAAAGCTGGTTCTGCGCCGCGCCCTCGGCCCGCGCGATATAACCCTTCGATTTCTCGACCTCGGTCGACAGCGTCCCGACCGTCGCCTTCATCGACACCAGCGCCTTGGCCTTGAACGAATCGATCGCGTCCATCGTGTCATAGATGTTCTGGAACGCGCGCTGCAGCGTCTCGACCGGGATGGTCGCGGCGGCGGCTTGCTCGTGGATCGTCGCGGTCTGCGATTTGAGCAGCTTGCCGGTAGCATCGATGATGTTTGCGGTGGTCGAATTGAGCGCGGTAATCTGGTCGAGCACCAATTTCTGGTTGGCGAGTGCTTGCGCTACCGTGACCGCCGTACGCAGCGCGCTAACGGTCGTGGTCGACGCGCGATCGACACCCTTCACCAGTTCGATATTGTTCTTCTTGACCAGATCGAGCGCGAGATAGCCTTGCACCGTCACCGCCATTTGCGTCAGCAGATCCTGCGTGCGTTGGCGCACATAGAACAAGGCGCTCTCGCGGATCGCTTTCGCCTTGGCCGGATCGGTGTGGTCGAGGTCGTTGGCTTTCTCTTCCAGCCGCGCATCCATTTCCTTCGACAGCACGATCATCTGTTCGAGCCGCCCCATCGCGGTCCACAGATTGGCGCGCTCGGTGTCGATCGCGGCATTGTCCATCAGCAATTCGTCCTTGCCGCGCGACAAGGTCTTGAGGATCGCTGCGATGTGCGACTGCGAAGAGCGATATTTGTCGAAATAGGTGTTGAGCCCGCCGCCGAACAGCTTGCTCATCATCCCGCGACCCGAGATCAGCTTGCCGTTGACGCTCGGGTCGAGCTTTTCGATCGTGCGACGCAGCTCGGTCAAATCGGCGCCGACGCCACTTTCGCCGTCCATCGCCTTCACCGGGCGATCGAGGAAGCGGTTCGACTGGTCGGCTGCCGCGCGGATTTCCTTCTGCCCCATCGCCGCGATCGCATCGACGCGCTTGCCGAATTCGGGTGAGTTCACGTCCTGCGCGATCAGATCGTCGACGAAATCGGCAACCTTGGTCTGCAGTTTTGAGCGCACGCCATCTTCGATTGGCACCAGCCCGATCGCCTTTTCCGGCGACACCACTGGTACCGGGGTGGGCGGGGTCAGCACCAGATCGCTTGTTTCGGTATCTGTAGCGGTCGCCATCTCGTCACTCCGGCCAATGTCGCCTCTAGATGAAGCGGATCGCCGTCCGGTTCAAGTGTGTCGTTATGGTAATACGCGTTCCGTCACGTAACTTTCACCGAAACGACGCGAACGCGTCGCATACGATCGATACCGCACCGCAACAATTCAAACACCAAAGGGGTTTTGCGTAATGCGTCGTTCGTTCTCGCTCGTTCTTGTCGGCACCTTGCTCGGCTGCTGCTCCACCGCGGCGCTCGCCCAATCGGCGGTGCAGCCGACCGAGCCGGAGGCAAGCGGCCCCGACATCGTTGTTACCGCGCAGAAGCGGGAACAGAAGATCCAGGACGTGCCGATCACCGTCACCGCGGTCACCGGCGCGAAGATGCAGGAACTCGGGGTCAATTCGCTCGCCGAAGTCGCGCTCTATATCCCCGGCCTGCGCATTCAGGAGCAGAGCGCCAACAACCCCGGGTTCGTCATCCGCGGCATCACCTCGGACAGCGGTTCGTCGCAGCAGGGCGCGCGCGTTTCGCTCTATTACAATGGCATCGACGTCTCGCGCACACGCGGTGCGTATCAGGATCTGTACGATCTCGAGCGCTTCGAAGTGGTGAAGGGGCCGCAGGCAACGCTGTTCGGCACCGCATCGGCAGTCGGCGCGGTCAACATCATTTCGGCACAGCCGCGCGCGGGAACCTCGGCTGAACTCAATGGCTCCTACGGAAATTTCAACCGCAGCCAGGTCTCGGGCTTCGTCAATGTCGGCAACGACACGCTCGCCGGCCGTCTCGCCTTCGCCTACAAATATCACGATGGCTTTGTTCGCAACATCGCCGGCGACCCGAATGTCCCCAATCAGAATCAGGGCAAGATCAATCAGGACGATCTGAACGGTCAGGATCAGCGCGGCGTGCGCGGCTCGCTGCGCTGGGCGCCGACCGATGCGCTCACCGCCAGCCTGGTGCTAACCTATGACGGTCAGCGTAACCCCGGCACCGCTTTCCGCTCGCGGGCCCTGGCGCCGACGGGCGGCAATGGCGGCGACTATAGCTATGCCGAACTGTCGGGCTCGCCGTTCAGCGCGGCGGTGCTCGGTGACGCCAAGCTCGGCCTGAAGCGCGACGTGTACGACGCCAATCTAACCGTCACCGCACAGCTTGCGCCGGGCGTCAGCTTCACCACCGTCAACGGCTATCGCAAGTTCAACAGCAACGAAGTGTTCGATGCCGATGGCGGTCCGGCCTGGTACCTCGAATTCGCCGAGGATGCGCGCGGCGATCAGTGGAGCCATGAAGGCCGTTTCAACTTCACGGGCGACAAATATCGTGCGTCGTTCGGCTGGAACGCCTTCTTCGAAAACAATTTGCAGCGCGTTCCTTTCTCGACCGAGGAAGGCACGTACCTCGGCTGCTCGGTCTCGCCGAATTTTGCGGCGATTCGCACTTCCCTTGCTAACGCGGGCGTCGCGGGCTGCGTCGCGGCCAATGGCACGGTGACGGCGGCGCGCGCGACCGCGGTGCTCACCGGTGGTGCGGCAACGCAGCTTCCGTATCAGTCGGTGTTCACCAATTATGGCACCAACGATACCTATTCGGTCTTTGCCGACGGCACCTGGCTCCCGACCCCGCGGCTGGAAATCACCGCAGGGGCCCGGCTGCTGATCGAACAGCGCAAATCCGGCTATAGCTCGGTTCAGCCTAATTCGACGATTCTCGCGTCGCTCGGCATCCGCTCCAGCCTGCTCGGCACGGCCAATACCAATGGCCAGATCTTCACCGCGCGGAAGAGCTTCACCGCAGTCCTGCCGCGCGCGAACGTGCTGTATCGCGTGACGGACAGCGTGAATGTCTATGCGACGATCAGCAAGGGCCGCCGGTCGCCGGTGGTGCAGCTCAATGGGGCAAATATCGGCGGGGTCGTGGTACCCAACCTTCAAGTCGTGCCCGACGAAGTGGTGTGGAACTATGAAGCCGGGATCAAGGGCAAGGTCGGCCCGTTCACCGGGTCGCTCGGCGTGTTCTATCAGACCTATAATGGCTTCCAGGTTTCGGTCACCAATAACGGCGTGACGACCACGCAAAGCGCGGGCAGAGCGCGCAACCCCGGTGTCGAGTTCGAGGGCAACCTCAAGCTCGGGCGGTTCGTGAACGTGTTCGGCAACTTCGCTTATGTCGATGGCAAGATCGAGAAGAATGCCGCCACCGGCGCCTTCTCCGGCGCGCAATTCCGGCTCCAGCCGAAATATAGCGCCTCGGGCGGCATCACGCTGCGTGCGCCGGTCGGCAGCATGACGATCTACGCGACGCCCTCGGCCACCTATCAAAGCAAGGTGTTCTTCGAGCTTCCGAACAATCCGGCGATCAGCCAGGACGGCTATACGCTCGTCAACGTCCGCGCGGGCGTCGAATTGGCCGGTGGGAAATATCGCATCGGCGGCTTCGCCCGCAACGCGCTCAACAAAAAGTATCTGATCGACGCAGGCAATACCGGCGGCGGCTTCGGCATTCCCAGCTACATTCGCGGCGAGCCGCGCGTGTACGGGATCGAAATCGGCGGCAAATTCTGATCCGGTCGGGCGGGCGGCGCGAACCGGCGCGCCCGCCCGCCTGCTCGCGCACCTTGTTGCCGTGCAACATTTGCGCTAGGGGCGCGCGCTACATCTCAAGCTAAAGCACCGGACACACCTATGAGCCTCCGCAATGTGGCCATCATCGCACACGTCGATCATGGCAAGACCACTCTCGTCGATCAATTGTTCCGTCAGTCCGGCACCTTCCGCGACAATCAGCGCATCGAAGAGCGCGCGATGGATTCGAACGACCTCGAAAAAGAGCGTGGCATCACCATTCTCGCCAAGCCGACATCGGTCGATTGGACCCCGCCGGGTGCGAGCGAGAGCATCCGCATCAACATCGTCGACACCCCCGGCCACGCCGATTTCGGCGGTGAGGTCGAGCGCATCCTGTCGATGGTCGACGGCGTCGTTCTGCTGGTCGATTCGTCGGAAGGCGCGATGCCGCAGACCAAGTTCGTCACCGGCAAGGCGCTGGCGCTCGGCCTGAAGCCAATCGTCGTCGTCAACAAGGTCGACCGCAACGACGCGCGCATCCAGGAAGTGCTCGACGAAGTGTTCGACCTGTTCGTGTCCTTGGACGCGAATGACGAGCAGCTCGATTTCCCCGTGCTCTACGCCTCGGGCCGTAACGGCTATGCCTCGACCGACATGGACGCGCGCGAAGGTACGCTGATCCCGATGTTCGAAACGATCGTCGCCCACGTTCCGCCCCCCGCGGTGGAAGTCGCCGGCGTGCCGTTCACCTTCCTCGTGACGCTGCTCGATCGCGATCCGTTCCTCGGCCGCATCCTCACCGGCCGCGTCAATTCGGGCGTGGTCAAGGTCAACCAGCCGATCCACGCGCTCAACAACGACGGCAAGATCATCGAGACCGGCCGCGCGTCGAAGATCATGTCGTTCCGCGGTCTCGACCGCGTACCGGTCGACGAAGCGAAAGCGGGCGACATCATCAGCCTGGCCGGCCTGTCGATCGCGACCGTCGCCGATACGATCGCCGACACCAGCGTGAGCGAGCCGCTCCATGCCCAGCCGATCGATCCGCCGACGCTGTCGATGCGCTTCGCCGTCAACGATTCGCCGATGGCGGGCCGTGAGGGCACCAAGGTGACCAGCCGCATGATCCGCGAGCGCCTGTTCCGCGAAGCGGAGTCGAACGTCGCCGTGAAGGTGACCGAAGCGGCCGACAAGGACAGCTTCGAAGTCGCCGGCCGCGGCGAGCTTCAGCTCGGCGTGTTGATCGAGACGATGCGCCGCGAGGGCTTTGAACTCGGCATCAGCCGCCCGCGCGTGCTGTTCGGCGAGGATGAGGACGGCAAGAAGACCGAGCCGTACGAAACCGTCATCATCGACGTCGACGACGAATATTCGGGCACGGTCGTCGAGAAGATGAACATCCGTAAGGCCGAGATGACCGACATGCGTCCGTCGGTCGGCGGCAAGACGCGTATCACCTTTTCCGCGCCGTCGCGCGGCATGATCGGCTATCATGGCGAGTTCCTGTCGGACACGCGCGGCACCGGCATCATGAACCGGCTGTTCGAGAAGTACGGGCCGCACAAGGGCAACATCGAAGGCCGCAAGAACGGCGTGTTGATCTCGAACGGAGCGGGCGAAGCCAATACCTACGCGCTCGGCCCGCTCGAAGAGCGCGGCATCCTGTTCGTCGCGCACGGCGAGGCGCTGTACGAGGGCATGATCGTCGGCGAGAATGCCAAGCCGGACGATCTCGAAGTCAACCCGATGAAGACCAAGGCGCTGACCAACTTCCGCGTCAGTGGCAAGGACGACACCGTGCGTCTTACCCCGCCGAAGCGCGCGACGCTCGAGCAAGCGATTGCCTATATCGACGATGACGAGTTGGTCGAAGTGACGCCGAAGTCGATCCGGTTGCGCAAGCGGTATCTCGACGCGAACGAGCGCAAGCGCGCCAGCCGGGCGAAGCTGCAGAGCTGAGCCTCGGGGTATAGAAATGCGAAAGGGGCCGGGCGTGCGAACGCCCGGCCCTTTTCATTTGCGCTGCACGGTGTTTCGCCGAGGCTGCACCCCCATCCCGTTCGCCCTGAGCCTGTCGAAGGGCCCCGTGCCGCACGTCTGGCATCGCTTGTGGCACGCAGGGCTTCGACAGGCCTAGCCCGAACGGGGGGGAGTTATCTACGACACCGCGCTTGGCTTTGGCGGTTGATCGCGCCGGGATCGCGGATAGAAACCGTACATGGCGTACGAAACCGCGAAATTCATCCACATCATCGGCATCATCATGCTGCTCGGCAACGTCACCGCGACCGCGATCTGGAAATTCTTTGCCGATCGCAGCAAGGACGCGAAGATCGTCGGCTTCGGACAACGCCTCGTCACTTTGACCGACTGGAGCCTCACCGTCTGGGGTGCCGCGCTGACGATCATCGGCGGCTACGGCGCAGCGCTGATCGCGCGGATGGATCTCGTCGGCGAACGCTGGCTGTTGTGGGGTCAGATCCTGTTCGTCGTCTCGGGGCTGCTGTGGCTGGGCATCCTGGTGCCGCTGCAAATCCGCCTGGCGCGCATGGCCAAGAGGTTTCAGGCGGGCGGCGACATTCCGGACGCTTATTGGCGCGCCAGCCGCTGGTGGTTCATCGTCGGCCTGTTGATCACCGTGCCGTTGGTGGCGGCGGCGTGGGTGATGGTGGTCAAGCCGAACGGGTTTTAGAGCGGCGGCGTTCCGGCGCGCAGTATCACATCCCATTCCTGCTCCCGCACCGGCGACACGCTGAGCCGCGACTGGCGCAGCAGCTCCATTCCGGCGAGTGCCGGATCGGCCTTGATCGCCGCCAGCGTTACGGGCCACTCCAATGCCCCGAGCGGCGCGATCTCGACCGAGACCCAGCGCGCTTCCTCGCCATCCTGCTGCGCGGTGCGCATCACTTCAACCGTGCCGACGATCTCCTTGGGCTTGCCGCTGTGATAGAAGAAAGCCCGATCGCCGACCTGCATCGCCTTCAAATGCAGCGCTGCAGCGGGATTGCGCACGCCGGTCCATTCGGTTCGCCCCTCGGCCAGCAGATCGTGCCAGCCGTAGGTTTCGGGTTCGGATTTCAACAGCCAGAAGGCCAATGTTTGTCTCCTTCGCTGAACGCCGGTTAAACGCGACGTTCCGCAGCTATTCAGGGCGACTCGGCTAGTCGATGCAACAGCCTAACCCGTTGGTGCGTTCTTTGGCGATGCACGCACGGCGGCTGGAACGAGGAGGTTTTGCAATGAACGTCATCATGAAGAAGATCGGTCTCGCCGTGGCGCTCGGCGCGACTGCGCTAACGGCAGCGGCTCCGGCTGAGGCGCAGCGCTGGCGCGGCGGCGGGTATCGCCACTACGACCGCGACAATGGCGGTACCGCGATCGTCGCGGGTATCGCCGGTCTGGCAATCGGCGCAGCGATCGCTTCGAACCGCAACGATCGCTACCGCGACGATTATTATCGGCAGCAGGGGTTCGATCCCTATTATGACGATCGCTATTACCGCTCGCACAATTATTATCCGATGGACGGCTATTATGCCTATCAGCGTCGTGGCGGGTACAACCGCTGTTTCGTAGAGCGGCGCTACGATCCCTATTATGATGAGGTCGTTCGGGTCCGCGTTTGCCGCTGAGCCGATACTTCGATCGCAACACGGCGCCGGGAGCAATCCCCGCGCCGTTTTCGTGTCTGGCGTTGCTGCGCGATTTGCGTCATGAGCCGCGACCATGAGCGACACAGATCTCCCGCCCGACCGCCTTTCGTCCAACCCGCGCAGCCCGCATTATGACGAGGCCGTGCTGGCACGCGGCATCGGCATCCGCTTCAAGGGGCAGCAACGCACCGACGTCGAGGAATATAGCCGTTCCGAGGGCTGGATCCGCGTCGCCTTGGGCAAGAAGGTCGATCGCCACGGCAACCCACTGACGCTGAAACTGTCGGGCGAGGTCGAATCGTTTTTCGAAAATCCAGCACCGGGCGGCGAGGGCGAAGCGACCGAATGAAGGCCGCTTCGCCGCGCGCTTAGTGAACGAACCGCGCGACCACGTCGCGATAGGACCGCGACACCTTCACCTGCGCATTGGACTGCAGCACCAGGAAGCACTCGCCATTGGTGTGCGGTTTCACCTCTTTCACCAGATCGAGGTTGACGATCGTCGAGCGGTGGACGCGCTGGAAGCGGCGCGGATCTAAGCGGCGTTCGAGGTCTTTCATGGTCTCGCGCAGCACCAGCGAATTGTCGCCGGTCTTGATCACCATATAATCGCCGGCCGCCTCGATCAGTTCGATCGTATCGACATCGACGCGGAAGATCTGGCCGCGATCCTTGATGTTGATTAGCTTTTCGAAGCGGTTCGAGGAGACATGCTCGGCCTCGCCGAGATTTTCGACGGATTCGGGCGCGATCTCGGCGATCACTTCCTTCAGCCGGTCTGCCTCCTCGACGCCGCGCTTTTCGGTCAGGCGTTGGCGCACGCGATCGAGCGTATCGGCAAGCCGCGCTTCCTCGACCGGCTTCATCAGATAATCGACCGCGTCGGTCTCGAACGCCTTCAACGCATGGTCGGAATAGGCCGTCACGAACACGAACAGCGGGGGTTCGACCTCCATCAGCCCCTGTACGACGGAGAAACCGTCGAAGCCGGGCATCTGGATATCGAGAAAGACGAGGTCGGGTTTGTTGGTTTTGATCGAACGGATCGCCTCGCGGCCGTTCTGGCAGGTATCGATGATTTCGACGTCGTCATGCGCGGCAAGGCGCAAGGCGAGCCCTTGTGTAGCAAGCTTTTCGTCGTCGACGAGGATGGTGCGGATCGTCATGCAAACTCTTTCTTCGGTTCCTCGAGCTGGAACGGGATTTCAATCTCGACCCCGAAACCGCCCCCCGGGATCGATCGCATCTCGAAACTATGGTCAGGCCCGTAAGCCTGAGCCAGTCTCTCCCTGATATTGGCGAGCCCAACCCCGGTTGAAAGGGATTGAACCGCCAGCGAAACGCTTGACCGGTTCTTCGCCTCGTTCAAGCCGGGTCCGGTGTCGGATACGACGATCTGCACCCGATCCCCGGCGAGCCGCGCGACCACCGCGATTTCGGCGCCGTCTTCCTGCGGCGTTACCGCGTACTTAATCGCGTTCTCGACCAAAGGTTGCAGCAACAGCGAGGGTAAGCGCGCTTTCGCTACCCGGGGATCCACCTCAAAACTCGGGCGCAGGCGCTCCTCGAAGCGCATCTTCTCGATCTCGAGATACAGTTTCAGCGTCTCGAACTCCTGCTGCACCGTCACATGCGCGGTCGGTTCGTTGGCCAGGGTATAGCGCAGGAAAGACGACAACCGCCCGAGCATCGCATTGGCGCGCTCGGTTTCCTTGAGCAGCACCAACGTCGAGATCGAATTGAGCGTGTTGAACAGGAAATGCGGGTTGAGCTGATAGCGCAGCATCGCGAGCTGCGCGGAGGAGGCGGTGCTTTCAAGTGCTGCGAGCTGGTCGATCTGATCCTCGACGATCAGATAGAAATTGATCCCGAAATAGAGCGCGGTCCACCCGGCGAGGACGGTGAAATTGAGAAAGATCGTGCCCAGCACCAGTGGCAGCGTCAGCCCCGGCGACGAATCGCCGACAAAGGAGAAGGAAAACGCGTCGAGCACAGCGTAGAGCAACGTCGCCACCGCCAGCGTCAGCACCGTCAGCACCGCCATCGCGAAGCGCGGCTGGCGGCGATAGATATGATACAGCGTCGAGAGCAGCAGCGTGACGCTGTACCCGATGATCGATTCGAACACGACCGGCACCAGTCGCTTCAAATCCTCCGCCCCGGCGATGCTCGACACGGTCGAGACGCCACGCAGGATCAGATACCCCGTCCACCCAACGGCTTGCAGCGTCCAGAACGCGCGGCTCTTGTCTTCGAAGAAGGGCCGCGAGAAGATCGTGGGGCGGGAGATTAGCGGCATAGGGCCTTCTAGACCGGCTGGGATCGATGCGCAAAGCGATGGGTAGCCTTGCTTCCGTTCGTGTCGAGCGAAGTCGGGACACCTGTACGCGGGCTCGGTCTCGACTTCGCTCGACACGAATGGCCTTTGGTGGTTCATTGACCGCAAACGACGATCGAGGAGAGAGCCATGAACCACCAGCCAGAGCGCGCGCAGTTCACCGCGATGGAAGACGGCACGCAAGCCGATTGGACCCTCATATCCGGCCACTTCGGCCAGTTCGCGCGCACTTTGCCAAGCCGCGTGCTGACGCATCTCAGCTTGCTCGACGGCGATTATGGCGGCTTCCCGGTCGATCGGCTGCAGCATTCGCTCCAGACCGCGACGCGCGCGCACCAGGACGGCCGAGACGAGGCCTATGTCGTCATGGCGCTGCTCCACGACATTGGCGACACGCTCGGCACCTATAACCATCCGGAGATCGGCGCGGCGATGCTGCGGCCATTCGTGTCCGAGGAACTCCACTGGATCGCCAACACGCACGGCGTTTTTCAGGGCTATTATTTCTTCCACTACATCGGCGGCGATCGCGACTTGCGCGAAAACTACCGCGGCCACCCGCATTTCGAGGCGTGCGCGGAATTCTGCGAGAAATACGATCAGGCCGCGTTCGACCCGACCTATGAAAACGCACCGCTCAGCTTCTTCGAACCGATGGTCGGCCGCGTCTTCGCCCGACCGATAAACTCGATCTACGCCAAGATCGGGGAGACGGAGGCGGCCTGAAACCCATCAGGCCCGTCCGCTGAAACGAAAAAGGCCGCCGCTCCTTTCGGAACGGCGGCCATTTTCTTGACCTGACGGTCGATCAGAAGGCGACGTTGAGCGTGCCCACGATCGCGCGCGGCGAACCGATCTGGACGAACGGCACGTTGAACTGCGTGGTCGAACCACCCGAGAAACCGCCAACGTAATAGTTGTTGAACAGGTTCTGGACGTTCAGCTGCAGGTACGTCTTGTCGTTCAAACCAGCCCAGCCCATCGACAGCCGCGCATCGATATCAACCTGGGTGTAGGCCGAGGTCTTCTCCGGGGCCACCTGGTACAGGAAGCCGCGCGTACCGGCGAACGCGGTGGTCGTGCCGGTCGTGTTGGCAAGCGTCGGGCAGAGCTGGTTCACCAGCGCCGCGGTGCACTGCAGGTTCGGCAGGTTTTGGTCGTTATAGAAGCGCGGACCGGTACGCTTGGCCTGAATACCGATTTCGAGCGGACCAACGTCGGCCTGCGCGCGGCCGCCAAAGGTGAAGACCGGTGCGCCCGATTCACGCTTGCCAGCGGTCAATGCCAGGATCGGCGCGCCGACCGTGGTGCAGTTGATCGTCTGGGTGTTCGCGCAAGTGCCGAGGACCACGTTGTCCTTGATCTCCGACTTCAAATACGAACCGTAGGCATAGAGCGTGATTTCACGGATTGGGCGATAGGTGACGCTGCCGTCGATGCCATACTTATCGACGCGACCGAGGTTGCGGTAGAAGGTCTGCTGCGTATCGGGGTCGAATGCGCTGGCCAGACGGTTGGTGAAGCGCGTGTACCACGGACCAAACTGCGCTTGCAGCTTGCTGGTGGTGTAGCGCAAACCGAGGTCGAAATTGTCCGTCGTTTCCGGGGCAGGGTTGGCCAGCGACGAGTTCCGCGGAAAATAGAACGCGTTGTAGAGATTGTCCGTACCCGGAACCTGGATGCCCTTGGAATAATTCGCATAGAGCGAGAAGACATCGGCGAACTTGTAAGTGAAGCCGCCGCTCGGCAGCACGCGCTTGTAGTTGTAGACGCGGTTCTGCGGCGGGGCAAAGCCGGTCACGCGGTTGGTCGTGCTGTCGAACGAATAGGGGTTATACCCGGCAATCGCACCTTGCAGTGCCGCATCGCGGCCGAAGCATTCGACGAACCCACCCGAGCTGCTGGCGAAGCAATAGTTGGTCAAGTCGCGGCGGAAGAATTTCGCGGTCAGGCCGAGGTTGACCACCAGCTTCTTGTCGAAGAACTCACCGCGATACTCGGCCGAACCCTGCTGCAGCGTTGCGATCGAGGCACGGTCGCGCTTTTGCAGGACGGAGTTGTTCACGCCCGCGATCGGGTTGTTGACCGGGAACACGTCGAACGGCTGGCCGTTGAGTTGCAGGAAGCCGGTTTCGCCAGTCTGGCGGTGACGACCGTAATCGAGCGTGTAGCCGACGCGGACCGTCTGGCCCGTTGCAATGTCATAGCGCAGCGAAGCGATGACGCCGTAACGACGGGTCTGCGTCTGGCTCGGCGCCAGCACGTTGATGGTGTCGAGCAGATCGCCGTCACCATTCAGATCCTTGCCGAAGTATGGGTTGCCGGCGAAATAGCCGACCTGGCAGTTGTTCGCTGCGGTCTGCGGTGCGGTGATGCACTGCGTCGGGGTTGCCGTGTTGGGCGTGCCAACAACCGTGCCTACCGGATTGATGTCGCGCAGGCCCTCACGTGCGGTGACGGTGCCGCCACCATTCGCCTTGGTGTACTGATAGCTCGGATCGACCGTCAGGACGAGGTTCGGTGCCAGCGTGAAGCGGGCATTGACGCGGATGCTGCCGGTGTTCGACGGATTGTAACGCTCATCGAAGGCGGTACCGCACGCCGAGCCATTGTTCGAAGCGCCGGGCGCGACGACGTTGGCAGGCGCGTCGGCAACGCCGGGCGTGCCGCCGTTGATCGTGCAGCGCGCGACCGAATACGGCAGCTCATCGCGGCCCAGCGGGAATCGGTTGGCCGAACCCGTGCCGGCGAAGCGTGGCGCACCGGTGATCAGCAACGGATTGAGCGTCGTGATAATGTTGGTTGGCGTGTTCGGGTTGGCGGCGTTCGGCGCCGTGATCTGCGAGAACACATTGGTGTCGAAACGCAGCGGGGCGGACCCGAAGAAGTTGTTGCGGTTCTGGTTGTAATTGCCCGAAACCGAGATGAAGTCGCCGTTATTGCCGATCGGCTGATAGACCTTGGCATTGTACTGCTGCTTGCGGATCTTGCCGAAGTCGTTGAAAACAACATTGTTTTCAGCCGAGCTGGCGGAGAACCACGCCTTGGTGCCGAATGGCGTGAACACGCCGGTGTCGACCTTACCGAAGATGCGGAAGAACTGATATTCGCCAGCTGAACCTTCGAGGCGTGCGCCGAAATCGTCGGTCGGGTTCACGGTGCGATAGTTGACGGTCGAACCGGTCGCTGCAGCCGAAGGGCTGTCGACGTCGGTCGAGCCGTAATTGACGTTGACTTGCTCGATCAGCTCGGGGTCGAGCTGCTGGTTCGAATAGAGCGCATAATTGCCGGTGTCGTTCAGCGGAATGCCGTCGAAGGTCAGCGAGATGCGCGACGCGTCGAAACCACGAATGGTGAGCGTGCCGCCGGCCGAACCGAACGGATCGTTATTCTGGAAGCTGACACCGGGCAGGTTGTTGATCGTGTCGAGGATCGAGTTGCCGGGAGTTTGCTTGGCGATGAACTCCTGGGTCAGCACACCCTTTGCCTTGGACGTGTCGGGCGATTGGATGCCTTCGATGCCCTTGGTCGTGCGTGCGGTCACGACGATGTCTTCGCCGCCCTTTTCGAAATCGACCGAGCCGGTCGACTGCGCGAACGCTGCGCCTGGAATCAGCAGCGCGGCGAAAGCCACGCTCGTGAACAGCTTCATCTTCATGGTATTCCCCTTAGGATTCGAATCGCATCCGGGGGTCGGCGTTACCGGCCGTACAACCCCATTGGCGCTGCCCTTGCACCTGATATATTTCGGTTGGATGACAGTCGAGTCATGTCGCAGCAATCCTCGGAAACGATTCATGTTGCGTTGCAAAAAGGCATCACCTCCACGGGCGGGGGGGTTATCGTGCGGCGGCGACGATCTCCGCCCATCCGGCCTCATCGATCACCGAAATCCCTAGGTCTGCGGCCTTTTTCAGCTTCGATCCCGCTCCGGGGCCAGCCACGACTAAATCGGTCTTGGCCGAAACCGATCCCGACACGCGCGCGCCCAGCGTCTCGGCCTGCGCCTTGGCTTCGTCGCGACTCATCGTCTCCAGGCTGCCGGTGAACACCACCGTCTTGCCGCTCACCGGCGACTCGCGCACGGTCGAGACATAGGGGGTGGGGGACACTTGGCCGAGCAGATCGGCCCAGGCGTCGCGGTTATGCTGTTCGGCGAAGAAATCGATCAGCGCCTCCGCGACGACCGGGCCGACGCCATCGACCGACTCAAGTTCGGCGCGGGCCTCGGGCGCGTCATGGGCGGCGGTGGCGATCTCGGCGATCCGTTCGACCGTGCCGAACGCCTTGACCAGATCGCGCGCCGTCACTTGCCCGACGTGGCGGATCCCCAGCCCGAACAGGAAGCGCGCGGGGTCGGGCGACCGCTTGGCTTCGATCGCCGCGAGCAAATTCGCGGCCCACACGCGGCCGTCTTTCTTGCGCGCGAGCAATTGCGCTTCGCTAAGGCGGAAGATGTCGGCGGGGCTATGGATCAGCCCGTCGTGGAAGAAATCCTCGATCTGCTTCAGGCCCAGCCCCTCGATATCGAGCGCGGCGCGGCTGACGAAATGGCGCAGCCGCTCGATCCGCTGCGCCGGGCAGATCAGCCCGCCGGTGCAGCGGATATCGACTTCGCCTTCTTCGCGCACCGCGTCGGATTGGCATTCCGGGCAGACCGTGGGGAAGGGCCAGGGACCGCGGCTGGCGTCGGGCGTGCGGTTCTCGACGATCTGCGGGATCACGTCGCCCGCGCGCTGCAATACGACGCGGTCGCCCGGCCACACGCCCAGCCGCGCGATCTCGTCGGCATTGTGCAGCGTTGCGTTGGTTACGACGACGCCACCGACCGTAACGGGCGTCAGCCGCGCCACCGGGGTCAGCTTGCCGGTACGCCCGACCTGAATGTCGATCCGTTCCAGCGTCGTCTCGGCGCGCTCGGCCGGGAATTTGTGCGCCAGCGCCCAGCGTGGGGCCTTGGCGACCGCGCCGAGCCGATTTTGCCAGTCGAGCCGGTCGATTTTATAGACCACGCCGTCGATGTCGAATGGAAGATCTGCGCGCCGATGTTCGATTTCGGCGTAGTGCGTGAGCGCCTGCTCCATGCCGTCGCAGCGGATCAGCAGATCGCTGACCGGCAAGCCCCAATCGGCGATCGCGCGCATCACGCCGAACTGCGTGTCGGCGGGGAGGGCGGATGTCTCGCCCCAGCCATGCGCGAGGAAACGGAGCGGCCGGCTCGCCGTCACGGCGGCGTCCTTCTGGCGCAACGATCCGGCGGCGGCGTTGCGCGGGTTGGCGAATTGCCGCGCGTCCTTGCCCGTATCTTCCGCCTCGGTCAGCAAGCGGGCGTTGAGCGCAGCGAAATCGGCCTTGGCCATATAGACCTCGCCGCGGATCTCGAAAATGTCGGGCGCGGCACCGTTTAGGGTTTGCGCAATGTCGCGGATCGTCGCGACATTGGCGGTGACGTCCTCGCCAACCTGACCGTCGCCGCGCGTGAGCGCCTGCACCAGCCGACCGCGTTCATAGCGGAGCGAACAGGACAGGCCATCGATCTTGGGCTCCGCCGTCAGCGCAACGGGCGCATCCTCGGGCAAATTGAGAAACCGCCGCACGCGCGCGACGAATTCGCTCGCCTCGTCAGCGGAGAAGGCATTCTCCAGGCTCATCATCGGCCGCGCGTGCGCAACCTTGGCGAGATGCGCGGCGGGGGCTGCCCCCACCACAAGTGAGGGCGAATCGGTGCGGACGAGATGCGGGAATGCCGCCTCGAGTCCGGCATTGCGCCGCGTCAGCGCATCATAGTCGGCATCCGAAATCTCGGGTGCGTCATCGGTATGATAGGCGCGGTTGTGGTGCGCGATCTCCGCCGCCAGCCGCGCCAGTTCGGCGGCGGCGTCTTCATCATTGGCGGGGAGGGCGGTGCTCATGCCTGATGGGGTAGCGGAGGGCGGCGCGCCGGATCAAGCGCGCGTTCGTCATGCTGCCCGTTCGCCCTGAGCCTGTCCAAGGGCTGCGTGCCACACGTCGAGCGTCGTTTGTGGCACGCAGGGCTTCGACAGGCTTAGCCCGAACGGAATAGAGTTAGAGCTCGAGTGCCTAATCCTCGCTCGCATCCATTTCGGCGAGATGCTTGGCTTCCTCGTTCACCGAGCGGCGCTCGGCGGTTTTCTCGGCGCGCGTCGCCATTTCATCCCAGGCCTTGGCGGCGCGCAGGAAACGGCTGCGAACATTGTCGAGCGTTGCGGTGGAAGCGTCGGACTCGGCCTGGCGGGCGCGGTCGCGATAGAAGATGGCGGTGGTGTTCGTCGGAGGTCTCCGCGAGAATATGAGGGGCAAGATGGGGTGTCGTCACCCTGCCGAAGCAGCGGCGCGACACCCCGGTTCGCGTAAACGCGGGTTATGCCTGGGCGAGCTTGACCGCCGACATTTTGCCGCGGCGGTCCTCTTCCAGCTCGTACGAAACGCGCTGGTCACGATCGAGCGTTGCCATACCGGCCGCTTCGACCGCGCTGATGTGAACGAACGCATCGCCGCCGCCACCCTCGGGCGCGATGAAACCATAACCCTTGTCGGCGTTGAAGAATTTAACGGTGCCGATAGCCATAACTGCTTCCTTTGGTCCCGGTGCCATTGTCAAAATGCACTGGATGGGGCCGAGATCGAAGACGGATGCGACGTCCGGCCCCGGCCGGCGCATCCGATCACGTCAGGTCAACGTCGCGCGGAACAACCGCAGCGGACAGGCTGACCGAAAAGAGCGGAACGAGAGAACAAGAGCACGCATCCGATGCCAGGCAAGCGGGAGCGCAGAAGGTCTCTCAGCCGCGCGATGCTTGAGGGCAGACTCGCGCGATGCGGTGACGATAGCAGATTGTTACGGGAATGTCGCGGAGTTTAGCGGGCGCGGCTCATGCCGTCTCCAGCAACCGCTCCGCCTGCGCGCGGGCCTCGGGCGTGATCGTCGCGCCCGACAGCATCCGCGCGATCTCCTCGCGGCGGGCATCCTCGTCGAGCGACGTTACGCCGGTGCGCGTGACCGTCCCGTCATGGCTTTTGGCGATCAGCAAATGATGTCCGCCGCGCGCCGCGACTTGCGGGCTGTGCGTCACGACGAGCAATTGCGTGCCGCCCGCCAGCCGCGCCAGACGTTCGCCGATCGCGCTTGCGACGGCACCGCCGACACCGCGGTCGATCTCGTCAAAAATCATCGTCGCAGCACCGCCTTGCTCGGCAAGTGCGACCTTCAGCGCCAGAATGAAGCGCGACAATTCGCCGCCGCTCGCGATCTTCACCAACGGCGCGAACGGCGCGCCCGGGTTGGTCGAGATTTCGAACTCGACGCGGTCCTTGCCCGCCGCCGACCAATTCTCCGACGGGGCCGCAGCGACGACAGTGCGGAAGCGCGCCGCGTCGAGCTTTAGCGGCACGAGCTCCCCCTTGACCGCCGCATCGAGCCGCAACGCCGCCTCGGTCCGAACCGTACTCAGCGCATCGGCCGCAGCATCATAGCGCGACCGCGCGGCGGCGAGTTTGTCTTCGAGCGCTGCCAGCCCTTCCTCGCCCGCCTCCAGCGCCGCCAGCTTGCCCGCCAGCTCGCTTGCCAGATCGGCCAGCTCATCCGGCTGCACCCGGTGCTTGCGCGCCATCCCGCGCAGCTCGAACAGCCGCGTCTCATCCTCTTCCAGCGTCGCCGGATCGAACCACAGATCGGCCTTCGCCACGCGCAGCCGCTCCTCGGCGACCGCCCCCTCGATCACCGCGCGATCGATCGCCGCCAGCGCATCGGCAAAGGCGGCGTGGTCGCCCGCGATCCGTTCCAGCACCCGCGCCGCCTGGCGTAGCTGCGACAGCCCGCCATCCGATCCTTCGAGCCAATTGTCGATCGCCGCCAAACCCTCGGCGATCTTCTCCGCGCGCTGCATCGTGCGGCGGCGATCGGCGAGCGTCTCCTCTTCACCCGGTTCAGGGGCCAGCGCGCGCAGTTCGCCGACGGCATGTTCGAGCCATTCGCGGTCGCGCTGCGCCGTATCGATCCCGGCGCGCGCGGCGGCCAGCGCCCCCTCGGCCTCGCGCCACGCCTTGTACGCCGCGGCGGTCGTGCCCGCATCGACGCGCCCGAACGCATCGAGCAGCGCACGATGCCCGCGCGCATTGAGCAGCCCGCGATCGTCATGCTGCCCGTGGATTTCCACCAGCCACGTTGCCAGTTCGCGCAGCAACCCCGCCGACGCCGGCTGATCGTTGACGAAGGCGCGGCTGCCGCCATCGGCCTTGACGATGCGGCGGATCAGCAGCGGCTCGCCCGGTTCCACGTCGAGCCCGTTTTCGGTCAGCAGCGCGACGATCGGCCCGTCGGCAGGCGGCGTATCGAAGGTTGCGGTGACGACGGCCTGCGCCGCGCCCTGCCGCACCAGCCCGGCCTCGCCGCGCGCGCCGAGCGCCAGGCCCAGAGCGTCGAGCAGGATCGACTTGCCCGCGCCGGTCTCCCCGGTCAGCACGCCAAGGCCTGCGCCGAACTGCAAATCGAGTGCTTCGATCAGCACGACATCACGAATGGCGAGAGAGTTCAGCATCGTGCCGCTCCCTTTACCCGAGCTTTGCGTGTTCCGGTATCGTTCTTTTTACGCGCAGCGCATCAATTGCCGCGGTTGGGACTGCTCGGGTTGTTCGTCGCGGAGGTGCCGACCGGGGCCGCGCTGGTGTCGCGGTTGATCTCGCGCTTTTTCTTGAGGTCGACCGGCGCCGGGGTCCCGACATTGGGCACGACCGGCTGGCCCGTCGCGATCGCCGCGACGGCGACCGGCGGATGCTCGCCCGACAATTTGTAGGCGCGCGCATACCATTGCGTGCCCGGATAGTTCGCGCCCAGCACGGCGGCGGCCTTGCGGGCTTCCTCCGGTACCCCGAGCGCCAGATACGTCTCGGTCAGTCGCATCAGCGCCTCGGGCGTGTGCGTGGTCGTCTGATAATCGTCGACCACCTTGCGGAACCGCCCGGTCGCCGCGAGCCACTGCCCGCGCGTTTCGTAGAAGCGCCCGATCTCCATTTCCTTGCCGGCCAGATGGTCGCGCACCAGATCGACTTTCAGGCGGGCATCGGCGGCGTAGCGCGTGTTGGGATAGCGCCGCATCAATTCGCCCAGCGAATCGAGCGCTTGCTGCGTGATCTTCTGGTCGCGCGTCACATCGCTGATCTGCTCGTAATAGCCGAGCGAGATGAGATAATAGGCATAAGGCGCGTCGCGGTTGCCCGGATGGACCGACAGGAAGCGCTGCGCCGACTGGATCGAGGCGGTGTAATCGTGCGCCAGATAATAGCTAAACGAACTCATCAACTGCGCGCGGCGTGCCCATACCGAATAGGGATGCTGCCGCTCGACCTCGTCGAACAGCGCGGCGGCGAGCTTATATTCCTTGTTATCCAGACGCTTGCGTGCCGCCGTGTAAAGGGTCCCGACATCGCGCGCGACGTAGGGAATATCGCCCTTGTTGCGGTTCTGCGCGCAGCCGGTGGTGAGCGCGCATCCGGCGATCAGGACGACCGCAAGGCTGCGGGCGAGGGGCGAGCGGGTAAGGGGGGTACGCATCGCGAGCGGTCTTAGCGCAAGCGCGCGGCCGCGAACAATGTTTTTCAGTGGGCCGTTTCGGTGAACGGATCACTTGGCCGTAACGATGCGTTTGCATTACTGTCCGACCACAGGAGATCGCCCACCGTGACCGCAACCCTGCTCGCCACCAAACGCGTCGAAAAGCCGTGGGGCCGCACCCATTTGTGGCCCGGTTTCGCCGATCCTGCACCCGGGGGCGCGAAAGTGGGCGAAGTCTGGTTCCAGACGCCGCACGCGGGCGAACCCGAATTGCTGATCAAATATCTGTTCACCAGCGAGAAATTGTCGGTGCAGGTCCATCCCGACGATGCGCAGGCGCAGGCCGCCGGCTATCCGCGCGGCAAGGACGAGGCCTGGCTGATCCTGGCGGCGGAACCCGATTCGACGATTGCGATCGGCACGCTGGCGCCGATGACGCACGAAGACCTACGGGTGGCGGCGCTCGACGGTTCCATCGCGCACAAGCTCGACTGGAAATCGGTCAAGCCAAGTGATTTCATCTACAACAAGGCCGGCACGATTCACGCGATCGGCGCGGGGATCACCTGCGTCGAAGTCCAGCAGAATGTCGACCTGACCTACCGCCTCTACGATTATGGCAGCGACCGCGAACTGCACCTCGACGCCGGCGTCGCGGTGTCGGATGGCGACCCGTTCGTGCCCTTGCCGACGCCCGCGTCTGACGGCGGTGATCGCCAAATTCTGGCCGAAGGTCCGAAATTCGTCGTCGAACGCTTCGCGGGTGGCCATCGCGTAGTCGATCTGCCCGAGGGCGTGACCGGCTGGTTCGTCCCCGTCGCTGGCGCGGGTGCAGCCGACGGCGTGGCTTGGACAGCAGGCGAATGCCTGACCCTCACCGGACGTAGCGAGATCACTGCGAACGCGGGCAGCGACCTGTTGCTGGCGTATCCGGGGGACAAGCGGCTTTAGAAAAAGAGGTTCACGCGAAGGCGCGAAGAGAAGGTAAGAGCGCGAAGGTTTTTTGCTTTGCCGAAGGCGATAGCGCGACCCGTTGCTCCATCCTTCTTGCTCATAAAAGGGCATGCGACGGCCACGGCGATATCGCCTTCGCGGCCTTTTCTGCTCTTCGCGCCTTCGCGTGAACCACCTTCTTCTGCAGCGGCCCCGACACTTACAAACGCCGCGTAAAGCATTTCAGCCTATAAACGCACGATGCTCCGCGTCCTCACGCTCTCGACCCTGTTCCCCGACGCGACGCGCCCGAATTTCGGGGTTTTTGTCGAGCGGCAGACGCTTGGGCTGGCAGCGCATCCCAATGTCGAACTCCGGCTGGTCGCGCCGGTTGGCCTGCCGCCTTGGCCGCTCAGCCGCCACGCGCATTATGCCGACCTCGCCCAACTGCCCGAGCACGAGACTTGGAAAGGCCTCGACACCTACCGCCCGCGCTTCACCACGCTGCCCGGCACTGGCGGGCGTTTCCATGCGGGCGCGCTGACGCGGCGGTTGATCCCGCTGCTCACCCGCCTCCGCCGCGATTTCGCGTTCGACGTGATCGACGCCGAGTTCTTTTTCCCCGACGGCCCCGCCGCCGTCGCGCTGGGACGGCATTTCGGCGTGCCGGTGTCGATCAAGGCGCGCGGCGCGGACATCCATCATTGGGGCCGTGCCGCCCCCACCGGCACGCAAGTCATCGCCGCAGGTCAAGCAGCGGACGGCGTGCTCGCGGTCAGCCAGGCGATGCGCGCCGACATGACCGCACTCGGCATCCCGGCCGATCAGATCCGTGTGCATCACACCGGCGTCGACCTCGACCGCTTCGCCCCGCGCGACCGGATCGCGGCCAAGGCGGCATACGGAGTCACCGGCCCGCTGATCGTCTCGCTCGGCGCGCTGATCCCGCGCAAGGGGCACCACATCGTCATCAACGCGCTGGCCGCGCTGCCGTCCGCCACCCTGCTGATCGCAGGGGATGGCCCAGAGCGCACCGCGCTCACCGCGCAGATCGCGGCGCTCGGGCTGGGGGAGCGCGTGCGACTGCTCGGATCGGTGCCACATGCTGATCTTCCGGCATTGCTCGGTGCGGCCGACGTTATGGCGCTGGCCTCGTCCTCCGAGGGCCTCGCCAACGCCTGGGTCGAGGCGCTGGCGTGCGGCACGCCGATCGTCGTAACCGATGCGGGTGGGGCTGGGGAGGTGGTGACCGATCCCGCTTACGGCCGGATCGTCCAGCGCAGCGGGGACGCTTTCGCGGCTGGGATCGCCGAGCTTCTGGTCAATCCGCACGCACCTGACGCCGTCCGCCGCGGGGCGGAGGGGTTCACGTGGGACGCCAACACCGCCGCGCTATATGAGCATCTGGCGGCGCTGGTCGCGCAATAATCCCGCTTGCGCTCCGGCGCAGGCCGGAGCCTTGGGTGCACGCGACACGCCTTACTCCCAGCGCTCCGGCGTTCGCCGGAGCACAGCGGCCGATTACTGCTTCGCCGCCCCCTGCTTACCCAACCACGCCTTCGCCTGCACCGCGCTCAGTTCGACCAGATCGCCCATCACCACTGGCATGTCGAGCAGATGCAGCCCCCAATCCTTCAGGATGCCGCCACCGAACGCGATATCGCCGACGATCGTGTCGGTGCGTGCATCGCTCGATACGGCGTTGACCGTCATCGCGAGGTAGCTGAACTTGCCGCTGGCGGTGCACGCAACGCTGAGCAGCCCCGGCACCTTGACGAACGGGGTGGTGACCGGCGCGCCATCGCTCGACCACGGCCCCTGCGGCGCGCTCGACAAGCCTGCGCCCTTCGCGCCGAGATAGGCGTCGGCGGTCGTCGTCTTGCCGCGCAGCGCCACCGGATTGACGCACGCCGCGGTCATGCCTGGTTGCGCCACGCCGCCGAAGCGGCTGTTCGGCGGGGGCGGGGCATCGGCGCGGAACGTGACATAGCTGACCACGCAGCCCGTCTCGCTCGCCTTGCGGCACAACGGCGTGGATTTCAGATCACCGCCCACGTCCTTGCCAACCGGCACGGCCACGTTGGTGCCGGGGATCAGCACGGAGATGATCTGCTTCTGTACCGGCGTCCCCTCGATCGCATCGGCGACCAGCGTCTTGAGCACGCCCGACCCCTGGCTATGCCCGATCAGCACGACGCCGCGGCCGTGATTGTCGTACGCCAGATATTCCTCCCACGCGGCTTTCACGTCGCGATACGCCATTGCCCGGTCGATCGCGACCGGACGCCCGCTCAGCGCGGCTTGCAAGCCGGACAGGGTCACCTGGCGATAAAGCGGCGCGAACACGCGGCAATGTTTGGTGAAACGCGCCGCCTGGAACGCGGCGACGCTATTCTCCTCCGGTCCCGCCTGCATGTCGCTGTTAGGCGTGCGGTCCATCGAGACGGTGGGATAGACGTAAAAGCAATCGAATCGCGCGTCCTTTGCCGGGGTAAAGCGTTCCAGGCTGCGCGATCCGTCGGCCTTGACGATCGTCGCGCTCTGGTCGGCGCTGCACGGGTCGGCGCGGCCGGGGCGGCACAGCCAGTTTTGCGGCTGGGTATAGTCGGGCGTGGTCACCGGAGCAGGGCTGGGCTGGGGCGCCGCCTGGGGGGCGGGCGTCGGAACGGGCGCTGGAAAAGGCGCCGGGGCGGTGGGCGCAGTTTGGGCCCATGCCGGTGTCGCGACCAGCGCAAGCGTGGCCAAAAAGGCTTTCATATCCGACTCTCCCCATTACCCGATCCGGCGACAGATAGCCGCCCGTACGGCGCGATTAAAGCGGATACAGCGCGCCCACCACCCAGCGGCCTTCGCCACGCAGCACGGCCCAGGCGCGCGCGGCGGCGCGGCTGTCCATTGCCTCGACGCCGATGCCCAGCGCCTCGACCGCGCGGACGAAGGCAGGGGGCGGGCGCTGCATCGTCGCGCCAGTGCCGAGCAGCAGGAATTCGGGACGCGGATCGATCGCGAGCAGCGCCGCCAGTGCGTCGGCACCGATCATGTCGAGCGGCGGTGGTGACCATTCGGCAACCGCGTCGGGTGAGATCGTCAGCGCGCGGTACACGCCCTTGAAACTGCCCGCCTCGACCTTGAACCCGCCCCCGGAAACCTCACTGCGCGAAAAGCCGGTAATGATCGGCCCGGCCCCGCGTTCGGCATCGATCCGCATCAGCGTGCGGCGTTTTTGCTCGGTACCGCAGCTTCGTCCGCCAGCTTCGGGTCGGGCCGCAGTCCGAGCGAGATGAGCAGCGACGACGACACGTAGATCGATGAATAGGTGCCGACGAAGATGCCGAGAATCATCGCGGCGGTGAAGCCGCGCAGCACATGCCCGCCAAAGATCAGCATCGCGAACAGCGCGAGCAGGATCGTCAAGGAGGTCATGACGGTACGCGGTAGCGTCTCATTGACCGACAGATCGATGATCTGCGGCATATCCATCTTGCGATAGCGGCGCATATTCTCGCGGATCCGGTCATCGATCACGATCTTGTCGTTGATCGAATAACCGATGATCGTCAGCACCGCGGCGACGATGTTGAGGTCGAATTCGAACTGCGTCAGCGCGAAGAAGCCGAGCGTCATCAACACGTCGTGGACGATCGCGACGACGGTCGAGACGCCGAACTGCCATTCGAAGCGGAAGATCGCGAACAGGCCGATACCGAGCACCGCGAGCACGACCGCGAGGATGCCGTTCTGGATCAGTTCGCCCGATACCTTGCCGCTGACCGAGCTTTGTTGCGAGAAGGTCGCGTCGGGGAAATCCTTCACCACCGCGGCATGGACGGTATCGACCACGCGCGCAGTCGCGCCTTCATCGGCGCTTTTCACCGGGGGCAGTTTGATCGACACGGTCCTGCCATCGAGGCCGACCGCCTGGAGCCGCGGTTCGCCGAGGTTGAGCCGTTCGACCGTCTCGCGCAACTTTTCGACCGAAGGCGGCGTCTGGAACTTCTCCTCGATCGTCAGGCCGCCGACGAAATCGACGCCGAGGTTCAGACCCTTGGCGAAGACGATGGCGACCGCCGCGATCGTCAAGGCCACCGTCAGCGCAAACGCCCAGCGGCGCAGCGATACGAACGGCAGATTGGTGTTGTCGGGGACGAGTTTCAGCAAGCGCATCGTATCTGGCCGATCAAATGTTCATGTCGGTCGGGCGGTTGCGGCGGATCCACAACACAACCAGCATCCGGGTAAAGGTGACGGCGGTGAACACCGACGTCGCGATCCCGATCAGCAGCACGATCGCAAAGCCCTTAACCGGGCCGGAGCCGAGCACGAACATGATGATGCCCGAAATCGCGTGCGTCGCATTCGCCTCGAAAATCGTGCGGCTCGCTTCCTTATACCCAAGCTCGACCGACTGGATGACCGATCGCCCTCGCCGCCGTTCCTCGCGGATGCGCTCGTTGATCAAAACGTTCGCATCGACCGCCGTACCGATCGTCAGCACGAAGCCCGCGATCCCCGGCAGCGTCAGCGTGCCGCCGATCAGCGCCAGCACGCCCATGATGACGACGACGTTGATGACCACCGCATAATCGGCATAAAAACCGAAGCGCCCATAGGTCGCGATCATGAACAGGACGACCAATACGACCGCGAGCGCCGAGGCGGTGAGGCCGGCATTGATCGATTCCTGTCCGAGATCCGGCCCGACGCTTTGTTCCTGCACCACCTTCAGCGCGATTGGCAGCGCCGAACTCAGCGCGATTGCCAGGTTGTTGGCGGATTCGACGGTGAAGCCACCCTCGATATAGCCTTGCCCGCCCAGGATCGGCGTGTTGATCGACGGCGCGGAAATCACCTGACCATCGACCACCACGGCAAAGCGCTTGCCGACATTATTCTGCGTGATCCGCGCGAACTTCGCACCACCTTCGCTGTTGAAGGTGAAGTCGACGATCGGGCGATTGTCCTCCTGTTTGAACGACTGCTTCGCGCTCACCAAGTCGCTGCCGGTCAGCACGGCTTGCCGCCGCACGATGATCTGTGCGCCCGGTCCCTGTTCGGGATAGGGAAGGACCTGGGTACCCGCCGGCAGAATCACGCCGGGGCTGTACGGCGTGTCGGACACCATCTTGAATTCGAGCTTGGCGGTCTTGCCGAGCAATTCCTTGAGCTGCTTCGGGTCCTTCAACCCCGGGACCTGCACATCGATCCGGTCAGCGCCCTGACGGCGGACGTCGGGTTCCTTCGTACCAAGCTTGTCGATGCGCGAGCGCACGACGTCGGTCGCGGTCTTCATCGCATCGTCGATTGCCTGCGTGATGCCGGCCTGCGTCGGTGTCATCACGATGCGACCGCCGTCGATCACCTGCAAATCCCAGTCGCGCTGTGCGGTGTAGCCGACGCCGTTGGTCTGCTTGTTCAACCGCTCACGCGCGGCATCGATCTGCCGGACATCGCGCAGCAAGAAGGTCAATTTGCCGCCATCGGTCGCGATGTCGCCGATCGAGATCGCAGGTTTCGCGGCCATCGCGGTGGCGATCTGCTCGCGCTTGGCCTCAACCCGGTCGTCGATGAACTTCTTGGTATCGGCCTCGAGCAGCAGATCGACGCCGCCCGCCAGATCGAGCCCGAGGTTGATCCGCGGCAGCGGCACGCCCCAATTGGCGGTGACCGATGTCGGGATTACGCTCGGCACCGCGAGCGCCATCAGGCACCCGAGGAACAGCAGGATCGAAACGACCTTCCAGCGCGGGAAATCGAGCATCGTATCAGTCGTTCGCTGGCTTGCCGGAGCCCGAAGGCGTCACGTCGGCGAGCGTCGCCTTGACCACCTTCACCTTCATCGTCGGCGCGATCTCGACTTCGACGAAGCGTTCCTCGACCTTCACCACCTTGCCGACGATGCCGCCCGCCGTGATGACCGAATCGCCCTTCTTGACGGCGGCGATCGTCGCGGCCTGCGCCTTGGCGCGCGCCTGCTGCGGCCGCAGGATCAGCATATAGAAGACCACGAAGACGAGCAGCAGCGGCCCGAAGTTAAGCAGCATGGCAAGGAAGCCGTCGGGCTGCACGGCGGCACCGGCGGTTTGGGCAAAAGCGGGCGTTGCGAACATGGGCTACCTTGGTAAAGCAGGGTTCACCTGCGCGGAAACGCAAGCGGACTGGCGCGACCTTGCGGCCTCGCTACAAGCGGCGCGCGCTATCATCACTTGCGCGGCGTGGCAACGGGCGTTGCTGTTCTACGCCCGCGCGCCGACCACGGAGTCCGCCATGACCATCCTCGTAATGGGCCACATCAAGACCGCCCCCGGCGACGCTGCCCGGATGACCGACTTGCTCACTGCGCACATGGCGACCACCGCCGCCGAGACGGGGTGTGACTTCTACAACTTCGCCTTCGACGCGGTCGACCCCGACATCATCCGCATCTCCGAACGCTGGGAAAGCGGTGAAGCGCTCGCTGCCCATGGCACCGCCGATCACCAAAAGGCGTTCGGCCGCGCGCTGCGGGATTTCACGGTTCTGGAAATGAGCGTGAAGGCCTGGGACGGGACTTTCTGGCGCACGCTCATCGGGGATTGAGGTTGTTTGAGGCCAAAACGCGCGTGCCGCGTTGAGCCAGGCGATGGGAGACCGCATGTTCAAATATCTTGCCGCCGCCGCAATGGTGATCGCCCCCGCCGCCGCATTCGCGGATTCGGGGCGCGAGCAACTGACGCAAACCGCCTTCGCCGCACGCGATAAGGCTGCCGCGCTTGCCCAGATTGCGAGTGTCGAGGCGGCGGCGAACGCAACGCTGGCGCGCGCGCCGGGCGATAGCGAGGCGCAGATGACGCGTGCAATGGCGGTCAGTTACCGCGCGAAACTGTCGAAAAGTCGCACCGATGCGCTCGCCGCAAAGGCGCAGTTCGAGGCACTCGCCGCCAAGAACCCGCGCGATGCCGAGGCGCAGGCGGCCATCGGTGCATGGCATTTGAACGCGGTCGAGGCGCTTGGGGGATTCGCGGCCCGTGCCGCGCTCGGCGCGCGCAAAGCGACCGGCGTGGTCGCGATCGATCGCTCGGTCGCGCTCGGCGGTGGCCGTGCGCTGTTCCCCGGCCTCGCGGCGCTGCTACGCCTGTCGCTTGACCCCAAGGATGCGGCCGCACCTGCGTTGCTCGACGCGGCGGCGAAGGGCTCGACCCCGACGACGCTCGACCGCCTGATCCAGCGCCGCGCGGTGCAGGTGGCGGCGGTGGTCAAAGGCGGCGATCCCCGACTGATCCAAACCCTCGCCAAGCGCTTGCTGCCGCTCGGCCAGTTCAAATGAAGCACGGTTCCGCCACACAGTGGGTTGCATCTCAGCGCCGCCCGGCTTAAGCGCGCTTCCCTCGGTCGGGGCGTAGCGCAGCCTGGTAGCGCATCACACTGGGGGTGTGAGGGTCGCAGGTTCGAATCCTGTCGCTCCGACCAAGTTTTTCCAACTGGCAGGCCATCGGCTGGCCGTCCGCTTCCGTCACCGGCGCGCAGCGGCAGCGCTAGCTTCGTTTGGGCGATCATCGAGCGCGCGTTGGATAACCAGGTTCGCGCGGCGTTTTTCCAAAAGCACCATCACTTGCGCTGCCATCGCCTCGAGCGCTGACGTATCGTCGCCGCTCCACTGCGGGCGGGCGACCGTGACGATCACGTTCAACGTTCCAAGGCAGCGCTTCAGCGGCGTTATCAACGGCGCCCCTGCATAGAAGCGGATCCGGGGGCCGGCAGCCACCAGCGGATTGAACGCAAAGCGGCCATCCACTGCCGCATCGTGTACAATCAGCGTCTTCCCGCTCGCGACGACATGCGTGCAAAAAGCTTCCTCGCGATCGGTTTCGGCCAAACTGATGCCGATCCGGGCTTTGAACCATTGACGCTGTTCGTCGATCAGCGAGATCGTTGAAATCGGAGCCTTAAAATGCTTGGAGGCAACCCGTACGAAATGATCGAAATCGATTTCTGGCGGAGTATCAAGAATACCGTAGCTTTCCAATGCCGCCAATCGAAGCATTTCGAAAACCGGATGTTCTGGGTTTTTTCGGTTAGAATTCATAGCTAATATTCATAGAACAATCCTTCATCAAAAGATAAAACGATGAAGATGATCGAATGTTCCGCTCTATAGCTTTGTATATATTATTACCAGTAGTATCAGCAGTTTTATTTGAAATTAGGTCCGCGACACTGAATTATCGCAAGTATGTAACCCGTGGCGTCGTCAGAATTCAGGTCGCGGCTCACACCAACCCCAGCCGCACGTCGCGTCGCTGGACGCCATTGCCCCACGGATTCGGCTGGGACGATGCCCGGCCAGAAGACCAGTGTATGATGAAGGCGGGCAGGGCGAGTTCGACAGCCGCGATGGCGATCGGTCGCGGCAGGCGGTCGATCGGTAGGCCTGTCGCCGCTTACCATTCCACCCGCGCGATCGACACTTGCAAACCCATTCTAAAGTATGACAGCAAGTCAGACCAATTTTTCGTACACGTGTATCGCTGAGGAGAGAGTAGCGTTGGCTAAAGCCATCTTGATTGCAGACGACCATCCGATGTGCGCCGCCGCCTTGGGCATGGCCGCGCGCGAGGTTGCGCCCGATGCGACGATCGAACAGGCCGGAACGCTGGCGGCCGCGGTCTCCCGGGCAGAGCAAGGCCCGTTCGACCTCATCCTGCTCGATCTCATGCTACCCGATGTTCAGGGCCTCGCCGGACTTCTGATGCTGAAGCGGTTACAGCCGACCGCACGCATCCTGATCGTCAGCAGCAGCGATCAACCCGCCGTAATGCGCCGCGCCGCGCGCGAAGGGGCGAGCGGCTTCATTTCCAAAAGCGCCGCGATGAGCGCGATGATCGCGGCGATTGCGGCGGTTTGCGCAGGCGGGCAATCCTTCCCGGACGAAATGTATGTCGATAGTGATGCCGATGCGGGCGTCTCGCTGATCGGGGAATTGTCGCCGGCGCAGTTTCGCGTCCTGCGCGCCGCCGCTGATGGCAGCCAAAACAAGCAGATCGCGTATGAACTCGGTATCGCCGAGACGACGGTCAAGACGCATTTCGCCCAGATTTTCCGCAAACTCGGCGTCACCAATCGCACGCAGGCGATCCTGGCGCTTCAGGCGCTCGACGTCGCCGCCTGATCGCGCGACGCGACGCGCGCCAGCGCGATCGCTTTGACGGTGGCGGCCGCGCAGGCCGCGATCGCCGTATCATCGCGCTGGCCCTCGCGTTCGATCTGGTGACACAAATGCGCAAGCTCCGTCGCGCCGATTCCTTCGGATGCGCCACGCAACGCATGCGCCTGCGTCAATGCGGTGGCGGTGTCCCCCGTGGTCAGCGCCGCGACGATCACCTCGGCGCGCTCGGCAATGTCGCGCTCCATCATCGACAGCAGGATGTCGGCTTGCCGTTCGCCGAGCGCGATGCGTAACTCGGCGACGCGGGCCTCGTCGAGCAGGCGCGCGCTCGGCTGCGGCACGGTTGCAGCGGCAAGCAGGCGGTCGATCGTGGCGATCAACTCCGCTGCGTCGAACGGCTTGCGGAGATAGTCGTTCGCGCCCGCCGTGATCGCCATCTTGGCGTGCCATTCGCTGCGCCGCGCGGTGAGGATGAGCACGGGCAGCGTGGCGAACATGGCCGATTGCCGCAGCTCGCGGAGGATCGTCAGGCCGGTTTTGCCCGGCAGCGCGCAATCGAGAATCACCAGATCGGGTCCGTTTTCCCACAGCGATTCGAGCGCATCGTCGCCGTCGCGCACCGCCACCACGACATGGCCGGCCGGGGTCAGCGTGCGGGCGACGATCTGGCAGAACAGTTCGTCGTCATCGACGATTACGATCCGCGCCATCTCAATGCTTCCCGTGCGCCGCACGGCGGAGCTCGGCTCGCGCGGTCTCCAGCATTTCGGGCGTCGCCGTCAGGCGGCTCAATTGCTCGTCATACCTGGCGGCCATCGTGCCGAGCGCAGCCTTGCCGAAGAAGGCCGCAGTCCCCGCCAGCCGGTGCAAAGCCTCGCGCAGATCGTCAATGACATCTGGGGTCAGGGGTGCTGCAAGCGCGGCGTCGAGCAGAGCGAACATGCGCTGCATCCGCGCATCGAACTGCGCGATCATCTCGGGGTCGGCGCCTGCCGGTACGGGGGCGGGCGCAGGCGCGGCGGCGGTCGGCGCGACTGCCCATCGCCGCACGAGCTGATCGAGCGCGGCAAGCTGCACCGGCTTGGCGAGATGGTCCTGCATCCCCGCCGCGCGGCACGTGTCCACGTCACTGGCATAGGCATTTGCTGTCAAGGCGACGATCGGAAGCGTCGCCGCGGTCGTCCCGCCGCTGCGGATCCGCCGTGTCGCTTCGATCCCGTCAATCTCCGGCATCTGCATGTCCATCAGTACCAGCCCAAAGGGCTGTCCTTGCATAAAAGAGTCCTGAACCATCGTCACGGCCTCAACACCGTTACGCGCGATCACTGGACTGTGCCCGAGACGTGTCAACATAGCCTTTATGAGCAGTTGATTCACGTCGTGATCTTCAGCGACCAAAATCCGCGTCCGTGCGATCGGCGGCAGGTTTTCGATCGGACCGGCGGCGGGCGGTTTATCCTCCACCGCAGCGGGCGCGGTAATCAGCGGGATGCGCAGCGTGACGGTCGTGCCCACCCCAAGTGCACTGAACAACGACAGCCGTCCTCCCATCAGCTTGGCCAGTTCGGTCGAAATGGCCAGGCCCAGGCCCGTTCCGCCATAGGCGCGATTGGTCGCGGCATCGGCCTGGACGAAATTGTCGAAGATCGCGGTCTGCCGGTCGGCGGCAATGCCGATGCCGGTGTCGCCGACCGAAATCACCAATTCCCCCCCGGCCACTGCGACGCTCAGCACGATCGCCCCTTCGGCGGTGAATTTCGCGGCATTGCCCAGCAAGTTCAGGATGATCTGGCGTAGCCGCAGCCCGTCCCCGCGCACCGTTTCCGGGACATCCTCGGCGATGGTCGTGCTGAGATCGATACCGGCGCGCATCGTCAACGGCATGATCAGCGCGGCACACCCTCGTGCCAGATGCCGCAGATCGATCCGGTCGTGCGCCAATGTGACATGCCCCGCCTCGATCTTCGACAGATCGAGAATGTCGTTGAGCAGCCGCATCATCGACTGGCCGGAATCGGCGATCATCTGGAGTTTCTGTTGCTGATCCGGGCGGGGCTCCTCCGCCAGCAGCAGTTCGGCAAAGCCCAGCACGCCGTTCATCGGGGTACGAATTTCGTGGCTCATATTGGCCAGGAAGCTCGACTTCGCCTGCGCTGCCACCTCGGCATGGCGGCGTGCGCGGTCTAGCGCGAATTCCAGTTCCTTGCGGAGCGTGATGTTGCGGACCGAACAAATGATCTCGCGCGGCGCTTGCGTGTCCGGGTCGCGGACCAGTCCGCTGTTCGATTCGAGCCAGATCCATGTACCCGCCCGCGCCGTATCCAGCGGTTCCGAACGATAGGCGATGACGAGCCGGTCGACTTCGCCCGTCGTCAAGGTACGATAGGCGGCGTTCACCGCTTCATTGTCGTCGGGGTGGAAGCGGGTGAGCATATTATGCCCAACCACGTGGCGCGGCGGGACGCCGATTAGATCCTCCACCGACGGCGAAGCGTACAGGCACGTCCCATCGAGTGAGAGTCGGAACACCGCGTCGGTGGCATTCTCGGCCAGCAGGCGCAATTGCTCCTCGCGCTCGGCCAGCACCTCTTCAGCCCGCTTGCGCTCCGATATGTCGATGTTGACGCCGATAAAGCCGATACGCTTGCCCGCGGAATCGACCTCGGGGGCAGTCATCACCTCCACCCAGAGATCGTGGCCGTCTCTGTGCTGGAAGCGGAACTCGGTGCGCAACTCGCCCGTGCCGTGCACGACCTCTGCCCATTGTTGCGATACGCGGGCCAGATCGTCCGGGTGGATCGCGGCACCCCAATCCGATCCCATCGCCTCATTTTCCGCCAGACCGGCAATCGCCTGCCAGGCCGCGTTAACATAGGTCACGCCGCCCTCGCGATCCGCCCGGAAAATCCCGGCCGGCGACAGTTTTGCGAGCGCCTCGAACAACCGCTGGCTCTTGGCCAGCGCGTCGCGCGATGCACGCTGCTCGGTGATGTCGACGATCGCGCCGATGAAGCTGCTGACGTTGCCCTCGTCGTCAAACTCGGCGGTGTTCACCACTTGTACCCAGATGATGCCGCCATCGGGGCGAAGAAACGGGACTTCGCGCCTGCGGACTTCGCCGGGAGTGAAATTCACCCACGGAGGCTGGCGGAAATACTCCTCCGGATCGGCCAGCGCCTCCATCCAGCGGTGGCCGACCAATTCCTCGATCGGGCGATCGATCATGTCTGCCCACGCCTTGTTGACATAGCTGATCGTGCCATCCGCCGCGCCGAGATAGACGCCCACCGGTGCTGCTTCTGCGACCCGGCGGAAGCGCGCCTCGCTGTCGGCGAGCGCACGCTGCGTGACGACGGACTGGGTTATATCGCGGATCGTGCCGATCGTGCCGTCGAACGCACCGTCATCGCTCGCGAGACGGCGCAGCGTTACTTCGATTTGGCGGGTCTCGCCGGATTTCTTGCGGAACCGCTGGTTCAGCGTCGCCTCGCTTACCGCGCCGCTGACGATGTTGGGATAGCCTCTGCTCGCGAGGGCCAAATCGTCCGGCAGGAGCAGGCGTGAGGTCTGCCAGCCGAGACTTTCCGCGACGGTATAGCCGGTCAGCGTTTCCCACGCTGGATTGAGGAAGATCCACCGTCCCGCCGCGTCCGAACGAAACACTGCCTCCTGCATGGTCGACACGAGCGTGTCGGAAAAATCGCGGCTCCGCTTCAAGTCGCGTCGCACCCGGTCGCGCCCGGCCAATGCCGAGGCGAAGGGCAGGCCGATCGCGAATGCGATGACCAGGAACAATTGCAGCATGTGGATTTGCGCGGGCAGCGTCGCCTGGATCATCGCGATCGGGCCGGTCCCAGCGATCGTCGCCGCCGTCGCGATGACCGATACGACCAGGATCGCCGCCGCCGTGCCGAGCACGCCTAGCCGGAACGTCGCGACGATCACCATCGGCAGCGCGAGGAACAGCAGCGGATAGGTCGATTGCCCGAAGACGACCGCCGACACGATCGCGTTCGCGCCGAGCACCAGCACGATCTCGCCGAAGCGGGCGGGGCTGATCGTGTCGCGTTGGGTCCACGCATGCATTCCGATCAACAGGATCGGCCCGAGGATCATTGTGCCCAAACCGTTGGCGACCGTCCATTCGAACCACAGGCTGAAAATCGGGCGGCCCGATCGCACGCCCATGAACAGCGCGGCGGCCAACCCCGACACCACCGGCGCCACCACCGCACATCCCAGCACGAAACGGAGTACGTCGGGCAAGTGCGTCATGTCCGGGACATGCTTTTTCCAACGCAAGACGAGCCAGCAGCCAATGGCTGCCTCCGCACAATTGAACGCCGCCAGCACGACGGAGCCGGGCAATCGATAATGGCCGAAAATATTCGACAAGACGTATCCGACGAACGCCGCAGCGACCCAACTGACTGCGCTACGCCGATTGCTATGCAGCAGCACCACCGCGAGTACGCCGTTTGCCAGCCACAACGGGGAAATCGTCGTGCCGTTGCGCGACAGCGCCATGCCGCCTGCGGACAGCAGGAAAATCAGCGCGGCGAACGTCCCGCGTGTCACGATCCAGCGTATGCGCTGCTCCAGCGGGGACCGTCTGGCCAGTTGGTCGATCGTCTCCATGCGCTCCCTGCTGGACGGCTTAGCTTAACCAAACCCTAATTGGGTCCGTGGCCGCTTGTGGGGCGGGCGGATTTGCGCTTTGTTGCCGGTAATTGCCGGACCGCAAACCGCTAATCTCCACGAGCTTGAAAAAGGGGCTTTTTTGATGACATTCCGACGCCTGGCGCTGGCGGCTGGTTGCCTCCTCGCGACGACCGCTTTGGCGGCACCGCCGGCCCGCGCGCAGGTCGCCCGCCCTGCCTTTGCCGAGCCGAGCCTTTCGCCCGACGGCAGCCTGATCGCATTCGCATCCGGCGGGGATATTTGGGAAGTCGCGGCAAGCGGCGGGATCGCGCGTCCGCTCGTCTCCGATGCGGCCACCGAAGGCCGCCCGTTGTATTCGCCCGACGGGACACGCCTCGCCTTCACTTCGACACGCGGCGGCAGCGCCAACATCTATGTGCTCGATCTCGCCAGCGGCGCGGTGACGCGGCTGACCTATGCCGAGGCGGGGGAGGAGCTCGATGCCTGGTCGCCCGACGGAAAATATCTCTATTTCGCCAGCGGCGTGCAGGACGTCGCTCGCCAAGCCGACATCTTCCGCGTGAGCGCCGATGGCGGCACGCCGATGCAGGTCAGCCGCGAAAAATTCCTCGCCGAATTCCAGGCCGCGCCGTCGCCTGATGGCAGCACGCTCGTCATCAACGCGCGCGGCATCAGCGGCGGGCAATGGTGGCGCAACGGCACCAGCCATATCGACGAGACCGAGCTGTGGCTGAAGCCCGTGGCCGAGGGCACGCCCTATCGCCGACTGCTCCCCGGCGGTGAAAAGCACGCCTGGCCGATGTGGAGCCGCGACGGCCGCAGCATCGTCTATATGTCGGCGCGCGGTGGGGTCGAAAACCTCTGGCGCGTCGGGCTCGCCGACGGGGCGGCGCCCGAACAACTGACGCGCTTCACCGATGGCCGCTTGCTCTATCCGTCAATCGCGGCGAACGGCGCGGGGATCGTGTTCGAACGCGATTTCGGCGTGTGGCGCTTTGACCCGGCGACCGGCCAGACCGCTGCCATCCCGATCACGCTGCGCGGTGCCGCCAGCGCCACGCCGAAGCGCCACGAAACGCTCGCCAGCTTTCAGCGCCTCGCACTGTCATCCGATGGGCAAAAGGTCGCCGTCATCGGCCATGGCGAGGTGTTCGCCGCCCCCGCCAAGGACGGCGGCCCGGGCCAGCGCATCACCACCACCGCGGGCGCGGAGCGCGAAGTCACCTGGTCGCCCGACAGCCGCCGCGCGCTCGTCATTTCCGAACGCGGGCTCGATCATCGGCTGGTCGAATATGATGTGGCGAGCGGGCGCGAGACGATGCTGACACAAAGTGGCATTGCCTCCACCCCGGCCTACGCCCCCGACGGCAAGTCCGCCGCCTATGTCCTCGACGACCGGGAACTCCACGTCGTCACGCTTGGTGGTGTGGGCACCGCCCGAACCGACCGGATCGTCTTCACCGGCGCCATCTCGACCGACGAGCGCGACGGCCCGCGCCCGGTCTGGTCGCCCGACGGCCAGTATATCGCCTTCCCCGTGCTCGACGCGCGCGCCTTCGTGAACGTCCACGTCGTGCCCGCAGCAGGCGGCGCAGCGCGACCGGTCAGCTTCCTCGGCAACGGGCAAATGGGTGGCATCGCCTGGTCGCCCGACGGCAAATACATCCTGTTCGACACCGCGCAACGCAGCGAGGATTCGCGGATCGTGCGGATCGATCTCCTGCCCAAGGTGCCGAAGTTCAAGGAAGACAAGTTCAACGATTTGTTCAAGCCCGGCAAGCAACCGGGCACGACCCCAGATACCCCCGGTACCCCGGCCGAAACGCCCGCGCCCCCCGCTCCCAAGCCGTTGCCGGTGGCGGCAAAGAAGGGGACCGCGGCGCCACCACCGGCGCCGAAGGTCCCGCCGGTCACGATCGTGTGGGCGGGCTTGCGCAACCGCGCGACCATCCTCCCGCTCGGGGTCAACGCCGATACGCCGGTCATCAGCAGCGACGGCAAGACGCTCGTCTTCCGCGCCCAGGAAAAGGGCCGCGCGAACCTCTACAGCTACAATCTCGATGAACTCGCCGACGAACCCCCGGTGGCGCAGCAACTCACCCAAAGCGACCGCCCGAAGGGTGATTTCGCGTTGGCCGGCGACGGCAAGACACTCTTCTATCTCGACGGCGGTCGCGTCATCTCGACCCCGCTCGACACCCCCAAGCCCAAGCCGATCCCCGTCGCCGCCGAAATGGACGTCGATTTCGCGACCGAAAAGCAGATCGTGTTCGATGAGGCGTGGAGCATCCTCGACCGCAAATTCTTCGATGCGGGCTTTAACGGCCATGATTGGAAGGCACTGCGCGCGCGCTATCAGCCGTTCGTCACCGGCGCGCGTACGCCCGACGAACTGCGTCGGATCATCGGGCTGATGATCGGCGAGCTGAACGCCTCGCACACCGGCATCAACCGCCCGCCCGGCGGCCCCGGCGCGCTCCCCACCAACCGCGTCGGCGATCTCGGTCTGCGCTTCGATCGGGATGCGTATGAAAGCGGGCGCGGGCTGATCGTGCGCGAGGTCGTTACGCTCGGCCCGGCGTCGATCGAGAAGATCGTGCCGGGCGACCGCATCGTCAGCGTCGGCGGCGTCGCGGTCGGCGGGAAGGGAAATCTTGATGCTATGCTCGAAAACACCGTTGGCCGCCGGGTGCGGCTGGGCCTGGTCGGCGTAAGCGGGCCCCGCACCGTCACCGTGCGCCCGGTCTCGGTCGGCAGCGCGGCGGGCCTCGCCTACCGCCAATGGGTCGACGACCGCCGCGCTTTGGTCGATCGCCTGTCTGGCGGTAAGCTCGGCTATGTCCACATCGCCGACATGTCGTCCGACTCGCTCGATCAATTGTATCTCGATCTCGATGCCGAAAATCAGGGCAAGCAGGGCGTTGTGGTCGATCTGCGCAACAACAATGGCGGCTTCGTCAACGGCTATGCGATCGACGTGTTCGCGCGCAAAAACTATCTGACGATGACGCCGCGCGATCTGTTCCCAATCCCCGGTCGTCAGGCGCTGGGACAGCGCGCGCTCGGCAAGCCGACCGTCCTCGTCATCAACGAATCCTCGCTGTCGGATGCCGAGGATTTCACCGAAGGCTATCGTTCGCTCGGCCTGGGCAAGGTCGTGGGGCAGCCGACCGCGGGCTGGATCATCTTCACCGGCGGCGAGCAACTCATCGACGGCTCCTCGGTCCGCACGCCGAGCACGCGGATTCAGGATGGGCGCGGGCAGGACATGGAAATGCACCCCCGCCCGGTCGATCTCGCGGTCGAACGCCCGCTGGGGGAAAGTGCGGCTGGTACCGATGCACAGTTGAGTGCGGCGGTGGACGTGTTGCTGGGGGAGGTGGGGGCGAAGTAGGCGGACTCGGCCACCTTCACAGCGTCGTCACCCCGGCCTTGTGCCGGGGTCCACCGCGCCGCAACGCGCGACCTTTGCCATCGACGGCGACGCTTGCTGCTTGGTGGACCCCGGCACAAGGCCGGGGTGACGATTAGTCATGTCCTACGTAAAACCAAATAGGTTACTATTCCGCCTCCCCAAGCAGGAGGCACCGTATGACAATCGACCAACTCATCGACGCCGTACTCGATCGCGAAGGCGGCTATTCGAACCATCCGGCCGACCGTGGCGGCGAAACCAAGTTCGGCATCACGACCGCCGTCGCCCGTGCCAATGGCTATGACGGCGTGATGCGCGATCTGCCGGTCGGCACCGCGCGCGCGATCTATCGCCGTCTCTACTGGCTCCGTCCGCGGTTCGATGCGGTCGCCGCCCAAGCGCCCCTGGTGGCAGCAGAACTGTTCGACACCGGCGTCAACATGGGGCCGCCCGCTGCGGTCGCCTTCCTCCAGCGCGCGCTCAATGCGCTCAATCGCGGCGCGACCGATTATCCCGACATGCCGGTCGACGGCCGTATCGGCGCCATCACGCTCGCCGGGCTCGCTGCCTTCCTCGCGCGGCGCGGGGCAGGGGGCGAGCGCGTCCTGCTCAAGGCGATCGAGGCGTTGCAAGGCGAACGCTATCTCGCGCTCGCCGAACGACGCCCCGCCAATGAAGCCTTTCTCTATGGCTGGCTCGCCAACCGCATCGGTTAAAAGACCACCGTTGGTGTGACTCGTGTGACTTTACGGACAATAGGAGACGAAAAATGGGACTTCTCGACGGCAATATCGGCCCGATCGCGGCGATCATCGATAAGATCATTCCCGATCCCAAGGCGCGCGACGAGGCCAAGCTCAAACTGCTCACGCTGCAGGGGTCGCAGGAAATGGAGCAAGTGAAGACGCAGATCTCGGCGATCATGGCCGAGGCGCAAAGCACCGACCCCTGGACCAGCCGCGCGCGGCCGAGTTTCCTTTATGTGATGTATGCGCTGCTGCTCTGGGCGATCCCGATGGGATTGATCGCGGCGGCGCAACCGCAAATGGCCAAGGACATTGCAGCCGGCATGAATGCCTATCTGAACGGTATTCCGGAACCGCTCTATGCGCTCTTCGGCACGGGCTATCTCGGCTACACGGCAGCCCGGTCGTGGGGGAAGGCCAAGGGGGTGGATCGGTAAGGCGGTGTTTAGCCCCTCCCCTTCAGGGGAGGGACTTTAGAAGAATTGCCCCGACCCGCCACTATGCTATCCCGCTCCATCGCTTATCCGTGGAGCCTGCCCAATGCGTCTCACTCTCACCGTTGCCCTTTTGCTCTCGGCTGCCGCGGCTCCGGCGCTCGCTGCACCCGTAGTGCAATATCGTGGGCTGGTGATTGCGCCAAAAGGCGATGTGATTGCGACGATCGACGTGGATTCGAACGATCGTTCGGTGATCGCGGTCCGCTCGGTAAAGACCGGCAAGATCATCCGTGCGCTCGATCCGTGCGCAAAGTGCAGCTACACTGCGCTCGCTTTCGCGCCCGATGGCAGCCTCGCCTGGCTCGCGCGCGATCGCGCGGCGGGCACGGTCACACTGGCGGTCGATCGCGCCGGCAAGGCGCATACGGTCGCCACCGTGAGAGGCATCGCGCAGACGCCGCGCTTCTCGCCCGATGGCAAGCGCATTGCGCTCTTGGTGACGATCGGTGCAGCCAAGGAAGCGGGCGCCGCACAAGCGGGCGTGCGCCAAGTGGGCGAGATTGGCGAGAAGAGCGACGAACAGCGCCTTGCGGTATTCGCCGTGGTCGGGGCGCCCGTCGCGGCGGATGCGGTTAAGCCCGTCTCCCCGGCGGACCGCTACATCTACGAATATGACTGGACCCCCGATGGCGCCGGTTTCGTCGTCACCTCGGCACTCGGCAATGGCGATAACAATTGGTGGGTCGCGACCCTCGACGCGGTCGATGCGACGACCGGCGCGGTCCGGAACATCGCCAAGCCAAGCACCCAAATCAATGCGCCGCGTGTGTCGGCCGATGGCCGCAACGTCGCTTATATCGGCGGTCTGATGAGCGATTTCGGCGCGGTTGGCGGCGATATCTGGAGTGTGCCGTTGGCCGGTGGCGAACCCGCGAACATGACCGCCAAGGCCAATTACACCGTCACCTCGCTCGATACGACGAGCGGTGGCTTACGCGGCACGACGCTGCGCGGGGCCGATGCGACGCTGCTCACCAACGCTGCGATCGGCTGGAGCCGTCCGGCCACTTTCTCGGCGGGCGACGGCAAGGCCGCGTGGAGCGCCGATGGCAAGACCGTCGCGATGGTCGTTCAGGATTACACCCACGCCCCCGCCATCTTCGCCGGACCCGCCGCCGCACCCGTTCAGATCACCCACGACAATGACGCGGTCCGCGCGACGCTGACCGCGCGCAGCATCAATTGGAAGAATGACGGCTTCAACGTGCAGGGCTGGCTGCTCAGCCCGCTCGGCGCCGATCCGCAGAAGAAAGCGCCGATGATCACGATCGTCCATGGCGGCCCGTCGTCCGCCAGCGTACCGAGCTTCGGCGGCGGTGGCGCACAGGCTTTGCTCGACAAGGGGTATTACGTCTTCCTGCCCAATCCACGCGGCAGCTATGGCCAGGGCGAAGCCTTCACCGCCGCCAACAAGCGCGATTTCGGCGGCGGCGACCTGCGCGATATCCTGACCGGGGTCGATGCGGTCGAGAAGGTCGCGCCGATCGACGATGCGCGGCTGGGCCTGATGGGCGGCAGCTATGGCGGCTTCATGGCGATGTGGGCGAACACCCAGACCAACCGCTTCAAGGCGATCGTCGCCGGCGCCGGCCTGTCGAACTGGGTCAGCTATTACGGCACCAACGGCATCGATCAGTGGATGCTGCCATTTTTTGGCAAGACGCTGTACGAGGATCGCAAGGCGTATGAGGACGTTTCCGCGGTCAATTTCATCAAGAATGCCAAAACGCCGACCTTCATCTACGTCGGCGAACGCGACATCGAGGTTCCGCCGACCCAGTCGACCGAATATTGGCACGGCCTGAAGGACATGGGCGTGCCGACCAGCCTGGTGATCTATCCGGAGGAGGGCCACGGCATCCGCAACCCGGTCAACGCCGCCGACGTCCGCACGCGGACGCTGGCATGGTTCGATACGTATCTGGCGGAGAAGAAGTAACACCTCACCGCAGCGCCTTGCCCGAATCCTTCCACCGGTCGAGGATCTGCGAGTCGCCGGGCAGGGCGTCGGCGGCGGGCTTTGCCGCCGAGGCCAGGGGGGGCCCGCTCTGGGCATAGGAGGGCTGGATCGCGGCGGGCGGCGTGACGGGTGCCTGCGCTGCGATCAGGGTCTCCGTCGCGCCGATCCGCGCGTGCGGCCCGGGCACCGGTTCGCCCCCGGCATAGCCCTGGCGGAAGGCGGCGGGGGTGCCCCAATAGCCCTGCCAGCGATGGAAGAAATGCGCGCCGATCGCCGCCGTCATCACCAGTTTCCGGTTCCACGACGGCGTCACGGCATAGGTATGATAATGCGTCGCCATGCCGACTTCGGCCATGACCTGCCCGTTGAGCGCGGCGACCGCGACCTTCATCGCGCGCAGCCAATAGGCTTTGGACGGCGTGCCGCGGTTCATCGCCCCATCGCAGGCGAAGCTGAACTGGCACCCGGCATGCTCCGACCCCTGGAACACCACGCCGCATACGGTCGCCGGGAAAGCGGGATGCCGTGCCCGATTCAGGATCACCTGTGCAACGGCTTGCTGCCCTGCATCGGGCTCGGTCGCGGCTTCATAATAGATCGCGGTGGTCAGGCATTGCAGCGCCCGCCCACGGTCCACCGCACTCGCCCGCGCCATCGAAAAGGGCGGGGCGGGGCGGATCGAGGTATCAGGCGTCAGCACCGCGGCTTCGGGCGGCAGCGGCAGATCGGGCAGCGCGATCGTGCCCGTGGCGCCCGGCGTGTGCACCGGTGGCGCCGCTTCCTCCTCGGTCGCGTAGAAATAGGCGGCGCCGGGGAAATGATCCTGGCTCTCATATCCGACCGGCGGGGCCGCCGCGCGGCTCGCCTTGGCGCTCTGATCGACGATCGCGCGGATCGCGGCGTGCGCCGACACGCCCGCCAGCACGAGCGCGACCAGCCCCAACACGCCGAGCTTGCTCAGCCGCCGCATCTTGAACCAACCGATGATCGCGCGCGCGTCCATTGGCCGCGCATAGCCGATCCGGGCGTGCGCGGATGCTACTGAATCTGCGGCGTCTCGCGCTGAAACAGTTGATAGTTAACGTAAGTTTTTACTTCAACGCCGCACCATCCAATTTGAGCGCATCCGCCGCGATCACTTCGGCATCGGGATAGGTCTTGCGCAGCTCCGGCAGGAACAGCTTGGCGTCGCCGACCACCACGATGCTCGCCGCCGACGGATCGAGCAGCGTCGCCGCTGCCGCCTGCACCGCGGCCGGATCGACCGCCGAGACGCGCGCGGTATAGGCCCCCAGTTCGCTGAGCGGCAGGCCCTGCACGACATAGCCGCCGACCGTGCCGGCGATGCCTTCGGTCGTCTCGGTCGCGCGACCGAAATTGCCGACCAGCACGGCCTTGCGCGTTTCCAGCTCGGCGGGCGTCACCGGCTCCGCGCCGAGCCGCTTCATCTCGGCCAGGATGATCGACACCGTTTCGGGGGCGCTGGGGTTCTTGGTCGAGGTCCGCCCGCTGATCGTGCCGGGCAAGCGGCCCGCCTGGACCGAGCTGCCCGCGCCGTAGGCAAGGCCACGCTTGATGCGGATTTCCTGGTTCAGGCGCGACGAGAAGCCCCCGCCCAGAACCGTGTTGGCGACCGCGGCCGGATAGAATTGCGCATCGCTCCGCGCGATGCCCGGACGGGCGACCACCACGCCGGCTTGGCCCGCGCCCGGCATGTCGACGACGATCACGCGCGGTTTGGGATAGCTCATCTGGCGGTCGTCCTCGCGGACCAGCATGTCCGCGACCTTCCAATCTGCGAAGTTGCGCTCAGCCAGCGCACGGGCAGCGGGGACCGTCACGTCACCGACCAGGACCAGCGTGGTCTTGGACGGGCGCCAAGTGCGTTGATATGTCGCCCGAATGTCGGCCGGCGTGATCGCCTTGAGCGAGGTCGGCGTGCCCGACAGCGGGTGGCCATAGGGCAGATCGCCCAGCGCAGCGCGCGCGGCGACGAGAGCCGCCAACTGGCTCGGGTTCTTGATCGCCACCTGCACCCCGTCGATCGTCTGCGCCCGCGCGCGTTCGATCTCGTCGGGCGCGAATACCGGATTGCGCGCGACATCGGCCAGGATCGCCAGCGCAGGTGCCGCCTGATCGGCCTTGACCGTTACACCGACACTCGATCCGTCGAAGCTCGCATCGCTCGAAATCGATCCGCCCAGCGTCTCGATCTGGCGCGCGATTTCGGTCGCAGAGCGCGTCTTCGTGCCCTTGGTCATCAAATCGGCGGTGAGGTTGCCGACGCCCGCGCGCTCGGCCGGGTCGGTCGCGCCGCCGCCCTGCGCCGTCAGCAGCGCAGTCAGCAGCGGTAGATCGTGCTTTTCGACCACGACGACGCGCAAGCCGTTGGCCAATGTGAACTCGTTGGTGACGGGCGCGCTCGCGGCAATGGCGGGGCCAGCCGGCGGCGGCGCGACGCGTTCAGCTTCGCTCGCCGGGGTGACGATCTCGACCTTGCCCGGAGCGACCAGCTGCTTGGTCACGACCGAGCCCTCGACCTCGATCCGGTCGTTCTGCGGTGCGACGACGGTCTTGTCCTCGGGCAGATAATGGATCGTGGCCGAGCGCTGGTCGCGCAGATATTTGGCGGCGACGCGCTGCACGTCGGCGGCGGTCACCCGGCCGATTGCGGCAAGCTGCCGGTCGGCGGCGCGCGGATCGCGGTCGATGATCACCGAAGACGCGATGGTGCGGCCCTTGCCCTCGGCGGTTTCGCGCCCGCGAAGCGCACTGGTGAGGATTTCGTTCTTCGCCTCGGCCAGTTCGGCTGCCGTGACCGATTTGGTCCGCACCCGCGCGATCTCGCGGCGCAGGGCAGCCTCGCCCGCGTCCGCACTCTTGCCGCTCGCCATGATCGCGATGACGGCGAGATTGCCGGGGCCTTGCTTAGTATCGAGATAGGTCTCGGCGCTTTGCGCAAGCTGATCGCGGTACACCAGGCTCTCGTACAGCCGCGAACTTTCCCCCTGCGACAGGACGGCGTTGAGCACCGACAGCGCAGCGCTGTCGGGATGGCTGTCGGCCGGGATCGGATAGCTGATCAGCACTGCAGGCAATGGCGTATTGGCTTCGCGCACGACGTAATGCGTCGCGGTGGTCCGCTCAGGCTCGGTCACCGTCACGCGCGGGATCGATGCGGTCGGGCGCTTGATCTTGGCAAAATATTGATCGACCCAGCCGTCGAGCTTGGCCGCATCGAAATTGCCCGACACCACCACGATCGCATTGTCAGGCCGGTAATAGGTGGCGTGGAAGGCGCGAACGTCGTCGATCTGCGCGCTTTGCAGATCGTCGAGGCTCCCGATCCCGCCGCGCGCATAGGGGTGTTTCGTATACGAAATCGCGGGGAAATAGAGCGAGAACAGCTTGCCGTAAGGCCGGGCGTTGGTGTTCTGGCGCAGCTCTTCCTTCACCACGTCGCGCTCCGAGGCGAAGCTCTTCGGCTCGACCACGAGCGCGGCCATGCGGTCGGCCTCGGCGAACAGCAGGCGCTGCAGATGGTTGGCCGGGATCGTCTCGTGATATTCGGTATAATCGTCATTGGTCGAGGCGTTGTTGTTGCCGCCGACATCCTCGGTCAGGCGGTCCATCTGTTCGGACACAAGGTTGCGCGTCGCCTTGAACATGAGATGCTCGAACATGTGCGCGAAGCCCGATCGGCCGGCCGGATCGTCCTTCGATCCGACATCGTACCACACTTGCACCGACACGTTGGGCGTCGAGGTATCGCGGATCGCATAGACCCGCAGCCCGTTGGCGAGCGTGCGTTCGGTAAAGGCGATCGGCTTGATTGCGGGCGCGGTGGGGCGGGCCTTTGGCGCAGTCTTCGCATTGGCGGCGAGCGGCAGCAGGGCGGCGCCCAGCAAGAGGGCGGCACGGAAAAGGCGCATGGAGGACTCCGGACGGAGGAAATCGGATGAGTCCAGTGTGTCGCGCTCAGGTGCGCCGTGTCAATCGGATAGGACACGGGGCGTTCTCGGTACAGCGCCGCTGATCCCGTTCGCCCTGAGCCTGTCGAAGGGCTGCGTGCATCACGTCCGGCACTATTTGTGGCACGGAGGGCTTCGACAAGCTCAGCCCGAACGGATTTGCTCAGTACTAATTGCGTAAGACGCTGCCGGTGAAGCAGCCGACGGCTATTTCTTTCGCCCGCGCCCCGCGTAGAGCAATGCCGCCGCTAAGGCAGCCGATCCGACGCCGACGCCGATCGCGATCGGCACCACCGGCCAATTCTCCTGGGCTCTCGCGCCAGCGGCGACGGCTGCTTCGGCGGCATCGCGGACGCGCTTGTGCTCGCGCGCGGCGGCTTCGATCTCGTTGATTTTTTCGGCCATCACTCTCTCTCGTTCCGGCTCTTATACGCCTCCCGGAACGCGTCCGCGAAGGTGGTGAGCCTTCCCGCAACAATGGCATCGCGCAGATCGGCCATCAAGGCCTGATAGAAATAGAGATTATGTTCTGTCATCAGCATTGCGCCAAGCAGCTCGCCCGCACGGTCGAGGTGATGAAGGTAGGCGCGCGACCAGGTGGCGCATACCGGGCAGGCGCAGGCCGGATCGAGCGGACCCTCATCCTCGGCGAACTTGGCGTTGCGGATGTTGATCGGGCCGTTGCGCGTGAACGCCTGACCGGTCCGGCCCGAGCGGGTGGGCAGCACGCAATCGAACATGTCGATCCCGCGTTCGACTGCACCGACGATGTCGTCGGGCTTGCCCACGCCCATCAAATAGCGCGGCTTGTCTGCCGGCAATTGCCCGGGCGCGAAATCGAGGCAGCCGAACATCGCCTCCTGCCCCTCGCCGACCGCGAGGCCCCCGACGGCATAGCCATCGAAGCCGATGTCGATCAGCGCCGCCGCACTGTCGCCGCGGAGCGTCCGGTCGAGCGCGCCTTGCTGGATGCCGAAGATCGCGGCGTTCTCGGCATGTGCACCGCCACTATCAAACGCGTCGCGCGACCGCTTCGCCCAGCGCATCGAGCGCGCCATCGCCGCCGCCTGAACCTCGGGCGTGGAGGTGGTCGGCACCAGCTCGTCGAACGCCATCACGATGTCCGATCCGAGCAGTCGCTGGATCTCGATCGAGCGCTCGGGGCTGAGCGTGTGGCGCGACCCGTCGATGTGCGACTTGAAGGTGACGCCGTTCTCGTCGCGCTTGGTCAGGTCGCTGAGGCTCATCACCTGATAGCCGCCGCTGTCGGTCAGGATCGGGCGATCCCACCCCATGAAGCCGTGCAGCCCGCCAAGCCGCGCCATCCGCTCGGCCCCTGGGCGTAGCATCAGATGGTAGGTGTTGCCGAGGATGATGTCGGCACCCGACGCGCGCACATCGGCGGGCTTCATGCCCTTGACCGTGCCGACCGTGCCGACCGGCATGAAGGCGGGCGTGCGGATGATGCCACGCCGCATCGCAATCTCGCCGGTGCGGGCGGGACCGTCGGTCGCGTGGATGGTGAAGGCGATGCGGGGATTTTCGTTCATTGTATTTCCTCCCCTCCCTTCCAGGGAGGGGAGGGCGTCAGTCCGAAATCACCGCTTGAACAGCGTCTCTGCGGTCGGCTCGGCGGGTGCGCCCGGAAGCTCGCCATTCTCGGCGGCTTCGGCATCGCGTGCCAGTTGCAGGCGCTGTGCGCGCAGTTCCGTGATGAGCGCCTCGCGATCGCCCTCGAGCCGCGTGTCGACGGGCGCTTCGAGGCCCGCCGCCTTCGCTGCCTTGGCGACTGCGGCGTCAAGCTCGCGCTGCGTCGTAAGGCCGAGCGTGACCGGGTCCTTCGGCGTGATGTTGGCGATGTTCCAATGGCTGCGATCCCGGATCGCGGCGATCGTGGTGCGCGTCGTGCCGATCAGATTGCTGATCGCGCCGTCGGTGATTTCCGAGTGATTTCGGATGATCCAGGCAATGCCGTCGGGCTTGTCAGAACGCTTCGACACGGGCGTGTAGCGCGGGCCCTTGGTCCGGCGGACCTGCTCGGGTCCTTTCAGGATCTGCAGGCGATAATCGGGATCGGCCTGACCCTTGTCGATTTCGTCCTGCGTCAGTTCGTGCGCGCGGATCGGGTCGCGCCCGGTCAGCTTGGTCGCTGCGGTGTCATCGGCAATTGCCTGGATTTCCAGGATGTGCAGCCCGCAAAACTCGGCAATCTGTTCGAAGCTGAGCGCGGTATTGTCGACGAGCCACGATGCGGTCGCATGCGGCATGAGCGGCTGGGCCACGGGAAACTCCTTCAGAAACGGAAAGGGCCGCCCCTCTCGGAGCGGCCACTGTGCTGGCGTCAGGTGTAGTGCGGTTGCGCGACGAGGGCAAGCGCGGGTTGGGGGCGCTAAGCGGCAATCGCCTCGGGATGATCGACGGGCACCAGCGCACCCAGGAATTGCCGCGCGCTTGCCTCCCAGGTGAAGGTCTGGCCGTAAGCGGCGCAGGCGGCGCGGTTGCGGGTGAGCGCTGTCGCGATCGCAACGGCGAGGTCCTCATCCATGGCGCCGACCGTGCCGTTCAGCACATCGACCGGCCCGGTTACCGGGAATGCCGCGACCGGCGTGCCGCACGCCAGCGCCTCGATCATCACCAGCCCGAACGTGTCGGTCCGGCTCGGGAAAACAAAGACAGCCGCCGCCACATAGGCTGCGGCGAGCTCGTCCCCAAACAGCGGCCCGAGGAAATGCGCATCGGGGAAGCGCGCGGTCAGCGCGGCGCGCGCTGGCCCGTCACCGACGATCACCTTGGTGCCTGGATGGGTCGCATTAAGGAAGGCCTCGATATTCTTCTCGATCGCGACGCGGCCGACATAGAGTTGGATCGGCCCTTTGCCCGCCGCTTTCAGCGCGGCGATGGCGGGGTGGGGGGAGAGATCGGGCGAGAAGGTAGAAAGATCGACGCCGCGGCCCCAATGTCGGATCCGCGTCAGGTCATGCGACTTGAGCGTCGCGGCGATCGACGGGGTCGAGGCGAGGATCGATTGCGCGGGCCAGTGGAACCAGCGGATGTAGCGCCATACCCATTCCGGGTTCACGCCGGTGCGCGCCGATACGTAATCAGGGAATTGCGTGTGATAGGCGGTGGTGAAGGGAAACCCCCGGGTCAGGCACCAGCGCCGCGCGGCGAGGCACACCGGCCCTTCGGTTGCGAGATGGATCGCATTCGGGGCGAAATCGGCGAGCATCTTGCCGACGCTTGCGGTGCTGGCGAAGGCCAGGCGAATTTCCGGATAGGTCGGGCACGGCACTGAATAAAATTGGTCGGGCGATACGATCAGAACGTCGTGCCCTTGGCGTTCGAGTTCCGCGCGCACGGCCTGCAACGTGCGCACCACCCCGTTCACCTGGGGGCTCCACGCATCTGTGGCGATCGCGATGCGCACCCCGGTCAGGCCGCCATCATCTCGATCTTCGCCATCGGCCGGGACGCATCCCGCGCGGCGATTTCGTCGGCCCAGTGGAGCAATTCCATGCGACCGTCGAAATGTTCGACCAGGGCGGTGCAACCCTCCACCCAGTCGCCGTCGTTATAATATTCGATCCCGTCAATATCGCGGAACTCGGCGGTGTGGATGTGCCCGCACACCACGCCGTCGACCCCGCGCGCGCCAGCGGCCTGCGCCACGATTTCCTCGTAATTCGAAATGAACTGCACCGCGTTCTTAACCTTGGCCTTGGCGTGCTTCGACAGCGACCAATAAGGCAGGTTGAAAGTGCGTCGGTACGCGTTCACCCAGCGGTTCAGACCCATCATGAATTCATACGCCACATCCCCGACATGCGCCAGCCAACGATGCGCAAGCGTGATCGCGTCGAATTCATCGCCGTGCAGTACCAGCAGGCGCCGACCGTCCGCGGTTTCGTGGATCGCTTTGTGCCGGATCGCGACCCCACCGAAGTCGAGCCCGGTGAACTGCCGCATCACTTCGTCGTGATTGCCGGGAATGTAGATCACCTCGGTCCCGCGCTTGGCGCGCTTGAGCAGGCGCCACACCACGTCGTTGTGCGCGACGGGCCAGTAGAATTTCTTCTTCAGCCGCCACCCGTCGATGATGTCGCCAACCAGATACATCCGCTCGCTATCGACATGGTCGAGAAAGTCGATCAGCATCTCGGCATTGCAGCCGCGCGTGCCAAGATGAATGTCGGAAATCCAGATCGTGCGGTACCGACGCCGTTCGGTCGTGGCGCGTTCGGGGATGACGGGCTGCGAATTGGCGAAATCGCCGAAATCGGCGATCGTGGCGCCGGCAAGTCCCGTCAGATCGATCTTGGTTACTGCATTCATCGCGACACCCCGAAGTCGTTGAATGCTTCGAGGCTATGGCCGCAGATTGTTACAATCGGAATCGTTGGCCTTCACGCAAGTGTCACATCGGATGTGTTCGGCTGCTTAGCCACCCGCGCCTGCCATGCGGTCACCGCGGGATAATGCCGCAGCGCGAAGACACCGTCTTCGGTCACATGCGTGTAGGCGTAAAACGCGATGTCGGCGACGGTGAAGCGACCGGCGCCAGAAAGGCCGTTTTACGAGGTGCGCGTCCATGAGCGCGGGTGCCGCTTCGCCCGGCGCTTGTTTGGCGAAATTTGCGCAAGCTGCGGGTCGCTCACCCGCTCCTCGCCCACAAACGCCTGCCAGAAGCGCAGCGTGGTGAGGGGAGGCGGATTTTGTAGCAATTCCCCGACTGCGCATGTTCATGCAGGATCAAGTCGGACGTCAGACATTCGCCTCCGCCATCACCTCGGCGATCAAATCCTTGCGGCTCAACTTGCCAATCATTGTTTTCGGCATGGTCAGGCGGATCACCACCTCGTCGACGCGTTCGTGCCGTCCTAGTTGCGGGTTGAGCCAGTCGCGCAGCTCCGCACTCGTCACGCTCGCGCCGTCATTGAGCGTGACATAGCCGCGCGGCTGCTCGCCGCGATAGGCATCGGGCAGGCCGATCACCATCGCCTCCTTCACCGCCGGGTGGCGATGGAGTAGCGCCTCGATCTGGCTCGGGAAGACCTTGAAGCCCGAGACCGAAAGCATGTCCTTCAACCGATCGACGATCTTGACGAAGCCGTCCGCATCGATCGTCCCGACATCGCCGGTCCGCAGCCAGCGGCCCGCGGCGTTGGTCACGAATACCTCGGCATCGGTATCGGCGCGGTCCCAATAGCCCTTCATGATCTGCGGGCCCATCGCGACGATCTCGCCGGGTTCGCCTGCGGGCGGATCCTGCGTCGGGTCGGCTTTGTCGACCAAGCGGAGATAGGTACCGGGGATCGGCTGGCCGATCGTGCCGGTCTTTCCTTCCTGCTGATACGGATTGGCGGACAACACGCCCGAACTCTCCGACAGGCCGTACCCCTCGACCACGGTCGCGCCGGTCACGCTTTCGAACTTTGCCTTCAATTCGGCCGCGAGCGGGGCACCCCCCGAAATACACACCCGCAGCGAGGAGAAATCGGTCGAACCGATCTTAGGGTGATCAAGCAGCGCCTGGTACATGGTCGGCACGCCGGGCAGCGCGGTCGCCTTGGTCCGATCGATCGCGGCGAGCACCGCGCCGGCCTCGAAGCGCGGCAGCATCACGATGCAGCCGCCGTTCAGCACAGTGCGGTTGAGGACGCAGGTGTTGGCGAAGACGTGGAACAGCGGCAGCACGCCGAGGATGCGGTCGGGCTTGCCCGGCTCGGGGTCGATCGCCATGACCTGGCGCGCATTGGCCGAAAGATTCTGATGCGTCAGCATGGCGCCCTTCGGCGTGCCGGTGGTACCGCCGGTATATTGGATCAGCGCAACGTCGCGGTCAGGGTCAATGGTTGCTTGCGGGTGCGCCGCGTCGTTGGCGATCAGTTTCGAAAAGGCCATGATGCGCGGGTCATGCGGGCGGGGGGTGACCTCCTTGCGCTTGAACAGGCGATACAGGATCGACTTTGACGTCGGCAGCGCACCCGCGATCGATCCAACGATCAGGCGTTCGAGCGTGCTGCCGTCGAGCACTTTGAGTGCTGTCGGCAACAGCGCAGTCGCCGACAGCGTAAACAGCAGTTTGGTCCCCGAATCGGCGACTTGATGCTCGAGCTCGGCGACGGTGTAGAGCGGCGAGAAGTTCACCACCGTCGCGCCGATTTTCAGGATGCCGTAATAGGCCGCCAGATAGTGCGGGACGTTGGGCAGGAACAGGCCGATCCGGTCGCCCGGTCCATAGCCCAGCGCGGTCAGTCCTGCGGCAACGCGATTGGCACCATCTTGGGTATCTGCAAAGCTGTAGCGGCGCCCGAGGAAGTCGATCAGTGGCGCCTTGCCCATCCGCGCGCAGGAATCATCGAACAAATCGACCATCGATTGCGGCGGAAACGCGCTGTCCCACGGGTTGGGGTGACGATAGGATGTGCGCCAAATGGCCTCGGGAGAGTTCATTGACACAGGTGTAAGCAAGCAATCGCTTGCTCGCAAGGCTAGCGAATGTGTTCGCCGGTCCAAGTGACGAGAACCGACACCGCGACCAGGCCTAGATCGAGTGCTGCCATGACCTGATGCGGCGTGGGATCCGATGCGTCATGAGTCAGGATGCGGATATCGGCGCTCGGGTGGCGCGCGACCGCTACCATCGCGAGCAATGCGAACATTCCGATCATGATCCGACGATTACGCATGAGCGTTTCCTAACACAATTCTTGTATCGTGAATCGCCGTGCCGGGCAAGACCGTTACGCAGCCAGCCGGTCCGGCAGGGAGCGACCGCGCGCCCGGTCCCGCCCGGCACTTTTCGCCTCGAACAGCGCACGATCGGCACAGGCGTAGAGCGCTTTCCAGTCGGTTTCGCGCAGCAATGGCCCGCGACACGTGCCGATGCTGGCGGTGACGGCGACATCATAGGGCATACGACCGCCGCGCAGCCGGGCGAGAATTTCACTGGGTTCGGCCGCCACCGCGCTGGGCAAGACAATGGCAAATTCCTCGCCCCCGATCCGCGCGACAAGTGCCTCGGGTGGCAGTGCCTGGCGCAGCGTGCGGGCGAACACGCGCAGCACTTCGTCGCCGCCGTCATGACCGATCGTTTCGTTCACCCGCTTGAAATGGTCGAGATCGGCGATCATCAGAATTTGCTCGCCGTCGCGGCCGATCGCTTGCGTCAGGAAAGCGCGGCGGTTGAGCAAGCCGGTCAGCGGATCGATATCGGCGAGCAAACGGGCAGCAATCTCGCCGTCGCGTGCCTCGTCCCGCTCCGCGCTCAACAGGCGCAGGCGGTAGGCGATGGCGAGGCTGGACAACAGCGCCTCCAGCGACATCGACAGAATGGTCGAATTGTCGAGCCAGAAGCTGCTCCCGATCAGATTGATCGAATTGGCGACCCGCAAAGAGGCTAAGCCGATCGGTGCTGCCCATGCGACGGCGAACAGCCACAGATAGTTGCTCCGCAATTTCCAGGCGCGCCACAGGATCGGCGGGATCACCGCGATTTGCCCGACGAAGGCCCAGCAGTAGAGCGTGTCGAACAGATGCACGTCATATTGCGCAAACAGAACATAAGCGAGCGTCGCGGCCAGCATTGTGGCCGACGTTACAACCGCGATTCGACCGAACCGTCCGGAGAACACGCGCGGTTCGAAAAAGGCGCGGGCGAAGGCGAACGCCGCGATTGAGGAGAGGCCGAGGGTTAGATAATTGAGGCGGATGCGATCGGTATTGGCGATCGCCGGCCAAGCCCAGGCAAGCGCGCCCGAGGTCGAGAAAGCGTACATCAGGAGGCCGGCCACCATCGCGCAATAGGCAAGCTGAAAGCGGTGCCGAAGTGCTGTCCACACCGCAAAATTATAGCATAGCAGGGTGATGCACAGGCCGGCGAAGCCCGCATAGATTGCGCTCATTGCCAGATTGAAGCGTTCGCTCTCGGCCGGAGTCGCGATCCGCGGTTCGCGCACGATAGCGCGCAAATTGGGCGAGCCTTCGACATGCCAAAGCAGCCGCACGAGTGGAGCCGGCCGCGCTGGAAGGGGTTGTTCTAGGATCGCGCCGAGCACAATGTGCCGGCTTGCCGCATGATCATCGATGGCCTCCGCAAGGACTGCACCATCTGCATATTGCGCATAAAGCGTCACTCGCTGCTGCCACACGCTCATCGAGCGGATGCGGAGCGGCCCGGAGCGCGAGACAGGTCCGCTGCGCACCCAGAAATTGCCCGGTCCCAGGCTGGTCTGCCGCGAGCTGCAATCGAACCGCGCCTGGCCGGCCAGCAGCGCGGCTGGCGTCATTCCCGGCTCCGCACGGGCGACGCAGAGCGAAACCGGCTCCCCGACAAAATCGATTTGCGCCTGTGCCGGGCGCGCCGTCAAGGCACCGATCCCCGCGATCAGAACGGCTAAGATATTGGAAAAAAGGGCTCGGTGCATATCGCGTCATAGCCCGCCGTTTCCCAATAGATGGTAAACACCGTGCCCGGTCCGTAACCGACCGCCAAACGCACGATGGGCCCGACGCTGTCGCACCGGGCCCATCCGAGAAGGTGATTCTACTTGGCTGAGGTCGTGTCCTTGTCGATCTTGGCCGACGCGCCCTTTTTCTTGGGCTTCTTGGGCGGGGCGGGCGTGATTTCGAAGGACAGGGCGCCCTCCTTCATCTTCACCGTCACCTCGCCGCCATGGACGAGCTTGCCGAACAGCAACTCCTCGGCGAGCGGCTGCTTGATCTTCTCCTGGATCAGGCGGCCCATCGGTCGTGCGCCGTAGAGCTTGTCATAGCCCTTGGTGGTGAGCCACGCCTTCGATTCGTCGTCGAGATTGATGTGGACGTTGCGGTCCGCCAGCTGCAATTCGAGCTGGAGGATGAACTTGTCGACCACGCGCGCGACCACTTCGGTCGGTAGATAACCGAACGGCACGATCGCATCCAAGCGGTTGCGGAACTCGGGCGTGAACATCTTCTGGACCGCTTGCTCATCCTCGCCCTCGCGGGTGAGGTTGCCGAAGCCCAAGGTCTCGCGCGCCATATCGGACGCGCCCGCGTTGGTCGTCATGATCAGGATGACGTTGCGGAAATCGACCGTCTTGCCGTGCTGGTCGGTCAGCCGCCCGTTGTCCATTACCTGCAGCAGGATGTTGAACAGGTCGGGATGCGCCTTCTCGATCTCGTCGAGCAACAGCACCGAATGCGGCTGCTGATCGATCGCGTCGGTAAGCAGACCGCCCTGGTCAAACCCGACATAGCCCGGAGGCGCGCCGATCAGCCGCGAGACCGAATGCCGCTCCATATATTCCGACATGTCGAAGCGCTGGAGCGGAATGCCCATGATGTGGGCAAGCTGCTTGGCGACTTCGGTCTTGCCGACGCCGGTCGGCCCGGTGAACAGATAATTGCCGATCGGCTTCTCCGGATCGCGCAAGCCCGCGCGGCTGAGCTTGATCGCCGAGGCGAGCTTCTCGATCGCGGCATTCTGCCCGAAAACGACGCGCTTGAGATCCGTTTCGAGCGATTCGAGCGCCTTGGTGTCGTCGGTCGAGACCGATTTCGGCGGGATGCGCGCCATCGTGGCGATGACCTGCTCGATCTCACGCGTGGTAATCGTCTTCTTACGCTTGGCGAGCGGCACCAGCATCTGCATCGCGCCGACCTCGTCGATCACGTCGATCGCCTTGTCCGGCAGCTTGCGGTCATTGATGTAGCGCGACGACAGCTCGACTGCGGCCTTGATCGCGTCGGGGGTGTATTTCACCTTGTGGTGATCCTCGAACGCCGAGCGCAGACCCGTGAGGATCTTGATCGTGTCCTCGATCGTCGGTTCGTTCACGTCGATCTTCTGGAAGCGCCGCAGAAGTGCGCGGTCCTTCTCGAAATGGTTGCGGAATTCCTTGTACGTGGTCGAGCCGATGCAGCGGATCGTCCCGCCCGACAGCGCGGGCTTGAGCAAGTTCGAGGCGTCCATCGCCCCGCCGCTGGTCGCGCCGGCACCGATCACGGTGTGGATCTCGTCGATGAACAGGATCGCGTCGGGCATCTTTTCGAGCTCGGTCACGACGGCCTTGAGCCGCTCCTCGAAGTCACCGCGATACCGCGTGCCCGCCAGCAACGCGCCCATGTCGAGCGAGTAGATGACGGCGGGCAGCAGCACTTCGGGCACGTTGCCTTCGACGATCTTGCGCGCAAGGCCCTCGGCGATCGCGGTCTTGCCGACGCCGGGATCGCCGACATACAGCGGGTTGTTCTTCGATCGGCGGCACAGGATCTGAACGGTCCGATCGACCTCGGGGCCGCGGCCGATCAGCGGGTCGACCTTGCCCTTCTTGGCCTTCTCGTTGAGATCGACGCAGAATTGCTTGAGCGCGCTCTCGCTCTTGCCCTTCTCGCCGACCTTTTGCGGCTTCTCTTCCTCCGCACCCTTGGGCGCCGCGGCTTCGGGTCCGGCACCGCCCTTGCCGACGCCGTGGCTGATAAAGCTGACCGCGTCGAGGCGGCTCATGTCCTGCTGCTGCAGGAAATAAACGGCGTAGCTCTCGCGCTCGCTGAACAAAGCGACCAGCACGTTGGCGCCGGTCACTTCATCGCGGCCCGACGATTGGACGTGGAGGATGGCGCGCTGGACCACACGCTGGAACCCGCTGGTGGGGGAGGGGTCGGTGGCCGCGTCGACCTTCAGCGCCTCAAGCTCGGTATCGAGATAATGGCGGACCGTCGTGGTCAACTCGGCGGTATCGACGCCGCACGATTCCATCACTTTCGACGCATGTTCATCATCGATCAGCGCGAACAGCAGATGTTCGAGTGTCGCATATTCGTGGCGGCGCGAGGAGGCCGCTTCGAGCGCCTTGTGAAGCGTGGTTTCCAGCGCAGAGGCGAAGGATGGCATCGGTTCTTTACTCCATGCGGGTCGCTGGGGACGCGCGACCCTTTGCGCCTATGTCGGAAGCCAAGTCCGGTGTGACAAGCACTTGAAAACCGCATCCGGATTTCCTGTCTCCCGGATGCACCCTCGTCATGACTTGAACAGATCGTGCGCAGACGCGCGGTGCGTTACGGCGGTCTGCATTTTTCGGCGGGTTCGCGCGATTTCGCCTTCGAGCGCCGCGATCCGCGCGTCCAGTTCCTTGACCGACAACGGGTCGAGGTCCTGCGCGATCAGCGCAGCGAGCGGATCGCCCGCATTTTTCGGGAGAAACTCGTCGAGGTCCATGGACACGATCGTTGACCCGACGCGGCCCCATGTCAATAAGGCGCCGTACGTAGTGACAGGTAAAACGAGGCGCGCGACCGATGGACGGAATAGCCAAAACGATGCGCGCGATCGATCCCGCGGCCCCCGGTGGACCGGAGGTGCTGTGCGTGGTCGATCGGCCGGTGCCGGTGCCCGGCCCTGGCGAAGTGCTGATCCGTGTGGCGGCGGCGGGGGTCAACCGGCCCGACGTGCTGCAGCGCAAGGGCGGCTACGCCCCGCCGCCGGGCGCGCCGTCGATCCCGGGACTGGAAGTCGCCGGCACGGTCGTTGCGCAGCATGACGATCTGGCGATCGACATGACCGGGCAGCCGGTGTGCGCCCTGCTCGGCGGCGGCGGCTATGCCGAATATGTCGCGGTGGCGGCGGGACAGGTGCTGCCGGTGCCCGAGGCGCTGTCGATGATCGAGGCGGCGGCCATTCCCGAGACCTTGTTCACCGTGTGGACCAATTTGTTCGAACGCGCCTACGCGACCGAGGGCGATACCGTGCTGGTGCATGGCGGCACCAGCGGGATCGGTACGATGGCGATTGCCTTGGGCACGATCTTCGGGCTGCGCGTGATCGTAACGGCGGGATCGGACGAGAAGTGCGCGGCGTCGCGCGGCCTGGGCGCGGCGCATGCGATCAATTACAAGACCGAGGATTTCGTGGCGCGGGTGGCGGAGATCACCGACGGGAAGGGCTGCGCGGCGGTGCTCGACATGGTCGGCGGGGACTATGTGCCGCGCAATTTGCAGTGTCTGGCCGATGACGGGCGGCACGTGTCGATCGCGGTGCAGGGCGGGCTGATGGCGACGATCCCGATCTTCGAGGTGATGCGCCGGCGGCTCACGCTGACCGGATCGACGCTGCGGCCAAGGGACGCCGCGTTCAAATCGATGGTCGCCGACGAGTTGCACCGGATGGTGTGGCCGCATGTCGAGGCCGGGCGGTTGAAGCCGGCGATCGACCGCACCTACCCGCTGGAGGAAGCCCCCGCCGCGCATGCGCGGATGGAGGCGGGCGATCATGTCGGGAAGATCGTGCTGACGCTGTAGGTTAGCGCGGAAGGTTAGGCTAACCCGGATTATTCATCGGGAGCGATAATCGGTGGTGGCGATCGTGGTCTAAGTCTTTGGTTTGGAGTAGAGAAAGGGTGCTTACGCCATCCCTCTGCTCCAGACAGAAAGTGCCACGACCGCCATGGCCGACGATAGTGGGTTCTCCTTCACCTTCCCAGCCATTCGTGGTCGAAAAATCACCGCCGCGTTCGACGGCGGTCGGCTGACGTCGGACGGCGGCGTGCTACTGCTCGCACAGGCCGAGCGGCGGTTGGGGATCGCGGATCGGCTCGCCGCCTGCATCGCTGATCCGCGCGATCAGGGTCGGGTGATCCACCGGGTCGCCGACATCTTGCGCGCCCGCATGCTCGCGATCTCGTGTGGGTATGAAGACGCCAATGATCTCGACGCCCTGCGGCATGATCCAGGGTTCAAGCTGGCGCTCGGCAAACTGCCGGGTGATCCGTTCGGGCTGGCCAGCCAGCCGACGATGAGCCGGTGGGAAAACGCGCCGACTACGCGCGAGTTGATCCGTCTGACCGGTACGCTGGTCGACCTTTATTGCGCGAGCTACCCCGTGCCACCTGCGGCGGTGACGCTCGACATCGATGATACCGTCGACGTCGTACACGGCGCGCAGCAGCTCTCTTTCTGGAACGGCCACTACGGCGAGCGCTGCTTCCTGCCGATCCATGTCTACGACACCGCTACCGGGCGGCCGGTTGCGATGCTGCTGCGCACCGGCAAAACGCCGTCGGGCAAGGAAGTCGCCGGCCATGTTCGCCGGCTCGTGCGACGTATCCGTCGCCACTGGCCCGATACCCGGATCACGCTGCGCGGCGATGGTCATTACGGTCGGCCAGAGCCGATGGCCTGGTGCGAGGCGAACGGAATCGACTACATCTTCGGGCTGCCCGGCAACCGCACGCTCCACGCCGATCCCGTCATCGTTCGGGAAGGCGATGCCTGCGCGACCGACCGGGCATTGCAGGGACTGGTCGAACTAAGGCGTTACGCAGAGACGCGCTACGCTGCGAAAACCTGGGGGAATACCGAACGTCGCGTCGTTGCTCGCATCGAGGCGAGCAGCCTCGGCCTCGACATCCGCCTCGTTGTCACCTCGCTTGCCGAGGGCAGCGCTGAACGGATCTATGACACGCTTTACTGCGCCCGCGGCCAGGCGGAAAACTTGATCAAGCTGCATAAAACGCAGCTGAAGAGCGACCGAACCTCCTGCTGCTCGGCCAACGCCAATCAGATGCGGCTCATCCTTCACACCGCCGCCTACTGGCTGATGTGGGCCGTGCGGCACGCTATGCCCGCAACCGCCACGCTCCGCACCGCCGAGTTCGCGACCATCCGCCTGCGGCTGCTCAAGGTCGCCGCGCGCGTCGTCGAAACCACCAGCCGCATCCGCATCGCCTTCGCAAGCGCCTGTCCCGATGCCGCGCTGTTCCGATCCATCGCGCTCAACTTGCGCACCACGGGACCATGATCGATGCGGCAGTGGCCGCCAAACGAACCCCGCCCATCAACTCCGCCCCAAACTGTGAACCCGCGATGAGACAGGCGCTTGGGACCCATGCGCCCTGCCTGCGGCTACACGACGCCTGCGCTGACCCATCGGCTGAGAAACGCTGCCGGTGAATAGATCAGGCTAAGGTTAGGCGTAAACCGGTTGCTTCCGCCAGTTGTGGAGGGGCGTAGCGGCAGGCGACGAACAGCATTCGTGTGGAACGCGGGGTTGAAGATGAGAAAGAGCCGAGCGGGCAGTGTCGCAAATTTTTGCGGTGTAGGACAGTCGCCGGACTTCCGCTTTCGCCCAACCTATACCTTGCATCAGTCCTCAAGGCTTGCCGTAATCCGGTTGTTTGATAAGCTCACGCAAATGAGTTTGCGCCACCACTCAGTAGTCGATAGTAATCTGGCGGTCGCCCTCCTAGCCCGGATAATTCACCGGGGGGGTGATTTTGGGTTGGCGGATGTAGCGTAAGCCTTTGCTTTGCAGTAGGAATATGGGTGTCTAAACCAGTCCTGCCACGAGGCAAAAAATGCCACAGCCTACATCCGCCGAAAGCGACGATAAGCGAGCCTGCTTTGGCTTTCCAGCCATTGGTCGCAAGAAAGTGTCTGCTGCCTTTGACGGCGGCAGGTTGACGTCGGACGGCGGCGTGCTGCTGCTCGGTCAGGCCGAGCGGCAGATGGGGATTGCCGATCGGCTCGCCGCCTGCATTGCCGATCCGCGCGACCAAAGCCGCGTCATCCACGGCAAGGCGGATATCCTGCGCGCTCGGATGCTGGCGATTGCTTGCGGCTACGAGGATGCCAACGATCTCGATGCCTTGCGCCATGACCCGGGCTTCAAGCTGGCCCTGGGCAAATGTCCCGAAGGACCGGTTGGCCTGGCGAGCCAACCGACGATGTGTCGCTGGGAAAACGCCCCGACGACGCGCGAGCTGGTGCGCCTGACGGGGGCGTTGGTGGATATTTACTGCGCGAGCTATCCCGCGCCGCCAGCGGCGGTCACGCTCGACATCGACGACACGGTCAATGTTGTTCACGGCGCGCAGCAGCTGTCCTTTTGGAATGGCCATTACGGTGAGCGGTGCTTTTTGCCGATCCACGTTTACGACACGGCGACGGGCCGCCCGGTGGCGATGCTGTTGCGCACCGGCAAGACCCCCTCGGGCGCCGAAGTCGCCGGACATGTCCGGCGGCTGATCCGCCGTATCCGCCGCTACTGGCCTGATACCGCGATCACGCTGCGCGGCGATGGCCACTACGGCCGACCCGAGATCATGGCGTGGTGCGAGGCCAACGGCGTCGACTATATTTTTGGCTTGCCGGGCAACCGAGCGCTGCACGCCGATCCCGTCATCGTGACCCAAGGTGATGCCTGCGCGACTGACCGCGCGGTGCGCAAATTAGTCGAACTGCGCCGCTATGCCGAGACGCGCTACGCCGCGAAGAGCTGGGGGGAGGCCACACGCCGGGTCGTGGCGCGCATCGAGGCCAGCACGCTCGGGCTCGATATCCGCTTCGTCGTCACTTCGCTTCAGGACGGCAGCGCAGAGCGGATCTATGACACGCTGTATTGCGCCCGTGGTCAGGCCGAGAACCTGATTAAGCTGCACAAAGCGCAGCTCAAAAGCGACCGCACCTCGTGCCGCAGCGCCAACGCCAATCAGATGCGCCTGATCCTGCATACTGCCGCCTACTGGCTCATGTGGAAGCTGCGCCACGCGATGCCTGCGACTGCCGCGCTGCGAACCGCCGAGTTCGCCACCATCCGGCTGCGCCTGATCAAGCTCGCCGCCCGCGTCATCGAAACCGCCACCCGCATCCGCATCGCCTTCGCCAGCGCTTGCCCCGAGGCGGATACGTTCCGGCAGATCGCTCGCGCCCTCTGCCCGGCGCCGACCTAGCCAGTGCGGCCGTGCCGCCGACACCGCCCCCGTCCAGAAGCTCCGCAAACCTCTCGAAAACCCGCGATGAAACAGGCGTCGTGATCAGGTGCGCCTTGCGCCGAGAGAGCCCACATCCGAACCGCGCAAAACCCCAAAACCAACAGCCTCGTGAATTTTACGGGCTAGCCTTTTTGGCGTGTGCTGGCTGTGACTACGGAAGCGCACCGAACAACCGCAGTGCAAATATGCCGCGCGGCGCCCCGAATAAAAATTCTTCAGTTTCCTATGCAGTTTGCATGCACGACATGCGAGGTACCGCGACAGAAGCCGCGCGTCGTTCTGTTCGGGACGGCGATAGTAGGGTTTTTATCTTCAATCATAATGGCTATCAATCCCATTGGCGCGTGCCGGGGATCGAGCCCACATCGCGAGGTGACTGCTCGCCCGGTCTAACGACAAATAGTGTCGAATTCGTGCAGTCCAAATTGTTAAAAGAACTTTATACTTCAGAGCAATACATGGACGACGCAGAGCCCCCATACTCCAAGTGCGGAATAACACGGCTCAACTGGGCACGGGCATTTAATAGGGAAATTGCCCGATTGAAACCGCGCTCTGTCAAGATAGTTTGTGGGTCATTTAAAATCTCTAAGCACGACCTTGGCGACGAGTCTTCCTACTTTTACGAATCCTACGCTCCTGCGAACGGTCTGTAAGAGGGAGCGAAAGTCTGCTTCTGGTCCGTTGCATCGTGGAAAAGATGGGCTGGAATCTACGAAAAGCACACACTCGTCCCGCCCCGCGTCACCCCAGCACGGTCTTCAAATTCATGAATTCGTGCAGGCCGTAGGGACCCAGTTCCCGCCCATGCCCTGAGCGCTTGATGCCGCCGAACGGGGCGTGCGGCTGGCTCGCCAGCATCGCGTTGACGGCGATCATGCCGGCTTCGATGTCGCGTTCGAAGCGGGCGCGTTCGTCTGCGTGGTTGGTCCAGACCGAGGAGCCCAAGCCGAACGGGACGGCGTTGGCGAGGGTGATCGCGGCGTCGATGTCGTCGGCCTTGAACAGCATCGCGACGGGGCCGAATAGTTCCTCCTGCGCGACCGCATGGTCGATCGGCACATCGACTAGGATGCCGGCCGACATAAACGCGCCTTTACCGGGGAGCGCTTCGCCACCCAGCAGCAGCTTGCCGCCCTCGGCTTCGATCATCGCGATTTGGTCGAGCACAGTCTGCCGCTGCGCCGCGCTCGACAAGGGGCCCATGTCGGTGACCGACTCCATCGGATCGCCCGCGACGACGGCTTTCATGCCAGCCGCGAATTTCTCCAGAAACGCATCATACACGTCGGCGTGGACGATCATCCGCTTGGCGCAGATGCAGGATTGGCCGGTGTTCTGGATTCGCGCGGTCACTGCGGTCTTGGCCGCCAGATCGAGATCGGCCGAGGGCATGACGATGAACGGGTCCGATCCGCCGAGTTCGAGCACGACCTTTTTCAGCGCGCGGCCTGCCGCCTCGGCGACTTGCATGCCCGCGCCCTCGCTGCCGGTCAGCGTCACCGCGACGATGCGGTCGTCGGCGATGAGCGCGGCGACCTTGTCCGATTTGATCGGCAAATTCTGGAACAGGCCCGCAGGCGCGCCCGCCGCGATGACCATTTCCTCGATCGCGGCGGCGACGCCCTGGACGTTGGACGCGTGCTTCAACAGGCCGACATTGCCCGCCATGATCGTCGGCGCGAGGAAGCGCACCACCTGCCAATACGGGAAGTTCCACGGCATCACCGCGAGCACGGCGCCGAGCGGATGCCAGGTCGCGGTGCCGCCGGGGAATTCGCGCGGTGCCAGCATCGCCGGGCCTTCCTGCGCATAATGGCGGAAGCCGGCCGCGCATTTCTCGACCTCGGCCAGCGCGGATTTGAGGGTCTTGCCCATTTCGCGCGTGGCGATCTCGGCGAGGCGGTGTGCGTTGGCGTCGAACTGCTCGGCGATCCGCTCCAGCAAGTCGGTTCGCGTCGCATGGTCGGTGATGCGCCAGGCGCGGAACGCGTCGTGCGCGCGCTGCACTTTGGTTTCGAGCTCGGCGGTGGTGAGTTCGGCGAAGGAGGCCCCCGGCGTGCCGGTGGCGGGATCGATGCTGGTGAACATTGGGTATGGTTCCTGATCAGTGTCGCGCGACAAACGCACAGTAAGGCCAGCGTATCCTTGACCCCAAACGCTTGCCTGCCGCATAGCTGCGTCATGGACATACCGATTGAAGAGCTGACGTTCGAAGCGGCGTTGAAAGAATTGGAGGGGATCGTGTCAAGGCTAGAGAGTGGTGAGGCACCACTCGACCAAGCAATCGCGCTGTACGAGCGCGGAGACCGGCTGCGACGTCGCTGCGACGATCGGCTGAATGCGGCACAGGCCCGGATCGAAGCGATCCGTGCCGATGGGGAGGGCCGGGCCATCGGCACGCAGCCCTTTGTCGCAGGTTGATCGCGTGACGCTTGTCTCCCCGTCGCTCGATGCGGCCATGGCCGACGTCGCCAGCGATATCGACCGCCGGCTCGACCTGTTCCTGACAGTTCCCGAGGACCCGCGCGCCGATCTGTATCGTGCGATGCGCCATGCCGCGATCGGGGGCGGCAAGCGCCTGCGCCCGCTGCTGGTGTTCGCGACTGCACGGCTGTTTGCGGTCGACCGCGACTGCGCGGGCCGGGTGGCGACCGCGATCGAGTGCATCCATGTCTATTCGCTGATCCATGACGATCTGCCGGCGATGGACAATGACGACATGCGCCGCGGCAAGCCGACGGTACACAAGGTTTTTGGTGAGGCGACCGCGATCCTGGCGGGCGATTGCCTGCACGCGTTGGCGTTCGAAATCCTGTCCGACCCGGTGACGCATGCCGACCCGTTCGTGCGCAGCGAATTGGTGCTCGACCTCGCCCGCGCGGCAGGCCCCACCGGCATGGCCGGCGGGCAGGCGCTCGACCTCGAAGCCGAGAAGTCGAGCTTCGATTTGCCGACCGTCACCCGGTTGCAGGCGATGAAGACCGGTGCGCTGATCGCTTGCTCGGTTGAGGCGGGGGCGATTCTGGGCAAGGTGCCGCCCGAGGGGCGCACGGGCCTGCGCGGTTATGCCCGCGACGTGGGGCTCGCCTTCCAGATCGTCGATGATCTGCTCGATGCCGAGGGTGACGAGGCGGCGGTCGGCAAGGCGCTGCGCAAGGATGGCGAGGCCGGCAAGGAAACCTTCCTGTCGCTGCTCGGGCTAGACCGTGCGCGGGCGCAGGCGGAGATGCTGGTCGATCAAGCGATCGAACACCTCCAGCATTTCGGGCCGGAAGCCGATCTGCTTCGCGATATCGCGCGCTTCACGCTGGAGCGTGATCGTTGAGCAAGCCCGGCGGCGAGCGGGTGGGCGTCTATCCCGGCACGTTCGATCCGGTGACGCTGGGGCATATGGACATCATCCGGCGCGGCGCGACGCTGGTCGACCGGTTGGTGATTGGGGTTACGACCAATGCGTCGAAATCGCCGATGTTCTCGGCCGGTGAGCGGATCGCGATGATGGAGCGCGAGACGGCAGGAATCTCCGGCGTCAGCGTCGTCGGGTTCGATTCGCTGCTGATGGATTTCGCCGAGGCGCAGGGCGCGAGCACGATCCTGCGCGGGGTGCGCGGCGTGACCGATTTCGAATATGAGTATCAGTTGACCGGCATGAACCGCGCGATCAACCCGCGGATCGAGACGGTGTTCCTGATGGCAGACGTCTCGCTGCAGCCGATCGCCAGCCGCCTGGTCAAGGAAATTGCTTTCTATGGCGGACCGATCGACCGGTTCGTGACATCGACGATTGCCGTCGAGGTGGCCGCGCGCGTCCAGCAGATCGGGCGCAAGGGCAGCGTCTGAGCGGGGGCGGATCGGGGGCCGGATCGGCCTGGCCCTAATTCCGTCGCCTTTGGCGGCGACACGTTCAGTTTGGCGCAAGCCGCCAGTTGGTCTAAGCGACCGTTCACCACCAGCCGTACCTGCGGGGACTCATGCGCTTTTTTACCCTTTTTATCGCTTTGTTCGCGCTGCTTGCGGGGCCTGCCTTTGCCGCCAAGAAACCGAAGCCGGTGCAGACTGCGGCGACTACGACCACCGCGGGCCGTCCGCCGGTGCCATCGGCGACCGACCCGGAAAACCTGCTCTATCTCGATCTGTCGACGGGTGGCCGGGTCGTCATCTGGCTGCGTCCCGATGCCGCGCCAAAGATGGTCGAGCGGATCAAGACGCTGACGCGGCAGCATTTCTATGACGGTCTGCTGTTCCACCGCGTGATTGAAGGCTTCATGGCGCAGACCGGCGACCCCAAGGGCGACGGCACGGGCGGATCGAAGCTGCCCGATTTGGCCGCCGAGTTCAATTTCCTGCCGCACGTACGCGGTGCCGTATCGGCGGCGCGCGAAGGATCGGCCGAGGGCGCCACGGTCGAGGAAGTGACCAAGGCCGAGAACAGCGCGAACAGCCAGTTCTTCATCGTGTTCAATCCCACGCTGAAGCTCGATCGCAAATACACGATCTTCGGCCGCGTCATCTCGGGCATGAACTATGTCGATGCGATCGCGCGGGGCGAGCCGCCGCTCAATCCGTCGCGCATCCTGCACGCTTATATCGGCGCGGATTCGCCGCCGGCGTATGCACCGCCGCCACCGCCAGTCGCCGTACTGCCGCCTGCGACGCTGGCCCCGGTGAAGCCTGCGCCGAAGGCGCCGGTGGTGCGCGCCTCGGGACGGAAGAGCGGCTGAAGCCGACGCCAGCGGGGCTTCGTCCATGAACGTCGATCTGTTCGACTTCGAATTGCCGCCCGAGCGGATCGCGCTGCGCCCGGCGGTGCCGCGCGATGCGGCGCGCTTGCTCGTGCTCGACGGCGACGCAACGCACGATCGCAGCGTCGGCGACTTGCCCGCGTCGCTGCGGCCAGGCGATCTGCTGGTGTTCAACGATACGCGCGTCATCCCGGCGCAGCTTGAGGGCACGCGCGGTGATTCGCGGATCGGCGCGACCTTGCACAAGCGCGAGGGGCCGCGCCGCTGGCGCGCCTTCATCCGCAACGCGCGGCGGCTGCGCGACGGCGATGCGATCGATTTCGGGAATGGCGTTTCCGCGACCGCGCATGATCGCGGCGCGGATGGCAGCTTCGCGCTGGAGTTTGCGGGCGACGAGCCAGTCGAGCTGTTGCTCGAGCGCGCCGGGCGGATGCCGCTGCCACCTTACATCGCCGCGCGCCGCCCGGCCGATGCGCAGGATGCCGAGGATTACCAGACGATGTTCGCCGCCGAGAAGGGCGCGGTCGCAGCCCCCACCGCGGCGCTGCATTTCACGCCCGACCTGATGGCGCGGCTGGACGGGGCGGGGATCGAACATGCGACGCTGACGCTCCATGTCGGGGCGGGCACCTTTCTGCCGGTGAAGGCGGAGGACACGACCGAGCACAAGATGCACGCCGAATGGGGCCGGATCGACGCCGCGACCGCCGACCGGCTGAACGCGGTGCGGGCCCGCGGCGGGCGCGTCATCGCGGTCGGCACGACCAGCCTCCGGTTGATCGAAAGTGCGACCGGCGAAGACCGCATGATCCGTCCGTTCGAAGGCGACACCGCGATCTTCATCACACCCGGCTATCGCTTTCGCGGGATCGACGGGTTGATCACCAACTTCCATTTGCCGCGCTCGACGTTGTTCATGCTGGTCTCGGCGCTGATGGGGCGAGAGCGGATGCAGGCGGCGTATGCGCATGCGATAGAAGACGGCTATCGATTCTACAGCTATGGCGATGCGAGCCTGTTGTTGCCGGCCTGAGGAGCGTTGATGCGCGTGCTGCCCTTTCTGATCCTCGCGCTCGCCGCCGCGCCGCTTTCGGCGCAGACGGTGCCGCCGGTCGCGCTGTCACCGCAGCAACGCCAGCCCGCCGCGACGATCGTCGCCGAGCCCGCCGCGATGTTCATTGCGGCGTGCGATGCGAATGGTGATGGCCGCACGACGCGCGACGAGTTGAACGCTTGCGTCGCGCGGACCTTCGCCGATGTCGATGGCGGCCATGCCGGGTCGATCGGTTATATCGGCTATGCCGATTGGGCGCTGAAATGGCTGGGGGATCGCAACGCGCTGCCCAGCCCGTTCGGGGTCGATCGCGACGGCGACAACCGCATCACGCTGCCCGAGTTGGAGGCGCAATTCGCCAGCCTGTTGGACCGGTTCGATGTCGACAAGGATGGCGCCACCACGCGCGCCGAGTTGCTGACAATCCGCGCGGGCGCTTTCCCGGAGGGCGGCCCGGCCAAGAAGGGTCGCGGGCGCGGCCCGGACCCGCGCTGAGCGTATTCGGTGACGCCGCGCTATCGCCTCGTCATCTTCGATTTCGACGGGACGCTGGCCGATAGCGGCGACTGGTTTTTGTCGATCGCCGATCATCTTGCCGATCGCTTCAAATTCCGGCGGGTCGCGGCGGATGACGTCGAGATGTTGCGCGGACGGACGTCGAGCGAGGTGATCCGCCACCTTGGCATTCCGCGCTGGAAATTGCCCGCGATCGGGCGTTACGTCCACGCGCTGCTGGCGCAGCAGGCCGACCGGATCGCCTTGTTCGACGGGATCGTGCCGGTCTTGCAGCACTTGGCGGCAAACGGCGTGCGGATCGCGCTTGTCACCTCCAACGCCGAAGACAATGCGCGCGCGATCCTCGGGCCGACCAATGCTGCGATGTTCGAGCGGTTCGAATGCGGCGCGTCGCTGTTCGGCAAGGCGCGCCGCTATCGCCGAGTGCTGCGCAAGACCGGGATTGCGGCGTCGCAGGTGATTTCGATCGGGGACGAGACGCGCGACGTGGTGGCCGCCAAGAAGGTGGGTGTCACCTCCGCAGCGGTGCTGTGGGGCTATGCCAATCGTGCGGCCTTGACGCAGTTGCAGCCCGACTTCCTGTTCGAACGGCCCGATCAGGTGCTGGACGTGGTGCTGGGCGCGCCAGATTAGGAAGTGCGTGACTCGCGCGGCGCGGGCGCGCTAGTCGCGGGTGATGTCCATATCAGCAGCGGCGCAGGCGCCCGACCAATCCTTCGTCCCCACCAGCCATAAAGGTCTGACCTACCCATTCGGCGGGGCCGAACCGGCAGCGGGCGAGGTGATGACCGTGGCCCCCGGTGTGCGCTGGGTACGGTTGCATGTTCCCGGGCCGCTGAAGCACGTCAATTGCTGGCTGCTCGATGACCAGGACGAACAAGGCGTGGGTGTGGCGCTGGTCGATACTGGCATGAACACGTCGGACGCGCGGGATGCTTGGAAGACGTTGTGGAAGGGGCCGCTGGCGGGCGTGCGCGTGACGAAGATGATCGGCACGCATTTCCACCCCGACCATATCGGTCTCGCCGGATGGATGCACGACAAGCACGGTTGCCCGGTGGTGATGACGCGCGGCGAATGGCTGACCGCGCAGATGCTGGTGGCGGACGCACGCGATGCGGTGCCGGGCGACGTGACCGCGATGCGCGTGGCGGCCGGGTGGGATGAGGATCAGATCGCGCATGCCGCCGCGCGCGGCTGGGCCGGGTTCCGCCATATCGTGACGCCGATGCCGCTCAGCTTCACGCGGATCAAGGATGGCGACACGCTGCGCATCGGCACGACCGACTGGCAGATCGTCGTCGGATCGGGTCATAGCCCGGAACATGCCTGCCTCTACGATCCTGCTGGCAAGGTGCTGATTGCGGGGGACCAGGTGTTGCCGCGGATCAGCCCGAACGTCTCGCTCGGCGTGACCGAGCCCAATGCCGATCCGCTGGGCGAATGGTTCGATTCGATCGCGAAGCTGAAGACGTTGCCCGACGATCTGCTGGTGCTGCCGGGGCATGGCGATCCGTTCACGGGGCTGCACGCGCGGCTCGAGGCAATGGACCGCGAACATCGCGAGCGGCTTGACGAGCTGGCGGTGTTTCTGGCCGAACCGCGCCGCGCGATCGATTGTTTCGGGCGGCTGTTCCGGCGCGCGATCGGCCCCGACATGTTGGGCATGGCGACGGGCGAATCGCAGGCGCATCTACGGCGGCTCGAGGTCGAGGGGCGCGCGACCAAGAGCGTCGAAGACGGCGTGTGGTGGTATCGCGCGGCCTAGGTTAGGCTCGCGGGGACGCCGGGGGTTGAATTGCGAGGAGATACAGCGATGTGCGACGAGTTTACCGCAGCCGACAATGACGCGCATCTCGGAATCGTAACATCGGCGGTTACGCGGCGTGGGTTCGCCTCGCTTGCGGGTGGTGCGGGCCTAGCGATGCTGCTGCCGGTCCCTGCCAATGCCGCTATGATCAGCGGCAAGGACGTGTCGATCGCGACGCCCGATGGCACCGCCGACGGTTATTTCGTCGCGCCCATGAAGGGCAAACATCCGGCCGTGCTGATGTGGCCTGACATCATGGGCCTGCGCCCTGCGTTTCGGCAGATGGCCGACCGGCTGGCGCAAAGCGGCTATGCCGTGCTGGTCGTCAACCAATTCTACCGCTCGACCAAGGCGCCGTTCCTGGCACCCGGCGAAAGCTATGATCAGCCCGCGGTGCGCGCCAAGATCGGCCCGTTCGTAGCGGCGCTGAGCCCCGCCGGGACGGTGCGCGATGCCACGGCGTTCGTCGCCTTCCTCGATGCGCAGAAACAGGTCGACAAGAAGCGCGGCGTGGGCACCAGCGGATATTGCATGGGCGGGCCGATGGTGATGCGCACGGCGGCGGCGATCCCCGGCCGGATCAAGGCGGGCGCGAGCTTCCACGGCGGCGGGCTGGTCGGCACGCAGCCTGACAGCCCGAACATGCTGATCCCGCAGATGAAGGCCAGCTATCTGATCGCGATTGCCGAGAATGACGACGCGCGGGCACCCGGCGACAAGGAGGTGCTCCGCGCTGCCTTCGCCGCGGCCAAGCTGTCGGCCGAGATCGAGGTCTATACCGGGACCAAGCATGGCTGGTGCCCGCCCGACAGTCGCGTCTACGACGCCGCACAAGCTGACAAGGCGTGGGGGCGGATGTTGGAGTTGTTCAAGACGTCCTTGGTCTGAAGGTTCTTGACCGTCGGCGCCAGAAATGTTCCACTAATGTTCTCATTGATCGATTCGGGGGCGGACTATGGCGCTGACGTTTTACACCAATCCGATGTCGCGCGGGCGGATCGTCCGCTGGATGCTTGAGGAAGTCGGTGCGCCGTATGAAACGGTGGTGCTCGATTATGCGACGACGATGAAGGCGGAGCCGTATTTGTCGATCAACCCGATGGGGAAGGTGCCCGCGATCGTCCATGATGGCCATGTCGTCACTGAATGCGCCGCGATTTGCAGCTATCTGGCGGAGGCGTTTCCCGAGGCTGGGTTGGCGCCGACCGTGGATGAGCGCGCGGAGTATTACCGCTGGATGTTCTACGCAGCGGGTCCAGCGGAACAAGCCGTCACCAATCGCGCGATGGGCTTCACGCCGACCGCCGAACAGGGTCGCATGGCGGGGTATGGCAGTTTCGATCTGATGGTCGATACGCTGGAGCGCGCGGTGTCGGCGCATCCCTTTTTTGCGGGCGAGCGGTTTACCGCGGTGGACGTCTATGCCGGATCGCAAGTCGCGTGGGGCGTGCAGTTCGGGTCGCTGCCGAAGCGGGCGGCGTTCGACGATTATCTCGCGCGGGTGCTGGCGCGGCCTGCGTATCAGCGGGCGGGCGAGATCGATGATGCACTGATTGCGGCGGCGGCCGCGGCGGGGTGATGGGGCGCCGAGCCCTGTCGATACGGTGACCTCGTGCTCCTGCGAAGGCAGGAGCCTTGGGGCCGCGCGCCGTCTTTCGTGACGCAGGGCTCCTGCCTGCGCAGGAGCACAGTGCCAAGCGATAAGGGGGCAATTTTCCCGTTCGGGCTGAGCCTGTCGAAGCCTGCTTGCAGCAATCACCGCTCGACGTGTGGCACGCAGCCCTTCGACAGGCTCAGGGCGAACGGAAACGGGGCGGTGTCAGCGCGTCTCACGCCGACCCGGCAGCGCCGCCATCACCGCCGCACGCCATTCGGTCGTGCTGCTGCCCCAGGCGGCGATTTCATCGAGCGTGCGGGCGCAGCCGAGACACTGACGGCTCGACGGGTCGATTTCGCAGCGATTGATACACGGGCTTGCGATCGCCGGGATGCGCTCGATGAACCCGCTCACGGCTCAGTCGGTCAGCTTGGCCATCAGGAAGCTCGGCATCGGGCCGTTCCAGCCGCCATCGTCGACCGCATCGGCAAGCTGGGGTTGCTCGGTCCGCGCCGGACGCTCGTCGCGTGGCGGGCGGCTGTCGCGAGCGGGGCGTTCTTCGCGGGCTGGCCGTTCCTCGCGGGCGGGGCGCTCGTCGCGCGGCGGGCGAGCCTCACGGGCGGGCCGTTCTTCGCGTGGCTGGCGCTCTTCGCGTGGCTGGCGCGGCGTGCGGGCCGGGCGTTCGGCTTCCACCGGAGCAGCCTCGACGGCGACTTCAACCGGCTTGGCGGCGGGTTTCCTGCCACGCCCACGACCGCGGGGCGCTGCCTCTTGCGGGGCTTCGGCTTCGTCCGCCACCGGTGCATCGCCCGCTTCATAGCGTTCGATCTTCAGCCCGGTCAGCTTCTCGATATTCTGGATGTTCTCGGCATCGTCGGGCGTCGCGAAGGTGAAGGCGATGCCGGTCGCGCCCGCGCGGCCGGTGCGGCCGATGCGGTGGATGTAATCGTCCGGATGCCACGGCGCGTCATAGTTGAAGACGTGGCTGACGCCCTTGATGTCGATCCCGCGGGCGGCGACGTCGGACGCGACGAGGATGTTGACCTCGCCCTTCTTGAAGCGGTCGAGCTCGGCGATGCGCTGCGATTGCTCCATGTCGCCATGGATTTCGCTCGACGCGAAGCCGGCGCGTTGCAGCGCCTTGTTGAGCTCGCGCACGGTCGTCTTGCGGTTCGAGAAGATGATGCCGGTCTTAACGTCTTCCTGGCGCAGCAGCGAAACCAACCGGTCGCGCTTCTTGGCGGCGGTGACGTGCACAAGCCATTGCTTGATGTTGATGTTGGCGGTGGCGGGGCGAGCGACCTCGATCGTCTTGGGATTTTCGAGGAATTTGTCGGCCAGCTTCTTGATCGGCGGCGGCATCGTCGCCGAGAAGAGCAAAGTCTGGCGGGTCTTGGGCAGCTTGGTGCAGATTTCCTCGATATCGGGGATGAACCCCATGTCGAGCATCCGGTCGGCCTCGTCGATCACCAGCATCGAGCAGCCCGTCAGCAGGATTTTCCCGCGGCCGAACAAATCCATCAGCCGGCCGGGTGTGGCGATCAGGACGTCGACGCCCTTTTCGAGCGCGGCGGTCTGGTCGCCCATCGATACGCCGCCGATCAGCAACGCCATCGAGAGCTTGTGATATTTGCCGTATTTCTCGAAATTCTCGGCGACCTGCGCGGCGAGTTCGCGCGTCGGCTCGAGGATCAAGGTGCGCGGCATCCGGGCGCGGCTGCGGCCCTCGCCCAAAATGTCGATCATCGGCAGCACGAAGGCAGCGGTCTTGCCCGTGCCGGTCTGTGCGACGGCGACAAGGTCGCGGCCCATCAGGATCGAGGGGATTGCGCTCGCCTGGATCGGAGTCGGTTCGGTATAGCCCGACTCATTGACGGCGCGTTGGAGTTCATCGGAAAGGCCGAGGTCGGCAAAAGTCATGCGGTGTCCGGAAAATGCGTCTCGGCGAGAGCGCCAGGACCAGGAAAGCGCTTGCCGATCAGGCGCGAAATGTCAAGGTAAACGGGTAAACCACGCCCTATCGTTTTGCCACCAGCCGCTTGAAACCATCGATTCGGCACACGCTGCCCGATCGCGAACGGATCGAATCGCGGTCGGCGCAGACCATCCCGTCGGTGGTACCCTTCACATACAGGCCGGAATAGAAATCGAGCGCGGGGCAATCGTCGTCGAACAGGGCGCGCAGCCGGGTGCCGTCCGCCACGATGAGATCGACGCTGTCGCTGCCGGTGATGATCGCGCCTTCAACCGCGCTCATCGGCACGCAGCGCGGGCCTTTTTTCTCGGTCCAGCGGACGGTGGGCGGTTCCGACCGCTGTTCCGGCCGCCGCCCGAGAATGCGCGGGATGCGGATCACGATGCGCTGGTGAATCGAGAGCTGCGCCAGCTCGGCACCATCCCACGGTCCAACCTGGGCTGAGGCAGCCGGGGTGAGCGACAAGAGCAGCAGGACGGGGAAGGCGGCGTGGGGCATAGGTCGAAGCCAGCGATACCTTCCATGCTTGAACGTCGGATGAATTGGCAACGTGCATGTCGCAATGATAGACCGCCCGCAATGACGAACGCCAGCATGACCGACCCCGCACGCCTGCGCCAGACCCACATGATCGACGCGGTCCGCGCCGCACTTGGCGAAAAGGCGGTGGTGACCGACCCGAACGACATCGCGCCGTGGCTCGATGACTGGCGCGGGCGCTATCACGGCGCGAGCGCCGCGATCCTGTCGCCGGACACGACCGCAGGCGTGGTGACGATCGTGCGGTTGGCGGGGGAGTTTGGCGTGGCGTTGGTGCCGCAGGGCGGAAATACGTCGATGGTGGGCGGGGCGACTCCGCCCGCCGATGGTTCGGCGCTGATCCTGTCGCTGCGGCGGATGAACCGGATTCGGTCGATCGATCCGGCGGCGCAGCTGGCTGTGGTCGAGGCGGGGGTGATTCTCGAGACGCTGCACGACGCCGCCGATGCGCAGGGGATGCGTTTCCCGCTGACGCTGGGCGCGCGGGGGAGTGCGACGATCGGTGGCCTGACCTCGACCAACGCCGGGGGCACGCAAGTGCTGCGATTCGGAACGATGCGCGCGCTGGTCGCCGGAATCGAGGCGGTTCTGCCCGACGGATCGATCCACGACGGTCTTGCCGCGCTGAAGAAAGACAATCGCGGCTATGACCTGACGCAATTGTTGGTCGGGGCCGAGGGAACGCTCGGCGTCATCACCGCGGCGACGCTGCGACTGGTGCCCGCCGTGCACGATCGCGCGACCGGGTGGCTCGCAGTCGAATCCCCCGCCGACGCTTTGAAGGCGCTGCGCGTGATGGAGGCGCAATCGGGCAGCGCGATCGAGAGTTTCGAGCTTGTGCCGAAGATCGCGCTCGATCTCGTGCTGAAGCATATTTTCGGTACGCGCGCGCCGTTTGCGGTCGTGCCGCCGTGGCTGGTGCTGGTTGATTACGTTTCCCCAAGCGCCGAAGCCCCGGCGCAAGCGGCGCTGGAGGATGTGATGCAATGCGTGCTCACCGCCGGTCTGGCGCAGGACGGCGTGGTCGCGGCGAGCGAGGCGCAGGCCGAGGCGTTCTGGCGCTTACGCGATTCGATTTCGGAGGCGGAACGCGCCGAGGGGCCGACCATGGCGCACGACATTTCAGTCCCGGTCGATGCGATGCCCGGTTTCATGCTGCACGCTGCGGCCCAGGTCGAGGCGGCGTTTCCCGGCGTCCATGCCAGCGCCTTCGGGCATCTGGGCGACGGCAATGTCCATTTCCACGTCAACGCGCCGCCCGGTCTGGGGGGGGGTGTCGATGCGGCCCGCTGGCGTGCGGAGGTGGGCGAACTGGCCAGCCACATGGTGTATGATCTGGTCGTGGCGGCGGGCGGGTCGATTTCGGCCGAACACGGGATCGGCCAGATGAAGCGCGACGAACTGGCGCGGCTTTCGTCTCCGGCGCGGATGGCGGCGCTGCGGGCGATCAAGGCGGGACTTGACCCGCACGGATTGATGAACCCCGGAAAATTGCTCGCCCTTGCGGAAAGCCCGTCTGCACCATAGAGCCAGCGGCCATTCGGCGTAGCGTTAGCGCGCTTTCATTTTCGATGGAGAAACTACGATGGCCAGCGCGCCGCAATCGCTTCCGCTGTTCTACAACGCGCTTGAGCCGCTTTCGAGCGATACCCACGCCGCCTTCAAATTCCGCGGCATGGACCGTGCGAAGTTCCTGGTCGGGCAGCATGCCATTCCGATCACGGTCGATGAATTCGTGGCGGCCCAGCGTAGCCTGCCGATCGTCTTCACCACCGGCGACGATGCCATTCCGATCGCGCTGATGGGCCTGAACGAGGGCGTCAACGTCTTCGTCGACGACGAGGGCAAGATCATCGAGGAACAGTTGTACGTTCCCGCCTATGTCCGCCGCTATCCCTTCATGCTTGCGCGGCTGCGCCCGGAAGCCGAGGAATTGTCGCTGTGCTTCGATCCGACCGCCGAGACGATCGGCGCTTTCGACGACGGCGAGCCGCTCTTCGAGGGCGGCAAGCCGACCGAAGTCGTGCAGAACATCCTGACCTTCAACGAGCAGTTCGAACAGGCCGGGGCACGCACCGCGAACTTCATGACCGAACTGCGCGAGCTCGGCCTGCTGATGGACGGCGAAGTGACGCTGCAGATGCAGGGCTTCGAACAGCCGTTTATCTATCGCGGTTTCCAGATGATCAACGAGGAGAAACTCAACGATCTGCGCGGCGATCAACTGCGCAAGATCCAGAAGTCGGGGCTGCTCGCGTTGATCTACGCGCACATGTTCTCGCTTGCCGCCTTGCCGCAGGTGTTCGAGCGTCAGGTCAAGCTGGGCAAGGCACCGACCGCGCAAATGGCGGTATGAGGTGGCGCGCAGCGCGCTGATCCGGATCGATCGGTACTCGCGCGGCGCGATCTGGTTTCACTGGATCATCGCCGCGCTGGTACTGGTCAATCTGGCGATCGGCTTGCTGCACGAATCGCTGCTCGATGGCGTGAAGCGCGCGATGCCGCTGCACTTCTCGATCGGCATCACCGTTCTGGTGCTGACGCTGGGCCGGATCGCGTGGCGGCTGGCACATCGGCCGCCGCCACTGCCCGCGGGCATGGCGGCGTGGGAACGGATCACCGCGGGCGCGACGCATGCTGCTTTCTATGCGCTGCTGCTGATTCTGCCGCTTAGCGGCTGGATGCTCGTATCGGGCAAGGCGACGAGCAAGCCGTTCGCCTGGTTCGGCCTGTTCGATGTGCCGACCTTGCCGATCTCCAAGGCCGCGAGCGGAATCGCGCATGAGGCGCATGGCCTGCTCGGTTATGGGATGGCGGCGCTGGTCGTGTTGCATGTCGTCGCTGCACTGCGGCACCATTTCGTGCTGCGCGATGGGGTGCTGGGGCGGATGCTGCCGGGTGTGTCGCCGCGCTCGTGATACGGTTCATTACCTAAGACGAATTTCTCCCTTGAAGCGCGAAAACGGCTTCCCTATATCCAAACCACGCGGTTCGTGTTCCCCCCCCTTTCGCGGGCCGCGCGGCGCCCTTTCAGGGCGCCTCCTCCCTGAACCTTGGCCACCGCGTGCATCGCACGCGGTGGTTTTTTTTGGCTATTCCGCAGCGACCGAAAGTGGTCCCGCTGCCGCTTCTGCAAGCGTATCGATGATGCGGCGCAGCACCGCGGCGGTCGCCGCCAGACCGTCACCGGGGCCGTCTCCGGCGGGATCGAGATAGAGGCTGCGGTCGAATTCGATCTGCACGGCATGAACGCCACTGGTCGGCCGTGCGTGCGATTCGAGAATGTGCCCGCCAGCATAGGGCGTATTGAGTGCGACGGGGTGTCCCGTCGCCTCCACCACCGCCTCGATCGCCGCGACGAAGCACGCGTTGGCACTGCGCCCGAAACGGTCGCCGATAACGATTCGCGGCTTGCCCGGCCCGAGCGAGGGCATCGAATGCAGATCAAGCAGCACCGCCGCGCCGAACCGCGCCTGCGCCGCCGCCAAAGCCGTGGCCAATTCGGCGTGATACGGTCGGTGATCCTCGCGAATGCGTGCGGCGACATCATAGGCATCGAGCCGGCGCCGCCACAATTCCCCCGCACCCGCCACGCGCCGGGGCACCAGCCCGAGCCCACCGCGCACCTTGGACGATGTTTGCGAGAGCGCGGTCCACACGGCGCCCTCATCGATCGCGGGGTCGCGCTCCAGTTCGGAGCGATTGAGATCGATCCAGGCGCGCGCGCGGCGCTGGATCAGCATCGTCTCGCCGCTGTGTGCGGCCAGCGCCACGGCATCGATGTGGCGGTCCTCAAGGATTGTTACCGCCGCCATCGGCACGCGCAGCGCCGCACGCAGTGCCAGCGGATAATCGCGTCCGGCATGCGGGACCGACAGGACGACCGGGCTGGCGGGAAGAACGCTGCCGTAACGGTCGAAAGATGGGGACGAAGCGGCCATAATCTGCGCATGCTATCACACGTCGCGCGACGACCCGGCGAGAAAATCTTAAGGGCTTTGCGCTTACACGTTCGACACCGGCAAACGCCGCGGGGCAGGGTTGGAACATGATACGGATTTTGCTTGCCGAGGATGATCGCGTGATGCGGGAATACCTCACCCGGGCGCTCGAACGATCGGGTTATGCGGTGTCGGCGGTGGACCGTGGCACCGCGGCGATCCCGCTGCTGGAAACCGAGCATTTCGACTTGCTGCTGACCGATATCGTAATGCCCGAAATGGACGGCATCGAACTCGCGCAAAAGGCAGGCGAAATGGTGCCGGATTTACGCGTGATGTTCATCACCGGCTTCGCCGCCGTCACGCTGAAGGCGGGCAAGACGATGCCGCAAGCGCGTGTGCTGTCCAAGCCGTTCCACCTGCGCGATCTCGTGCTTGAGGTCGACCGCATGTTCGAACTGGAGCGTGTGAGCGACAATATCTGACGCATACCGTGCGGCAGCGCTTGCGTAGGCGTGAGCCCTTCGTTAAAGGCCGCCCCTCGCCCTGCAACTGCACGGCGTCGTGGGCGTGTAGCTCAGTGGTAGAGCACTGTGTTGACATCGCAGGGGTCGCAAGTTCAATCCTTGCCACGCCCACCATTAAAAGCCCGCTGACCTAATAGGTTGGCGGGCTTTTTTGTCTTCCGGAGGGAGTTTCGTGACGACCGCAACCGCGCTTGGGCTCGACTTTGGCACGACCAACACCGTCGTCGCGCGCAGCGATGGCGCGGGCGGATCGCAGCTGATCGATTTCGTCGGTGCCGAAGCGACCGGCGCGGTGTTTCGCTCGGCCTTGTGCTTCTGGGAAGAAGAGCGCGGCTGGAACGGGGTCGCGCACGATGCCGGGCCGTGGGCGGTGGCCGAATATTTGCAGTCGCCGCTCGACAGCCGCTTCGTGCAATCGTTCAAGACGGTGGCGGCAAGCCCGTTGTTCGAACGCGCGCAAATCTTTGGGCGCAACTTCCGATTCGAGGATTTCGGTCGGCTGTTCCTGCAGAAATTGGTGACGCATGCCGGTGGCGCGCTAGATTCGCGACCGCCGCGCATCATCGTCGGGCGTCCGGTGGTTTATGCCGGCGCGCGGCCCGATCCGGAGCTCGCGCGGTCCCGCTACGACGCGATGTTCGCCGAGTTCGGGGTCGATCTGCACTATGTCTATGAGCCGCTGGGCGCCGCGTTCAGCTATGCCGCGCGCCTAACCGAACCGGCGACGGTGCTGGTCGCCGATTTCGGCGGAGGCACCACCGATTTCTCGGTCGTGCGCGTCGCTGCGCCTGGTGCCGCGCGGCGCTGTGTCCCGCTGGCGTCGTCGGGCGTGGGGATTGCGGGTGATCGGTTCGACCGGCGCATCATGGACCGGCTGGTGCTGCCGTTGCTGGGCAAGGGGAGCAGCTACCGATCGTTCGGCAAGGAGCTTGAGATCCCGGGCGGCTATTTCGCGGACTTTGCGGATTGGTCGCGACTCGCGCTGATGCGCAACCGCCGCACGCTTGAGGAACTCCGCAAGCTGCAACGCAGCGCCGTCGACCCCGCGCCGATCGGGCGGATGATCGCGCTGATCGACCATGAGCAGGGCTTCCCGCTGTACGACGCAGTCGGCAAGGTGAAGCGCGCGCTGTCGCAGGCGGAGGACGCCGAACTGACCTTCAGTGGCGGTGGTATCGATATTGCGGCTCCCGTCCGGCGCGCGGATTTCGAAAGCTGGATTGCCGACGACCTGCGGCTGATCGAGGAAGCGCTCGATCTCGCGCTGTCCCGCGCCGACATGCCGACGGATGCGATCGACCGCGTGTTCCTGACCGGCGGTTCCTCGCTGATCCCCGCGATCCGCGCGATGTTCGACCGGCGCTTCGGCGCAGACCGGATCGCGACCGGCGGGGAATTGACCTCGATCGCGCACGGGCTCGCTCTGATCGGCGACGAACCCAATCTGACCGAATGGACCGTGTGAACACGCCGATCCTCTATAGTTTCCGGCGTTGCCCCTATGCGATGCGGGCGCGGCTCGCGCTGGCGGTGAGCGGAGTCCGCTGCGAACTGCGCGAGGTGAAGCTGTCGGACAAGCCGGCCGCGATGCTGGCGCTCTCACCCAAGGCGACGGTGCCCGTGCTGCACCTGGCCGACGGAAGGGTGATCGACGAGAGCCTCGACATCATGCGCTGGGCGCTTGCGGCGCACGACCCCGAAGCGTGGCTGTCGCGCGACGATCCGGCGCTGATCGCCGCCAACGATGGCGGGTTCAAACATGATCTCGACCGCTATAAATATCCCGAGCGGCATGGCTCCGATGCGCGTGCGCACCGTGAAAGCGGACTGACATTCCTGGCGGTGCTCGAGCGGCGGCTGGCCGTCGAGCGCCATTTGTGCGGGGCGCAGCGCGGGCTGGCAGATGCGGCGATCCTGCCGTTCGTGCGGCAATTCGCGGGCGTCGATCCGGCATGGTTCGCGCATCAGCCGCTAGCGGGCGTCCAGACGTGGCTCGCAGGCCACCTCGAATCCGATCTTTTCGCGGCGATCATGACACTTCGACCGCGCTGGGTGCCGGACCGCCCCGCCTGAGGCGGCGGTCGGATTCCGCGCGGATCGCGCGCATCCGGAACGCCGTTATAGCGCGGCTGCGATACTAATTCAGCTTTTTGACCATAAATTGTTTGTATTAGGGAAACACCGTAAGGGTTTGTCCGATATACAAATACACATTTTGTTATGGTTATACCCCTTCACCGATACGGGAGAAGGAAGATGAGTCGCTTATTCGTTGGAAGCGCGATTTGCGAAGTTGGGGCGAAGGGCAATATTACATTGCCGACGGCATTCTGTATTGCGATCACATCGCGAAAGGCGAACGATCGTCTTTTCGTCTGCCTACGTGATACTGTTCGTCATCTGGTCGTCTATGACGAAAGCGCGGTCGAGGCGCGGATGGAACGCTTCCAGCGCCGCCGCCTTGCCGAAGGCGGGATCGTGCAGGCGGAACAGCGGGTCGGCCTGCGCCGGGACCTTGGTTTCACGGCACCGGGCTGGCTGAACGGCAAAGGCCAGATCGCTATCGCGCCGTGGCTCAACCTGCGCCACGGCGAAGCGTATCGCACGCTTGTCGTCGGCATGGGCGACAGTTTCGAAATCTGGGACCTCGACCAGATCATGACGGGCAAGCACGACGAATTGCGCCTGCTCGCCTCGCTGCATCTCGACCTCGCCGCTGCCGGCCATCGCACGGGAACCGACCATGAATCTTCTTTGCCTACTGTCCGGCCACGCCATCGCACCCCGGTCGCTGGAAAACCAAGGCTTCCGCTTCACCCGGTGCACCCGATGCAGCCGCGACATGATTCGGTCATCGACGGCGCCTGAGGCGCAGTGGATCGCCGTCCCCGCCGGATTTCAGGTGGCATGGCGCAATGTCGATCTAGCGATGTTCAAGCACCGCTCGCGCGTGGCGGTACGGCTGGATGCGATGCGCCAGAACGTCATCGGTGCGGCGCAGGCGGTGCGGATCGGCTGCGCGGTGGTGCGTTGGCGCGCAGTCGATCGACTACGGCACGCACGCGACCGGATGCGGCGACGGTCGGCTTATGCGCTAGCGGTGGGCGGGCGCATTATTCGGCTCGGTCCACCAAAGCCGCCCAAGCAGAGCTGGAACGTCACGGTGCGAATCAGCTTCGGCCAGGACAATGGATTGGAAACGCAGCGTATCGCGGCATGAGCGCCCGGCGCCTCACGCAAAAACAGCACCGATGACCGCGGCGACATCGGCCGGATCGAGCGCGTCGAGGTTGATTTCCATGTCGGGTGTGACGCTATACCCGGTCGTCGCCCCGTTTCGATCGAACGTGACGGTCACCAGCCGATACGCATCGCCGGTGCGGATCGCGGCGAGCCCGCCGACGGTCGGGAGCCGGTCAGGATCGGCGATGACCACGGCATTCGCGGGCAAGCCGGCGCCGAGCGTCGCCCGGCAGACCCGCAGCGCGAAGGCGCGCGGTCCGGCACGCGACGGTGCCTCCACCCTGTCATCGGTCGCGGTGAAGCCGATCAGGCCCCCCGCGAGCGGCGCGCCATGGACGCGCAGCTCGCGCGGTTGATCGCTCGCAAGCGGCGCCGGGGTGCCTTGCGCCGCCTTTTTAGCCGCCACCGGCGTGGCCGGGCCGCCTGCCAGACTCGTCAGCTCAGTGCGCAACGCGGCGATCCGCTCGCGCGTGCGCGCCAGGCGCATCTGCGGGTCGCTGATGGTCGTGACGAAGCCGGCGAGTTCGCCCCGCCGATATTGCGCCGTGATCATTTCCTGCAGGGCCGGCACGCCGCTCACCCCGAACACGCGGCACAGCGACGCGAGCGTTGCCGAATTCCAGCGATCAAGCGGCTTTTGCGCATTTTCGATCCGCGACAGGATGACGGCGGGAAGGCCATAGTCGCGATCCAGCACCGCGATCGTCAGCCCGCGATCCTGATTGCGCCGCACGCGCAGCGCGGCGGCGAGCAAGACTGCCTCGCGTTCGTCGGCCTCATTCCAGGCGGTCATGTCGCGGAACGGCTCGGCCCAGGTCGCAATGTCGAAGCCGCGCGCCGCGACGTCGAGCAGCAGCGCCTCCGGTGGGATGTCGAGCGCGCGCGCAATGCGGGTCAGTTCATCCGCCCGCGCAACGACTTCGCCACGCTCGATCTTCGACAGGCGGATATAGGGGATGTCGCCAATGAGATTGCTGAGCGCCATCAGCTTCTGGAGCCCGTGGCGCTGACGCTGTTCGCGCACGCGATTGGGAAAGATGAAGGCGCGGTTGGGATCGAGAACGATATCGTTCGGCATCGCGGCGGGTGATGGCGCCGTGTTCCTTGCAGGCGGCGTGCCCGTCGTCACGCGCGGCTTCGGCGACCTTGTTTGCGATCCCATGCGATTATCGACCCCATTTTTTTGAGGGTTAATCCCTCTTAGGGCGATCCTTTATAGGATGGTATACCAAATTTCAATCGCGCTTAGTGGATGAAAGGCTCCATCGTCGGTGCGATTAGCCGTGCCCACGCACCATTTGGGCGGAAAGGCAGCAGCGTCGTGGTCGGGCACAGCCCCGCCTGATGGTGCGCCAGCCAGTTGGACGACAGTGGCGAGGGATAATCGGAAGAAAAGGCGACGCCGCCGCCGTCGGTGAAGATCCCGACCACCGGCGGAATCGCATTGGCGGGCCAGCGGCAGATCAAATCCGACAATAGAAGGACTCCCGCCGTCTCGAGCGCGGCGAAGTGTCGTTGCGCCGTGCCACTGCGGGGCGCCGGGGGGAGGGGGGTAAGCGCGCCGCGCGTATCCCAGAAGCCGGTCCACAATGGTGCCTGCTCATCCCGCGTGTTGGTTGTCATCGTCAGGAGGAAGGCATTGTTCGCCCGGAGTAGCGGACGGGCGTGGCGGACCAAGCGCGTCGCGATGCGCGTCAGCGCGCGGTCCATGCCGGGCAAACTGCGCGGCGGCGGCATTGGTACGTGGCCGATAAACGATTTCGTCCGGGCCGAATTCATGCCGCGCGCCTTTTCCTAGAGAGGGAATTGCGGCACGCGGGCTGCCGCATCGGCAGCAGCACCGCGCTCCGATAGTGTCTCTTCGGATCAGTGGCGCGCGTTGCTGCCCGGCGCATTCCCGTCGAGCAGGTCGGATGCGACCGTCGGGACGATCGCCGCGACGATCGATTCGAGATCATGGGGCGCGCGCTGCGACGGACGGGCAGTCTGCGCTTCGATCGCGACGACGCGGGCAAGCGTGTTGTGTGGCTGGCCCAGCGCCGGCAGGAGCGCCACGGGGGCGGCATCCAACGGGCGCTTCGCCGCGCGGGCGCGGAGCGGGCGAAGGGGAGTCTTGCGATACTCAGCCATCACCGCGAAGCGCGGATTGGTTGCGGCAAGCTCTGCGATCGTGCGCGATGCGCGCTTGGTGATCTGACGGACGCGTTCCTTGGTGACACCCGTGTTGGCACCCAGTTCGTCCAGCGTCGCGGCATCGAACACGCGGCGCTCGACGATTTCCTTGTCGCGGCCGAGCTTCTGTTCGAGCTTGGCAACTTCGATCGGGCATACGCCGTGCGTGCGCGGGCGGCGGAGCATCGCTGCGGCGTGATCGACCGGCTCGGCGCCGACGATCCGCTTGGGCCGCGGCCGCTTGCGCAGCTGTTCGATCCCGGCGAGGCGCTGATGTTCGATATACTCCTCGACCAGCGAGCGGGTGGCGGCCTGTGCCAAATAGTCGGAGGCACCGGCTTCGGTGCGGGCCAGCGCGCCTTCGTCCTCGATGATGGCTTCGAGCGTTGCTTCGTCGCCTTCGGCTCCCGACACGACGGAATGGAGCGACACGGTCGTCGCATCGACCTTCTTGGCGGAGGGGCGCTGGTCGGTCATCACGCGGAAGCGCAAGCTCTGGAGCTCGCCGCGGATCTGCCAATTGACGAACGTGGTGAACATCGCCTTTTCAGGATCATAGCCCAGGATCGCGCGGTGGACGGCGATCGCGCAGCACTGCTCGGCGTCTTCCCAATGGGCGACCAGGCCGTATTGGCGGATGAAATGACGGATGCGGGGGGCGATCAGTTTGAGGATCGCGGAGAAGGCTTTGTCGACTGCGGCGCGCTGGCGCGCAGGGGAAATGTCATCGCCCTTCGGCATGTTCGCAATGACGGCGGAAACGGCTGCTTCCAGTGCGACGGTGGTCTTCGACATCCTATGTCTCCCCAAACAAACTGTGGGATGGCGGCCCCTTGCCAACCCTTCCCTGTGATGGGTCTATCTGGAGGGGTGTCCTTTAACAGGATAGTTATTGTCCTATAAGAAGTTCTACCTAATCCTTCTGATGTATGCTTTCAAAATACTGATAATAAACGATCTTCTGAGATCTGCTCAGGCTGAAAAGCGCGCGGGGGTGATGTGGCGGTCGATAAATCCCAAAAGCCACGAACGGTGCGCTGCGGCGGCATCGCCGCTCTGGGCGATTCGCTGATTCGCGCTGGCCGTGCCGATCTGCGCGTCGAGCAATACCTTGGCGCGACTGGGGTCCAGCCCGCCTTTGAGAAAGCGGATCGCGTCGCCGGTTCCCAAGTGATGGCCAAGATAGGCGGCCCGCGCGACGGTCACGACATCGTTGCCGATCGTGATCCCGGCACGCTTCAACTGGGCGACGCTGCGCAGTGCATAGTCCGCAGTCGCATTGATCGACGCCGTGGCATCATAGCGTAGCGCGAGCAGCGACGAGCGGGCGGCTGGGAGCACCCGGCCATCATTACCCAGCCAGCCCTGCTTGGTGGCGACATCGTGCAGCCAGGTGCCGGCGCGCTCAGCTTCGCCTTGCCAGGTGCCGCCGAGGAATTGGCCAAGGCCCGCCGCGCTCGACCGCGGGTTGCGCGACGTGGTGTTCCAAACGCCGTCGCAGTTTTTGCCGGCCTCGGCATCGACGATCGCCGTGAGGGCTGCGACCGGGATCCCGGTACGCGCCGCTGCGGCATCGAGCGTGGCGCGGTAGCGGGCGTTCGGGCCGAGACCGGTGACGGCACTTGCGTGCAGCGGCACCATAGCGACGGTTGGCTCGCCCGGGGGCAGCGCAGCCGGGGGCACCGCGCCTGGGGACGGCGCGGTTGAGGTCGGCCCGTTCGGGGTCGGCCGGGCCACGACCGGTTCGGGAACGCTCGCCGTGCTGGAATCGGCCTTTGGCATCAGCAGCGACAGCAACGAATCGAGATTGAATTCGGGGCATTGCGACGATGCTGATGAATTACGCTCGGCGTTGTCGTCGCTGCCCAATGCCGCGCGCCACAGCCGCGCGGACACGTCGCTCTGCGCCTGGGCATAGATCAACGCGGCCTTTTCGGCCGGCGCAAGGCGCGTGAGATCGGTGGCTGCAATCATAGCTCATCGCGATCCGCGGCAGCGCGGGAACGACGAATCACATCCTGCGCCCGGGAAAAACGTGCAGCGGAAAAGTCATCGGCGCGGCTCTGCTCGGCCGTGGCCGCGACGCGGTCGGCCTCGGCGCGAAAGCGTGCCGCCGCGCCCTCGATTGCGCGCAAAGCGCCATAGGCTTCGGCCGCTTGCGCGCGCAGGCCGGTCAGCCGGGCGTTGACGGTCGCGCGCTCGCGCAGCAGCCGCTCCCGCTGTGTGCGCATGCGGGCCATGAAGGCGTGCGCCGAGCTGCCCCAATTGCTTGCGGCGATTTCCACTTCGCGTGCGACCGAGCGATCGACCGTCTCGCGGGTTTCCTCGATCACCATCAAGTGATTGACCTGGACGCTGATCGACACGCGCATCGCATCCATCTCGCGCTGGCGTAGCCGCAGAGCTGCATCGAACGGGGTGTTCATGACGGGTCCTCCATGATCGCGCCAAGCGCCGCGAAGCTGTCGGTCAAATCGCCGCGATCCTGCTTGGTCTGGGTCAGCAGCGTCTCGATTTGTGGGGCGAGCGCGATTGCGCGATCGACCTCGGGATTGGCGCCGGTCTGATAGGCACCGAGCCGGACGATCTCTTCCATGTCGGCATAGGTCGACAGGACCGATCGCGCGGCAAGGCGCAGCGTGTTCTGATCGGGATCGAGCGCCCCTGGCAGCGTGCGCGAGACCGATTTCAGAATGTCGATCGCGGGGTAACGTCCGCGCTCGGCAATGCGGCGCGTGATGACGATATGCCCGTCCAAGATGCCGCGCACCGCATCGGCGACCGGCTCATTGTGATCGTCGCCATCGACCAGCACGGTGAACAGGCCGGTGATCGATCCCTGTCCGGGAAGCCCAGGACCGGCACGTTCGAGCAAGCGCGGCAGCTCGGCGAACACGGTCGGCGTATAGCCCTTGGTCGCGGCGGGCTCACCACTGGCGAGACCGATCTCACGCTGCGCCATGGCGAAGCGGGTGACCGAGTCCATCAGGCACAGCACGTTCAGCCCCTGGTCGCGGAAATGTTCTGCGATCGCGAGCGTGGTCCACGCGGCCTGACGTCGCATCAGCGCGGGTTCGTCGGAGGTGGCGACGACCACGACGCTGCGCGCGAGGCCCTCTGGCCCGAGATCGTCCTCGACGAATTCCTGCACTTCGCGGCCGCGCTCGCCGATCAACCCGATCACCGCGATATCGCAACCGGTCCAGCGCGCGAGCATCGACAGCAGCACCGATTTGCCCACGCCTGAGCCGGCAAACAGGCCGAGCCGCTGGCCCTGGCAGAGCGGCGCGAACAGATCGAGCGCGCGCACCCCGGTAGCGATACGTGCGCCGACGCGCGCACGCTGTGCGGCGGGGGGCGGCGGAGCCTTGATCGGACGTGGATCCGGCCCGACCGGGAGCGTCCCCTTGCCATCGATCGGACGGCCGAGCCCATCGACCATGCGGCCGAGCCACGCGTCGCATGGGCGGACGACGAAACGCCCTGCGATCAAATCGGCACGCGCGCCCGAGGCGATCCCCTGCGGATCGCTGAACGGCAGGCAGTGCGCCACCCCACGGTCGAGCCCGGTGACTTCCGCCGCGACCGCGCCCTCGGCACCGGCGACGGTGATGTGCGATCCGATCTGCGCGGCGCCGGTCAGGCCCTCGACCTCGATCAAAGCACCGCGCACGCCGATCACCCGGCCAAAGCGTTGGTCGGGGGACAAGTCACGCAAACTGCGCGCGGCGGCGGCAAGGGCTTTCATGCGGCGGCTTGGGCGACCTGCGGCGCGGTGCGGCCGATCGCCGCCGCTTCATAGTCGATCAGCGCGCGGCAATCCGCCAGCGCGCGGTAGAAATCGCCGGTCGCGACCTTGCGCGCGAAGCTGGCGCACGCCGCCTTGGCTTCGGGCGCCTCGAGTGCGCCGAGTAGATCATGCAGATAGCGCACGATCTCGTCATGGTGCGCGGTGGCGCCGTGCGGATCGATATAGGCGATCATGCACGCGTAATAGAGCCGCCGCGCGGGGGTGACGGCGTCGTCTGGCGACATCACTTCGCGGCCGCGCAGCAGCGAAACGGAATTCTCGACGCACAGGTCGGTGCGGCCGATCGCACGCAGCACCGCACCGTTGACGATTAGCTTCTCGCCGTCGCGCAGGGAAATTCGCAGGGTCATCGGTAAAATCCTCCTGAATATATGCCATCTTATAGGATGGCCGCCGAAGCGCCGGAGCGATTTCAGGAATTTCGCGCTGAATCACGATTCCGCGCCGAACCCCTCCTACAATTGAGGGAGCCGAGCGCCGCTGATGTCGCGCGGACCTTCTTTCCGGAGATTATCCTTGAGCCTCTACTCAGCCCTATATGCCGGTGTGTCCGGTTTGAGCGCGCAATCGACCGCGATGGCGAGCGTCGCCGACAATATCACCAACATCAACACCGTCGGCTATAAGAACGCCGATACGCAGTTCCGCACTTTGGTGTCCGACGGGCGCGGCGGGCAAGCCTATGCCGCAGGCGGCGTCACTGCAGTAACCCGCTCGCTCGTGTCAAAAGACGGGGTGCTGCAGGCATCGAGCAGCGCGACCGACGTCGGCATTGCCGGGGCCGGCTTCTTCGTGACGCGCAACGGTACCGGCGCTTCCGCCGATATCAGCTACACGCGCGCCGGATCGTTCACCCCGGACAGCCAAGGCTATCTCAAGAATTCGGGTGGCTATTATCTCCAGGGTTGGCCGCTCGATGCGCAGGGCAATTACGTCAACAATGGCGATCTCGGCGCACTGGTGCCGGTTCGCGTTACCCAGTTGACCGGGACCGCTGCGGCGACGAGCAAGCTGCAGATGCGCGCCAACCTCGACGCGACCGCGACCGCCTTCACCGGTGCCTATGTGGCCGGCGATTTGGCGGCGGGCACGACGCCGGCGCAATTCTCGCGCCCGCTCGACATTACCGACGCGCAGGGCGGCAAGCACACCGTGACGCTCGCGTTCCTGAAGACCGGGCCGAATGCCTGGAAGGGTGAAATCTACGCCACCCCCGCGACCGACGTTACCGCAGCCGGCGGTTTGCTCGCCAGCGGGAACATCCTGTTCAACGCCGACGGATCGCTTGATCGCGCCGGTTCCTCGCCCGCGATGTTCGCCGCGCTTACGCCCGGCTGGACCAGCGGTGCGGGTACCGGGCCGATTCAGCTTAGCCTCGGCACCGACGGCGGTCTCGATGGCCTGACGCAGTTCGGCGGCGCATCGGCGGTCATTTCGTCGAGCGTAGACGGCGGCTTGCTCGGCAGCGTCGCGTCCACCCGCATCTCCGATGGCGGCCTGGTCAGCGCCGTGTTCGAAGACGGCACGTCCCGCACGGTGTTCCAGCTGCCGCTCGCCAGCTTCCAGAATCCCGACGGCCTGACCCGCTTGCCGGGTAACGCTTATGGCGTTTCGGACATGTCGGGCAGCGTCGCGATCAATGCGCCGGGTTCGCTTGGTGCCGGTACTATTTCGGCCAACACGCTCGAAGCATCGACGGTCGATCTTGCGCAGGAGTTCACCAACATGATCCGGTTCCAGCGCGCGTATAGCGCGTCGTCCAAGATCATCACGACGGTCGACGAGATGCTCCAGGAAATCGGCAATCTGAAGCGATAATCGCAGGGTAATTGGGCGGGCCGGTCGGCCCGCCCGAGTGAGGAAATATCGGCGTGTCGTTGAACGAGATTCTGGGATCGGCAGTATCGGGGCTTGCGGCGTCGCAGGCGGGCCTGCGCTCGGTTTCGAACAACATCGCCAATGTCAGCACGCCAGGATATGCGCGCGAGAAGGTCGCGCAGACGACCGGTGTTACCGCTGGCCAAGTCAACGGCGTGCGGTTCGGCGAACCGAGCCGGATCGCCGATCGCTTCCTCGAGGCGACCGTTTTCCGGCGCGCGGGTGACATGGGATCGGCGGAGGTTACGTCTTCCTATCTCGGTCGCCTGCAATCGCTGCTGGGGGCACCCGGTGCCGAATATGGCCTGCCGTCGCGGCTCGATGCGATCGATGCCTCGGCCGTGGCGATGACGGGCGTGCAGGCTTCGCCACAGTCGGTCGCGGCGTTCACATCGAACGTCCAGGACGCGATTTCCTCGATGAACCAGCTCGGGTCCGACGTCGCGTCGCTCCGGGCCGACGTGCAATCCGAAGTCGGGGACAGCGTCGACCGGATCAATTCGCTGCTGGTGCGGATCAACGATCTCAACGGCACGGTCTCCCGGCTCGACGGTTCGGGCCACAGTTCGGCCGGTGTGCAGGATCAGCGAATGTCGGCGATCGAAGAATTGAGCGGACTGGTGAAGATCAACGTCCGCGAACAGGGCGATGGCCGGGTCGCGATCGATACCGCGTCGGGCACGCCCTTGCTCGATAACCGGCTGCGGCAATTGTCGTTGCCGCTTTCTGGCGGCGGGGTGACCCAGACGAACTATCCGGTCATCACGCTGCGCTTTGCCGATACCGGCAGCGGCGCTGGTATAGCGACCGGCGACAAGATCGATTCCGCGGCGGTCGGCGGCAAGCTTGGCGGATTGATCGATCTGCGGGATCGCGCGCTGCCCGTCTTCACCGAAAAGCTTGGCGTGCTGTTCACCGGTCTCGCGCAGACGCTGAACGCCGTTTCCAACGCCGGAACCACCGTTCCCGCACCGAACCAGCTGACCGGACGCGCGTCGGCGCTTACGGGTACGGATCGGCTGGGCTTCACCGGTTCGGCGGTGTTCGCGGTGACCAAGGCGAATGGCGAGTTGGTCGCGTCGACTACGGTCGATTTTTCTGCACTCGGCGCCAGCGCAACGGTGGACGACGCCGTGACCGCGATCAACGCCGGCCTCGGCGCGACCGCGACCGCGTCGTTTGCCGGCGGCGCGTTCTCGATCAAGGCAACCACGAGCAGCAACGGCGTCGTCATCGCGCAAAGCCCGACCGCGCCGAGCGAGCGCGCCGGCATCGGCTTTTCGCAATATTTCGGGATGAACGACGTTGTCCGCAGCGCAAGCAGCGCGCTTGTCCCGTCGGGTTTCACCCCGTCGGACGCGCACGGTTTCGCAGTGGGACAGGCGACGAACCTCGTGCTGCGTGACGCCTCGGGCCGCACGCTGACGAGCCATACGATGACCGGCTCGGTCGGGCCGACGTTCGGCGATCTCGTGACCGAGCTCAACGCCAGTCCGATCGGATCGTTCGGCAACTTCGCAATGGACGACAAGGGCCGGATCCAGTTTGCGCCGAATGCCAATCTCGTCGGGGCCGCTTTGTCGGTCGGGTCGGATTCGACCGACCGGCTGGGCACCGGGCAATCCTTTTCGAGCATCGTCCAACTGACCGGTGCGCAAAGCGGCCTGGCGAAGGCTGCGGTCCGCCCGGATATTCTCGCGAGCCCCGGCAAGCTCGGCCTCGCGCGCTTTCAGATCGGTACGGCGATCGGCGCGAAGGCGCTGGGCGCGGGCGACAATCGCGGCGCGACCGCGTTCGTCGATCAGCTCGCCGCCAATGTCGATCTCGGCAAGGATGGCATCACCACCACCGCCGCGCGCACCGCGGATCTGCTCGGCAATGCCGGGACCGCGGCGTCGCAGGCGGCATCGACGCTGGCCGATGCGACGGCGCGGCGCGACGACGCGGCCAACCGCCGGGACAGCTTTTCAGGCGTCAACATCGATGAGGAGCTGGCGAACATGGTCGTGCTCCAGAACAGCTATTCGGCATCGGCGCGCCTCATCACCACGGCGAGCGAGATGTACGACACGCTGCTCGCGATGATCAGATAAGGACACCGCACATGACCCGCGTCGCCACCATTCCGCTCCAACGCAGCATGTCCGCTGCGATCCAGCAATCGCAGCAAAAGCTCGCCACCACCCAAGCGCAATTGGCGACCTCCAAAAAGGCACCGGACTATGCTTCGCTTGGGACCGAGGCGGTGCGCAACCTATCGACTCACTCGCTGCTGGCGAAGCAGGAGGCTTATGTCGCCGCGGCCGATCGCGTCGCCACCACGCTGTCGTTCAACGACGCCAATATCGGCGCGATCGATACCAGCGCGATGTCGCTGAAGCAGGATCTGCTGACGGCGATCGGCACGGGCAAGGGTGTCGGGCTGAACGATGCGATCAAGGCGGCGTTCAACCAGTTCCGCGCCGCGCTTAATGCCGCCGAAGGTGGGTCGTCGTTGTTCGGCGGGTCGCAGACCGAAGGGACGCCGTTCCTGCCGGGCACGCTGGCGGATACGATCGCGACCCCCGCATCGGCCGCCTTCGTCAATGATAGCATCAAGGCGTCGGTGCGCCTGTCCGACGGTGTCGACGTGGAATATGGCGTCACGGCAAGCGACATCGGTTCGGGCCTCTATACCGCGTTCCAGACGCTCGCCGGGGCCAGCCCGATCGGCGATCCGCCGACCGCGGCCCAGCTTACCGTGCTCACCCAGGCAGCGGGCGAGATCGACACCGGCCTGAAAAGTCTTCGCGCCGTCAATGCCGACAATGGCCGCAGGCAGGCCCAGGCGGAAACGCTCGGCATCCGCGCAGAGGATCGTGCGACACTGATGCGGGGCATTATCTCGGGCAATGAGGATGCCGATCTCGGCCAGGTCGCGATCGATCTGGCGCAGCAGAAGACGATCCTGCAGGCCAGCTATTCGGTCTTCTCGCAGCTCTCGGGGCTGAGTTTGGTCAGCTATCTGCGGTGATGCGCTTGGGGGGCGTGGGCGATCGGCTGAAACTACAGCCAGTTGCGGTCGTTGAGGCGTTCGGTAGAATGCGCAGATGAAAAGGCATCGATGGCGCAATCTAGGGCCACTAAGCCTTGTCGGCTTAGCCCTGGTCGTGAATGTTGCCGTAGCACTGCGTCCGAACCCTGTGATTGATCTAGGTTCTATTGATCTCACACCCGGAGTGACGACGCGGGCCACCTTTCGGGCCGGCTATGCCGAGCGTTATGCGATTGGCGTCAGGATGGACCAAAGGGTAGCTGCGCAACTTTATCCTTGCTACGTATCAGCCGAAGTAATGTCCAAGCCTGAATGCAAAGACCCGGCGTTGCGCTGGCCGGTGGCGTTATCGCTAAAAATATCGGCGGACGGACGTGATCTATCCGGTGAGATCGAACCAGGCGCGGCGTTAGCTGGCGGCGAATATGAGGGAGCAAGTACTTTTACTTGGGTTGCGGCATATATTCGCCCTGATCTCCGAAAGAATTACCATTTGGATGTGCGCTCGATAGGACGTGCTTCATCGCTTGGCCTCGCGCAACCGCACCTCGTCGTGTCCGCGGCGGGGGCTCCGGGCGTTTTGGAAAGCAACGCTATTGAGCAGGCCGCAGCAGGGCTGTTTGGTGCCCTTTTGGTATTGGGGGCAGCTATATGGGCGGCCTTGGGTTTACGCAGTCGTCAACGATCAGCTATCTAAACGGCACTCGCGATGTCCGCTTGCTGCCAATCCCTACCGTCCAACGCCCGCGCATCACCCAGTCGGCCCAGCCACCACCGGCGCCGCATCGACCAGATCGGCGATGTCGCCCGCCGGGCTGGCCGAGGGGATCGCGGCCATTGCGGCGCTGACGGTGGCAGGATCGATCGCGCCGATCGCGGCGGTCAGCGTTTCGAACGTCGCTGCGGTCGGCAGCTTTCCGAATGCCGCGCGGTAGCGCGCGTTGAGGCGGGCCAGTGCATCCTCGCGCCCCAGCATCGCCAGCGCGATCGCGTAGCGCAGCACCTTGGCCTGCATCACATCGGTCATCTTTTCGCCGCCGGTCAGCGTCGGTTCGGTGACGGCCGCGAGCGCCTTCCAGTCACGGCGCTTCCAATAGAGCTCGCCGCGAATGGCGAGGCCGTCGGGCACCTCCTGCAGCACCGCCATCGCTTCATTGGTGCGGCCGAGCTGATCGAGCGCAACCGCTTCGACGCGGTGCCGGTCCCACAGCATCGCATCGGGATAGGCGTTCTCCTCGGTCGCGCGGATCGCCGCGAGCGCACGGTCGGGCTCTCCGGCGAGGATGAAGAGCGACGCGACCCGTGTCGATAGCGGCCCTTGCGCAATATCCTTCGTGCGCATGATCAATTGATGTTCGAGCAATTCGGCGGCGCGCGCATACAGGCCGGCGGCTTGCAGCCGATCGGCGAAGTGCGACACCAGCAGATCGCCGGCCGCCGCCGCGGGCGCGAGATCGCGATAATCCCAATACAGCCCGGCGATCTGGTCGAGCGGCATCGGATTTTCGGGCGCGAGCGCGGTGGCGATCGTATCCTGGAGTTCGGCGACGAGGGTCGGCCGCGCGCTGCCGCCGTTGAAATAGCGGAACAGCGTTGCGCCGGCCTCCAGCGTGCCGCGTAAATCGCGCCGGTGGCGGGCGAGCCGATACGACAGCATCAGCGCGCGCTCCTCGATAGCGCCGCCGCGCCAGACGTAGCGGATGTGGCGCAGCTGTTTTATCGCATCGGCCGGGGTCGCGCCGCGTGCCACTGCCGCCTCCAGCACGCTCAAGTCGACATCGAGTCGTTCGGCTCGGTCGCCCGTGGAGGCCGCGCGCGCGAGCAGTAAATTGCCTTCCGCGACATGGCCGAGCGCAATCTGGGCGCGGGCGCGCAGCAGCTCCGCCGAAACATTGCCCGCGGGCAAGGTGCGCAACAGCATGACGACCAGCGCGGGCTTGCCCAGCCGTTCGGCACCACGTGCGATGGCGAGGAGAAAGCGCGCGCGCACCGCCGGGGACCGTGCGTTGAGCGCCGGGATGGCGCATTGCACCTGGCCGAGCGCCTGCGCCGGCTGATCCGCCTCGGCCAGTGCCAGCATCCGCCATGCGCAGGCCTCCGGATTGTTGGTCAGCGCCTCGACCGACAGCGCCACCACCGCCTCGGGCGAGCGGTGGAGCAGCGTCAGCGCCGCGCCGAGCGCGAGCTGGTACGAGGGCACCAGCACGATGTCGGGCTCGTCCTGCCGCATCACCGCAATCGCGCCGATCGCTTCGGCGGCATGGCCAAGCCCGATCTGGCTGCGCGCATAGACCCAGCGCGCGGCCTGGCGATTGTTCGGATTCGACCGCATCAGGCCGCGCCATGCCGTGTCCCGGCTGACGATCGCCCAGCCGTCCGGCCGCGTGATCGTCGGCAAGGTGGAAAATTGCGGCGCGAACGGCGTCACCTTCGGGGCATCATTGACCGGCGTGACGGCGATATCGGTCGCCGCGCCGTTTTCGGTGTCGGCCGGGTTTGCCGGCGGGGTGGCCACCGGCGCGGGGGTGGGGGCCGCCGCCGACGCGGCAAGCAGTGCAAGCGCAAAGATCGGCCGCATCAGCCGGTGCCGAGCAGCGGCATTAGCGTGACGACCGCGGCACCGGTGATGCAGGCGATCAGGAACAGCGCCGACCACGCCATGGTGCGCGATTTTGCGACGGGCAGGTCGGCGACAGCCGGCGCGGTCGAATCGACGATGGCGGTGCCCGGGATGTCGCCGACCCGGCGCGTCGGGACGGCCTCTGCGGACGAATCGATTAGCTTGACGCGGCCCGGCCTTTGATCGCGGCTCATGAAATGTCCTTCTGGGGCGTGTATCCTCTATTATAGGTGAGTGGATGCGGCGGGCGTGTCCGCCGCGCGGAGTTCGACCGATCGCCCATCTGTTTTCGAAGGCCGCGGCCATGATCGCGCTCGCCACGGTGGCGGGCGCGGCGGATGGTGCCGCGCCGGAACACGCCGCATCAGAACATGCCGCCCCGGAGTTTCTGACGATGGACCAGATCGTCGTGCCGATCGTCGGGTCGGACCGGATCGAGGGGGCGCTGAAAGTCAAACTCGTGCTCGCGGCCAAGGACACCGCCAGCCTCGAACGGCTGACCGCGCGGCTACCCGAACTGCGTGCGGTGTCGGTGGCCGGTGCGATCGAATTCTCGCGCCTGTTCGCATCGCCGCAAACGCCGGTCGATGCGCTTCGGCTCAGCGCCGATCTGACCGCTGCCTTGCGCGCCGCCGACCCCGGCATCGCCCGCGTCCTGATCGTCGAGGTTTGCGCAGAGGGGTGAGGCCGCAAACCCCCGCCGGACGGCGGGGGCTTGCCCTTAGAGACCATTTGTAAAGTCGCGGAAAAGCGAATTTCAAGAGCGGGCCGGTGCCGCGAAAGGCGCCATGGCGCATTTTCCAAAAACGCCCTTACGGCTGGCGTCGTGCCGGGGCCGACACGGCTATCTCCCGCGCCTTGCTCGCTTCCTTATGCGCCAGCGACATGCTGAGATCGGCGGCACCCTTGGGCGTCATCGCCGCCAGGATCATTGCCGTGGAGCGGTCGCGCATCCTTCCTGCGACCTTCATCTGCACGTCCATGTCGAGCTGTTCGAACACGAGCGCGGCCTTGGCGGGTTTCATCGCCTGATAAATTCGCGCGAGGTTGTCATATTGCGCCTCCTGCGCGGTGGGTCCGGTCGCCGAACTGGCGCTCGCGGCCGCCTCCTGGCGCGCGCGCAGCTCGCTCTTGATCCGTTCCTCGGTCGCGCGGGCGGCCTGCTCGCGCAGGGCAAGGGCACGGTTTCGGCGCTTTGCCGATTGATCGCGCGCGGCAATATCTTCCTTGATCGCAGTGCCGAGCCGGGTGGCCGGCGCATCGGCTGCCGGTGCCGCCACGCCGACGGCATGCGCGACGCCCGAAATCGCCGCAGCGGCGGCCGTCAGCATCAGTAGCGATGGCTTGCGGATCATGCCGCGGCCTCGGCGACGGCGCGCGCACGGGGCCGCGCTTTTGCCTTTGGCGCCGCGGCCTTGGCAGACGTCGCGCTGCTTTTCTCGACCGCCTCGACGATTCGTTCGGCGACGGCGTCGGCGATGCCCGCCATCACGGTTAATTCCTCCCGCATCGCGGTGCCGGTGGCGATGACGCGCGCATTCGCGGCGCAATCGATGCGGAGCGTTTCGCGCAAGTCATCGAGGACTTCGCGGGCTTCGGCGGTCGCGGTGTCGAGCGCCTTGACCATCGTGCCGAAATCGTCGCCCTTCACCGCGCGCAGCGCACGGATCAATCGCACACTTTGCACCAGGACCGCGATGCAGAACAGCATCGTCACGATGTTGGTTAGGGTGGCAAAGCTCATCGCTCGATCTCCTTGAACATGTCGGCCACCATGCGGACCGCGATATTGTTGCAGCGTTGCCCGATCTGGGCGCGGCCCAGCGGTATGCCGCCCGACTGAATTTCGAGCGGATCGTCGGGCGCGGTGTGCAGCGCGATCGTCTGGCCGACTGCGAAGCTGCGGATCTCTTCGAGCCGCAGCGTCCGCTCGCCCAGCACGACATCGATCGAGACGTCGGTCTTGAGCAGCTCGGCGGCCATATGCGCCTCCCAGATATTCCCGCGCCCGATCTTTTGGCCCATAAAGCGTTGGAGCAGTTGGTCGCGCACCGGCTCGATCGTCGCATAGGGCAGCAAGACGCTGAACTTGCCGCCGCGCCCCTCCATATCGACGCGGAAGGTGGCGACGGCGGCGATATTGGTCGGCCCGGCGATCGCGGCAAAGCGCGGGCTGGTCTCGACGCGCTCGAGCAGCATCGAGATCGGCGCGATCGGCTCGAACGCAGCCGACAGATCGGTAAGCGCCAGCTCGAGCATCTGCGACACCAGGCTCGTCTCGATCGTGGTGAAGGCGCGCCCCTCGATCCGCATCGGTCCGGCGCCGCGCCGTCCACCCAGCAACGCATCCACAACCGCGTAGATCAAGCTCGATTCGACGGTAATGACGCCGTAATTATCCCATTCGGGCACGTTGAACACGCCGATCATCGCCGGCATTGCGAGGCGCCCCATGAAATCGCCGAAGCGAATCGACGTGAGTTCCTCCAGGCTGACATCGATCGCGTCCGAGGTCAGGTTGCGCATGCTGCTGGCAAAGCTGCGCACCATATGCTCGCACACCACTTCCAGCATCGGCAGCCGCTCGTGGCTGATGATCTTGGACTCGATGACCGCCTTGAGCCCGCTCTTCTTGGCGACCGGTTCGTTGCCGCCGAACATCGCATCGATACTGGCCTGGTCGAAGTCTTCGCCGTCGCCAAGCGTCATGCTCGGCGCAGCGATCTCGAAATCCATGAAGTCGTCGTCACTCATTGCTGAATAAGATCCTGGATCAGAATATCCTTGATTTCGCCTTTTCCGAGCGCGTCGTTGGCGCGGACCAGCATTTCTTCCTTGATCCGGAACACCGCGGCGGACCCGGCAAGATCCTCGGGCCGCAACTCCCGCAGGAACGGCTGAAACGCATCGACGACCGCCGGGAGTTTGGCTTTGATCTCCTCAACCTTGCCGGCCGATTCAGGGACGAGCGTGAAACGAATTTTCAGGAACCGTGCCGTCCCATCCGCGCCGCGCAGGTTCACCACGATCGCCGGCGCCTCGATATAGGTGGCACCAGCTTCACCATGCCCGCCTTCGGCGGGGGCGGCTGCATGCTCGCCTTTCTCCTCGCCTTTGGGGAAGAACATCACCGCTGCCACGCCGCCGATGACCAGCAGCAGGACGACAGCACCGATGATGATCTTAAGCTTCTTGCTGAAGCGCGGCGGCTTGGTCGCGACGACGGTCTCGCCCTCGGCGCTTTCGGCGATTTCGCTCTCGCTTTGGGGGTCGGACACGGGATCGCCTTTCGTTGGGCGGCGACTTTGCGAGAAACTGCCCGCCGCCGCGCCATTCGTTCAATTCCCCTCTAATATAGGATAAGCGTGCGGCAATTTCTGCCTAGTGCGCTCCGACCGACGATTTATCTGGAGCGAACGGAAATGGATGTCTCCTCCTATGTTCTGTTGAGCCACGAACAGGCGCTGCGACGCCGGCTCGACGTGACCGCCAACAATATGGCCAACAGCAGCACCGTCGGCTTCAAGCGCGAACAGCCGGTGTTTCACGAATATGTCGAGCAAAGCGGTGACGCGAGCGTACCCACGGCGGCGACCACCTCCTATGTGCTTGATTACGGCGCGATCCACGACAGCTCGATGGGTGCGTTCCAGTCGACCGGAAACCCGCTCGACGTGATGATCGACGGCCCGGGCTATTTTGGTGTCGAGGCACCGGGCGGTGGCGATGCCGCTTATACGCGCGCGGGCTTCGTCAAAGTGCTGGGATCTGGCGATCTTGCGACGGCGGGCGGGCAGCGGCTGCTGGGGGATAATGGCAAGCCGATCAACGTGCCGCCGGAACAGCAGGTCAATTTGACGATCGCCAGCGACGGATCGGTGATGAGCGGAGCGAATGTGCTCGGACGTCTCGCAGTGACGGTTTTCCCCGACGAAGCGACGGTCGCGCCGCGTGGCGACGGACTGATGGCGGGTAGCGCGGGACGCATTCTCAGCGCAGCCGAAACCAAGCTGACCGCCGGCGGGGTCGAGGGATCGAACGTGCAGCCGATCGTCGAGACGACGGCGATGGTCGACATCCTGCGGTCCTATCAATCGAGCCAGCGCCTGTCGCAGTCGATGGACGACCTGCGCAAGAACGCGATCGATCGACTCGGCCGCTTCACCTGATCCTGCTCTTCCGTTTTACTTTTCCGAAAGGATTTCCATGCGTTCGCTCTCTATCGCTTCCACCGGCATGCTGGCCCAGCAGACCAATGTCGACGTCATCTCGAACAACATCGCCAATATGAGCACGACTGCCTTCAAGCGGCAGCGCGCCGAGTTCCAGGACTTGCTGTATCAGCAGGTCGCACGCGCCGGTGCCGCATCGGGCAGCGATTCCAAACTGCCGACCGGCATTCAGATCGGCGCGGGCGTGAAGACCGGCGGCGTCTATCGCATTGTCGAGCAGGGGTCTTTGGCGCAGACCGACAACCCCTATGATCTGGCGATCCAGGGTAAGGGCTATTTTCAGATCACCATGCCCAGCGGCGAGACCGGCTATACCCGCGACGGATCGTTCCAGCTGTCCGACCAGGGCGAATTGGTGACGGCGGACGGCTATATCGTGCAGCCCGGTATCACGATTCCGCAGGGTGCGGTGGCAGTGACCGTATCCAAGACCGGCGAAGTGCAGGTCACGCTCGCCGGCACGCCGGCGCCGCAGACGATCGGACAGCTACAGCTTGCCACCTTCGTCAACGAAGCTGGGCTCGAGGCGCTGGGCGGCAACAATTTCCTCGAAACCGCGGCCTCGGGCCAGGCGACGATCGCGGCCCCGGGGGAGCCGGGATTCGGGATGCTAACGCAAGGCTTCGTCGAGCAATCGAACGTCAATCCGGTGAGCGAGATCACCGCGCTGATCACCGCGCAGCGTGCCTATGAAATGAACAGCCGGGTGGTGAAGACCGCCGATGAAATGCTGGCCACCACCAGCCAGTTGCGCTGAGATGCAGCTGTCCCACGCCCTCGTGCTGAGCGCGTTGTTCATGCTCTGCGCAGCGCAACTTCATGCGCAAGGGCCAGAAGCGCCCGCGCCGCAGGTGAGTGTGCCGGTACTCGATCACGCGATCGCCAAGGGCGATCTGTTGTCCTCCGGCGACTTTACGACGCAAGATGTGGCCGAGACCGCCGCGCGGGGCTTGCCGCGCGCGAGGGACATCATCGGCATGGAGGCGGCGCGCGCGTTGCCGGCCGGGGCGATGGTGCGCAGCAGCGATGTCATCCGCCCGCAATTGGTGCGTCGTGGCGAACCCGTCACGATCGCGCTGCGCGACGGCGGTCTTTCGATCACGGCGCAGGGCAAGGCCTTGAGCGGCGGCGCAGCCGGGGATTTCGTCCGCGTGGTCAGTCTCGCCACCAACCATACGCTCGATGGCGTCGTGGAGGGCACGGGCGCGGTCCGCGTTTCGGCCCAGTGAAGCATTTCGGGAAACCTGCCATGAAGAAGATTGTATCGCTGATCGCGCTGGCGGGCGCGCTTTCGGGTTGTGGCGCCGTCGGGCATCTGAAGGCGATCGGCAAAGCCCCGAAAATGACCCCAATGGAGCAAGGCCCAAGCCCCTCGATCGAGGCGTCGCTCGGCTTGCAAGGCGCGACCAACCGCGCTGGCGGGCCAACGGTGGCAGCGGTCGCGCCGTCCCCGCCCAGCGCATCGCTGTTCCGAACCGGGGCAGGCGCGTTCTTCCGTGATCAGCGCGCTGGCCGCGTCGGCGACATCCTGACCGTGCGCATCAACATTGCCGACAAGGCCGCAGTCGACAACAGCACGACGCGGACCCGTGCGGGAACCGAGAAGTCCGGGATCGCAGCGCTGTTTGGCCTGCAGACGCCGCTCGCCAAGCTGCTGCCCGGCGCTGTCGATCCGGCCAAGCTGGTTGATACCAGTTCGACCTCGCAATCGAACGGCGCCGGCAACACCTCACGCAGCGAGACGATCAACATGACGATCGCCGCCACCGTGGTCGGCGTAATGCCAAACGGCAATCTGCTGATCCGCGGCAAGCAGGAAGTGCGCGTTAACTTCGAGCTACGAGAGCTCGTCGTTTCGGGCATGGTCCGGCCCGAGGACATCAACCGCGACAATTCGATCCTCCATTCGCAAATTGCCGAGGCACGGATCAGCTACGGCGGGCGCGGTCAGCTGACCGACGCGCAGCAGGCGCGTTGGGGCCAGCAGATCTACGACGCGCTGTTCCCGTTCTGACGGTGTCCGGGGCGTCGGCCGGTAACGTCCCGCTAACCTTAAATAAACTCCGCGGGCCGTTTTGGTTATCCCATATTTCTTCCCACAATAAAGGGCGAGCCGGAAGCGTTTCCGGGCCGCCGTGGGTCAGCGTTTCTGGCCCAAGCTGCAGAAGCGGCTTTTTATCCAAGAAGGAATGATCATGGCTCTTTCGGTCAACACCAACACCGGCGCAATGGCAGCTCTCCAGAGCTTGACCAGCACGACCAAGGCACTCAGCACGACTTCCAGCCGGATCACCACCGGCATGAACGTGGCATCGACCAAGGACAACTCGGCAGCCTATACGACTGCCCAGAGCCTCCGCAGCGATCTGGGCGGCCTGCAGTCGGTCTCCTCGTCTTTGTCGCGCGCCAAGAGCGTGACGGACGTGGCTATCGCCGGTGCGGAGCAGATCTCCGACGTCGTCAACCAGATGAAGGCGAAAGCCTATCAGGCGGCCGACACGGGGATCGACCAGGCGTCGCGTGACGGCATCAACAAGGACTTCACCGCCCTTCGCGATCAGATCACGACGATCGTCAATGCGTCTGATTTCAACGGGACCAACCTGTTGAAGGCAAGCGGCGGGGCGGTTTCGGCCCTCCAGTCGCTGCAGGACGGTACCTCGGGCGGCACCTGGCAGCCGGATTCGCTGTCGGTCGCCAACCAGGGCCTCGACCTGGGCGGTTCGGTCATCACGGTTGCCGCAAGCGGCAACATCAGCAGCGCTGCTGCTGCCACGACGATGATCGACACGCTGACCACGACCCAGACCAACCTCGCCACGTCGCTCAGCAACCTGGGTTCGGCTTCGCGTCAGATCGACGCGCAATCGACCTTCACCAGCAAGCTGTCGGATGTGATCGAGTCGGGCATCGGCAGCCTTGTCGATGCCGATCTGGCGAAGGAATCGGCAAAGCTTCAGGCCCTTCAGGTCAAGCAGCAGCTTGGCGTGCAGGCTCTGTCGATCGCCAATCAGGCGCCGCAGACGATCACGTCGCTGTTCCGTTAAGGGGCGGAGATACCCCGGGTTCGCCCGGGGGATCGCAGGAGGGCCGGGATGGTTTGCCATCCCGGCCCTTTCCTCTTCAGGTGGCAGCGCTGGATCGGATCCGGCTGCAATCCCCGTCATAACTGAAGGAATCCGCGGTGTTTCCCAGAATTCGCGAGATCACGGACGCCTTTGGTGCGCGTCTGCGGGTCAGCGTAGAGGCACATCCGACCGGAGCGCTGGTCGTCTTCGACCGCCCCGATCGCAAGAATTACAGCACGGCCGTACTCGACCATTACGGCGTCGAGGTCTTTTGCGGCTACATCATGGCCGCGCGGCTCGCGCTCCCGAACGATCTCGCCGATGAGTTCGTCGATGGCCCGTTCGCCGCCAGTTTTGGCCTGGAACGCGGCGACCACGTCGCGTTGGTGATGAAACAGACCGGTGCGCGCCACGATTTCGCGATACCTGCGCCCTTTTGGGACCGGCTCTATGCCGAGCTCTGCGTCGTGATCGCCCATTCGCGCGAACTCGGCCGCCGGGCGACGAAGCGGCTGCAATAGCGCGGCAGGGCATCATCCGTCTTGGTTAGGGACATTCCCTCAATATCGTCGGGCGTGCGACAAGACCATTGCGATCCTCAGTTGCTCAGGGCTCAACGCGTGCCGCCTAGTTGATGATAAAGAGGGATATTCTCGTGTACTCGGAAAATCTTCCCGGTTCTTCAAACGATTGCAAAACCCTGCCAGACGGTCTCCAACCGCAGTACCGGATCAGCCTGACGTTGGCCGTATCCGATGGACGCGCACTGTGGGCTGCGGCTGCCGCCCGCTTGCTTGCAGCCCCGGGAATGACGCTCGATGACGTGGTCGAGGTGATTGGCCCGTGCGAGGATCCCTCGATCAGCGACTGTATCGCCACCGTGCTCAAGCCCGCCGACGTGCCGGGGTGTCTGCTTGACGACTTCTGGATCGATGCCTTCGCCAAAACCCCGCCGCGCCTGGTGCAGGGCGACGGGCGATCTGACGGTGGCGAGCGCCCGGTACGACGCTCCGCGGCGCGGCGTACCGCTGGGCCCCCGGCGCTGCACTTGCTGGTCCCTGGCCAGGCCAGTCGCACCCACCTCGACTAAGCGCTGCATCCTGCTGTCCCCACGACCCGCGTCGCATTCGTACCAAAACAAAAAAGACAGGCTGAGGGGGCAGCCTGTCTTTTCCATTTTGTGATCGAACGACACGCGATGTAGCGAGACCCGGATGCAAGGGGGGCGCATCCGGGTCTCTCTTCTATAATAGGAACCAATTCCTCTGCGTGGTGCGCGCGGGCAAATAAATTTCGCGAGCGCGGGCTGCGCCGCTTCGGCCAGCCGAGGCCAGCCTGATGCGCGGTGCATTCCCGTTCACAAAGTGGGGCCGATGCCGGCGCTGGCGGTTTGTCCGCTGCGCTGCCGACGAAGGTGCCAGCGCGATCTTCGGTTTGCCACTGGATCATATTGCCCTGTACGTGGATCGCACTGGGCAGGACCGAATTGGCGCCCGCAGCGGCCGCCCCCCTCGCCGAGGGGTGGCAGGCCGGAATGATCGATGTCGCAACGACATTGCGCTCAAGGAACGGCGGCGCATCGGACCCGCCGGAGCGCTCGAAGCTGCGGTCATTTATCATGGTGCCGAAACGGACGTCGCAGGAAAGGCTGCAGTCTTTGCCGAGGTTATCGCGCCAGCCGACGAACATCGCGCAGCAGCTCATTATGATGCATTTTCCGTAACTGGATCGGAATCGGTCGTGCGATGCGCGCGCTAGAAGGCGCCATCGCGCGCTGTGCGCGGCGTCAGCCGACCGCGACCAGACTGAGGAGCGCGCTGATCGGCATCGTCACGCCGTTCACGCCAAGCGAGACGATCCCGTTGAGCGCACTCACGCCGCTGACCGTGCCCACGCCGCGGATCGTCACGGGGACGTTCGCCCCGGCGGCGTTCTTGGCGCTGAGCGACAGCGAATAGGCACCGTCCGCAGCCTTCGTCCCGTTCGGCAACATGCCGTCCCAGCTATACTTGCCGTTGCTGCCGTCCAGCGTCACCGCGCGCGTATCGACAACCTTGCCCGACGCATCGGTGATCGTCGCCGTGGCGGCGTTGAGCTCGCCCGACGCGGTGTAGGACCAGCGCGCCGGCGCGACACCGAGGCCGGAGACCGCCGTATTGAATTCGGCATCACGCCCGATGAACCCCGCCGCCTGCGTCATCGTCTGCGTCGAAAGACTGGCGAGGATATCCTTCAGCGCGCCGGTCTGCTGTACGCTTTGCTCGACTTGCGAATATTGGACGAGCTGCTGGGTATATTGCGCGCTGTCCATCGGGCTCAGCGGGTCCTGATTCTGCATCTGCGTCGTGAGCAGTTTCAGGAACATGTTGAAGTCCGCGCCGATGGTGCTCTTGGCGGTGGCGCCGGGTGCCGCGACCACTGGGGTCGTCGTCGTGGGAGTGTTTGCGATGATGGCCATGTTGGCGGGCTCCTATGCCATGAGGTCGTAGCGGCCGCTGGTGCGCAGCTGGCGGTACGGGGTTTGCTCGAAGTCGCTGGCCGCGCCGAAATCGTCCGACGGGCCCGATTTCTGCGTTGCGGTCTGCCACGGGGTGCGGGGCTGGCCGCCACCGCGATCACCCCCACGGTCGCCACCGCCGTCGAAACGCAGACTTTGCGCGTCGCTGCGGAAGCCCGCGTCGTTCAGTGATCGGCTGAGATCGGCGCTGTTGCGGCGCAGCATGTCGAGCGCGATGGGGCTGTCGGCGGCAATCACCGTCGTCAGGCCGCCGCGATCGTCGAAGGCCATGCGGACCTCGATCCGGCCGAGTTCGGCAGGCGCAAGCCGCACGAGCAGCTCATTGCCGCCGGCCGATACGCGCCGCGCGATCTCGACCCCCAGCTCGCGGCCGATCTGGCCGGGATGTGCGGTGACGGTGGGGGTCGGGATCGTTTCCGACTGATGCGCGCGGGGGGCCACCGGTGGGGGATTGGGGGTGCGAAGTGGCTCTGCGCTCAGCAGGGGCGCGGGGGCTGGCCTGGCATCGCCGGTGTCGGCAGGGGCAGGCGGCAGCGTGTCGGCAAAGTTCGGAGCATCCGATGGTGCAGCCGGTTGCGCGGTATCGTGCGCGGCCACGGGTATGTCTTGGCCGCGCGGGGGCGGCGCTGCCACGCTCGCCATGCCGAGCGCGGGCGCTGCGCGCTGGACGCTGATCGGCTTCGTCCTGTCCGCTGTGTCCGCCGTACGCGACGCAGCGGCGGGCAGTGACGTCGCGACCGGGATCATCTGGGGAAGGATCGATGGTGCGACCGTGGGCACTGTGGGGGGCGCGGATTGATCTGCCGCCTCGTGCCGATCCGGCGCGGCGCGGCGCGGCGGATCTGCGACCGCTGGCTCACGCACGGTGGATCGCAGCGGGATCGTTGCCGTTACATCCGGCGTCGACACGAATGGCGTGGAAAGGACCGGCGTCGCCCGGACTGGTGCGACGAGATCCTCTGGCGATTGCGGTTGGATCGCCGCCGGCTTCGCGCGGGATGCCTTGCCGGCAGGCTGCGCTTCGGGCGCTTCGGGTTCCCTTGGCGCGGCTGGTGCCGCTGGCACGGTGAATACTGCGGGTGCGCCTGGCGCGGCGTGCGCCGCCGGCAGTGCGGGCGCTGCGTGGGTCGCAGGCCCCGTTGGCCTCGCTGGCACGGCGGATACTGCGGGGGCTACGACTGGCGCATCCGGCTCGACCGGTGCGGGCGGCAGCGGCGCGGCCTCGGCGATCGGAGACCGGGTTAGCGTCGCCGCGCCGCTGGCCGAGACAGGGACTGCGTTGGCGACGGGTGCGGGGGCTGCGTGAGCGGGTGGCGCCGGAACCGGGGCGATCGCCGTCATATCCGGCGATGCGGGGGCAACCGGTACGGCAATGCGCGGCGGGCCGACTCGCATCAGCGGAACGGTCTGGGCGGCAAGAACGCCCGGCAGCGCGGGACGCTCCGCGATTGGCGCGGTGCTGGCCGTAATCGGCGCGATGATATGCGGGGTGACCAGGGGAACCGACACCGTCACGATCGGCGTGGCCGGGTGCATCTTTTCCGATGCGGCGGGAAGCGGTCGTTCGGCAGCGCCGGGTCCGGCGGGTGAAGCGGCGGCGGCAGCGGCGGCTGGGGCTGGGCCGGGGCCGGGCCGGAGCGGGGGGCGCGGCTGCTGCTCGAGTGGGTGCGGCTGCGGGTGCTTTCGCTTGGGCAAGCGGTTCCGCCGCGGGCGCGACGGATGGCGTTGCACTCCCGATCGGCGCGGGTGCCGCGACCGCCGCTGATATCGGCACCGACGCTTCTGGTGTTTCGACAGTGGGTGGAGCGGCCGCCACGACGACCGTGGCGGGTCTCGAGTCGGGCTTGGCTTGAACGGGCGCACCGTCGTTAGGCGCGAGCTTGCGCAGGGGAGCGTCGTCCGGCGACGCGGCGCGGCCATCACCGACAGCGCGATCCGTACGGCCGAGCGCGCCTTCCTTCACGGCAAGCGCCACTGGCGCGAGTGAGACCGCGACGATCGCGGGCGCCCGGGCGCTCACTTTTGGCAAGGCAGCCGTCTCGACTGCCATGTCGATCGCTGGCGCGGGGGCCTCGGCAAGACGCGGTCGCGCGGTCTCCGTTGGAAGTTGGGGCAGCGGCGTCGGCACCGGCGCCTTCGGGTGTGCGACGACACGATTGGGGACGGCTTGCTCCGCTGCCGGGGTGGGCGCGGGTGAATTGGGTGCGGCAGGGCGCGGCGCGTCCTGCGGGGGCGGCATAGCGGACGCGGCCTTCACGCGCACGGGGGCGACGGTTGCGAGGACCGGGGCCGGAGCAGGAGCGGTTACCGGGGCAGGATCGCCCGCGCTGCGCGGCGTCGGCGCAGTCGGGGCCGTGACGTCGCGCGCCGCAGCATCGACGCGCATCGCCGCCTTTGCCGTCGGCATTGCCGGTTGCTCCGGTGCTTCCGGAGTCGCCGTCGTCCGCTCGGCCACCGGTGCTGCGGCGGCGTCGCGGGCGTCAGGCCGCGCTTGGCCTGCGTGTTTCTGCGCAATCGGCGTTGCTGGCTTCAACAACGCCTCAGCCGGAAGCGGTCCAGCGGCAGCATCCTTCATCGGCGCGGCACTCGAAGCGGCGGCGGTTAGCGGGGGCGGGGCGGTAGCCGGTACGGTTGCGGGCATTGGCCCAGGCGCATCGCGCGTCGGCTGCGGCATACCGGCTGGTGTCCGGACCGGCGCGGTCGGGTTTGCGGTGCGCGGGATGCCGGTCGGCGGCGCGGTGGGAACGGCGTCCGGCGCGGTATCGCCAAGTGCAATCGGTGCCGAGCGCCGCGCAGCACCTGCGGCAATCGCGTCTGCCGTAAGGGGCGTCGTGTCCTCCACCGCCGCCTGCAGCGCCATCGCCCCGTCGATCGCGAGTGCGAAGTCGTCGCCGGTCACCACCGGCAATCCGGCGGAGCGGGGCGAAGCCTGGGGCCAGGCGGGCAGTCCAGTCGATGGGCCCGTCGAGGAGAAATTCATGCAGGGCCTTTCCGTCCGGCACGCAGGCCGACCCATCCTTTATAGGAGATAAGCCGGGTCGGCGGCGCTTTTACGCAATCGATCCCAGGGCGCGGATGCGCGCGCGCGCGTGGATTTCGTTCTGGCTCAGCACGACGGTGGCAGGGCGAACCCGCTCGATGATCGAACGGACGAACGGGCGGATCGCCGGGTTGGTCAGCATGCACGGGATTTCGCCGCCCGCCGCGAGCCGGTCATAGGTCTCACGCACCGAGGCGATGAAGGCTTGCAGGCTGGACGGCGCCATCGCGAGATGCCGGTCGTCGCCCACGCCGACAATGCTTTCGGCGAATTCGGCATCCCAATGCGCCGACAGCGTGAGGATCGGGATCGCCCCCTCGCGCGTCTGTTGCGCCGAAATCTGCCGCGCGAGGCGACCGCGGACATGCTCGGTCATCTGCGTGAGGTTGTGGCTGAGGGGGGCGGCCTCGGCGATGCCCTCCATGATCGTTGGAATGTCGCGGATCGAAATCCCCTCCGACAGCAAATTCTGCAGGATCCGTTGCACGCCCGAGATCGAAATCTTGGCGGGCACGATTTCCGAGACGAGTTTCTCCGAATCCTTGTGGATTTCGGTGATCAATTTGTGCGTCTCGGTGAACGAAAGCAGGTCGGCGATATTGTCCTTCACCAACTCGGTCAGGTGCGTGGTGATGATCGTGCCGCAATCGACCACGGTCAGCCCGCGCACCCCCGCCTCGTCGCGCAAGGCGCGGTCGATCCACAAAGCGGGGAGGTTGAACACCGGCTCGCGCGTTTCTTCGCCGACGATGCCGAGATTGCCGCCGCCAGCATTGATCACCAGCAATTTGTCGAGCCGGATCTCGCCGCGCGCGGCCTCCGTTTCCTTGATGTAGACGATATATTCATTGGCCTTGAGCGCCATATTGTCGATGATGCGGACCGACGGGAGCACGAAGCCGAAATCGAGCGCCATCTGTCGCCGCAGCGCGCGGACCTGATCGTCGAGCCGCGGCTCGGCATTCGAATCGTTGATCAGCGGCAGCAGCGCATAGCCGATCTCCAGCCGCACCGCGTCGATCGACAGCGTGCGCGATACCGGCTCATCGACTTGCTGCGCGGCGAGTCCGGCGGTCGCCTCTGCCATGCGGGCGGCGCTTGCCTCCGCATCAGCGCGCTTGCTCAGCGTCCAGGCGACCCAGCCGCACAGCCCGGAAAAGGCGGCGAAGGGCACGAACGGCAGGCCCGGCATGATCGCCAGCGCGCCCATCAACAGCGCGACCATCCCGAATGCCTTGGGATAGCGCCCGAGCTGTACGCCAAGCGCCGCGCCGGTCTTGCCGCTGATCCCGCCCTTGGAGACGAGCAGACCGGCAGCGGTCGAGACGATCAGCGCGGGGATTTGGCTGACCAGGCCATCGCCGACGGTCAGGATGGTATAGGTATGAAACGCATCGGCGACCGGGACGCCGTGGATCACAACGCCGATGATGAGACCGACCAGGATGTTGATCGCGGTGATCATCAACCCGGCGACGGCATCGCCCTTCACGAATTTGGAGGCACCGTCCATCGCGCCATAGAAGCCGCTTTCGGCCTCGATCTCGGTCCGCCGTTCGCGGGCCTGAATCTCGGTGATCATCCCGGCCGACAGATCGGCGTCGATCGCCATTTGCTTGCCCGGCATCGCGTCCAGGCTGAAGCGCGCGGCAACTTCGGCGATGCGGCCCGAACCCTTGGTGATGACGACGAAGTTGATCACCACCAGGATCGCGAAGATCGTCAGGCCGATGACGGGCTGACCACCCATCAGGAATTCGCCAAACGCGCCGATCACGCCGCCGGCCGCCTGCGGCCCCTCATGCCCGTGCGACAGGATCAATCGGGTCGAGGCGAGGTTGAGGCCGAGCCGCAGCATCGTCGCGATCAGCAGGATCGTCGGGAAAGCCGAGAGCTCGAGCGGCTTTTCGATAAATAGCGCGGTCATCAGGATCATCACCGACAAGGTGATCGACAGTGCCAGACCGAGGTCGAGCATCCAGGCCGGCAAGGGCAGGATCAGCATCGCGATAATCGCGACGACGGTGCCCGCAAGCGCCAGATCCTGGCTGAAGCCGAAGCGTTTGATGAAGGTGGCTAGCTCTGGTGGCATGCTCAGGCGGTCACGATGCGGGCAGGACGGGGATGCCTGCCTCGATGAAGGTCTTCAGCTTGTTGCGCATCGTCCGCACCGAAATGCCGAGGATCGTCGAGGCAAGCGTCCGGTTGCCGCGGCAATGGCGCAGCGTGTGCAGGATCAGGTCGCGCTCCATATCGTCGACCGTGCGACCGACGAATGCGGCGCTGTCGGCATGCGGTGCCGCTGCGGTCGGGGAGCCGAGCGCGGAGCCATCGGCGGTGACGAGGGCGTCTGCAGAGATGTGCGCGTCGCGGTTGAGCAGGACGGCGCGGTGCACCGTATCCTCCAGCTCACGGACATTGCCGGGCCATTGGTGTTGCAGCAGCAACGCCGTCGCCGCGTCATCGAAAGGGCGGGGAGGCAGATCGTTGGCGAGCGCGAAGCGTTCCGCGAAGAATGTCGCCATCGGCACGATGTCGCCGACGCGTGCGCGCAGCGGCGGCAGCGCGATCCGCACCAACCCGAGCCGCGCGAGCAGATTGCCCTGGAACAGGCCTTTGGTGACCAATCCGTCGAGATCGACGCCGGTGCTGGCCATGATCCGCGCGCGGATTGCGACTGGATCGGCGGCGGGGCGGGTGGCGTGGGTTCCTTGCAAGACCGTGAGCAGGCGCGCCTGGATCGCGGGGGTGAGCGCCTCCACGTCGCGCAGAAAAACGGTGCCATCGACCGCTTCATCGATCCGTCCGCGCCGCCGTGCGAGCGCGCCGGGGAAGGCACCGGCGGCATGGCCGAACAATTCGGATTCGAGAATTTCGGCGCTGTTGTTCGCGCAATCGATGACCAGGAAACGGCCGCGCCGGCCCGACGCATCGTGCATCGCGCGGGCGAAGAGTTCCTTGCCGCAGCCGCTTTCGCCGACGATCAGCATCGGTGCGCTGGAATGCGCCATCGCCAGCCCGAGCGCCATCGCGCGCCCAAGCGCCGGATCGTCGCCGACGATGCGCGTGACGTTCTGCGACACCGACAGGATCGCCGCTGCGATCAGGTCTGCTTGCGGCGGCAAGGGCACGTAATCGCGCGCACCGGCGCGGATCGCCGCGACCGCGCGGTCCGCCGCCGCGTCGATCCCGCACGCGAGCACCGGCACCGCGATCCGTTCGGAGCGCAGTTGCGCGATGAAGCGCGCGACGTCCTGATCGATATCGATCATCACGATGTCACCACCATCGTCGCGCAGGATTTGCAGCGCCATCGCCGCATTGTCCGCAAGCGTGACGTGCGCGCCGCTTTCGCGTGCCATCGCGGCGGCGGTACGGAATTCGGTGCCGGGAGCGCCGACCAGAAGTAAATGAACAGGCCCTGTTGCGTGCACGTGCTCAGCGCTCCTGACGGACGATTTCGGTCAGCGTCACGCCGAGCGAATTGTCGATCATCACCACTTCGCCGCGCGCGATCAGGCGATTGTTGACGAAGATGTCGACCGGTTCGCCGACGCGCCGATCGAGCTCGATCACCGCGCCTGCCTTCATCTGCATCAGCGCGCCGATCGCGATGCGCGATCGGCCAAGCACCGCCTGTACCTTGACCGGCACGTCATAGATCGCCTCAAGGCTCGTCGGCGCGCTTGCGGCTGCGTTTCCGGCGGGGGCCGCGCTGCCAAAATCTTCAAGCGGCGGAAAGTCATCCGGCCCGGTTTCGCTTGCGATGATCATGTCGCGCTGATCGCTGTCCATGGGATTGGAGCTTTCCATCATGAGTTCATCCATTGCCGGATCACCGACGCGGCCTCAGCCGGACTGCCGTTGATCGAGTCACCGATCTTCTTGAGCGACGAGAGCTTGATGCGTCCGTCGACCTGGGCGAGCGCGATTTCCTGATCGAGCAGCGAGGTATCGTCGCCTGCCTCGCGCATCGCCTCGATCTGCAGCAGCGCTTGGGGATCGCCTTCCGCCGCGCGCGTGGCGAGGGCCTGCGCCTCGGCGGTCTGCGCCGTCAGCTGTCGCGCTTCTTCGGCGAGTTGCCCGGGCGTGACCTTGGGGCGCAGCATTCGGAGCGCGATCAGCCCGACGCCCGCGATTACGATCAACTTGAGCAGGCTGAACACCTGATCCATCGAAACCCAGGAGAACCAGCTGCCCTTGGCATCGGCGAACGGGTCGACCGCGGCGAAGGTCATGTTCTCGACCACCACGCTGTCGCCGCGCGCCGCGTCGAACCCGACGGCATTCTGGACAAGCCGCGTCAGCCGCGCGATCTCGGGTGCGGGCAGACCCTTCTTGCCGCCATCGACCATCACTGCGACGGTCAACCGGGTGAGCTTGCCGGGCGCGCGGACGGTTACGGTGCGCGTCTGGCTGTTCTCGAAGGTCGTGTCCTCGGACGTCTCGTTGCGCGCCGATTTGCGGCTGTCGCCGGTGCCACCCGCAGCGGGCGGAGCACCCTTGTTTTCGGGAAGCTGCGCGCCAACCGAGGCACCGGGGGCGGTCGCTCCGCTCTCATTACTCTGGTCGCCGCTTTCGACGGTAACCTGATGCCCGATCACTTGCTTGTCGGGATCGAAGACGTTGCTTTCCTCGCGCGTCTGATCGCGCGCGACCTGGGCGGAAACCTCGGCGCGCACCTTGCCCGCGCCGACGATCGGCTCGAGCATACCTTCGATCTGCCCACGTAGCCGGTTTTCGATACCCGTTTGGCGGTCGTCGGCTTGGGCGGCACCCCCGTCGTCGGCCTCGCCCGCCCGCGCGAGCAGCGCGCCGGTCTGATCGACGATCGAGACCTGATCGGGGGACAGTTCGGGGACGGAGGAGGATACCAGATAGCGGATCGCCTGCACCGCCGTTGCGGGCAGTTTCCCGCGTGTCTTGAGCGTGACCGACGCGGTGGCCTTGCGCGATTCGGTGGCGAACATCGCGCGTTCGGGCATCACGATATGGACGCGCGCGCGGTCGACACTGTCGAGGCTTTGCAGCGACTTTTCGAGTTCGCCCTCGATCGCGCGCGTCTCGTTCATGCGCGCGCGCGAGGAGGAAACGCCGAAGGGTTGCTCGGCGTCGAGTACATCGTACCCGACCTTGCCGCTCAATTTGTCGGCGGCCATCGCCATCCGCAATTCGGGCAGCTTTTCCTTGGGTGCCAAAATCGCGCTGCCATCGGGGGAAAGCTGGAACGGCACGTTCTGCGCGGTCAGTTTGGCAGTCATCGACTGCGCGACCGAAGGATCGAGATCGGTATAAAGATACCCCATCTCGCTCGATCCGCCGCGCATCGCGACCGCTGCCAGAACGCCGAGCAAGGCGATGGCGACGCCGCCCATGATCATCAGGCGGCGCGTGCCAAGCTGCGCAAAGAACTTTCGCAATCCGTCCAAGATCGGCCCCACTGGTGCAATCGGGGCGATGACCCCTCCCGATCATTATAGGAGGATGTGGGCGGAAGATTTTGCCGGGTAGGTAATTCTTGCCGTCAAGCGGCGTTTTGGTCCCGGCCTGCCTCGTCCAGGCCAAGCTCGGTCAGGATCGCGGCACGCCGCGCGGCGGCATCGAGGGTCAAGCCGCCTTGCTCCCATGAGATCAACGCATCGCCGATCGCCAGCGTATCGTCGGCGATGACGGTCAGCGACAGGCGGCGCCGGTCGCGGCTCTGCCGTCCGGCGATCAGCGCCTCGGTCGCTTCGATCAGCGCGGGGTGGACGCGAATCTGCAGTTCCTGACCGCGCGCCACTTGCGTGAGCACGCGCCCGATCGCGTCGTCAATCGCGAGCGCGGGGTCGGCGGCCAGGGCGCGCGCGGCCAATCCATCGGCGGCGGCAAGCGCCACGTCGGCCGCAGCGCGCGAGGTTCGCCGTTCGATTTCCTCGAATTCCTGTTCGACCGCCTCGATCGAGGCGTGCAGCGCATCGGTCGCGGCGAGCATTGCCGCGGCGGTCTCGTTGCGGGCCTGGGCGAGACCGCCTTCGAAGCCGTCGGCGCGTGCCACGGCGGTGGCGGTTTCGAGCTGCGCCTTCAGCAGGTCGATCTCGGCGCGCAGCACGATGATCGTTTCGATATTGTCCGCCGCGTTCGGCACCTGCGCGCCCTTTTGCATGGCGAAGACGCGGTCGAAGGCGAACGGTTTGATGTGGAAGGACGAGTCCATCGTATATCCCGGGTTCATGGCGCGGTTACAGAATCATCGCATCGTCGTTCTTGGGATCGACCAGCATGATCTGGCCGCTGTCGGCGAGCGATTTGGCCAAGCGCACCAGCGCGCTCTGCGCTTCTTCACATTCGCGCGCGCGCACCGGACCCATGCCAGCCATGTCTTCCTTCAGCAGCTTGGCCGATCGTTCGGTCATGCCCGAGAAGAACAGCTCCCGCATCGTGGGCGGCGCACCCTTTAGCGCCAGCGCCATTTCGCGCTTGTCGGCATTGCGGACGATCGTCGCGATGGCTGGCAGCATGAGGTTACCGAGATCCTCGAACGTGAACATCAACGCGCGGATGCGTTCGGCGGCTTCGGGCGCCTTTTCGTCGAGTGCGGTCAGCATCGCTTCCTCGGTCGCGCGGTCGAGCGCGTTGAACACTTCGGCCATCGTCTCGTGCGGGTCGCGCCGCTGCGATCGCGACAGATTGCTCATGAATTCGGTCTTGAGCGTGGTCTCTACCTCGACCAGCACTTTCTTCTGCACCGTGTCCATCCGCAACATCCGCAAGATGACGTCGACCGACAGTTCGCGTGGTAGTTCGGAGAGCACGCGCGCCCCGTGATCGGGCTTTAATTTGCTCAGGATCACCGCGACCGTCTGCGGATATTCGTTCTTCAGATACGTCGCGAGCACGGTTTCGCTGACATTGGACAGTTTGTCCCACATCGTCCGGCCGGAGGGGCCGCGGATATCTTCCATGATTTCCTTGACGCGGTCCTCGGGGAGGATGCCGTCGAGCAGCCGCTCGGTCGTTTCGAACGAGCCATGGAGCGATGCCATGCTCGAAATTTCTCCCGAAAACTGCACGAGCAGATGCTCGACTACAGTCGATGGCACGCGTCCGAGCTGCGCGATCGCGGCGGAGAGTTCGCGGACTTCGTCGTTGGTCAGCAATTCCCAGATCGGCGCGCCATGGTCCTTGCCGAGTGCGAGCATCAGCGCCGCAGCGCGTTCCTGCCCGGAAAATTTCTTGAGTTCGGCCGGCTGGGCGATTGGCGCCATCATGCTCATTCGGCATCCAGACATATATTGAGGGTTAACGCGCAGCGGCGTCGGTGGATGCCTCTATTATAGGATAGATGAGCAGCGCGGAGCCAGAGCGACAATGTCGTGACGATAAATCTTTCTAGCGGGCTGAGCGCCCTTTCGATGCTGACGGGCACGAACAGCTATACCGATTTCGGGGTGCCGACCGCGGCCGAGTCGCTTGCCGTGCGCAAGGCCAAGGCGCAGTTCACACTCGCGCCCACCACCCCGCCGTGGAAGCAGGCAGCGGCCAAGACACCGGAGTCGGCGCAGGTCTCGGCGATCAAGGCGCTGAAGAGCATCGTCGACACAAACGCAACCTCACCGACGGCCGGGTCGCCCGACGTGGAGACGACCTTTACCGCCTATAAGGCGCTGGCCAAGCTGCAGCTACTCGCCACCGCTGCCGCCCGGACGACGACGACGGACGCGGAACGTACCTCGCTGCAGGCGGCGTTCGGCAACGGGCTGGCCGACCTCCAGACCTTCCTCGGGCAGGCTAAAGCAGACAAGGTCGAATTGTCGTTCGCGCTGCCTACGCGCCGCGCCGAAACGGTGTCGGTTGCATCGTCCGATCCGACCAAATTCAGCGGGACCGGAATTCTCGACAAGCGCGATTCACCGCTGCCGGGCCTGAGTGGGAATGAGGTGTTTCGCATCGCGCTCGACAAGCCGGGGGCGAGCGATATCGTCGTGATCGATCTTGCCCAGACTCCGCAGCCGCCGACGCTCGATTCCGTCGCGACCGCAATCAATGCGGCGATCAACGCGATTCCGCTGCGCAATCCGGACGGGTCAGTTGTGCTCGACAAGGACGGTAATCCCAGCCCGCGCTGGCTGGTGCATTTCGTACCCGACAAGAAATCCGACAAATGGGGCTTTTCGGTGCAAGCCCCCAATGGGGCCGAGCGTGTGTCGATCGATCAAGTCGGCGCGCCCGATTCGCTCGTCGTCGCCAGCGGCCAGACCGCGCTCGATGCACCGACCGTGACGCAGCTCCTGCGGATCGACGACCTAACGGGCGAGATGACGCGCAAGCCGCTCGCGACGATCGCTGGCATCGATCAGGCCGCGACCGACCGCGCCAAGCTCACCTACGTCAAGCCGCCCGCGTTGAAGCCGATCGCGGGGGTGACCCCGCCGGCAGTGGCGCCGCCCGGTCCGGTGCAGGCGAATACGACGACACAGGCGATCGCGACGGATGCATCGGGCTTCAGTTATGCCGTCGGCACCTCGGACGGCAATCTTCAATCCAACCGGCCGGGCGGGACGCAGGATCTGTTCCTGACCAAATTGAACAGCGAAGGCGCGATCGTGTGGCAGCGCAGCCTCGGCGCGTCTGGCGGCGCGCAAGGCGCCGCCGTAGCGGTCGCCGCCAATGGCGACGTCACCGTCGCGGGAACGGTCAATGGCAGCTTCGACGGCGTGAGTAGCGACGGCGACATGGTCGTCGCGCGCTTTTCCGCGCTGGGCGACGAACGTTTCGCCACGGTCATCCATGCCGCCGGCGCCGACCGCGCGAATGCGATTGCGGTCGGCACGGACGGGACGGTTTTCGTCGGCGGCAAATCCGCCACCGGCAATGGCGACGCCTTCCTCGCCCGGATCGATTCCGCCGGAAAGCTGCAGGAACGCCGCACGATCGACGGCGGCGGGACCGATAGCGTGACCGCGCTGGCGATCGGCGCGGACGGAAACCTGCTCGCGCTGACCAATCAGAGCGGTGAAGCGCGCTTGCGCAGCATCAGCGCGACGTCGATCAGCAGCGATCTCGGCAGCCTCTCGCTCGGCCAGGCCGATGCGCGCGCGATTGCGGTCGCCAGCGACGGCACGATCGCGGTGGCAGGCTCGACCAGCGCGGCGCTCGCCGGCGCGCAAGCCAACAGCCTCGGCGGCGGCCGCGATGGTTTCGTCACCCGGATCGACAGTGCGCTCAATAGCGCCAGCACCTCCTATGTCGCCACCGCGGCCGACGATCAGGTCGACAGCGTCGCCTTCGTCAACGGCGCGCTGTATGTCGGCGGACGGACCACCGGCGCGCTCGACGGAGCAAAGCGCGGCTCGGTCGACGGTTTCGTCGGCCGGATCGATGCCACCAGCGGCGCGATCGAAAACGTTACGCAGTTTGGCCAGATATCACTCCGGACCGAACCCGTCCGCATCTCCGCCGGGGCGGGGGGCGATACCGTCCTCGGCGCGCTCGGGCTTCACCGTGGCGCGCTCAATCCCGAGGCTTCGATCAAGCTCGTGGCGCAAACCAGCTTGCGCGCCGGCGATGAATTCTCGTTGCGCATTCAGGGTGGCGCGGCGAAGAAGGTCGTAATCCAGGCGGACGATACGCTGACCACGCTGGCCGACCGCATTCGCGGTTTGACCGGGTCCAAGGCAGTGGTCGCGACCGCGATCGTGTCGGGTTCGATGGTATTGCGGATCGATGCCAAGGCCGGTTCCTCGGTCGCGCTGGTCGCCGGTGCTCCGGGCAAGGATGCGCTCGAGAAGCTCGGGCTCAATCCGACGCGTCTGGCCGTCCCTGTCATCGCCGCGCGCGGCGCGCCGAAAGTGCGGCCGGGCGGCAATTTCGGCCTCGCCCTGACCGAGGCGCTCAATCTCTCGACCAGCAAGGATGCGGCGGCGACGCTGACCATCATCAAGAGCGCGATCTCCACGACGCAGACCGCCTATCGCTCGCTATATTGGGATGACGGAAAGGCGCGGCTCACCGACGGCGTCAAGCCGGGCGCCGGTGCCATGACACCCGCGCAAGCGGCGCAACTCGCCAGTTACAAATCGGCGCTCGCGCGGTTGACGCCGGCCGCCGACAATACCCTCGGCGGCTATACGGGATTTTGATCATGCCGGTTTCGACTCCCCCACTGCTCGCCGGAATTGGCGTGGCGATGAAGAATTTGTCCGAACGCCAGCGCGTGATCGCGCAGAACATCGCCAATAGCGAAACGCCGGGCTTCAAGGCGCGTGAGGTCAACCCGCCGAACTTCTCGAGCCTGCTGTCGGCGCAAGATACCGGCAAGCCTGCCGTCGCGCGGCCGCACATCACGCTGACCAGCGGGATGACCGCGCTCGGCGCGCATCAGATCATGGCGGGGAATGTGGTCGCCGACCGCGACGTGTCCGAAACCAAGCCCGACGGCAATAATGTCGTGATCGAGGATCAATTGCTCAAAATGGGCCAGATCCAGGCCGATTTCGCCACGATGACCAGCCTGTATCGCAAGCAGATCGGCTTGCTGAAGGCGGCGATCGGGAAGCAGTAGGACTGGCTGAGGCCTTAGAACACGTTCGTTTCGAGCGCAGTCGAGAAACCCCACACGTACGCTACTACGTGTGTCTCGACTTCGCTCGACACGAACGGACGATTTTAATCAGCGCTCACAAACTCGCATTCACCGAAATCGGGGTCGCCACTTCGGTCCGCGATACGATGCCGCTCGCGCCGTAAATCGCGCTGCGCGTCCCCGACAGGCGGCGCGCTTCGGTGGCGACCGCACCCATCATTTCGGTCGACAAGTCGATCTGGCGTTCCAGGACGCGGGCATTGACCTGGGCGGCGGCCCCGAGATGACGAATCGCGGCGCTCAGCGCCTCACGCCCCTCATCATCGAGCGTTGCCATCCAGTCTGTCCCGGTCCGCTCATGCGCGGCCGTCATCGTCTCGAGCGTAGCGACCAGCTTGATCTTTGCAGCCGCCATCTCGGCGAAATCGCGGTGCCGGACCGGCGACAACAGCCGCGCGGTCTCTTCTTCCATGATTGCGGTCAGCGATACGATGGTGTCGATGAACTCACTGGCCATGGCCGGATTCTCCCTGCATCTTGATAATCTGCGCCAGCACGGACGGCGCCAGGCCGATCCCGCCGGTCTTGGCCATTTCGGTGCCGAGCTTCTCGGCCAGCACGCCGCGAAACATCGCCTCGCCGTGCCCGCCGGAGAATTGATCGCCCATCTCGACGCTCTCCATCATCAGCTGCGTCATCTGGCCGAGGAAGACCGCTTCGAATTTCTCGGCGGTCTGCTTGGCCGTTGGCAGCTTCGGGCCAAGCGCGGCAGGGGCGGCCGCAGAAGGCGTGGTAACGGGGGGCAGGGACATCATTGCACCTCGATATCGGCCTGAAGCGCGCCCGCGCTTTTGACCGCTTGCAGGATCGTGATCAGGTCGCGCGGGCTGACGCCGAGGCGGTTTAACCCACTGACCAGCGATTGCAGCGAGGTGCCGCCGCCCAGAATGGCGAGCGACTTGCCGCCGCCGTCATCGACCGCGATCTTCGTGCGTGGCAGCACTTCCGTCGTGCCGTTCGAGAAAGGCGCGGGTTGCGAGGCGACGGGGGTTTCCGAGATGCTGATCGTCAGGCCGCCCTGCGCAATGGCGACCGGGCTGATCTTGACGTCTGTGCCCATGACAACCGTGCCCGACGCCTCGTTGATGACGATCCGCGCACGCTGGTCGACGGTGACTTCGAGATTCTCGATTGCCGAGACCAGATTGATCATCGATCCGCCGAGATCCCCTCGCGCCGACACCTCGACTGTCGCCGGGTCGAGCACTTCGGCGGCACCGCCGAAGCGACCGTTGATCGCGGCGGCGATGCGCTGTGCGGTGGTGAAATCGGGGTTTTTCAGCGCCAGCTTCAGGCTGGTTGCCGATTTGAAGGCGAAATTGACCTCGCGCTCGACGATCGCGCCCCCGGCGATCCGCGCCGACGTGGTGACGCCGCGCGTGATGCTCGCCCCCGCGCCCTGCGCCTTGAAGCCCGAGAGAGCGACGGGGCCTTGCGCCACCGCATAGATTTCCCCGTCGAGCGCGCGCAGCGAGGAGACGAGCAAGGTGCCGCCCTGCAGGCTGCTCGCATCGCCGAGCGAGGAAATCTGCACGTCGATCTGCGATCCGGCGCGCGCGAAGGGCGGCATTGTGGCGGAGATCGACACCGCGGCGACGTTCTGGGTCTGCATCCTGGTGCCGCGGATGTTGACGCCCATCCGCTCGAGCATTGCCTGCATCGATTCCTCCGTGAACGGCGCGTTACGCATCCGGTCGCCTGTGCCCGCCAGCCCGACCACCAGGCCGTAACCGACAAGCTGGTTGGGGCGGACGTTCTCGATGTCGACGATGTCCTTGATGCGTGGCCCTGCCTGCGCCGTCGCTGGAACCAGCGTCGCGGTGAGTGAAAGGAGAAACGCCATCGTAAGATGGGCCAAACGCATAAAACACTCCGAATTCGTGGAAATAGTGTCGTTAGTTTCTTATAGGATAGTATGCGCTGGCATTGCCGCGCGGACAGGAGAAACCTTGCGCATCACCGCCAATCCCGCGCTCGTGGCTAATCTGCTGCAAACGGCCTTGCCGAAAGCAGCCGAGTTCGCCGTGGCGGAGAAGGCTGCGGTGCCGACGTCCCCCGCGACACCGGTTGCGCAGCCCGTCAGCGTCGAGATGCTGGTGACGCTCGCCACGGCGGAACCGTCGATCGAGCGGCGCCGCCGGGTCGCGGCCGATGCCGAGCGCGGTTTGCGGGCGCTCGAAAGCCTCGACCGGGCGCTTGCGGCGGGTCTTCCGCCGGTCGAGCGGCTGGAGGAAGTCGCCGCCTGGGCGGCCGAGGAGCATGCACCGCAGGACCCCGAGCTTGCCACGTTGCTCAAGGACATCGAACTCCGCGTCCGGATCGAACTGGCCAAGCACGAATACATCGTCTGACCGTAACGGTCGCGCGCTTACGCCCGCTTCTTGGCCAACCGCATGACATAGCCGATGATCTCGGCCACGGCCTTAAAATGCTCGGTCGGGATCGGCCGGTCGATCATCGCGCTGGCATAGAGTGCGCGCGCCAGCGGGGGGCTTTCGATGATCGGCACGCCCGCCGCCTTCGCCACGTCGCGGATGCGCAGCGCGATCTCGTCCATGCCCTTTGCCACCACCACCGGCGCGGCCATCGTGCCATGTTCGTATTTCAGCGCGACCGCATAATGCGTCGGGTTGGTGACGATCACGCTCGCGGTCGGCACCGCTGCCATCATGCGCCGCCGTGCGCGCTGAATGCCGATCTGCCGGATCTTCGCCTTGATCTTGGGGTCGCCTTCGCTTTGTTTATGTTCGTCTTTCACTTCCTGCAGCGACATTTTCATGCGGTTGAAGAAGGAGCGGCGCTGATAGATAAAATCGAACGCGGCCAGCGCGCCGACCAGCATCGCGACCGATTTGATCATCGCGCCGACGATATCACCCGCCGCCTCGGCGATGGTCAGCGGCTCGGCACCGACCAATTGGTCGAGCCCGATCAGCCGCGGACGGACGACCAGAATGGCGATCGTGATGACCATGACGAACTTGGCGAATGTCTTGGCGAATTCGATCAATGCGCGCAGGCCGAGCATCCGGCCGACCCCGGTGATGGGGTTGAGTTTCGAAAATTTCGGCGTGACCCGCGACCAGGACAACGTCGGGCGCCCCTGCACGAACAGGATCAGCAGGGCGAAGCCAAACAGAAGCGCGAGAATAGGCGCTAGCCCCTGCAGTACCGCCAGCGCGACACCGGTAGCGAACGCCTGCGCGCCGGCGGGTTCCAGCGCATAATCGTCGGCGCTGCCCCACAGCCGTACCAGCATCGGTCCGAGCTGTGTCAGCGTCCAACTGCCGAGGCCGCCTGCCACGATGATCATCGCGATGAACATCACCGCGTGTCGCATCTCGGTCGAGGTTGCGACGTCGCCCTTGGCGCGCGCGTCGCTGAGCTTCTTGTCGGTTGGATCCTGGGTCTTCTGGTCCTTGTCGGCCATATCGTCAGACCAATCCCGTTTGCAGCCAATCGACCATCGCCGAAGCAAAGGTCGTCAGGATCGTACCGATGAGCATCGCGAACAGCCCCAGGCCAAGCAGCAGGTTGAGCGGCTGCGCGATGAAGAAGACCTGGATCGCGGGCGCAAGGCGCGCCGACAGGCCGAGCGCCATGTTGAAGACGATGCCGTAGATCAGCAGGGGTGCGGCGAGGCTGATCGACAGGCTCATCGCCTTGCCGATGGTGAGGATCGCGAGCTGCGCGAAGTCGCCAGCGGGCGGCAGTCCGCCGACCGGGAACATCGCGTAGGAATGCACGATCGCGATGATCCACAGGTGATGGACGCCCATGCCCATGCACACCACCGCCGCCGCGACGGTCATCAGTTTCGACAGGACCGTGGCCTGGCCGCCTTGCGACGGATCGTTGATCAATGCGGAGGATAGGCCGACTTGCAAGCTGATGATCGACCCCGCCATCGCGGCGGCCAGAAACATGATCTTGATGATCATCCCGATCGCAAGACCGGTGAGAAATTCGGCAATGATGATGCCGGGCAACCCCGCGCTGTTCTGCGCCAGCGGCATGATGCGCGGCCCGAGCAGACCCCATAGGCCCGCCGTCATGCCGAGCGAGAGCATCAGTCGGATCTTGGCGGGAATGGCATCGTCGGAGAAGACCGGCAGCAACATTAGCACCGCCCCCACCCGCACGAAGAGGATCAGGAAGCCAGTGCCTTCGACCGGGAGCAATTCCATGTCAGTGCGACACGATCATGGCCGCGAGCTGCGTCATGAAATTCGACAGCGCATGGCCGATCATCGGCAGCGACAACAGCATCACCACCCCGATCGCCAGCAATTTGGGCACGAAGGTCAGCGTCATTTCCTGCACTTGGGTCAGCGCCTGGAACAGGCCGATCACGACCCCGACCACGAGCGAGGTGATCAGCATCGGGCCGACGATCGTCAGCACCAGGATCATGCCGGCTTTCGCCAGCTCCATCGCGTCGAACGGAGTCATGGCGTGTCAGATCTGCATGCGCATGATTTCGGAATAGGCGTTTACCATCCGGTCGCGCACCGCGACGACGGTGTCGAGCGCGGTTTCGGCAGCGCCGACCGCGGTCACTACGTCGATCAGATCGCCTTTGCCCGCGACTTGCTTGGCGCTGGCGCTTTCGGCGGCGCGCATGTTGGTGGCGGCGTCGGCAACGAGCTTTTCGACCATCCCGCCAAAGCCGCCGCCAGCGCCCGGCGTGGTTTCGGTTTCGGCGATCTTCGGGATCTTGGTCGTGCCGAGAATGCGGCCATAGGCCGAAGTTGCTTCTAATGCTCCGATCGACATGATCCGGTTCCTTATTTGAGGAGGTCGATGGTGCGCATCGTCAGGCTCTTGGCCGCTTCGATCGCGCTGAGATTGGCTTCGTACGAGCGCTGCGCCGCCTTCATGTCGGCGCCTTCGACCAGGGAATTGACGTTGGGCTTCTTGACATAACCATTGGCGTCGGCGGCCGGGCTGCCCGGCTGATAGACCCGCTGGAAGTCGCTCTTGTCCGACTGGATCGAATCAACCTTTACCCCCGCCGCGCCGGTCTGGCGGTCGACTTCGGAGGAAAAGGTCGGGAGCCGTCGGCGATACGGATCGCCGCCCGGCGTCCGCGCGACCGAATCCGCATTCGCCAGATTTTCGGCGATCACCCGCATGCGCAGCGATTGCGCACGCAATCCCGATGCGGAAACCGCCATCGTCGTTTTCAAATCCATGGTTCAGCCTCCGGCGCCCGTTCGGCGCACTTCCCCGTTATAGGCAAATATTGCCTAGCCCGGGCCGTATGCCGGAAAGATTTTCCTATAACGATGGAAAGGAGCTTTTTGGCCATGTCCGTTCTCGAGAGCATTTATGTCGATATGTCGGTCGTCCTGGGCTCGGCCCAGGTACCGATCCGGCAGATCCTGAAAATGGGCCGCGGCGCGATGATCCCGCTCGATTGCGGGCATGACGATCCGACGCTCGTCTATGTGAATGACGAACTCGTCGCGCGCGGGAAGGTGCTGGTCGACGGCGACCAGATGTCGCTTGAGGTGACCGAGATCGTCCAGCGGGCGCGCAGCTAATGGATCTCGCATCGATCGTACGCACCCTGGGCGGCCTCGCGACCGTCCTTGGCATAATGAGCGCGGCGCTGTGGATGGTGCGTCGGTACGACATTCGCTTGCCGGGACGGACCGGCATGTTGCGCGTCAGCCGGCTCGAACTGGTCGAGCGGTTGCCGCTGGATGCGCGCCGCTCAGTTGCGCTGCTTCGCCGCGACGGGCGCGAACACCTCATCCTGATCGCGCCGGAGGGGCATTTGATCCTTGAAAGCGCGGTCGTTCGAGACGCGGCGGACGTCGCGGCCACCGCAGCGATTGCAGACGCGCTGCCGCGTGCAGTGCCGCAGTTCCGCGCGGAGCTCGCCGCTGCCGGCCAAAGTTTCGGCACGCTGGTCGACCACGCGCGCAAGCGTGCCAGTCCCTTTGGTGGCGAACTCGGACGCATGGTCGCGCGGTTCGTCGCCGGTATCGCGTCCGCACGCGCACGCGCCAAGGATTTACCGATCCCGCCGCCAATCGCGCTGCGACCGATCGCAGGCCGTATCCTGCGCGACGCTCGCCAGCAGGGCGCGCGCCTTGGCGGCGCGTGTGCGGCAGTTTGGGCGAGATCGAAGCGGGTCGATCCCCTGGCGGTTAACCCCTTGGAAACTTTTGTTGCCATGGGCAAATGCTGTGTCCGTCGAGCAGCATCGTTCGACGCGCTGAGGATAGACGTCGGTCGATCTCTCGCTCGGCGATCAACGCCGCTGTCGCTATCCGCGCGACGCGCACTTATGCAGGTGGGGGCGGCGGCCCGAGCGGCATATGGCACTGTGCATAACGCACGACGCCTGCTGGCGCGCCAGCAGCGGCACGTTTCGGCCCAGGTGCAAGCGACGATCCGGCGGGTGACCGGCCCGAACGCCGCCTTTGCCGTGGCGGCACCCCCGATTTTCCACGATCCGCCCGTGCCGCTGCGCTCCAGCACGTCACGCAAGCCGAGCCGCAAGGCCGCCCGAAAGGCGCACGCCGCCAGGCGAGGGGTGCGGCATGCGTAAACTCCGCATCCTGTTGTTTACGCTGGCGGTCATGCTGCCGACGGCGGCGCTCGCCCAGTCCGCCTCGGTCGACCTCGGCAAGGGGTCGGTGTCCGGGCAGGCGATCACGCTCGTCATGATGCTGACGGTGCTGAGCCTGGCACCCGGAATCCTGATGACGGTGACGTCGTTCACGCGCATCGTCGTGGCGCTATCGCTGCTGCGCACCGGGATCGGCGCGCCGGGCGTCCCGCCCAACCCGGTGCTGATCAGCCTCGCGCTGTTCCTGTCCTTCTTCGTCATGGCACCCACTTTCCAGCAGGCGTACGAAAAGGGAGTGACACCTTATACCGAGGGCAGGCTCACCGAAAAGCAGGCGTTCGTGCGGACGTCCGAACCGTTCCGTCAGTTCATGCTGAAGCATGTCCGCAATGACGATCTGCAAATGTTTGTCGATCTGTCGGGACAACCGCCGGTGACGCGCGCGGAGATGCCGCTCACCACGTTGATGCCGGCCTTCATGATCTCCGAATTGCGCCGCGCGTTTGAGATCGGGTTCCTGCTGTTGCTGCCGTTCCTGATCATTGATCTGGCGGTGTCGGCCGTGCTGATGGCGATGGGTATGATGATGCTGCCGCCGCCAACGATCGCGTTACCGATGAAGATCATCTTTTTCGTGCTGGTCGATGGGTGGGCGCTGGTTGCGGGGTCGCTGATCAGGAGCTTTGGCGGGTCGGGCTGAGGGGTTCGTCAACGACCGCCGTCTGGCGCTGTTCGGTCGACAACCAACGCGAGAGTTCCTCGAACGCGATTACCTCCGAGAACGCCAGACCAACCAAGCCGGATTTGGCCCAGCGGACCGTGGCGCGCCGCGAATCCAACCCCGGGATGCCCAGCATCACCTGGTCGCCAGCGCGCGCGGTTCCGCTCAGTGATATGCGCGCGCCCCCCAGCGAAATGTCCTTCAGAACACCCGACATGAGATGCCCGTCGCGTCGTACGATCACCGGGCAGCGGGTTGCCAGGCGCAGCGAACGCGGCAAATGCGCCGCGGCATTGCGAACCGGCGGCTTCAGCAACTCGGAGATATCCACCGGCTGATCGAAACGCAGCCCGATTTCGGGGTGTTTGGACCATACGACGACGCCTTCAACGGTCGCGCCGTTCTTCAGCTCGACACTCGCCCGCGCGCCCATCGAGACCGGGGAGAGCGTTTCGATCCGCATGCCACCCGAGGACAGGTTGCGCACGCGGCACAGATCGTCGCGACTCTCGGTGGACAAACGCGCGATCAACAGGATCGTCGTCAGGCGGGCTTCACGCTGCGCCATGGCGCTATCGTTGGGCATGAGCGGCGATGGGGTCATCGGAGCAACTCCTATTTCTACCGGGGGTGGTGCGGTGGTGCCGGGGGTCATGCCGGCGTCGCCTGCATGATCACCGCGCGCCGCACGACTTTGCCGCCGAACGCTTCGGCGGCGGAGGCCATCACGACCTTGCGAAACACCGCGAGATCGGGAAGCATTCCGCCCGGTCCACTCGACATGGGCGTGCGGAACGTGCGCATGTTGATTGCATCCATCAGCAGTGGCAGCCGGGCGGTGACGAATTCGACGTCACCGTCCGCGGTCTCCAACTGCACTTCGAACGATACATAGCCGGCCAAGCGACCATCCGCCGAAACCAGCGGTGCCAGAATCTTGCCTGTGGGGACGAAGGCGGTTTCGATCTTCGGGCGCGGGGCTTGCCGCTCCGCTGCGGCCGGGGTGGGCAGCAGCTGGCGCAAGCCGAACGCCGCGCCGCCGCCGACGCCGACGCCGGCGGACAGAAGGATTGGGATGAGGAGGGCTGTTTTCACCGAAGACCCGATCAGAACTTGAAACTGGCGTCGCTGGGCAGCGCTGGCGCGGCTCCCAGCGCGACGATGGTGATCCGGCGATTTTCCGGTCGGGTCGGCTCGCCGGGATAGACCGGCTGCGTGCCTGCCAGCGCGACGACTTCGGCGAAGCGATCCGGCGTCAGTCCCGCCGCGATCATTGCCGATCGCGCGGCCAGCGCGCGTTCCGCCGACAAGCGCCAGTTCGCTTCGCTTTGCCCGCCGGTGGCGTCGGTATGCCCCTCGATCGCGATTTGCGCGCCCGATTTCGTCAACTTTCGCGTCACCGCTCCAAGCATTGCCGTGGCGAAGGGGTTGAGCACAGCCGTCGTGCCGATGAACATCGGGCGTCTCGCCGTGTCCATCAGGCTGATGCGCACGCCGTCACGATCCGGCTCGACCTTGATGCTATCCTGCGCGCCTTGTCCGGACGCCGCGGCTTCCAGCGCGACGCGCATTTCCTGTGCCATCACGCGCATCGATGCGTCGGGGATGTTGGCGGTGCCGCCGCGCGAGATGCCGCTTTTGGCGGATTCTGAAGCGGGCTGCCCGGTCGAGGTTTTGCTGTCCGCCTGCGCGCGGCGCGTGCGGCCGCCCAGCCCGGGCTGATCGCCGGGATTGCTGGTCAACGTCGTCGATGACGATGCGTTGGGTGAGGCAGGGGAGAAATATTCGGCCAGTCCCTTCAACCGCTGCTTGTCCGGATTGGCGAGCAGCCACAACAGCATGAAGAACGCCATCATCGCCGTAACGAAATCGGCATAGGCCACCTTCCACGCGCCGCCATGATGCGCCGCGTGGCCGCCCTTCTTGATCTTGCGAATGACGATCGTTGGTTGGTTCGCCTTGGGGGAGCGGGCCATGGCGGTCTAGGCTGCGATCGATAGCGCGGAACGTAACCTGTCCTGGACAATGCCCAAACGCACCTTGCTGATCGCGTCGAGCGACCCCGATCCCCCCGCCATGCGGTCGATCAGATCGGCGCTTTCATCGGCGCGCTGAATCACCAGGTCGAAGGTCTGGAGCTGCTCCATATAGGCCATCGCAAACGCCTCGTCGGACACAAGCGTGTCCGCGAGATGCTCGATCAGGGCGCGCATGTCGCGAATTTCCGCTGCAATTGCCACGTAGAGCGACGCGGCAAGATCGTCGATATGTGCCATGCTCTATAGTGCCCGTTCGAGAGGGAGGAGATACGGTCGAGCGCTCATCAGAACAGCTCGAGATCGCCATCATTGCTGACCGGCAGAACCGGTGCGGCGATGATCTTGGGAATTTCGGCGACGGCGCGGCAGCGTGCCTTGCCCTCGTACGGCACGAATTCCACGCGCCGGGCTTGAGTGCCGCCCAGATCGCAATGGCCGATCGCAATTCCTTCCGTCTCCATGAAGCGGCGGGCGAAGGCGGCATTACTGCTGCCGATCGAGCCGAGGCCGGCGACGATGTTGGCGCCACCGTAGAGATGCGCGCGGAACCGCGATCTGACGCCGCCTCTGCGCATCAGCTCGTTGATCAGCAATTCCATGGCATGCACGCCGTAGCGCGCCATGTCGCGGTGGCTGACCTGATCGTCCTTGCCCGGCTCGCCGAGCAGGAAATGGTTCATGCCGCCGACGCGACCGACCGAATCCTGCAGGCATACCGACACGCACGAGCCGAGCAGCGTCGAGATGATGAGATCGGGCTCGCCCGAGACGTGGTTTTCACCCTGGATGATGGAGACGCGGCGCATCGGATCAGGTCAACTCGCCGAACACGCGCTCGATCTTTTCTTTGAGCGCGGCAGCGGAAAACGGCTTTACGACGTAGTTGTTGACACCCAGCCCCGCAGCTTTCTGCACGATCTCGCGATCGGCGGAGCCGGTGAGCATGATGAACACGGTTTTCCCGATCACGGGATCCTTGCGGACCTCCTCGAGGAACTGGAGTCCGTCCATGTCGGGCATGTTGTAATCGGAGATGATCAAGTGGACGCGATCCGAGCGGATCGCGCCGAGCGCCTCGACCGGCCCCGCTTTGTCACGAATATCCTTGAAACCAAGATCCTGCAGCGTTCGGCGGATCATGGCGCGCATGCTGGTCTGATCGTCGACCACCATCACTTTTATTGCTGCTGCGGCTGGCATCGATCGCTCCCAAACTTACTTGCGGCAAGCGCCGAGGATCGCCTCGGCCATTGCTGATAGATCGACTTCCCGATCGACCGCGCCCAAAGCGAACGCTGCGCGCGGCATTCCGTAGACCACGCACGTTTCCTTGCTCTGACCGAGCGTTCGCGCGCCGGCCGCCCGCATCGCGAGCATCCCTTGCGCGCCGTCCGACCCCATGCCGGTCAGCATCACGCCGACCGCGGCTGCGCCGAGCTGGCTCACCGAATGCAAAAGCACATCGATTGACGGCCGGTGTCCGCCGACGGGATCGCTGGGCCGAAGCTTGATCCGACCGTGAATGCCGCCTGCAAGCTCCATGTGCGTGTGTCCCCCTGGTGCAATATAGACGGTTCCACGTGCGATCGGGGTGCCGTCACTGGCTTCGACGACGCGCAGCGCGCATTCTTTGTCGAGCCGAGCGGCAAAGCCCGGGGTGAAGGCGGCGGGCATGTGCTGGACGATCAGGATCGGCGGGCAGTCGCTCGGCAACGCCTTCAGGATGGAGAACAGCGCCTCAACTCCACCGGTGGACGCGCCAATCGCGATTACCACGTCGCGCAGCGATCCGGGAGCGGACGGTTTGACCGGAACGATACGATCCGGCGCCCGGCGCGCGGTCGATCGTGCGGCACCCTTCACGGTTGCGCACAGGCGTGCCGCGTCGAGTTCGATCTCCAGCGGATTGCCGGTCGGTTTGGCGATGCAATCGACCGCGCCGAGACGCAGCGCCTCGATCGTCGCCTCCGCGCCGCGCGCGGTGAGGGTCGAGCACATCACGACCGGCATTGGGCGCAAACGCATGATCCGCTCGAGGAAGGACAGGCCGTCCATCCCCGGCATTTCGATGTCGAGGGTCAACACGTCGGGATTGAGATCCTTGATCATCGTGCGTGCCGCATTGGGTTCGGGGGCCACGCCGATGACTTCGATCTCGGGATCGGCGGACAGAATCCGTTTGAGGGCGGCCCGCATCGACGGGCTGTCATCGACGATCAGGACGCGGACAGGAGTGCCGCTCATCGCACTGCTCCAGTAGGTTTACGATAAATCGTTTGGCCGCAATTGGTCATGCCGCTGGTCGCGGGACCGATCAGCCGTTCGGAATGCCCAATGTACAGATAGCCGCCTGGCGCGAGCATTCCGACGAAGCGTGCCTCGAGCTCTTCTTTGGCGGCTTCGTCGAAATAGATCATGACGTTGCGACAGAAGATGACGTCATATTGCTGGCGCATCGGCCACTGATCGAACAGGTTCAACACCCGCGCGGTGACCAGCGAACGGGCCTCTTCCGCCATCACGAAATCGGCACCGGCGGGCCGGATCCAATTCGCGCGATAGGCGGCGGGCACCGGTTCGATAGACTCCGCCGAATAGACGCCGCGTCGCGTGCTTTCCACCACATGCGGCGCAAGATCGGTGGCCAGCAGCCGCACGTCGCCATGGCGTAGCCACGCTGCGGAAGTGCGGTCCTGCCCGAGCAAGCACATCGCGATCGTGTAGACTTCCTCACCGCTCGAACAGCCGGCCGACCAGATCCGCACCGGCTGGCTCCGCGCCCGTTCCTGCAGCCACGGCAGCGTGGTCTGGCGGAGATGTTCGAAATGGTGATTCTCGCGGAAGAAATGCGTGTGGTTGGTGGTCAGCGCGACGATCATCGCGCCGCGTTCGACCGGGTCTGACTCGACCAGTCGGATGTAATCGCGGAATGTCGCCAGACCATGATCGCGCAAGCGGCGGCTGAGCCGCGACTGCACCAATGTCGTCTTTGCCGATGTCAGATGGATCCGCGCATCGCTTTGCATGATCCGTGCGATCGCAGCGAACTCGGCACTACCGAGCTCGGCCGAAACCGATGCGCGTAACGCGCCTGATCCGCCGCCATCGGCGCGTGTCGCCGCGTCTTGCATCACGCAGCCAGATCGAGATGGCGCGTGAGGCTGAGGGCGTCGAGATCGAGCAGCAGCACCATGCCCGCGGCTTCGACCGACGCGACGCCTTCCTGGGCGCGCGGCACGACTTGGATCAGCCCGGCGATCACGTTCTGCTCACCGATCTCGACTTCGGGTGCAGGTTGCACGTCGTCGTCGTTGATCACGATGATGTCGGCGACTTCGTCAACCAGAAACCCGGCCTGCTTGCCGGCGATCGTGACCACCAGGATGCATGAGCGCGAGTGGAGGACGCTCGGCGTCCATCCCAGCCGCTCGGCCAGGCCGACGACCGGAACGACGGTGCCGCGCAGATTGGTGACGCCCTTGATGAAAGCGGGAACGCCCGGCAGCGGGGTCGGCTCTTCCCATTCGCGGATTTCGATCAGCGCCTTCATGTCGATGCCGAACATCTGTTCGCCAAGCGAGAAGGTCACGATCTTGCGTTCACCGGGCGTATTGAGAGTGCTCATGCTGCCAGTCCTTTGAGGGGGAATTTCGAATTTACCTGGCCGGGCGTTGCGACCAGCGCGTCGATGTCCAGGATCAGGGCGATTGAGCCGTCGCCGAGGATCGTCGCGCCGCCGAGGCCGCGAATGGGATGCAGATTCTGCTCGAGGCTCTTGATCACCACCTCGCGCCGGTCGTCGATCGTGTCGACCATCAGGCCGACATTGCCCGCGGTCTCGCTCTCGACGATGATCACCAGCGATTCCTCGGGATCGCGGCGCGTGTCGGCCGAGAAGCCGAACAGGTCGGTGAGGCGCTTGACCGGCAGATAGGCACCGCGCAGTTCGATCACTTCGCTGGTGGGTGTCATCGTGCGGACCTGACCTGGCTCCGGCCGAACCGTCTCGATCACGTTGGCAAGCGGCAGCACGAAGCGTTGGCCGGCAAGCCGCACAATCATTCCATCGAGAATGGCCAGCGTCAGCGGCAGGATCATCGTGAAGCAGGTGCCCACGCCAGGGGTCGACGTGATGTCCACCCGGCCACCCAGCGCCTCGACGTTGGAGCGGACCACGTCCATTCCGACGCCGCGGCCGGAAATGCTGGAGATCGTCTCTGCGGTCGAGAAGCCCGGCGCGCAGATGAGCTGGTCGATTTCCTCGTCGGACAGCACCGCATCGGCAGGGATGATGCCCTTTTCGATCGCCTTTGCCTTCACGCGGACGCGGTCGATGCCCTTGCCGTCATCGCTGACCCGCACGAAGATGCGCGCGCCCTTCTGTTCGGCGGACAAGGTGATGTGGCCCTCGGCAGGCTTCCCCGCGGCGATGCGATCGGCCGGACGCTCGATGCCATGGTCCATGGCATTGCGGATCATGTGCGTCAGCGGGTCGCCGATCTTCTCGATCACGCCCTTGTCGACTTCGGTCGTCTCGCCGTTGATTTCGAGCACGACCTGCTTGCCCGTCTCGGCGCCGAGATCGCGCAACATGCGCGGTACGCGGGAGAAGGCCTGGCGGATCGGCTGCGCGCGCAGCGACATGACATTGTCCTGAATCTCGCGCGTCAGACGTGCGAGTTCGGGCAGTTCGACACGCTCCTGATCGGCCGGAGACAGCCGGTCGGACAGAATAGAGCCACGGATCACGAGCTCGCCGACCAGGTTGAGCAGCATGTCGAGCTTGGTCAGATCGACGCGGATGGTCTGCTGTACCGGGTCCATCGGCCGCGGTTCGGGCGGGGCGGCGGCGGCGCGCACGGCCGCCGGTACCACCGCTGCAGGGGCCTTCTCGACCAGGGTCAAGGTCGGCGCGACCGCAACTGGCTCGGGCTCGCGCTCGGGCGTCACCACGGCGAGCGGCGCGCGTTCCTCGCGCGTGATCTCGACGCGCGAATCCGGCGCGACGAAATCGAAACATTCGGCGATCGCGCTTTCCTCGATCGTCGCCGGGACCGACATGATCCAGACGAGATAGCTCTCTTCCGCATCCAGTTCGCGCAACGGCGGCAACGCCGAATAATCGACGCCGACAATCGTGCCACCCAGCCGCTCGAGTTCGCGGACGCTGAGCAGTGGCTCCGCACCATTGGCGAGCGCGGCGCGCGACGGCGCGAAATGCACGATCCACGGCGCAGGCGTATCCGACTCCAGATCGAGCGAAACCTCGACCGGCTCGAAGCCGAACGGATCGAAATCCTCGACCGCCGCGATCACCGGAGTGAACCCGAATTCGTCGCCCGCCACTTCGGGGGCGGCTTCTGCCGTGGCGGGGGCCGGTTCGTCGCCGGCACCCTTGTTCGCCAGCACTTCCTCAAGCGCCGCCAATGCGGCTGCATCGGCAGGGAGCGGTGACGTGCCTTGTGCTGCCGAAACGTGATCGGTCAGGATGTCGAAGGCGGTGAGCATGACCTTGGTGACCGCAGGTGTCGCCGGAATTTTGCCGCTGCGAACCTCATCGAGCACGTTTTCAAAGCAGTGCGAGAACGCTCGCAACGCTTCATGACCGAATGCGCCGGATCCGCCCTTGATCGAATGCACCGCACGGAACACGCCAGCGATCACCTCTTTCGAGACATCGCCAGCCGCCATTGCCGACAGCCCCTGTTCGGCCACGGCCAGCCCCTCGGCACATTCTTCAAAGAAGATGCCTTGGATCTCGTCGAGTTCCTCGCTCACGGGCAGACGCGACGGATCGCCGCCCCCAGCTTTTCGGCGTCGAACGGCTTGGTGATCCAGCCGGTCGCCCCGGCCGAACGGGCGCGGGTCTTCTTTTCGTCGGAGAATTCGGTCGACAGCACCAGGATCGGCGTGCCGCGAAAGTGCGCGACGGCGCGGACGGCTTCGATCAACTCGAACCCGTCCATCTTGGGCATGTTGATGTCGGTAATCAAAAGATCGGGTTTGACGTCGTGCATCCGTTCCAGACCGTGAACGCCGTCATTGGCGCTCTCGATGCGAAAGCCTTGTGCGGTGAGCGAGGTCTTAAGCAGCATTCGCATGCTGGCCGAGTCATCGACGGTGAGGATAAGTTTGCTCACAAAGACACTTCCTTTCCGGCTTCGAGGCCGATCGCTTCGGCCAGTTGGCAGCCAACGACGCGTTCTGAAAAAGCGGCGCTTGCGCCGGTGAAATGAAACAGATGATCGTTTTGCAGGGCGTCTTCACGCGCCGCGATCAGCAGTTGCAGCACAGCTTGACCGACACTGAGCAGCTCCGATGCGTCGATCGCGGTCGCCGACGCACAATCTGCCGCGAGCATTAGCTCCGCCCGAATGGCTTCGGCCGTTACCGTCGTGGCATGGCCGGTCAGCACGATGGTGCCGGGATCAGTCGCGGCCATGCTCGGAACCACGGCCGCAGCCTCGGTCCCATCGGTGGCGAGTGCGAGATCAGGCGGGTTGGGCGTTAAGGTCATTTTTTGCCTCATCGAGAGTTTGCTCGAGTTGCTGGAAGGAGGGGGCGAAGCTCGACGGAACCATCCGCCGGGCGATGTCGATGGCGACCTGTGTGGGCAGACCTTGGGCGTGGGCGAGGATCGCGGTCTTGGCGATCGCGAACGGCTTGCAATCGTCCTCGACGACCGACAGCAATTTCGAAGCGAGCGGTCCGACCAGGCAATATGCGAGCAGCACGCCCAGGAACGTGCCCACCAGTGCGCCGCCGATCATCCCGCCGAGCACCTCGACCGGCTGGTCGATCGACGCCATCGTCTTGATGACGCCGAGCACGGCGGCGACGATGCCGATCGCGGGCAAACCGTCCGCCATCGTCTGCAATGCAGTTTGCGGCAGCAATTCCTCGGCGTGGTGTTTGTCGATATCGTTTTCCATCGCTTCGGCGAGTTGGTTCGGATCTTCGAAGTTGATCGTCATCATCCGCAAATAATCACAGATGAACTCGATCAGATGGTGGTCGGCGAGCAGCCGCGGATACGGCTTGAACAGTTTGCTTTCGGCGGGATTGTCGAGATGCGGTTCGATGCCCGTGGCGCCCCCTTTCTTGAAGGTGGCCAGGATGCCGAACATCATCGTCAGCAAATCGCGATAATCGCTGTCCTTCCAGCGCGACCCTTTAAAAGAGCGCAGCAGACCCTTGCCTGCGGCCTTCACCGTCGCCAGCGAATTGCCGACGATGAACGCGCCGATTGCAGCTCCGCCGATCGCCATCATCTCGTGCGGCAACGCATGGAGGATAACCTCCATCTTGCCCCCCGACATCAAGAAGCTGCCGAAGACGCATCCGAGAATGAGGAGGAAACCCACACCGTTTAACATGATACGCCAAAACTCTCCGGACTGAACGCTCTGTATTAATTATAGGAGAGGCGCGCCGGGCGGGGTGCGGCGGGCGGCAATTCTCTACGCCGCGCGATCCTGCCACTCGATCACCTTCATATAATTGCGCAGGCGGTTGCGCTCCATCGCGGCCAGCAAGCCGTTGTTGTGGAATGGCGCTACCAGCGTGGCCACTTCGGCGCTCCATGGCGCGGTCGCATCGAACACGATGCCGAGGCCGAATACCGCGGGAATATGCGCCCAAGCGAGCTCCCGACCCGTGGCGCGAGCATCGCCGATAAAATCCTCGACCGCTGTCAGCACGCCGTTGCGCGGTCCGCCGCTATGATTTGCCATCGCCCAGTCGGTGCCGCCACGGAAGCCCTGGCCAGAGACAAGTTCGGCGCGATCGAGCATCGTCCCGGCACCGAAGGTATGCGGATGGCGGTATTCGGCGGGGATCCGATCAGGCGCGTAATACATGTCGCGCCGCGCGGTGGGCCAGCATACGTCGTGCAGAAACGCCAGCAAAGGCCTCCCGTCCCGGGTTCCGAGGGCGTCGGCGGCCTGTAGCTCATGCAATACGGTATAGTAATTATGGTCGCCGTCGATCACCCACGCATCGACGTCGCGCAGCGCGTGCATGACGTCGAGACTTGCCGCGGCAAGGTGCGTAACTCCGGGGGCGGTACGGGCCCAGGCGATGAATTCGGGCCGTGGGGCCGGGTCGATGCTCGTCAGGCAGCCGTCCGCGGCAGCGGCATAATCCGCCAGCAATTCCGACATGCCGCCGAACTCCGCCCCGATCTCGACGATGTTGCGCGCACCCGACAGCCGCAGGCTGCCCAGGATGAGGTCCGAAAATTCGGACATCGAATGAATCAGCAAATTGCTCATCGCGAAATTTCCATGGTGGCATTGGCGGGTATGGGTTGTGAAAGTGCGTTCACCACGCGCAGCGCGATCGGGCGGAACACGACGGCGAGCATCATCGGACGTGCATCGCGCCGCGGCGGCGGGGGGATCATCATGAAGGCGGCGGAATCCTCGCAGCGATAGAGATGCGGTGCGGGCTGCTCGATCCCCTCAAGCGTCGGCACCGCGACGATCTCCTCGAGACCCGAGCGTTGTTGATCGCTCAGAAAGCGTTCGACCGGCATGAAAGTGACACTTTCGATCTGAACCCAGTCATACAGGCGGCCGAACTGCAGCCCGATCGAGAAGCGAAAATCGTCGATCGGGATCGGCGCGATGTAATATCCGTCATGCGTTGGCGTCGCAGTGATCGTTGCGGTATCGACCGTGCGGCCATCGGCGATCAGGATCGGCAGCGTGATCGTCTGGTCGATGAAATCGGCATATTTCAAACCCAGGCCAAAACGCTTCTGTGCAAGCAGCGTGAGTTTGACGGCGAGCCCTTCGCCCTGCAACTCGGCCGGAAGGTACATTCGCTCCGACCCGCGCATGTAAAACAGCCCGCGCTGACGCAGACCGCGGCGGCCGATCGCCGGATCGAACAGCGGCACGACATCCTGCACACCGAGGTTCACGTCATGCTGGAATTGCGCCAGCACTGCCAGTTCCTGCGGCATCGGCAAGAACATGAGACGGGCGAGCACGGCGACCGCGGAACTGCGCATTGCCGCCATGTCGATCGCGCCGGCCGGGCGAACGATTGCACGACTGGCGTCCCGCACATACCGCACGGTGCCGCGTTGAACGGCGTCGCGCGTTTCGCTTTGCCGGCCCTTGATCGCATTGGCCGAGCGGACCGGCGCGCCATCGGCGGTATAGTCGATCACCGACCCCTGCGCGGCGGTGCAAAGCTGTTCGAGCACGGCAACGTTGCCGCACAGCGCCTCCAGCGTGGCCGCGTCATAATGCTGCGGGTCGACGAAGCCGGTCTTGTCGAGGCCGGGCATATCCTGCTCGCGCAGCAGCAGATAGCGGCCGGCAATGCCGACCTCGAGCGTCTCGCTCAGGACGCGGTCGATCCGATTCTGGACCGATCCATTATAGCCAAGGTCGACCAGCATCAGAACATCGCCCTGGGCTGGCGCCACGGTGGCGCGCAGATAGCCCGCGAGCCGATCGGCAAATGCGCTGGATCGGGCGAGAATGCTTTTCATGCGCGGGGCCGATCGCACCGCGCGGAGCAAGGCGGGGAAGGGCGCCTGTCTCGGCAAATCGCGCAGGATCACGGCGATTTCCTGCGGTTTGAATAGTAACTGCTTCAGGATCGCCTCGATGTTCGATCCCATCTCACCGCTCAGATAGGCCAGCACGTCGGCCTCGCTGCGAAACGAGGACGCGGTCGCGGTGAAGCGGCTAATCTCGGTCGCGTGCGTCGCCGCTTCGCCTTGCTGGCAGGCGTCGAAGGCGAGCCGGGGTAAATGCCCGTCACGCATCAGGAACAGAATGTGGACCTGGCCGCCGTCATTCTTCGCACGCAGGCGTTCGGCCTCGGCGCGGACCCAGCGCGCAAAGCCGTGAAGCAAGGGCCCGATCGTGGTATAGCCAAGCACCTCGGCGGTATCGTCGATATCCGGCTCGCCGAGCGCGATGGTGGCGCGGTGCGGCTGACTGTGGCGATCAGGCGGTGTGGTGCCGACGTGGATCATTGCGCCGGTTGCCGCCTCGAGGCGAAGGCGCTGTTCGGTGGTTTCGGTAAATTGCTTCAAGTGAAGCGCCTGAACCCCGGCTTTTTGCCCGCCGATCAGATCGGCGGCGCGATTGTCGCCAATGTGCAGGATCGTTTGCGCCGGCACGCCCAAGTGCTTGATGACCGCATCGAGCAGGCCCTCGCCCTTGGATACGCCGAATTCGGACGAACAGAAGATCTGGTCGATCAGCGCGCGCACGTCGTCGCCCGCAGCATTAGCAATCAGCGTGCCGAGCTGCGCCGCATCGAGATACGTGTCGCTGACGATGATCACGCGGAGCCCGCGCGCCTTCGCGTCACGCATCAGCGCGATGACCGGCGCGAAGCCGAAGCAATGCTGCGCTTCCGCCGCCAGTTCCTGCGCGACCAGCATCGCCCGTTTGTCTGCCGCGGCATTAGGCAGCAATTGCGCATAGATGTCGGCGATGCCGACTTCGTTGCAGCGGCGGCGCAGCATCGCTTGCGCTCGTGCGCGCTGTTCGGCCCAGATCCGTTGCATCGGGCTCGGCCCGTCGAGGACGCGGAACACGTCGCTCGGCGCGTGGGTGTCGCGCCACAGCAAGGTGTCGAAGCAATCGAGCGACAGAATCCGGACGTCTGGTCGCGTTTCAAGCGCGATCGGCAAGTCACGGGCTAGGATCGAGTCGTTCATGCGGGATGGTCCTGCAAAGCCTTTGGGGACGGCGGCCGCACGGCGCGCCCAGCTCATTATAGGACGATGCATCCGCAGCGGCGGCTTCGCGCCGCCTGCACGGCAAATCGTCTAGAATAGACTATCAGCCGGAGGAAATTGCATGTCTCTCAACGCCTATCTTCGTGCGCGAACTATCGCGGAAAGCCCGCGCCAGGCCGAACGGCGTCTCATGCTGGAAATTACCGGGGAGATGATCCAGGCGCGCGACGCTGGTCTAATGAAGGGCGCGTTGATGCCCGCGCTGCATCGCAATCGCGAAGTGTGGAGGACGTTTTCGGCGGTGTGCGGCACCGTCGGCAACACCCTGCCCGACGGTCTGCGCGCAAGCATCATCTCGCTTGCTTTGTGGGTCGATCACTTCACCAGCGATGTGATCACTGGCCGGGAGTCGATCGATGATCTGATCGAGGTCAATCGCGACATCATCGACGGATTGTCGGGAACGGGCATGGCCGGCTGAACCGGCGGGCTAATTCTCCCCGATCCAGAACGAAATCTGCCGCGGCGCCCAGGGGCGCCGCGGCAGTTTTGTTTCTGCGAGTAAGCGGCGCCGACGCGACGCTCGGCCTATCGCCCGACTTGGGTTTTTCCGGTACGCGCCGCCAGCGTTTCCGCCGAAGGACGGAAGTGGACGGGGGCGCCGCGCGACTTTGTCTCGACCCGAAACTGCGCAGCCTGGTTGGTGAGCGAGATCACTTCGGTCGTCAGGTTGCGTGCGGCGGCAGAGGTTTCCTCGACCATTGCGGCATTTTGCTGGGTCGCCTGGTCCATCGTGTTGATCGCCGCGCTGATCTCCGAAATCGCGTTCGATTGGGCGGCATTGTCCGATGCCATGTCTCCGAGCAACGCGTGCACCCCGGCGACTTCAGCCGAAATATCGACGAACGATCCGTCGACCTTCCTGACGGCATCCACCGCAGTCCCGATTTCACTCTGCGTGACGCTCAACTGATCGCGTGCGCGCTTTGCTTCTTCCTCGGCGCGCATCGCAAGCGCCGATACGAGATCGGCAACGACCGCGAAGCCGCGCCCGGCATCGCCCGCTCGGCCTGCTTCGACCGCAGCATTCATTGCCAGCACGCGGGTCTGAAAGGCGATCTTATCGAGCCCTTCGATGACGCTGTCGATGCCCTTGGCGCTGTCCGACACGCGGCCCATCGCCTGTACGGCTTCCTCGACGGTTGCGCGACCGACTGCGACCGTGGCGATGGCCCCATCGGCGCGCTGCACGGTGGTAATGGCAGATGCGCTCGTCGCCTTGATGCGCGATTCGATCTGGCACAGTGCCGCGGAGGTTTCTTCGAGGCTCGCGGCACTGCTTTCCGTGCGGCGCGCCAGATCTTCGGATGCTTGAGCGATCTGGCTCGATCCGGTGCGGATCCCGTCGGCGCTTTCGCTGACCGATCCGATCAACTGCCGCAAGCTGGTCAGCGCGCCGTTGAAGTTGCTGCGCAGCATCCCGTAACCTTCGGGATATTCGGCGTGGATCTCCGCGGTGAGGTCACCCTCGGTCAGGGCCATAAGCCCCTCGCCCAGTGACGCGGTAACGACGGCAACGGCGTCGGCCTGCTCGGTGCGTTCCGCTGCCAATGCGTCCGCGGCGCTCTTACGCTCCTCATTCTGGCGTTCGATCGCAGCAAGCAGCGCCACGATTCGCGCGCCGAGCCACATCAACGTCACTGCCTCGACGATCAGGATCACAGCGTGGAAGCCGACCCGACCGACCGAGCCAGTTCCCGTGAAAATCCATTGCGGGATCAACAATCCGAAGCCGATATGGTGGACCGCGACCACGCCGGCCGCAGCACAGACAGCCTTCCAGTCGCACAGGATCGCGACAATCGCGAGCAAGGCGAAGAACGTCATGTGCAGGTCGACTTGCCACGGCTCCCCTTCGAAAGCGAAGAGCAACAGCACCGGCATGATCATGACGGTGATGCTTGTCAGCATCCGCGCGGACGCATCGGTGCGCTGTTGCATCGCCATCGCGCCGGGCAGGATCGCGAGCAGAACGGCCAGCACCGCAGCGGGCCATTTGCCGGGCAGGGTGACGAAGAGCGCGCCCGCCACGACTGCCACGGCCAACACCGTAATCAACCCGGCCAGCACGCGCATAGCTGTCAGGCGAAGGGAGGTGAGATCGATCGTGGGCATGTCAAAGGTCCTTGGAGCGGGCAGCGCCACACGCGGTGAAGCGTGTGGTAACGAGCACGGTGCCGTGCGAAAGTGCGGGTAAGAGCAAAGCGGCCAGCGAGCCGTTGACGACGTAGGATCCGGCATAGGGGCCAGGCGCAATCAGCGTGGCTCCTGCGTCCCGTACCCAGCCGATGCTGGCGGCGGGATCGCCGGGCAGCAACGGTGCGATCAGGATCATGCCTTCGGCTGGTGGTGCCAGCGCGAACGCCGATCCGATCGTGAGCAGCAAGCCCTGAACAATGGTTGCCCACCGTCGGCTAGAACGCGGTGCTTTCATATGAAGCGCAAGGCTCGCCGACTGGCTCAAAAGGCGTTCCAGTCGTCGCCGCCAGCCGTGGCAAGCGCCGCGACGGGTGAGCGATAGGGGGCAGGGGCCGATTTCGCCTGCGCAGGCGCCGCCACAGTTGCTCTCTCCGCCGACGCGCGCCGCCGGGTCGATCCGCCGTCGATCGTGAACATCGCGGTCTGACCGGAGAGCGAGGTTACCTCGGCCGTCAGGTTGCGCGCTGCGGCCGATGTTTCCTCGACCATCGCGGCATTTTGCTGGGTCGACTGGTCCATCGCGCCGATCGCTGCCGAAATCTGCGTGATCGCGGAGGATTGCGCGGCGGCATCGTCGGCCATCGCGCCAAGCAATTTATGCACTTCCCCCACATCGCCCGAGATATTGGCGAGCGCGCCATCGACATTCTGCACCGCCTGCACCGCAGTGCCGATTTCGGCCTGGGTGACGGTCAACTGATCACGCGCGCGCTTGGCTTCTTCCTCGGCGCGCATGGCGAGCGCGGAGACGAGATCGGCAACCACCGCAAACCCGCGCCCGGCATCACCCGCACGCCCAGCCTCGACCGCCGCGTTCATCGCCAGCACCCGCGTCTGGAAGGCGATCTTGTCGAGGCCCTCGATCACGCTGTCGATGCCCTTGGCGCTGTCGCTGACGCGGGTCATTGCCTGGACGGCTTGCTCGGCGGTCGCGCGCCCACCACCGACGGTGGCGATCGCCTGATCGGCGCGTGCTACGGTCTGGCCAGACGATACCGCCGTTGCTTTCAGCCGGGTGTCGATCTGCACCAAGGCGGCGCTGGTCTCCTCCAGGCTCGCCGCATTGCCCTCAGTCCGCCGCGCCAGATCTTCCGATGCCTGCGCGATTTCGTGCGAGCCCGTGCGGATTCCGTCCGCGCTTTCGGTAACGCCGCTGATCAGGCTGCGCAATTTGTTCAACGCCATGTTGAAGTTTGTTTTCAGCGTTTCGAAATCACGCGGGAAGGCGCGATCGATCTCGGCAGTCAGATCGCCTTCGGAGAGTCGGGCCAGGCTGCCAGACACGATATTGATGACTTCCTGCTGCTGCGCGTCGTTCTCAAGCTTGGTAGCGGCGGCAGCCTCCTGCGCGACCGCTGCATCACGGAACAGCAGAACGGTTTTCGCCATCGCGCCGACCTCATCGCCGCGCCCGACGCCGGGTATCTCGACGCGGTTTTCCCCCGAAGCGATGCGCCCCATGGTTTCGCGCAGTGCATTGAGCGGGCCGGTGATCCCGACGCGGGCGACTAGCACACTAACGGCCATGCCAATGATCGCACCGACGATACTGGCGATCATCACGGTCCAGGCGGTCGCAGCGGCGGCATCGCTGAGCTTGGCGCTTCCAGTCTGCGCGGCGGCGATACTCGCTTCGTTATAATCGGCCAGGCTCTTGGAGAAATCGTGCGCGACGATATCGGCTTCCTGAAGCACATTCTTCGCGTCGTCGTCGCGATTCTGCCTGCCGAGCGCTGCGGCCCGCGCCGTCAGGCGATGCAAATTCTCCATCGCGGCGCGAAATTCCGCAACTTTGGACGCAGTTTGCGGGGACGTCTTTTCCGCAAAGGCAAAACGGTCAAGCGCGCTTTCATACGCTTCCTTTTCGGCAGCGACCGCGGCCTGAGCCTCCTTGCTGGCACCATCATAGACCAACGCTTGATACGCCGATCCGGTCATCACCGCGATCCGGCGGTTAACCTGGGTCAGTTTGACACCCGAGATTAGATCGTTCGTCAGGTTCAAATAGACTGCATCGGAATTGCGCAACTCGCGTGATCCGATCCAGGCGACCGCGACGGTCAAGAGGCCGAGCATCCCCAGCAAGGCGATGATCTTCGTCGCGATTTTCGTGTCTTCAAGAATTTTCATGTCGAGGTCCTGGGGTTTTGATAGGCGATTGTCGTCGCTGGCGACGGTGGCGGGGAAATCTGCGTCAGAAGGCGTTCCAATCGTCGCCGCCCGCCGGAGCAAGCGCCGTGTCCCGCGCCTGGAGCGCCGCGACCGGGGAGCGATAGGAGCGTGTGGGCACCGGGGTGCTGGCGGTGTGCGGCACGTGCGCTTGCATGCTCGGCCTGCTTGCGCCGGGATCGATCGTGAACATCGCCGTTTGGCGGGCGAGCGAGGTAACCTCTGCGATCAGGTTGCGCGCGGCCGCCGACGTTTCCTCGACCATTGCGGCATTTTGCTGCGTTGCCTGATCCATCGCGCCGATCGCCGCCGAGATTTGCGTGATCGCGGAGGATTGCGCGGTCGCATCGTCGGACATCGTGCCCAGCAGCGTGTGGACTTCACCCACGTCGACCGAAATGTTCGCCAGTGCGCCATCGACCTTCTGCACCGCCTGCACCGCGGTAACGATGTCGGTCTGGGTGAGCGTGAGTTGATCGCGTGCGCGCTTGGCTTCTTCCTCGGCGCGCATGGCGAGCGCGGAGACGAGATCGGCGACGACCGCGAAGCCGCGCCCGGCATCGCCGGCACGACCCGCCTCGACCGCAGCATTCATGGCGAGCACGCGTGTCTGGAAGGCGATCTTGTCGAGGCCTTCGATCACGCTGTCGATGCCCTTGGCGCTGTCGCTGACGCGCGTCATTGCCTGCACCGCTTGCTCCGCCGTCTCGCGGCCACCCCCAACCGTCGTGATCGCCTGATCGGCGCGCGTCACGGTTTTGGTGGAGGAAGCGGCGGTCGCGCGCAGCCGTCCGTCGATCTGCGCCAGTGCGGCACTGGTCTCCTCCAGGCTGGCGGCATTGCTCTCGGTGCGGCGCGCAAGGTCTTCGGACGCTTGGGCGATTTCGTTGGAGCCGGTGCGAATGCCCTCGGCGCTGTGAGTCACGCCGCCAATCATGTCGCGCATCGAGGACAGAGTCTGGTTGAAGCTGCCCTCGAGTGTTGCAAAGTTGCTCGGCAGACCGCTCAGCACGGTGACGAGATCGCCCTCGGAAAGTGCCTGCAACGCTTGGCCGAGCTTCGCGATGGCCTGGTCGCGCTCGGCCTGACTCTGTTCGAAATAGATCGAAACCGACATTTCCAGATCGAGCAGTGCCGCCTTGACGATCGCAACGCTGGCGACGCTGGCGGGCGGGGTGCGGAACCGAGAAAGCAAGCGACGCCATGGCGAACAGCGCTTGGCAACTCCGAGCAGTAATTTTTCCAGAACGAGCGCATACGCACCGACATACCAGCGGGGCTCCAGCCCGATCCGCGCATGCACCCCGCCGATCCGGCGGACGCTCGAATGAAATGCGTCGTCGAACCGGCCGCTCGCAATGCGCATCCAATGCGCGTCCTGCGCCGCCTTCGCTTTGGCCATATGAGCTTCGTCGCGGAAGAAAGCCGCCGTCTCGGGCGTCGCGCGCGCATTGGTGTAGAAGTGATCGAGCCCGTCACCGATCGTCGCGGCAATCATCGGCGCAATCTCGGCCAGCGTTGCCTGATCCTGCTGGGTGATGCCCATGAACTTCAGGCGCGCCAGCACATGTTCGTTAATCATCTTCGGCATACTCCAGTCGCGCAGGGTCGGTCGCTGAGGACGCGGTCAGGGCCACGGATGTAATATAGGATGATGTTGGCTAGATCGGTCCGTTAGGGCAAGAAGCAGGCATCTGGTTTGAGGTATGAGGACTAAGCCCTCGAGCTCCGATCGTTCGTCCTTGGCGATCCTATAAGATCGGCATGGTTACCCGTGATAACGATCGAGCGGCCACGCCGTCGGACACGGCCCGTGCCCAACTCCTGCGTCGAACGCTGTTTACCAATACGATCGGGGCCCAGAGCTTGCTCTTACCTGCGGCATACGCAGCGAAAGAGGCCAGGCCGGGTCCGCTGCCCAAGGCGATCGCGGCCCCCGAGGGCGTCGAACTCACGGGATCGGTGCGCTCGCGGGTGGAGGTGATCGGTGGGCAGTCTCATACGGCGCGGGCGACCTCCGATCTGCTCTGGTCGGCGCGCGCACCACGCTGCCCGCCGCATATATGCGCGGCGCCGTTCGCATCGGCAGTGAAATCGTCGATGCGCGGGGCCTTGGCGGAGAAGCGAACTCTTCGGCGGGCAGCGGCAAAATCGATGCGCTCGAACTCTCGCCAGCGTTGGCGGCAATCGACTTGGGGGACGGCTCCGTCCGGGCGTCAGCGGCGAACTCTATGGGTATCGTCTGACCGAGCGCGGTTCCTCGGCGGGGCGCTACGAGGATCGCGCCAACTAGGTAATTCCCCTTAAGCGACATCTCCCGCGCTCAATCTATCCTCATCGATAGCGAAAGATATGCTATTCCAATGGTTATGGACGGATTGAGCGCGACGCGACGACCGCTCGTCCTGGCAATTGCCGAGGGCGCGCTGCGTGGCGTGCTTGCTGCGCATCTCACGCTGCATGATCATATGCCGATCATCTGCACCGATCACCTCGACCCCGCATTGGGGCCGGCGTTGCGTGCGGCAGCGATCCTCGTCATCGAAGAAACCCTGATTGCCGCGGCACCCGAGCAATGGGCCGAGACGCTGCGCGATCAATGCTGGGGTGGTGCGCTGATCGTTATCGTACACTTTATGCCCGACGGTGTTCGGGAGACCGAAGGGATTGCACTGGTCGATCGCGCCATGGCTGTCTCGGCCGTGCCGGAGCTGGTCGCGAAATGGCAGGCAAGCGGGACAAGATTGCTCAATCTGCCAGATTGAAATCCGCTGCGAATGCGACGCGCAACGCCTCGGACAGGCTCCGTACCCCGAGCTTGTCCATCAGATTGGCGCGGTGGATTTCTACCGTGCGCGGGCTGATGTCGAGTTCGTAGCCAATCACCTTGTTGGCGCTGCCGGCAACAAGCCCGGCGAGCACCTCGCGTTCGCGCGGCGTCAGTCTGGCGATCGCCTGCTGTGCCGTTTCGATGCGGGCGGCGGCGTGCTGATCCTGCTCGAGCTTTGAAAAGGCGTTCTCGACCACTTCCATCAGGACCAGCGGGTCGCACGGCTTTTCCAGGAAATCGAGCGCGCCCAATTTCCATGCCTGTACCGCCACGGAGGTCGCGCCGCGACCGGTCAAGATGATCGCCCCAAATTTGGGGCTGACGGTCGAAAGTTCGCGCAGCACCTCTAGGCCGTTGGCGCCCGGCATGTCGTAATCGAGCAGCACACACCCCGATTGCATATCGTCAAGCGCCGCGAGAAACTCATCGCCCGATCGGTAGGGAAAGATCAGCAGGTTGGGCTTGATCGATAGCAGCGCCTGCATCCCGGCGCGAACCGCTTCGTCATCATCGACGATATAGATGCTTCGTGTGCTCATGCTGTTTCCCCCGTAGCTTTATCCATTTTAGGAAGTGTGAAGCGAAAAATCGCTCCGCCTGCAGGATTGTTGCCCGCGTGGAACGTTCCGCGGTGCGCTTCGATGATGCGGCGGCTTATCGAAAGCCCGACGCCCATGCCCTTTTCTCCTTTGGTTGACACGAACGGCTTGTACAGGCCGGCGAGAACATCCGGATCAAGGCCGGGGCCAGTATCGGAGACGCTGCATTCGATCATGTCCCCGTCGATCTGCGCCGTTCGGATCGTAATCTCGCGCCCATCCGGCGCGCAGGCGCGCAATTCTTCGATCGCGTTGCGCAGCAAATTGGCGAGGACTTGTTGAATCTGAATCGCATCGGCGAGCACAGTGGTGGCTCTCGGGTCGAATTCATAGCGGAGTCTGATATCTGACTGTGCGCCCCCAACAAACGATAAGGCGACCGCATCGTCGATAACCCGGACGATCTCCACCGCACCCGTATCGACTTCTGCCTTGGTGATGAATTCCCGCATCCGGCGGATGATCGCGCCGGCCCGCAGCGCCTGTTCGCTCGCCATCTTCACAAAAGCCTGTCCACGAGCGGAATTCGTCGGATCCGCGAGGACAAGGTCGGCCGCGCCCAGGAAATAGACCGTGGCGGCGAGCGGCTGATTCAGTTCATGCGCGAGGCCGGTCGCCATTTCGCTCATCGCGCTGAGGCGGGAGACGTGGAGCAATTCGGCGCGCATATCGGATAGGCGCTCTTCGGCCGCATAGCGCTCGGAAAGGTCAATGCAGAAGGCGGTGAAGAAGTGGCTCTTCCCGCCGTCCGATTCACCCAGCCACAGCTCCACTGGCACCAAACGGCCATCGCGCCGTTCCGCAGAAAGCAGACGCGGCCCCTCGGCTAGACGCTTTTTTCGCGTCGCCAGATAGCGCGGAATAAAATCGTCAGGCTTGGCCCGGATCGCGCTGGGCGTAAGGAGTTTGACATGGGATCCGATAACCTCTTCAGCGGTATAGCCGAACATCTGCTCTGACGATGCGCTGAAGGCCTTTATGAGACCCTGATCGTCGAGGATGATCATCGCCGAGGGCACGGTCGCAAGCGCTGAGCGGAACAGCTCCTCCTGAACGCGCAGGGCCTGTTCGCGTTCGACGCGATCGGTGACATCAATGATGACCCCTAGCCCCCGCACGAACTTTCCCGCTTCGTCATAGAGGAACCGCGCAGATCCTTCGATCGATCGCATGCCACCCGCGGGTGGGTAAAAGCGATATTGATAGCTCACGCGCTCGGCCTGCACCTCGGTGGCTAAAACGATCGATCGCTGCATCCCGGCGAAGTCTTCGGGATCCACACAGTCGATCCATTGCGCGTGCTCGCCGATCTCCCCGTGGCGCAGCCCAAGACGCTGCTCCGCGCCAGCGGAGAAGATTATCCGACCGGATGGAACGTCCCACTCGAAGCTGCCAATCTGATGCGACGCGAGTGCCAGTTGCAGATTGGCCTCGGTTTCTTGCAATGCCAAATCGGCCGCCACACGCGCCGAAATATTGGTCATCGAATGGGCATAGACGGGCGATCTGCCCATTTCCTCGACGCGCCGTACGCGTTCGACGACGTGAACCGGCGTACCATCACGATGATGCTCGACGACTTCGCGATCCGAATCCTGCACGTCGTCGCCGCGCCGCAGCGGTATGCGCGTTTGTGCATCGACCGTGCGCAACAATTCGTATTTGCGCCGGCCGATCGCTTCAACCGCGGTCCAGCCATACAGGTCCTCGCAGCCGCGCGACCAATGTTCGATCTCTCCGGTGGGGGAGGTGAGCGCGATCGGTGCGGCGTCCATCGCATGGGTAACTTCGATCAAAGCGTCATGCTCGGCAGATATGCGCGCTATCGACCAGAAGACGAGGCCGGACATTATGAGAATATTGCTTGCTGCCGCGACGAGATCGATGATCGCCGGCGGCAACAGTCCGGACTCCTCAGTGGTAATTTCGGCAAGTGCCGTCAAGGCGGGAAGCAATATCACGATCGGCAGGACCGTTCGCAGCCTCCTTCCCGAAGTGGCTTCGACTCGCAGCAGCTGGAACCAGCCAACACGTCCGCGCCAAAGCAGCAGGGCTGCGGATATGAACATCGCCTGTAGAGAGGCCGGTGCCGACAGCAGAGCGACTTTGCCGTCTGGGTTAACATGGAAGATGCCCAGATAAACGATGCAAGCCCCCAGTATCGCGACACCGAGTGTGAGGCTGGCCAGTGCGATGACGGTTTGGCCGGCCGCTCGATCCGTTCGGGTCGATATAGCCGTCGCGGTCGCAAGGACGGCGATGATAGCGACGGTCACACTGTATGGCGGACCGTTGGCCATCGCATATTGGGTCATCTGATGCGGAAACAGCCATCTCTCGTACGGGATATGGCTCCCCGATATTGCCTGGTACGTCCAGCCGGCCACAAACATCGCGGGAATCGCCAGCAGTGATCTCGACAATCGCCGATGCCCGCGCATCGCCGCCAGTAGGGAAAGCGCAATTCCAATGTAGGTGAGTGCAGAAAGCGGGTGGACTGGCTGACTGTCACGTCCAAAGCCTCGCAGCCAGGCATCGTCCAAAGCCCATCCGGTCAACCCGGCCATCCCGGAGAGGATTGCTGCTGCAGCACAAAGCTGCGGTAGCACAACACGGATGGGTGACGTCGAGATCGCTTCGGCGGCTCCTGCGAGTGGCTTTACGTTTTGGGCAAGCTTTATACCACTCGATATGTTGCGACGCACAATGCGGCCCCCGATGACGCAAAACAACGCGATACTTAAGGAGAGACTACCGCGCTTAAAACGCCTTCTGCAAACTAAAAGATAGAGCGCTGCCGCAACGAGATCTTCATTGTAAATTCTTGAGCAGGTATCGGGTCCGACAGCGTCAATTGTGTCTTGAGTCAAATTTCAATATTTGACGCAAGGCGATGGTACAATGTCTCATTAAGCTGTTGTCGGAGCGGTCACCTACGTGCTGTTTGGAGCAACATTCAGCCCGCACTGGCGGTCAAATATTCCCATACCTTTGAGATAACGACCGACCCCTCGCCCACTGACGATGCGACGCGCTTGACCGATCCGGCGCGAACGTCGCCTACCGCGAAGATACCCGGATGCGACGTTGCGAACGGAGACGCGGTATGCACATCGGGTCCGGTCAGCACGAAGCCCTTTTCGTCGAGTTCCACCAGGCCGGACAGCCACGCCGTATTGGGGGCCGCGCCGACCATGACGAAAACGGCGCGCGTCGCGACGGTTTCGGTCGCGCCGGTCACCGCATTGCGGATCGTCACGCCGTCCAACTGATCCTCGCCATGGAGCTCGCTGACCTCGGCCTGATAGTGGATCGTGATCGCCGGATCGGCTTCAAGGCGGCTGGAGAGGTAATTCGACATCGACGCGGCGAGCGAAGTGCCGCGCACCAGGAGCCGGACGCGGCTGGCCGCGCGGCTCAGGAACATCGCGGCCTGGCCAGCGGAATTGCCGCCACCAATCACGATCGCTTCGGTTCCCCGGCAATAGCGCGCTTCGATTTCGGTCGCCGCATAATAGATGCCTGCGCCCTCCAACACCTCAAGCCGTGCGATCGGCAGGCGGCGATATTGCACGCCGGTCGCCACCACCACGGAGCGACCGCGTACGCGGTTGCCGGTGTCGAGCGTTGCGCAGAAGGTGCCATCGTCCAACCGTTCGAGCAGGCTGACGCGGCACGGCATGGCGAAGCGCGTGCCGAACTTCATCGCCTGAACCTCGCCCCGCCAGACCAGATCGGCGCCTGATATCCCGGTCGGAAAGCCCATGTAGTTTTCGATTCTGGACGATGTGCCCGCCTGGCCGCCGATCGCCACATCTTCGATGACGAGTGCTTACAGGCCCTCGGCGCCGGCGTAGACACCCGCCGCCACGCCGGCGGGGCCGCCGCCGACGATCAGCACATCGAACACGGCTTCCTCGGCCAGATCGCGGTTTAGGCCGAGCAGGCGCGCGACGGTTTGCGGGGTCGGATCGGGCACCATCTCGCGCCCGAAAATGACGCACGGGCCGGTCAGCGTGATCCCGCAATTCTGCGCCATCGCCCTCGCTTCGTCCGTATCGAGCGCGATCGCGGAATAGGGAATGCGGTTGCGGCTGGCGAATTCCGCGATCCGGCGGATCTCGCGATCGGCCTCCTCGCCGATCAGGATAAGCGCGCCGTCATGGTCATCGAGCTGCCGCCGCCGCCGGGCCGATAACACCGAAATCACGATGTCGGACATTTCAGGGATTTGCGACATCAGCGTCAGCATTATCTCGCGCGGTACCTCGATCACTTCGGTATCGACCGTCGCACGCAGCGGCATTGACCAATTGCCCCCGTTCAAAAAAGAAATTTCTCCCATGAATTGCGCCGGGCCGAGCGTGGAGGGCAAATGGCGTTCGTCGGTATAGAGATTGACCACCTCCACCTCGCCCGAGAGGACATAGGTGAAGCGATCAGCAGGCGTGCCGGGGCGCGACAAAAAGGTGCCGGCGGGATAGCGGACGATCGATCCAGCGGCACGGAGCGCTGCGACATGGCTTTCGGACAAGGGCGTCCGCTGCATGTGGCGAAGGTCGCCGCCGATCGTTTCCATGCTGAGCCACCCCTATGTTCGGTTGGCTCGATCCACATCGAATCCGGTGCCACGTCAAGCGGCGCAGTGGTGCGCTCGGTGACTGGGCAGGCAGAACGCGGCGCCGTCAGACGATAACGGCGATCCCGGCAATAATCGCCCACATCAGCAACGACGCGGCACCGGCAATCAACACACCCGTTCCCGGCGGAAACGGAGGTTTATGGCGCGGATGCCCGGCAGCAAGGTGGTTTGTCGATCGAACCCTCATCCCGGTTGCTCCTGTCGAAGCGTGTCATCTTCTTATGACCACGCTTGGATTCCCAGTTAATATAGGAGGTGACAAGACTTGGTTACGCGCCGCGCACGCCTTTTTCTTTCTTGCGTGTGCTGCGTCGCAACCCTAAGCGATCCTAGTGAAGGGTTCCCGGAGACGGGATCAATAGGGAAACCGGTGCGTGGGGGCGACCTTGCAAGACCGGTGCTGCCCCCGCAACTGTGACCGGATAGCCGGCGCGCCATTATGCCACTGGGTCTTCGCCGACCTGGGAAGGCGGCACGTCAGCAGCGACCCGGGAGCCAGGAGACCTGCCCCTCACGGTCGATCCACTGCGCGGGCGGGTGAACCGTGCGGACGAGGCGAAACCTCGAGCGAACGACGGAACCGGGGCCATTGCTCCGGGCGTCGCCGCACCGGCGCGTCCGGCGTTCTGGCCCTCTTTGAGGGTAACGTCATGATACACTACCGAAAAATTCTTCCCGCCGCTTTGGCTTTCGGCCTTGCCGGGACGGCGCAGGCGCAAACCACGCCATCAGTGGCGACCGACACGGACGCCACCAACGACATCGTCATCGCCGACAGCCGGATCGAACCCGACATCATCGTCGCGGCGCGCGTGCCGCAATATAGCTATCAAGTGGGACAGGCCGTCACCGTCCTGACGCGCGCCGAAATCGAGCGCCGCCAGACCATCGTGCTGTCCGATCTGCTCGCCACGACGCCCGGCGTCACCGTAACGCGCACGGGTGGTATCGGGACCGTAACGGCTGTTCGCATCCGCGGCGCAGAGGGCGAACAAACTTTGACGATTATCGACGGCATTCGCGTCAATGACCCGTCTTCCCCGGGCGGCGCGTTCGATTTCGGCACCTTGCTCGCCGGATCGATCGACCGGATCGAGGTTTTGCGCGGGCCGAATTCGGTACCCTGGGGCAGCCAGGCGATCGGCGGGGTAGTCAACATCGTCACCGCATCCCCGACAGAAGGGCTGCAGGCGCGCGGCCGGATCGAATATGGGTCGCATGACTCGGTGTATGCAAATGCGGGCCTGTCGGGCGGCACGGGGCCACTGACCGCGTCGTTCAACGGCGGCTATACGCGCACCGACGGGATATCCGCGGCCGCCAATGGCACCGAGCGGGACGGCTTTCGCCAATATGGCGCGACCGGCAAGGTCGGGCTTGAAGTGGCCCCCGGAATCGGCATCGACCTGCGCGGCTATTATGCCGACAGCCGGACGCAATATGACGCGGCCTTCCCCGCACCCAATTATGTCGTGTCGGACAGCCCGGCCTATTCGACCGCGAAGGAAGCCTATGGCTATGTCGGCGCGCACGCCAATCTGCTCGACGACCGCTTCCGCAACCGGATCGCCTTCACCATCGCGGATATCAAGCGAGACAATTTCGATGCGCCCAGCACGCCGGTGTCGTTTTTCTCGCGCGGGCGAACCGAGCGGTTCGAATACCAGGGCGATTTCAAAATTGTCGACCAAGTCCGCATCGTCGGCGGGGTCGAACATGAAAATAGCCGCTTCAACGACGGCAGCACTTTCGCCTCGACTGCGATCACCTCGGTTTACGGCGAGGCGATCGTCACACCGATCCGCCAACTGACCATCACCGGCGGCGTACGGCATGACGATCACCGCACGTTTGGCACCCGTACCACCTTTGGCGCGGACGCTGCGCTCGCGCTCGACACCGGCACGACGTTCCGGGCGAGCTATGGCGAGGGATTCAAGGCCCCGACGCTGTATCAACTCTACAGCTTTTACGGGAACACCCGGCTCGCGCCCGAGACCGCGCGCAGCTACGATGTCGGCATCCAGCAACGGCTGCTCGGCAATCAGGTGAGCGCAAGCGTGACCTATTTCCACCGTGATACGCGCAACCAGATCGATTTCGCATCGTGCCCGGCGGCGAATGTCACGGTGATGAGCTCGATTTGCTATCAGCGCCCGTTCGGCGTCTACAACAACATCGCCAAGGCAAGCGCCGAGGGGGTCGAGGTCGAACTGGCAGTGCGTCCGGTCGAGGCGCTGACGGTGACGGGGAATTATTCGTATATCGACGCGAAGAACCGTTCGTCGGGTGCCAATCTCGGCAAGGATCTGGCGCGTCGCCCGAAGCAGACGGTCAGCCTGTCGGGCGATTACCGCTTCCCGTTCGGCCTTTCGATCGGCGGTACCGTCAGCCATGTCGGCGACAGTTTCGACAATGCCGGCAACACCGTTCGGCTCGACGGATACGTGCTGGCGGGCTTCCGTGCGGAAATGGCGATCGGGCGGCGGTTGTCGGTCTATGGCCGGATCGACAATGCGTTCGACGAAAAATACCGCACCGTCGCCAATTACGGCACCGACGGCCGCGCGGCGTTTGGCGGCATCCGCGTGAAACTCGATTGATGCGGCTGGTCCCGCTGCTCGCCGTGATGCTTGCCGGGTGCGCTGCCCCGGCGCGCGTGTCGGTGAGCGGCGGGCCAAACTTGGGTGGCATCGTTTCGACCAATCCGTGCGCGGACGCGATGCTGGTCGAACTCGCGCCCGAGCGGCTGACCGCGATCAGCCAATACTCGCATGATCCGGCGGCAACCTCGCTGCCACTCGACGTTGCGCGGCGCTTTCGGGTAACGGCGGGCACGGCGGAGGAAGTGATCGCGTTGCGGCCGGCGCTAGTTGTCACGTCGAGCTTCACGCCACTCGCCACCCGCACCGCGTATGACCGCGCCGGATTGAAGACGCTGCTGCTCGATTCCCCCGCGACGGTGGCGGCGAGCGAAGCACAGATCGCCTTGGTCGCCGACGCCGTCGGCCAGCCCAGACGCGGCGCGGCGATGATCGCGCGGATCGAAGATGCGCTGGAAAGGGCCAAACAGCGCGACTCTGCACCCGCACCGTCGGCTCTGCTCTTCATCGGTGGCACATTGGCGAATGGCCCCGGCAATTTGCTCGACGAGCTGCTGACGCACGCCGGGTTCCGCAACGCCACGCGGGACTATGGGCTGCCTTACACTTCCACCGTCGCGCTGGAGACGATCGCGGCGGATCCCCCGGCGCTGATCCTCACTCCCGGCCCATCGCGTCCCGCAATGCTGCGCAGCAAAGTCCTGGCCCGAATGCACGCGCCGACCCGCTTCGCCACCTTCGCGCGCACGCTCATCAATTGCGGCGGCCCGACGATCGCCCCCGCTATCACGCGGTTGGCGCAGCTTCGGCGCGGCCAGTCATGAGAGGGAAGATCGCGCTGCTCGTTGGGCTGATGGCCGCTTCCTTCGCGCTGTCGCTGATGGCGGGCAAGCTGTGGATCCCGCCCAGCGGCTGGTTCGGCCATGACACCAACGCCGCGATCCTGTTCGAACTGCGTTTGCCCCGCGCGGTGCTGGGTCTCGCGATCGGCGCGGTGCTCGGCCTGTCGGGGGCGGTGCTGCAAGGATATTTGCGCAACCCGCTCGCCGATCCGGGCGTGGTCGGCGTGTCGTCGAGCGCGGCGCTCGGCGCGGTCACGGCGATCGTGCTTGGAATTGCCAGTAATCCGTTGGTCGTGTTCGTCTGCGCGATGGCGGCGGCGGGCGGATCGATGGCGCTGCTCGCCGCGCTGACCTGGCGGCAAGCGAGCGCGGTCCAGTTCATCTTGGCAGGAACCGTGCTTGCCAGCCTGTCGGGCGCGCTGACCGCTTTCGTCATCTCGATCGCGCCGAACCCGTATGCCGTGGCCGAAGTGATCGACTGGCTGATGGGTGCGTTGACCGATCGTGGGATGGATGACGTGCTGGTTGCGCTCCCGTTCCTCCTGCTCGGCGCGGTTGTGCTGGCGGCGACCGGCCCGTCACTCGACGCGCTGAGCCTGGGCGAGGACACGGCGCGCTCCCTCGGTATCCGGCTCGGGCGGGTGCAGGCGCTGGTCGTGCTCGGCACCGGGCTGACCGTCGGGGCGAGCGTTGCGGTAACGGGCGTGGTCGGTTTCGTGGGGCTGATCGTCCCGCATTTGCTGCGTCCGCTGTTCGGCGCGCGACCCTCGGCCTTGTTGCTCCCCAGCGCGCTCGGCGGCGCGGCACTGGTATTGATCGCCGACAGCATGTGCCGCCTGATACCCGGCGCAGGCGAAGTGCGGCTGGGCGTGGCGATGGCGCTCATCGGTGCGCCGTTCTTTCTGTGGCTGCTGCTCAAGGGGCGCGTCGCGTGGAATTGAGCCTGACCCAACTTGGCGTGACGCTCGACGGTCGGCGAGTGCTGGACGGCGTCGATGCGGTGCTGTGGCCGGGCCGAGTGACCGCGATTTTGGGGCCCAACGGTGCAGGCAAGAGTACGCTCCTGAAGGCGATGGCGGCGTTGCTGAGCCCGAGCGACGGCACGGTGTCGATCGGCAATCGCGCGGTCGCGACGCTCGACCCGCGCGAGCGGGCGCGCCTGATCGGCTATCTGCCGCAGGAAGCGCGTGTCCATTGGAACTTGCGCGTGCGCGACGTGGTGGCGCTTGGTCGTACCGCGCATCGTTCGCCCTTCGCCGCGGCGGGGCCAGCGGACCGTGCCGCGATCGATGACGCGCTCGGCGTGACGGCGACCGCAGAGTTCGCCGATCGCGGTATCGCGACGCTGTCGGGCGGCGAGCGCGCGCGCGTCCTGCTTGCGCGCGTGCTCGCGGGGGAGCCGGACTGGCTGCTCGCCGACGAGCCGATGGCGAGCCTCGATCCCGCGCACCAGCTCGATCTACTCGATCAACTGCGCGGCGTGGCGGCGCGTGGGCGCGGCGTTGCGGTAGTACTGCACGATTTGCTCCACGCCGGACGGATCGCCGACGATGTCCTGCTGCTTCAGCACGGCCGGGTCGTTGCGCACGGGCCGACCGCCGAGGTGCTGACCGCCGAAATGCTCGCGCGGGTATTCGATATCGCAGTGCGCGTCTCGCATGATCCCGACGGTCGCCCGGTATGCGTGCCGACCGGGCGGGTCGGATCATCCTTGCCGTAAGGCGCAAACCCCGTATCGTGCGGCGCGCCGGAACAGCGGCGAGGGTGGGGGACGGTATGACGACGAATTTGGCGGGCGATGTGGGGGCGGAGACGGGCACATCGCCCAGCCGCAAGGACATCCAGCTCGTCATTACAGCGTCGTCCCTCGGCACCATCTTCGAATGGTATGATTTCTTCATCTACGGCACGCTCGCCGCATCGGGGATCATCGGGCGGACGTTCTTCCCCGCGCAAAACGAGCTGTTGCAGACGCTATACGCCTGGGCTGGGTTTGCCGTCGGCTTCGGGTTTCGCCCGCTGGGTGCGATCCTGTTCGGGTTTCTCGGCGACAAGCTCGGCCGCAAATATACCTTTCTGGTGACGATCACCGTCATGGGGCTGGCGACCGCAGCGGTCGGCATGGTGCCATCGGCAGCGGCGATCGGGCTGGCCGCGCCCTTCATCATCATTGGGCTGCGCGTGCTGCAGGGGCTGGCACTCGGCGGGGAATATGGCGGGGCAGCGATCTACGTGGCGGAACATGCCCCGCCCGGCAAAAGCGGCTATTTCACCAGCTTCATCCAGGCGAGCGTAGCGGGTGGCTTCATCCTCAGCCTCGTCGTCGTGCTGCTGACCAAAGGGTTGATGCCGACCGCGATGTGGGAGGCATGGGGCTGGCGCGTGCCGTTCCTGTTCTCGCTCGTCCTGCTGGCGGTGTCATTGTGGATGCGGTTGAAACTGTCGGAAAGCCCCGTGTTCAAGAAGATGAAGGCGGCTGGCGAGACAGCCAAAAACCCGTTCGTCGAAAGCTTCACCTATCCCGGCAATCTCAAGCGGCTGTTCGTTGCGTTGTTCGGCATTGCGGCGGGGCTGACGGTGATCTGGTATACCGCGATGTTCACGGTGCTGTCGTTCCTGCAAGGCACAATGCGCGTGCAGGAAACCGCGGCGCAGCTGATCGTCGGGTTCGGTGCGCTTGGCGGGTTGGGCTTCTTCGTGTTCTTCGGGTGGTTGTCGGACCGGGTCGGGCGCAAAACACCGATCGTGGTCGGCTATGCGCTAACGCTGGTACTGATCTTCCCGATCTTCTGGGTGATGGGAGCTGCCGCCAATCCCGAACTCGCCCGCGCGGCAAAGCGCGCGCCGGTCGTCGTCTCGGGCCCCGCCTGCCAATATGAGCTGATTCCCGGTAAGCCGAGCGAGTGTCGGCGGCTGCTCGATTTCCTGTCGAAAAAGGGCGTGCCCTACACCAAGGCGCATACGCCGGTGACGCTCGTTCTCGTCGGTGGGGTCGGCGTCAATGATATGACCAATGAAGGGGTGGAGGCAGCGCTGACCCGGAGTGGTTACGACCTGAGACCGGTCATCCCGTCCCCCGGTAACATCGTCGTGATCCTGATCGCGATCCTCGCGATGAGTGCGCTGTCGGGCATTACCTATGGACCGGTCGCGGCGTTGCTGACCGAGCTGTTTCCGCCGCGCATCCGCTACAGTTCGATGTCGATCCCCTACCATATCGGCACGGGCTATTTCGGCGGATTTCTGCCGTTGATAAGTCAGGTGATCGTCGCGCGGACCGGGGACCCTTATGCCGGGCTGTGGTACACCGTCGCGGTGGTGGCGATGGCACTGGTCGTCACCGTCTTCATGCTCGATGAAACCAAGCCCGGCACCGCGCACGTAGACTAGCCGCGCGCGCAGCGCTAACCGCCGGGAATGTCCGCGCCCCTCCGTCTCCGGCTCGATGCCGCCGCCCTGATCGCCAACTGGCGCGCACTGGACCGGATGAGCGGCGCGGCCGCCTGTGGCGCTGCGGTCAAGGCCAATGGTTACGGCCTTGGCGCCGCTGGCGTGGTCGAAAAATTGGCTGGGGCGGGGTGTCGGGACTTCTTCGTGGCGACCTGGGCCGAGGCGGCGGTTTTGGAACAATTGGACGTCGATGTTGCGGTCCTGCACGGGATTCGCGCGGAGGATCTGGCTGCGGCGCTTAGGAGCCGCGCGCGACCGGTACTGAACACCGCAGCCCAGGTCGCGCGGTGGCGGGCGGCAGGCGGCGGGCGGTGCGACGTGATGGTCGATACCGGCATGAACCGGCTGGGCGTCTCGGTCGAGGAGGTCGGGCAGGGACTGCTCGACGGGCTTCAGATCGACACGCTAATGAGCCATCTCGCCTGCGCCGACGAGGACTCGTCCACCAATGCCCGGCAATGTGCTGCGTTGCAGGCGCTGAAGGGGCGCACCACGGCGAAGCGGCTCAGCCTCGCCAATTCGGCCGGTATTGCCTTGGGCGCCGCTTATGCGTTCGACCTGACCCGGCCCGGCCTGGCGCTTTACGGCGGCGTTCCGCGCGGAGAGCTGACGGGCGTGGTGCGGCAAGTCGTCACGCCCGAGGCACAGGTTCTCCAGCGCCGCACGCTCGCGGCGGGGGAATCGATCGGGTATAACGCGTGCTACACCGCCACCGAACCGACCGAGGTTGCGATCCTCAATATCGGCTATGCCGATGGGTATTGGCGCGGCTTCAGCAATTGCGGCATCGCGCGCGCCGGTGACGCTGTTCTGGACGTGCTCGGGCGCGTGTCGATGGATTTGACCGCGATCTGTGTCAACACAGCACCGACCCTGTGTGAAGGCGACTGGGTCGCTATCGATTACGCCCTGCCGCAGGCGGCGGCGCTGTCGGGCATGTCGCAATATGAACTTCTGACCGGCCTCGGGGCGCGATCCGATCGCGTTTGGAGCTAATCCGCCCAGACACCAAGGCCCCCGCTGTTGTCAGGCCAACACGGTAGCATAGCCTGCGCATAACTGGCTAAGGCCGTCTTGCGTCCGTTTTGCAGCATCGTCGACGGTCAATGTAAACGGGCATCCGCACGCATTACAGACGGTCCGGCGCGGCCTGCGTTACCTGATCGACGCCAACCTGACGCCAAAAATCGCTCAAGCTATGCGCCACGAAAGCATTCCAAAAAAAAGGCGCGGGAATTACCCCGCCCCTTCTTTTCACACTGATCGCAGAAGCGAAGTCAGAAGCGCGCCCGGAACCCGGCGTAGAGATTGCGTCCGCGGATGTTGAAAATCCCCGTACCGGCACCCGTGCCCGTCGTGCCCAACGGCGGAAGCTGGTTCAGGACGTTGTCCGCACCGACGAACAGATTGAACGAGTCCCTGCCGGCCTTACCGTCGCCGATCTCGAAGTTAAGCCGGATGTTGTGATAGAAAGTAGCCGGATATTCTTCGATATCGAAAGCATCCGCGTTAAGCGGAAGGCCGGTAGCTCCCGTAACACCAGCATTGTTGGGGAAGGTGTTCTCATACGCACCAACCAACTGCGACCCCAAAACACGCATCTGATAGCCGAACGTAACACGATCGACAGTCAGATCGAGATCCAAGCGACCTTCATCCTGAGGATCGCCAACTTCGCGAATGATATAATTCTCGAAGTTGGGACGCGTTGGATCTTGGAAGTTACTGTTGGTAAACGAGTGGGTGTAGATCAAACGCGCATTCAACTTGGCGTTCGCCGACAGGTTTGTGCGATATCCTGCCTCAACGTCGAGGCCGCGGCGAACCCGGCTTGCAAAGTTCTGCGGACCCGAAACAATCGAGTTGAACAAGATCTGCCCAGGCAATTCGCCCGACGCCCCTGCTGACCCCGTGAGGTTGCGCTGGAACGTGCTGCACAGCGGGCTCGAAAGGCTGGGCGAGTCGTAGCAGGTATTGACGATGGTCTGTGCCGTCAGCGAGACGATCACGCCCGAAACCTTGATGTCATAATAATCAACGCTCAGCGAGAAGCCTGGCAGGAAGCGGGGCGTGAAGACACCGCCATAAGTGAACGAGTCAGAGGTTTCTGCCACAAGGTTCGGGTTACTGCCGGAGATGATCCCGATCGAGTAGCCAGCCGGTGGCAAGTTCGCGAGCTGCGCCGTGGAAAGCTGCGCAACGCAGTTCACGCCGCGGATAGGATTGCCGCCGATCGCGTTGACGTTGCAAGGGTCGATAAACCCGTTTGCAAAGTTCGGTACGGACGGGAAGCTCGATTCCGACACGTTTGGTGCTCGAACTGCGCGACCGTAGCTGAAGCGCAGACGAAGGCCGTCGAACGGCGAGTATTGCGCACCGGCATTGTAGGTATAGGTCGTTCCAGCACCAGTGTTATACTTCGAAATACGGCCGGCACCACTCAGCGTCAGCTCCTTCAGAAGGAACACGTCCTTCACGATCGGCACGACAAGTTCACCAAAGCCTTCGGTAACGGTCAGGGGCGGCGCGTTAACGTCGCCCAGGAACACGGCGTTGGACAAGAGATTGTCGGCTGCTGCATCGCTGTTATTGAACGCCTTTTCACGCCGATATTCACCACCGAGAACGAAGCTGACCGGGCCGCCGGGCAGGCTGAAGAGCTGGCTGGAGTCACCCGAAACGAAGCCCTGAATGTCGAGCTGCGAAAGGTAGGCGCTGTTCGCGAGCGGGATGCGGAAGTAGCTGGTCGCCGCGGCGTTATTGGGTTGACCGAAGGGGTTGTACGGAACGCACGCTGCGATGTCCGACGCGAGCTTTGCAGCCGCAGCCGTGTTACCAGCAAGGCCGGTTGCCGAGGCCGTGTCAAACTGCGCGCGACACTGAATCTGGTTCGTCAGTGGATTCAGGCCGGCGTCGAGCGAGAGCAAGAACCGCTGACGATCAACAAAGCCCTGGAAATCGACGGACTCCTCGAATCGGCCGTAGTTGGCCGAGACTTCATACTTCCAGTCGTCGTTGAACTGACCACGCAGACCCGCAACCACGCGGTAGGTCGTGCGGCGGAAAACTTCGTCGCGGTCAGGCGAGTCGGTAAGGGTACGCGCAAAGGCAAAGCGATAGGAGCCGTTGGCGATGTTGGTGCGCTGCGTCGCCGTGAGCGGCGTGCAGGTCAGTGCGGCAATCGCGTTGCCTACGGTCGAACCGCAACCCGAAGCCAAAATCGCGTTCGAAATGAGCGTCCGATCTGCAGCGTTCAGGAACGGGTTATCGAGCCGCGGCGAAAGGCGGGAATCGACCGAACCTGCGAGGGGACCATTGTTGATGAACGTTGGCCCAAGCTGGTTACCAACCGAATCGGTCCGCGAATACTTCGCCTCCAAGAACGCTTCGAGGGCCGGGCTGAACTCATACCGGGCAAGCAAGTTAGCGTTGATGCGCTGGTTCGACGGCAGAATGGAGAGGAGGTTGCCTTCGCGACCGGTCTGGCCGTTGCCGCCGACGAACGTACCGCCAGGGCCGGTGCCGAAACGCGTTCCGGTCTGCTGAACCAAACGCCCTTCGGGGGTGAAGAAGTAGTTGCAGTGGAATGCCGTACCGGAAGTGTTTGCGGGCCCGTTATTTGCCAACGTCCCAGTTCCGCATAGCCCGCCAGTGCTAGGCTGAATGATCGGGACGAGACCGAAGCGGTGCGTGGTCGAGCTACGGATGTCACGGACAAAGACTGCGTCCGGGAAACCGTCGCTGCCAAGCGCCAAGCCGGGGCTGTCAGCATCGACCGTTGCAAAGCCATCAGCCCGAGTAAATGCCGGAATGTCACTGGCGTAGACGCGCGCTTGGTTCGCATATTCGATTTGTGCAGTGATGTTACCGCGTCCATCACCAAAGTTCTTGCCAGCGATACCCGAAATGAACTGGTTCGCGCCAAAGCCAGCCTCGGAGACGGCGGCGTTGCCACGTACCTGAAACCCATTGAAATCCCGCTTGAGGATGAAGTTGACAACGCCACCGATTGCGTCGGAACCGTAAACGGCTGACTTGCCACCGGTCACCACTTCGACGCGTTCGATGATGTCATTTGCAATCGTGTTGACATCGACCGACGAGGCATTCGACAGGATGTCCGACGCAACATGTCGGCGGCCGTTCACCAGCACCAGAGTACGACTCGTACCCAGACCGCGAAGATCGAGCAAATTGAGGCCGGCGATGCCGACTCCGGCACCTGGGTTTTGCTGCACGAAGGTGCTGCGAAGCTGCGGCAGATCGCTCAGCGTATCGCCGAGGTTCGTCTGGCCCTGGTTAAAGAGCTCTTGGCCAGTGATCGACGTGATCGGGGCATCCGATTCGACGTTCGGGCGACGAATACGCGACCCGGTAACGACGATGTTCTCGTCACTGGCCTCTTCATCGCTTTTGGTCACCGGTGCGGCTTGCAGCGTGGCAGCGGCAGCGGTGGCCTGCGGGGCGGGTTCAGCAGCCCAGGCGGCGGTCGGGATGATGAACGACGCGCTGGTTAGCGCAGTCGCAGACAACAGGACTCGGAGCTTCATGGTTTCCCCCATTTACGGTTCAACGCGGCAGATTCTGCTCGGTTGACGGGGAATGAAGTGGAATTTTCACTGCAGCGCAAGCGGAACCTGTCTGGCAGATGAACGAACTATGACAGTTTGAGACAAGTGTGGCGCTTATACAACAGCCGGATCGGGACCATTTTGTTGCGGTGGGGGCAACGACCCCATTACCGCTCGACGCACATCGCAATGCCCATTCCGCCGCCAATGCAAAGCGTGGCGAGGCCCTTCTTGGCGTCGCGCTTGCCCATCTCGTACAGCAGTGTGGTCAGCACGCGCGCGCCGCTTGCGCCGATCGGGTGGCCGATTGCGATCGCGCCACCGTTCACGTTGACGCGCTCGGCGTCCCAGCCGAGTTCCTTGCCGACCGACAGCGCCTGCGCGGCAAAGGCTTCATTGGCCTCGATCAGATCGAGCTCGGCGATGCTCCACCCGGCTTTTTCCAGCGCGCGGCGCGTGGCGGGGACGGGGCCGATGCCCATGATCGACGGATCGACCCCGGCCGAGGCCCAGCTCGCGATCCGCGCGAGGATCGGCGATCCTCGGCGTTCGGCCTCGGCGCGGCTCATCACCACGAGCGCGGCGGCGCCATCGTTCAGGCCGGAGGCATTGGCGGCGGTGACGGTGCCGTCCTTCTTGAAGGCGGGGCGGAGGCCCGACACGTTGTCGATCGTAGCACCGCTGCGGATATATTCGTCATCGGCCACAATCGTATCGCCCTTGCGGCCGGAAATCGTGACGGCGGCGATTTCGTCACGGAAGCGGCCGGAACTCCGGGCCGCTTCGGCCAGATTCTGCGATCGGACCGAGAACGCATCCTGCGCCTCGCGCGTGATCTGATATTGCTCGGCGAGATTCTCCGCGGTGATGCCCATGTGGTAGCGGTTGAAGGCATCGGTCAGGCCGTCCTTGACCATCGTGTCGATCAGGCTGAGGTCGCCCATCTTCTGACCTGCCCGAAGCATTTGCGCGTGCGCGCTCATCGACATGGATTCCTGACCACCCGCGACGACGATCGCCGCATCGCCGCTCGCAATCGCCTGATACGCCAGCGCCACCGCGCGCAGGCCGGAGCCGCACACCTGGTTGACGCCCCAGGCCGGGATTTCCTTGGGGATGCCTGCCGCCATCGACGCCTGGCGCGCCGGGTTCTGGCCCTGGGCTGCGGTGAGGACTTGGCCGAGGATGACTTCCGAAACCTCCTCGCCAGCGACGCCTGCTTGCGCGAGCGCGGCTTCGATCGCGATGCGGCCGAGTTCGTGCGCTGGCGTCGCGGCGAAGGCGCCGAGGAAGCTGCCGACCGGGGTGCGCTTGGCGGCGGTGATGACGATATCGCGGCTTGGGTCGCGGGCGGTGTCTTGCATCGGGTCTCTCCGGGAAATGACGTGGCCGCTATCTAGGCCGGGGGAGGGCGTTTAACCAGCCCGACAGCGGCTCCCACAGTTGCGCCTTGGCGGAACTGCCGACGATCATGCCGACATGCCCCGCGCCAAGATCATGCCGGTCGGGCAAATCGGCCGCGCTGGCGGCGGGGACGATCCGGTCGTTGCGCGACACGAATTCGATCGCCGGGCAGGGGAGCGCGGCGGGGGTGATCGTCGTGCCCGCGATCTGCCAGTGGTTGGCCCCGGTGACGTCTGCGCCGACGAAATCCTCGAATAACTGCCGTCCGGTGGCGTAGGGCAAAGGCGCACCGGCATTGGCCCAATCCTCCATCGCCACGAAACGGCGCGCCGCGGCACTCGCCGGGTCGATGGTGGCGAAGGATTCATATTTGCCGATCGTCCGGGCGGGATCGAGCCGCCAAAAGCCTGATTGCAGGACTTCCATCGGCACCAGCCCGATCGCCGCACACATCGGTTGGGCGGCATGCCATAATCCGGCGATCTCGCCCCGTGCCGCCGAACCAAAGCCGGCAAAGGTCCAGGGCGACGCGATCAAGGCGAGGCCGGCGACGGGTGTCAGGCACGCCGCCGCGAGCGCCATCGTGCCGCCGAGGCAATAGCCGACCAGCACCGGCGGTTCGGCGAATTTGGCGATTAGCGGGAGCAGCACGCGTGTCACATGCGCGCTTACATCCATGTCGCGGGCTTTTGGGGACGGTGTCCCCCAATCGAGCAGGAACGGGCGATGCCCTTGCTGTGCCAGCCAGCGCAGCAGCGAGATGTCGGGCAACAGATCGAGGATGTGCGGTGGGTTGATCAGCGAGGGGACGAACACGATCGCCCGACCGGTGGCGCCCTTCGCACCATAGTCACGCAAGCGCGCCGTGCCTCTGCGAAACCGCGCGGGGGCGGGTTTGGGCGGGCGGCCGCGCGGAAACGCCTGATACGCGCGTAAACCCGCCAGTGCCGCAGCGCGGCGATCGGGCGAGGCTGCGGTCTGTTCGCGCAGCATGTCGAGGAAGAGCGGCAACGGACGCGGTCCGTGTTGCGGTGCGGTATCGAATGGTGGTACGACCGAGGCAACCATAGGGCGGGGAGCCTTTTCCATGAAGAAGACCACGCCGGGCGATGGCCCGGTCACGATCAAGAAGTACGCGAACCGCCGCCTCTATAATACCGAGACCTCGTCTTACATCACGCTTGACCACCTTGCCGCGATGACGCGCGAGGGGCGCGATTTCAAGGTCATCGATGCGAAATCCGAAGAGGATATCACGCACAATATTCTGACGCAGATCATCATGGAAGAGGAACAGCGCGGGCAGACGATGCTGCCCGTCAATTTCCTGCGCCAGTTGATCGCGATGTATGGCGATTCGATGCAGGCGATGGTGCCGGGCTATCTCGAAGCGTCGATGGACAGCTTCCGCCGTAATCAGCAGCAGTTCAAATCGGCGGTCGAGGGCGCGTTCGCCAACTCGCCCTTCGCCGAACTCGCCAAGCAGAACATGGCGATGTTCGAAGCCGCGACGCAGGCTTTCAAGCCGGGCGCCAAGGGCGGCGTCGGCGGTACGGCGCAGACGTCGGCGAGCAAGGACGACGAGATCGCCGCGCTCAAGGCCGAGCTCGGCCGGTTGAACGAGAAGATCGAAAAGCTCGGCGACTGAACGACGCGGTGATGTGGTGGATGGCGGCGGCCGCTGCGGGGGGCGTGGCGATTGCTGCGGGCGTCGGCGACTGGCGCCGCTCGAAACGGCGTGATCTTGATTCGATCGGTTGGGTCGACTGGCGGACGCTGCAGATGTTTGCGCTGATCGCCGCCGCCTGTTGCGCGATCGTGGCGACGCACCTTCAGTAGAAGTGGCGCAGCGTCAGCGTTCTGGTGGCGCCGTTGCACAGGCCGAGCCGGACCGCGCGACCCGGGTGGTCTACCGGCCACGTTAATGGCGCATCGCGTGTGATCGCTGCGTCATCGACACGGCAAATCTGCTCGCCTGCGCGCCATCCGCTGGATTCGGCCGGCCCACCACGCATCACATGTAGCACGGTCAGCCGGTCGGCCTCGGCGCGCAGGATCAGGCCGCTGGTCGAGCGCAACGGCGGCGCGTCGGCTTGCCTGCCGGGGCTCAGCACCATGCGCCCGGCACCGGGATCGAGCAGCACGCGGTAGCCTGCAAGGAAGCCCGATCCGATCCGGCCGTTCATCCCGATCGCCTCCGTATAGCCGCCGCGCGGCTCGACCCGAACTTCCACCGCGCGGGCGGTGAGCGTGGCGCTGCGCAGCAGCGGCACGATCGCGAGGTCAACCACGCTCGCGCCGCCGATGCCAAAGGCAATGGTAGACGTCGTCGCGCGGCGTGCCTCCGGGAGCGTGGCCCAGGCGTTGTGGGTCAGCGTCACCGCGCTGCCATCGCCCGTGTCGACCGCCATCCGCGCGATCGCACGGTCGCCGACCGAAATTTCGGTCACGTACCCCGGCCATGTCCCGGCAACGCGCAGCGGAGCGGTGCTCCCGCGAAACGGCAAGCGCCCCGAGGGCAGCAGGCGAAAGCGCCGCGCGTCATAATCGATGTCGAGCGCATAGCCTTGCGTCAGATCGCGCCCGACGAGCAGATCGACCGCCGCTCCGCCCGTTGCCGCATCGGGCAGGACGGCGGTCGCGAGTTGCGCGCGATGTCGGGTCAATGCGCCGATCGCAATCTCGCGGACATCGACCCAGCCACTCGCGACCGTCCCGCCGATCGCGACGGCGGCGGGGCCGGAGCGGATGCGCAGTTTCGTCCGGTCGACGAAGCTGCGCGACAGCAGCGAGGTGCTCACCCCGGTATCGAGGATGGCGACGACGGGTTGGCCATCGACAGTCGCGGTGAAGCGGATCTGGTTGGCGGGGGTGAGTTGGAACGCAACCCAGCGTGCCTCGGCGTCTGGCGCGAGCGTGTCGAGCGCTGCCGATTGGGGCGCGGCCGCTGTCAGCAGCGGGAGGGTTAGGACAAGCGCGCACATCGAGATGGTCTTAAAGCATCGTTCGGTTAATGTGACTCATATCCCGTTCGCCCTGAGCTTGTCGAAGGGCTGCTTGCCACCCGTCCAGCATCTTGTGTCGCGCTCAGGGCTTCGACAGGCTCAGCCCGAACGGGGTTAGGGTTGCGTCAGATTTGCAGCAAGACGCTCTCGACCGTGCGCGCGCCGTCGTCGATTTGGGTAGCGGTCTTTTACGAAAGGTACGTGCCTAACGAACGGTGACGCTTAGAGGCACGCTTCCAGATAGGCCTGATCGAACCCGAACGTCCGTGCCTTTTCCAGCGTGTAGGGCCGCAGGCCCATCGAGCGATATTCGCCGATGATCTTGCCGTCGGCGGACTCATCCAGATATTCGAACTTGAACAGCTCCTGCGTGACGATCACCGGGCCTTCCATGCCGATCACTTCGGTGACGTTGGTGACGCGGCGCGAGCCGTCGCGCAGGCGCTTGACCTGGATGATCATCTCGACCGAATCGGCGATCTGGCGCGAGATCGCTTCCTTCGGCACCTTGATGTCGGACATCATCACCATATTTTCCATACGTGCGAGCGCCTCCCGCGGGGAGTTGGCGTGGAGCGTACACATCGATCCGTCGTGGCCGGTGTTCATGGCGGCGAGCATGTCGAAACACTCGCTGCCGCGGATTTCGCCGAGGATGATGCGATCCGGGCGCATACGCAGCGCGTTCTTGACGAGATCGCGGATGCTGATTTCGCCCTGGCCTTCGAGGTTGGCGGGACGCGTTTCGAGTGGGAGCCAGTGCGGCTGCTGCAGGCGAAGTTCGGCCGCGTCCTCGATCGTCAGCACGCGCTCGCCGGGGTCGATCATCTTCGACAGCGCGTTGAGCATCGTGGTTTTGCCCGAGCCGGTACCGCCCGAGATGACGACGTTGAAACGGCACGCACCAGCGATCTTCAGCGCGGTCGCCATTTTCGGACTCATCGAGCCGAAGCCCGCCATCATGTCGAGCGTGATCGGCTTGGCGGAGAATTTACGAATCGAGATCGCGGTGCCGCGCAGGGAGAGCGGGGGTACGATGACGTTGACGCGGCTGCCGTCCTTGAGGCGGGCGTCGGCGAGCGGCGTGGTCTGATCGACGCGGCGGCCGACCGAGTTGCAGATGCGCTGCGCGATCTGGAACAGATGCTCCTCGTCGCGAAACTGGATTTGCGCGAGTTCGAGCTTGCCCTTGCGCTCGACATAGGTCTGCTCGGGGCCGTTGACCATGATGTCGGTGATGTTCGGATCGGCGAGCAATTCCTCGAGCGGCCCGAGGCCGAGCAGTTCGTCGACCAGCACCTTTTCCAGCGCGAATTGCTCGCGGCGGTTGAGCGTCAGCTTCAGTTCGGCGAGCACTTCACCGATGATCGGGCGGAATTCCTCGGCGAGTTCGTCCTTGTTGAGCGTTGCCGCCGCCTCGGGATCGACGCGTTCGAGCAAGCGCGGGAGGACCTGTTCCTTGATCTTGTGGATCGAGCTTTCGAACCCCTCGACCTTCGAGCTGCCCGATTCGGCGGACGAGGCCTGCCTGTCGGCGAGGCGCTGCATTGCGTCCTGCTGCGTGCCGGGCATGTTACCCATCGAATCGCTATCGGAGAGGGTCGGCAGCGGCGGGAACTGTTCGCCTGCGCCGGGCGCCGCTTCACCGTCGGAGGGGCGTGCGCTCCCACCGTGCATCGGGCGCGCAACGCCGAATGCGGGTCGCGTTCCCGCTCCGGCCGCTCCGGGTCGACGTCCAAATGCACTCATGCTGCCCGCTTCCTAATGGTCACGGACCATTGGTACGGGCGAGTGTTTGACAATTTACTAACCAAACGCGCCGCTTGCGGCGCTTCGTAGGCTTATTAAGCGGCGCGTTCCGCCAGCACGGTGAGGCCTGCCGCCGAAACCTCGGCGAAACCGCCTTCGATCGCGATCGTCTCGGGCTCGCCCTTTTCAGTGCGATAGACCGACAGCGCGCCGTCGCGGATCGTCGACATGACCGGGGCATGGCCCTCCAGCACGCCAAAATCACCCTCGGTGCCGGGGACGACGACCATGTACACGTCCTCGCTGCGGACGAGACGTTCTGGGGTTACGAGTTCGAAGTGGAGCATTGTTTCTTTCCTTCTCCCTCTCCCCTCCGGGGAGAGGGCCGGGGAGAGGGGCAGTATCGAGCGTGTTGCCCTGATTACTGCCCCTCTCCCGACCTCGCTGCGCTCGGCCACCCTCTCCCCGGAGGGGAGAGGGAGAGTCGATTACGCTTCCTTGGCCATCTTCTCGGCCTTGGCGATCACTTCGTCGATGCCGCCGACCATGTAGAAGGCGCTCTCGGGCAGGTGATCGTATTCGCCGTCCACCACAGCCTTGAACGACTTCACCGTGTCTTCGACCTGCACGAACTTGCCGCTGATGCCGGTGAAGACTTCGGCGACGTGGAACGGCTGGCTCAAGAAACGCTGGATCTTGCGGGCGCGCGACACGGTCGACTTATCTTCTTCCGACAGCTCGTCCATGCCGAGAATGGCGATGATGTCCTGCAGCGACTTGTAGCGCTGCAGCGTCTCCTGGACGCGGCGGGCCGTGTCGTAATGCTCCTGGCCGACGATCGCCGGGGTCAGCACGCGGCTGGTCGAGTCGAGCGGATCGACTGCCGGGTAGATGCCCAGCTCCGAAATCGCGCGGTTGAGGTTGGTCGTCGCGTCCAAATGGGCGAACGAGGTTGCCGGCGCCGGATCGGTCAAATCGTCGGCGGGAACGTAGATCGCCTGCACCGAGGTGATCGAGCCCTTGTTGGTCGACGTGATGCGCTCCTGCAGCGCGCCCATGTCGGTCGACAGCGTCGGCTGATAGCCCACCGCCGACGGGATACGCCCGAGCAAAGCCGACACTTCCGAACCCGCCTGGGTGAAGCGGAAGATGTTGTCGACGAAGAACAGAACGTCCTGGCCTTCGACGTCGCGGAAATATTCGGCGATCGTCAGGCCCGACAGCGCGACGCGGGCACGTGCGCCTGGGGGCTCGTTCATCTGACCGAACACCAAAGCGACCTTCGAACCCTCGGGGGTCGGGTTGCCGTCGGCATCCTTGGCGATGACGCCTGCGTCGAGGAATTCGTGGTACAGATCGTTACCCTCGCGGGTGCGCTCGCCGACGCCCGCGAACACCGAGGTGCCGCCATGTCCCTTGGCGATGTTGTTGATCAGTTCCTGAATGAGCACGGTCTTGCCGACGCCGGCGCCGCCGAACAGGCCGATCTTGCCGCCCTTTGCGTAGGGTGCGAGCAGATCGATGACCTTGATGCCGGTGACGAGAATCGCGCTCTCGGTCGACTGATCGACGAACAGCGGGGCAGGGGCGTGGATCGGCATCGTCTCGGTGTGGCCGACGGGGCCACGCTCGTCGATCGGCTCGCCGATGACGTTAAGGATGCGCCCAAGCGTCTGCGGGCCGACCGGAACGCGGATCTGCGAGCCGGTGTCGGTGACTTCCTGACCGCGGGTCAGGCCCTCGGTCGCGTCCATCGCGATCGTGCGGACGGTGTTCTCGCCCAGATGCTGCGCGACTTCGAGCACGAGGCGGTTGCCGTTGTTCGACGTCTCGAGCGCGTTGAGAATCGCGGGGAGGCGGTCCTGCTCGAAGGTCACGTCGACGACGGCGCCGATGACCTGACTGATGCGGCCGACGCTGTTGGTCGTGGCGATCGGCGCTGCGGACTCGGGCGCTGCGGCTTTGGGAGCGCGCGGCTTGCGGGCGGGCTTGTCGGCGGTTGGGGCTGCGGTGGCCATCGGTTACTTCCTCGTCACTGTGTCGGGGGTCGCTGTATCTGGAGCGGCTTGAGCTTGGGTCGGGTTTTTTGCGCCGGGGCGGATGATTGTGATCATCGAACTCCGATCGCGTTTATACTTGGGGTCGGCAACCGGCCCCGGATCGAACACGATCCGCGCGCCAGGGAGGGCGGCGTCGATCGGCTGCATTGCTTTGATCGCGGCCTTGATCGGGTCGGTTGGCTGGACGTCGAAACGACCGAGGAAGCCCGACAGAACGCGCAGCGGCGTCTTGTCGGCATCGCTGGCGGATTTGCTGTCGCGCCCGTCATCGCCGGTCGAGGTGAAAGTGAAGACGTAGCGATCGACCAGGTCGGCCTTGGTCCCCGATGCTTCCAGCGTGCTGCGCGTCTTGATGGGCGAACGCGGGAGCTGGATCACCTGCTCGTCGCTCTTCGCCGCGAACGTACCGGGTGCGCCAGCGGTCATCGGCCCGATCGCATAGCCAAGGTCCTTGGCGGCGCGGACGCGAAGGTCGGCGTCGGTGAACACCGTGCCCCAGCGCCGTGCCATTTCCTTGGCGGGATCGAGCAAATCGTTCGCCATCATATTGGCGGCATCGACCGTATTGGACACAGGCGCGCCGCCGCATGCGGCGAGTGCCGCACACAGGATCATCGGCAAGGCGCGCGCGATCTTCACTTACTTGAGCGCCTCGGCACCCGAGATGATCTCGACCAGTTCGGTGGTGATCGCAGCCTGGCGGCTGCGATTGTACTGGATCGTCAGGCGGTTGATCATGTCGCCGGCATTGCGCGTGGCATTGTCCATCGCGGTCATGCGGCTGCCCTGCTCCGACGCGGCGTTTTCGAGCAACGCGCGGAACACCTGGATCGCGACGTTGCGCGGCAGCAGCTCGGCGAGGATCGTTTCCTCATCGGGTTCGTATTCCACCGCTGCGCCGCCGTCGGAGACGGGGGCGGCGTTGAGGTCGATCGCAACCGGGATGATCTGGCGACCGGTGGCTTCCTGCACCAGTGCCGACTGGAAGCGGGCGTAGAACAGGTGGGCGATATCGAACTCGCCTGCCTCGAACCGGGCGATCACATCGTCGGCGATCGCGCGCGCATCGGCGAAAGCGACGGTCTTGATGTGGCTCATCTCATGATCGGCGGCGATCTGGTTGGGGAAGAAGCGCTTGATCACGCGGCCCTTCTTGCCGGCCACGTAGAATTTCACGGTCTTGCCGTGCGCTTCGAGCTCCTCGGCCTTGCGGCGGGCGGCGCGAACGATGTTCGAGTTGAACGCGCCAGCGAGACCGCGCTCGGAGGTCGCGATGATGATGAGGTGCGTCTGGTCCTTGCCGGTGCCCGCGAGCAGCTTGGGCGAGGATTCGCTAACCGACACTTTCGACGCGAGGCTCGCCATCACGGCTTCGAGCCGTTCGGCATAGGGACGCCCGGCGACCGCGGCCTCCTGCGCACGGCGCAGTTTTGCAGCGGCGACCATCTTCATCGCCTTGGTGATCTTCTGCGTCGACTTCACCGAGCCGATGCGGATCTTGAGGGCTTTAAGGCTTGCCATGTTACGCCAATCCGTCCCCGAGTTCGGTCATGTGGACGGGCTCGGCGAGCCAATCCTCATACTGTTTGAACACCGCGCGCGTGTAGGGTTGCGCGTGGTGAAAATCGAACGCGGCACGGTCGTGCCAGCGTTCGTAGATGTACAGCGTTGGCGATCCGTCCGCCGCAGGATGCGGATCGAACCGCTCGCACCCTTCTTCCGCCTGCGTCTGCGTGACGATTGCGGCGACGGCAGATTGTGCCGCGTCGAAATCGCCCGACTTCAGGCTGATCCGTGCAAGGTACGTCAACGCCATTGCGTTTACGCGAACGTCTTCGAAAACGCACCCAGCGCGGTCTTCAGCGCTTCGGTCGTCTCCTTCGACAGATCGCGCTTTTCGCGAATGTCGGTGAGGAGATCGGCGTGGTCGGTGCGCATCGCGGTCAGCATCGCTTGCTCGTAGCGGACGACGGCGTTGACCGGCACGGTATCGAGGAAGCCTTGCGTGCCCGCGAAGATCGACACCGTCTGCTCTTCGAACGGCATCGGGCTGTACTGGCCCTGCTTGAGCAATTCGGTCAGGCGCGCACCACGATTGAGCAGCTTCTGCGTCGAGGCATCCAGATCCGAACCGAACTGCGCGAACGCGGCCATTTCGCGATACTGCGCGAGCTCGAGCTTGATCGAGCCCGAGACCTTCTTCATCGCCTTGGTCTGTGCGGCCGAGCCGACGCGGCTGACCGACAGACCGACGTTGATCGCCGGGCGGACGCCCGCGAAGAACAGGTCGGTTTCGAGGAAGATCTGGCCGTCGGTGATCGAGATCACGTTGGTCGGGATGTAGGCCGAAACGTCGCCAGCCTGGGTTTCGATGATCGGCAGTGCCGTCAGCGAGCCGCCGCCATTGTTGTCGTTCATCTTTGCAGCGCGCTCGAGCAAGCGGCTGTGGAGATAGAAGACGTCGCCGGGATACGCTTCGCGGCCCGGAGGACGACGCAGCAGCAGCGACATCTGGCGGTAGGCAACGGCCTGCTTCGACAGATCGTCATAGACGATGACGGCGTGCATGCCGTTGTCGCGGAAATATTCGCCCATCGCGCAACCGGTGTACGGCGCGAGGAACTGCAGCGGGGCCGGGTCGGACGCGGTTGCCGCGACGACGATCGAATAGTCCATCGCGCCCTGCTCGGTGAGCGTGCGGACGAGCTGCGCCACCGTGGAGCGCTTCTGGCCGACCGCGACATAGATGCAATAGAGCTTCTTGCTCTCGTCATCACCCTGATGCGCCGCCTTCTGGTTGATGAAGGTGTCGATCGCGACCGCCGACTTGCCGGTCTGACGATCGCCGATGATCAGCTCGCGTTGGCCGCGGCCGACGGGGACGAGCGCGTCGATCGCCTTGAGGCCGGTCTGGACCGGCTCGTTGACCGAGGTGCGCGGGATGATGCCCGGTGCCTTGACTTCGACGCGGCTGCGCTGGTCGGAAACGATCGGGCCCTTGCCGTCGATCGGGTTGCCGAGGCCATCGACGACGCGCCCGAGCAGGCCCTTGCCGACGGGAACGTCGACGATCGTGCCGGTGCGCTTGACGACGTCGCCTTCCTTGATCTGGCTGTCCGAGCCGAAGATCACGACGCCGACGTTATCAGCCTCGAGGTTGAGCGCCATGCCCTGCACGCCGTTCGAGAACTCGACCATTTCGCCCGCCTGGACGTTGTCGAGCCCGTGGATGCGGGCGATGCCGTCACCGACGCTGAGCACCTGGCCGGTTTCGGAAACCTGGGCGTCGGTGCCGAACGAGGCGATCTGGTCCTTGATGACCTTCGAAATTTCTGCGGCGCGGATGTCCATGATTTAGCCTTTCATCGCGAGCGCGAGTGAGTTCAAACGGGTGCGGATCGACGAATCGATCCGTTGCGAGCCGATCTGGACAACCAGACCGCCGAGAAGTGCGGGATCGACCGCGAGATCGACCGAAACATCGGTGCCGATGCGGGTGCGAAGCTGTGCTTTCAGCGCGTCGACCTGATCGTCGCTGAGCGGGTGGGCCGACGTGACCTCCGCCGTCGTCTCACCACGGTGGCGCGCGGCAAGATTGCGAAAATCGCGGATGATCGCCGGAAGCTTCGCCAGACGACGATTCTCGGCGAGAACGCCCAGAAACTTCGCCGTCGTATCATCGACGTCGATCAACTCGGCCGCAGCAGCGATCGCCTTTGCGGCGGCGCCGCGCGATACGATCGGGCTGGCGATGAGCGCTGCGAACTCAGCCGATTGCGCAATCGTCTCGCGCACGCGGCCCAGGCTGGCTTCGACTGCGTCGATCGCCTTGCTGTCACGCGCGAGCTCGAACAACGCGGTCGCATAGCGTCCGCTTAAGCTTGCTTGAATACCGCCGGATGTCTCCACGCGATTGGGGTCCTCTGAATTTCGATACCGGGGTGCACGAATGGTGGCCCCATGCAGATGGAAGGCGCTTTAGGAAGCACCTGCCGATGGGCTGGCGGGCGGTTAGCATCGGGTCGGGGCGGATGCAAGCGGTGCGGCGGGGCAATCTGATCGGACGGCATTTCATGCAACTGTAACATTCGCTTAACCATTCGTTGGCGGCTTTGCGCGCAGAAGGCCGGACATGAACAGCATCGCCCGGCTACGCTTGCCCCCGATTCTTGCTGCAACTCTCGGTCGCTGGGTCGATCGGTGGGAGGCGGGCGGTCGCAACATGCGCGTACAATTGCGGCGGATTGTCTTTGCGTTGCTTGGAATTCAGGCACTGCTTGCGCTGGCGTTAATTGGAACCACGCTGACAACCAGTCACCGCGTCACCGCGCTGGTGATGGATCGGCTGTACCCGATCGGTGAGTTGCAGCGGGTGAACGCAAGCTATGCCACCGCGCTGCTCACCGCGCACAAGGTCCGCAGCGGAAATCTTTCTCCGGTCGGTGCGATCGCGACGATCGAGGGAACCCGCGCGGAGATCGCGACGAGCTGGGCGGCGTTCACCCGTCACAATCTCGATACGCGTCGCGCCGCCGAAGTCGCGCAGGTCGCGACGGCGCGGCGGGATGCCGACGCTGCGCTCGATCGCCTGCTGGACCTGCTGCGCTCGGGCCGCACCGATCAGCTCGATTTCTTCGTCAGCGGCGCGCTCTATGCCGCGATTGACCCGCTGACCGGCACCAGCAGCACGCTGATCGCCGATCTGCGCAGCGACGCAGCACAGGAGCGTGCCGCGCTCGAGCGGGCCTTTGTCCAAGTCTATATTCTCGTCGCCTTCGTCACGGTTGCCGCGATCCTCGTCGCCTGTTGGGGGATGCGGATGCTGAGCCGCCGAGTCGAGCAGCCGCTTGCCCAGATCGCCGAGGCAACGCGCGACATCACCCTGGAACGCGCCGACGCGCCGATTCCCGCGCTCGACCGCAGCGACGAGATTGGCGACATCGCGCGCGCGCTTGCGTTTGCGCGGCAACGCTCGGCCGATGCGCGGCGCTTGCGCGAGGAGGCGCGCCAGACCGCCGATGCGGTGGGCATGCGCGAGCGCCACGAGCAGGCCGCGCGCGCCCGCCGCGCCGCGCATCTCGACGCGCTGTTCGAGGCGTTCGAAGGTGAGGCGGGGGCAGCCGTCCGGCAATTGGCGTCGGCCGGGCCTGCCTTGCGCGAGACCGCGAGCGCCATGTCGGGCGAAGCCGGTGCGACCGAACAGCAAGCGATGGCGACCGCCGCGATCGCCGAGCAGAGCGCCAACAACGCGCGCACCATCACCCATTCCGCCGCTGCGCTCGCCGGGGCGATCGAGCGGATCAGCCGCGAGGCGAACGAATCGCGCGCCAGCGTCGCCACCGTTCGCGCCCGCACGCTGGAAGGGCGCGACCGCGCCGAATCGCTTGGCGAGATGATCGTCGAGATCGCGGCGGTGCTCGACCTGATCGCGGCGGTCGCGGGGCAGACCAATTTGCTCGCGCTCAACGCCACGATCGAGGCAGCGCGCGCGGGTGAGGCGGGGCGCGGCTTCGCGGTCGTCGCCGATGAAGTGAAGGGGTTGGCACGCCAGACGCAATCGGCCGCCGGGCGGATCGAGGCGCGCCTTGCCGCCGTGCGCAACGCCAGCGACACCGTGCTCGCGACGATCGAGTCGGTCGATGCGCTGGTGGCCGAGCTCGACCAATCGTCGGCGAATGTCGCGAGCGCGGTCGACCAGCAACGCGGCATGACGCAAGCGATTGCGCACGCGATTGCCGAAGTGGAGGACGGCACCGCCGACGCCGCCGCCAACATGCAGACCTTGCGCGAGCGCGCCGAACGATCGCGCCACACCGCCGACCAGGTGACGCGCACGGCGGGGGATGTTGCCGGCGGGGTCGAGCAATTGCGCGGCCAGATCAACCGCTTGATCGCCGACGTCCGCGCGGCGTAGCGCGGCGCGTCGAACCTCGCTAGCGAGTCTGCGGAGCGACAGCAGGAGCGATTCGATGACCGGCGCGATGGAAAAGATGACGATGTCGGATGGCGCGGAGGTCGCCGTCTATCATGTGCAACCTACGGGCGTGCGCAAAGGTGGCCTTGTGCTCGTCCAGGAAATCTTCGGCGTGACCGATCATATCCGCGATCTGTGCGACGGCTATGCCGCCGACGGCTATGAAGTGCTGTCGCCGGCCTTGTTCGACCGCGAGCATCCCGGGTTCGAGGCTGAGTATTCCGGCGACGGTTTCGCCCGCGCGGTGCAACTGGCGCGCGAACTCCACCCGTTCGACCTGTCGCTCGCCGATGTGCAGACCTGCGTCGATGCGCTTGCCGCCACGGGACCGGTGTTCGTCGTCGGCTATTGCTATGGCGGGTCGGTGGCCTGGTTCGCGGCGACCCGGATGCACGGTGTGGCGGCGGCATCGGGCTATTATGGCAGCTTGATCCCGGCGGCGGCGGATGAGGAACCGAAGGTGCCCGTCATCCTCCACTTCGGCCGTTTCGACACCGGCATCCCGATGGAGGGCGTGGACACAGTGATCGCCAAGGATTGGCCCAAGGCGACGGTACACGTGTATGAGGCCGGTCACGGTTTCAATTCGGACCGGCGCAAGGACTATCATGAGCCGAGCGCCGATCTTGCGCGGGAGCGGACGTTGGAATTGTTCGAGGCGAATGGGGGGTAAAATGCATTTCACGCCGGAGCAGCGCGGGGCCTGGACCGAGCAAACCCGCGATAGTCCGTTTAATCGCTGGCTGCGAGACGAAGTGAACAATCGGGATGGAACGCTGGACCTCGCCAAGCTCCACGCGCTTGCTGCGCGGTTCGAAATTGATGCCGGTCGTTATGCCCATCTGAATCCGGGCCAACAGCGCATGAACATAGGCAATCGGCTGCGGAGGATTGTTAGGCCGCATCATTTTCAAGGCTTGGGCCCCCAGATGTCCACAGTTGCGGAACCGCGCGGTAGCGAGCCGGTCACGCCCCAGCCTCAACAGTCGATTCTGGACGAAGACTTGCACCCGGACCGTTCGATCGTCGAACTGCTGCAGCTGCACGCCTCTGCGATCGAATCTTTGCGGCTACGCGGCATCGTAAGGACCGCCAATGCACCAATCGGCGATTATGCTGAACATCTGTTTGCGCAGGCTTTTGGCTGGGAGCTCGAAGTGAACTCTGCGGCTGGTCACGATGCCGTCGATCCGACGACCGGCACCAAGTATCAAATCAAAGCACGACGGCTTCGGTTGGGCCTTCCTAGCGAACGGCAATTAAGTCAGATTCGGGCGCTACCCGAGCTAAAATTCGATCAACTAGCCGTCGTCCTGTTCAACACCGATTTCGGAATTCGTCGCGCGGCGCTCGTCCCGCATGCAACAGTTTCCGCTCTGGCAATCTATGTCGCGCACGTGAACGCGTGGCGTCTGATCATGGATGACGCGATCTGGTCGATCAACGGAGTGATGGATGTGACCGATCAGCTAAGAGCTGCTCAAGCCTTCATGGCGTAGCGCTTTGATCGCAATCGGCGGGATGTCCGACGCCGTCGTTACGCTCTATCCCGATCGCATGACGCAGATCGCTCCCCTCCCGCTTGACCCCGATGCCGCCTGGCGTGCCTTCGAAGCGCGGGACCGGCATTCCGACGGCCGCTTCGTCGGCGCGGTGAAGACGACCGGCATTTACTGCAAGCCGAGTTGCCCGGCGCGCCACCCGAAGCGTGAGAATGTGCTGTTCTTCCGTACGCCGGAGGAAGCGCGCGACGCGGGGTTTCGCGCGTGTCTGCGGTGCACGCCGGACCAGGTCGGGCGCGACCGGATCGCGGTCGCGCGCGCGGTCGCGCTGATCGAGGGTGCGGAGGAAACGCTGGGGCTCGAGGAGCTGGCGGCGCTGGTGGGCTATGCGCCGCACCATTTTCACCGGCTGTTCAAGCGCGCGACCGGGGTGACCCCGGCGGCGTACGCGCGCGGGTTGAAGGCGCGGGCCGCCGCGCACGCGCTGACGCGGGAGACGAGCGTGACCGAGGCGATCTACGAAGCGGGCTATTCGGCACCGAGCCGTTTCTACGAAGGTGCGGGCAAGCGGCTGGGCATGACGCCGAGTGCGTGGAAGCGCGGCGGGGCGGGGGTGACGATCCGCTGGACGATCGCCGCTACCAGTCTGGGCCCGATGCTCGTCGCCGCGACCGACAAGGGGCTGTGCCGCGTGTCGTTCGACGAAGGCGAGGACGCTTTGCACGCGCGTTTTCCTCATGCCGAGATCGTCCCCGGCGGGGCGGCGCTCGCCGATCTGGCGGCGCAAGTCGTCGCCAGCGTGGAGTCGCCGGATCGCGATCAGGATCTGCCACTCGATGTGCAGGGCACCGCGTTTCAGGAGGCGATCTGGCAAGCACTCCGCGCGATCCCGCTGGGCGAGACGCGCAGCTATGCAGAACTCGCGGCGGCAGTCGGCAATCCCAAAGCGGTGCGCGCGGCGGGGACGGCGTGCGGCGCGAATCCGGTGTCGATCATCGTGCCCTGCCACCGCGCGCAGCGCAGCGACGGGACGCTCGGCGGCTATGCTTATGGGATCGATCGAAAGGTTGCGCTCAGGACGCGCGAAGGCGTCGAATGAGCTGGCGTTAGGGTTTCATTCGGCGCGGATCGGGCACGCCTGACCGGTTGCCAAGTGATTCTCGCGTGTTACGGGTGTGGCACAGCAGGGGGAATGCGATGCTACCGACCGAACCGAACACGCCGCCGAACAGCATCATTTGGCGGGTGGTGCATTTTCCGCTGACGCTGCTGGTCATCGCGATCGCGCTGATTATTGCGGGCAGCATGGCTGCACATCTCGTCCTGCCGAGCAATCGATCGGGCGACGTTAGCGGCTGGGTGCGAGTCGCGGTCAGTGCGGCGAATGCGGGCATTATCGTCCTGGCCTATTGGATCTTGGTGCGCTTCGTCGAGCGTCGGCGTGAGGTCGCCGATTTCGCGACGCGCGGGTGGTTGGCCGAACTCGGTGGGGGCTTTGGCGCGGGAGTTGTGCTGTTCTCGCTGGTGTTCGGGATCATCCTGGCGCTCGGCGGATATCGGATCGTCGGGACAAACTCGCCGTCGGTACTGTTGCTGCCGCTCGCCACGTCGCTGCTGACCGGGCTGGTCGAGGAGACGCTGTTCCGGGGCATCTTCTTTCGGTTGATGGAGCGCTTGGTCGGGAGCTGGATCGCGCTGGCGCTGTCGGGCGCGTTGTTCGGGGCGGCGCACCTCGCCAATCCCAATGCGACGCTGTTCGCGGGAATCGCGATCGCGCTCGAAGCAGGGATCATGCTGGCGGCGCTGTACATGCTGACCCGGCGGTTGTGGGCGGCGATCGGGCTGCACGCGGCGTGGAATTTCGCGCAGGGCGCGCTGTACGGCATTCCGGTTTCGGGGTTTCAGCAGGTCGGCCTGCTGAAACCCTCGGTCAGCGGATCGACGCTGTTGACCGGCGGCGCGTTCGGCGCGGAGGCGTCGCTCACCGCCGTGATCGTCGATACGCTGTTCGGCGTGGCCTTGCTCGTCATTGCCTATCGCCGCGGCAACTTCGTCGCGCCGATGTGGGCGCGGCGCTGACCTCAGGGCGCGGGCGTGCAGCTATAGACAATCTTCTCGTTCGGGCGCGCCGGTAGCGCCATGCGGATCGCCGCTTGCTGGGTCGCCAGATTGGCGCGACCGGCCTCGTCGGGCGAACACGCCTTGAGCTTCACCGTCGTGCGAATCTTGCGCAGACCCTCCATCTGCTCCGCGCTGAGGAAATAGCGCGCGTTGACATAGCCGCGCGTGGCGGGGTCGAATTGCAGGACCGAGACGGTCTGCTCCTCCGATGGCACCAGGATACGGTCCCATTTGCTGCCATTTTCGGCATATTGCGTGCGCCCGTTCATACAGCCCGCCTTGCCCCAATCGATCGTTACATCCTGCGTGGTGGAGGACACGACGCGGCTACGCGCGCTGACGAAGCCGCATACCATCTTGCCGAGCGGTGCGGTCGAGGAGACGGGCGGCGCGGGCGGCCGGCTGGCGGCGGCGACCGCTTCGGGCAGGATCGGCGCACCGGTCGGGCGCAGCACGAACAGCACGATCGCGCCTAGCATCATCAGCGCGCCCGCGACCCATGCCCAGATCGCTTCACGCCGCAGCGCCTGCGCATCGAGCAGCCCGCCGGCCCCAACCGCCATCGCGCCGAGCACGAGGATCAGCCCGGCCAGCCCCATGATATTCTCGCGGTGCCGGTCGCCCGCGGCGCGCGCGGCGGTGAGGGCCGCTTCGCGCGCCAGCACGGCCTTGCTCGTCGTCTCACGCTTCGCCGCGTCGGCCAGCGCGGCTGCCTGCGCATCGGCGGCCTGGTCGATCTTTTCGATATCGGCGATGCTGGTGCACGGCGTGCCGACCGCGACATACGGCTGTTTCGCCTTGTTCAGAAACGCGGCGACTTCGCTGTTTGCGATGGCGAACCCGAAGCTGGAATCGCCTTCCTCGCCCCGCGTGATCGCCGAATTGATCCCGATCACGCGCCCGCATGGATCGAGCAGCGGCCCGCCCGAATTGCCGCGCGCGATCTGCGCGGTATGGAGCAGCACATCCGTCCCGGTCATTTGCCGACGCCCGGAAAAGACACCTTCGGAACGGATCGGCGCGAGCGGATGGATGTAATCCGCCGCCGATTTCGCGGTCGCCAGATCGACATTGCCGGGATAGCCGAGCGCGGTGACCATGCTGCCCTCCTCGAGCGGGCCGGTATAGAGCGCGACCGTCGGCAAGCGCGTGCCGGTGAATTCGATCAGCGCGAGATCGTGCGCGACATCGACCGCGATGATGCGGCCCTGATAGCTCTTGCTGCCCTCCGACGGGACGATCCCAACCACGACATTGCCGGGATAACGCGCGAGCAGCTCGACGACATGCGCGTTGGTGACGATCCGGTTGGGCGCGACCGCGACGCCGCTGCCATGGCCGAAGCCGACCACCTCATCATCGACGATCGCGATCGTGACGACGCGCACGACGCCGCGCGCGGTGGCGGAGATATCGTCGGCATGGGCGGGGGTGGAAAAGCCAACCGTGGCGACCAATGCGAAGGACAGGAGCCAGCGTATGATGGTGATCATGATTTTTTCGGGTCCGATGGTTCGTGGCCGGCACCCGTGGCCCCGGCCGGCCGATCCTTGGCGTCGCCTCTCGTGTCGGGCCTGTCTAGCAGCGCCAGTGCAGCGGCCGTCCCCTTCTGGTCCAGCGTGGCGAGAAGCTGCTGGACGACGTTCGCATCGCCGCCATGCGCGCTGTAGGCGAGTGGAACGATCGCGCGCCGCGCCTCTGCGGCATTGCCCTGCTGCAGATAGACTCGTCCCGCCTGCATCCGCAGCCCGAGATCATAGGGGGCGAGCGCATAGGCATAGAGCAAGGCGGCATCGGCGTTCTTGCTCGGCACCTGCCCGGCATCGGCGAAGCTCTCGTAGAACAAGGTCAGGGGTAGCGGGTCTTCGGTATCGACCTTGTTGGCGACCTGAAACCAGCGGCGTACCGCGCTCCAAATGGCCGCGTCGGTCTTCTTCGCAGCCCGCGCCATCGCCCCCATGGCCATGCCCTTGTAGATCATCGCGTGCATAGATCTGGGCGCAGCGGCAAGGGCACGGTCCGCCGCGGCCTCGGCAGCGGCATAATTGCCCGCATCATATTCGGCCTCGGCCAGCACGTTCTGCGCCGCCGCATCCTGTGGATAGGGCGCCGCGAGCCGACGGGCGAGCATCGCGATCGGTTGCGCCTGCTTCCGGTTTACCCCGGCGTTGGAGCGAATGCGCGCAGGCATCACTGCCGCCTCCGCCGCGGTCAGCGCGCGCACCGTCGTCTCCCCGACCGCCAACGCCGTCCCCGTCAGCGTCCGTGCCGGCAAGCGGGATTGTTCCGCATATTTGTCGAGCACGCGATCGAGCTTGTCGACGTCCTTCAGCTCTCGCATGGCCGTGGCAACCGGCTTTCCGTCGTTGATCGCGGCGATGTAAGCGCTCAACTGCCCCGCGCGGCTCGGCTCGAAAGTCAGATAATGCGTCAGGAGCCATCCGCGCCCGTAAAGCACATTGGTCTGGTCGGGATTCAGGTGGCCGGGATACGGGCTCAGCACGCGGCGGATGGGCAACATATTCGCATTGAAGATCCCGAAAGCGCGATATTGCGGCGGAGCACCAAGCGTGATTCCGCCGTCGTCGCCAAAGATCGCGGTCGCGTTAAATTCGGCGAACCCTTCCACAAACCAGGCGGGAAACGCCACGTTGGTCCAGTTGCTGAGCATGAAGTGGTGGGTATATTCGTGCAGCAATATCTGTTGCGCGGTCAGAACGGTTTTGGCGGTGCCCGACTGGCGCGGCACGAATGCGACCGGATGTGCGCGCGGAGCGTAAAAACCCGCCACGTTTTCCTGTCCCCGCACGAGTTTTTGCACGTCGTCAGTATCGTCGACGACATAGACGGTCAGCCGTGTTTCGGGGCTGATCGGCTCATCGGGCATCCCGCGCTGGACCCGCAGCGCCTTGTCGAAGCGCTCGAGTTTGGTCGTAAACGCGCGCACCCGATCGGGCTTGTCGTTCGAATAGAGCACGAAATGGCGCGAACTCGCCTCCTGCCATTCGGCGTGCGCGACGCCCGGGATCAAACAGGCGCAGAGAAGCAAGGCTTTGCGAAACATCGGTTTGGTTCCCCTTGCGGCGATCGTACGGAGCGCCGGGTTGGGCGGCAAGCGCGTCTGCACCGGATCACACAAAGCTGTACGGATCGACATCGACCACCACCCGCACCTTAGCGGGCCATTCCACGCCGCCGAGCCAGTCGCGGATCACGTCCTGCACGTCCAATCCGCGCTTGGCATGGACCAGCAAGCGGTAGCGGTGCCGCCCGCGTAGCATCGCGAGCGGGGCGGGGGCGGGGCCGTAGACTTCCATCGCCCCGTCCAAAGTGTCTGGGTGGGGCGCGGCACGACCGATCAGGCGGGCGGTTTCCAGCGCGGCGGCCTGATCCTCGCTCGACACGACGATCCCGGCAAAGCGCCCGAACGGCGGGGCGCCCGCCTCGCGGCGATGCTCGGTTTCGGCGGCATAGAACGCCTCGGCATCGCCCGAGACCAGCGCCTTCATCACGCTCGCATCGGGGCTGTGCGTCTGGATATAGACATGGCCGGGCTTGGCACCGCGCCCGGCGCGACCCGCTACCTGCATGATTTGCTGGAAGGTGCGCTCGCTCGCGCGCAGATCGCCGCCGTCGAGACCGAGATCGGCGTCGATCACCCCTACCAGCGTGAGGTTGGGGAAGTGATAGCCCTTGGTGACGAGCTGCGTGCCGACGACGATGTCGATGTCGTGCGCCTCCATCCGGGCGACGAATTCGGCGGCCTTGGCGGGGGACCACATCGTGTCCGACGTGACGACCGCGATCTTGGCGTCGGGGAAGAGCGCGGTGACTTCGTCGGCGATACGCTCGACCCCGGGGCCGACGGCGGCGAGCGTATCCTCATTCTGGCATTCGGGGCAGACCTTCGGCACCGGCTCGGTATGGCCGCAATGGTGGCAGGCGAGGCGGCGCACCAGGCGGTGCTCGACCATCCAGGCGGTGCAATTGGGGCATTGGAAGCGGTGGCCGCAGGTGCGGCACAGGGTGAGGGGCGCATAGCCGCGGCGATTGAGGAAGAGCAGGACTTGCTCGCGCCGTTCCAGCGTCTCGGTCATTGCGGTGAGCAAGCGCGGCGCGATCCAGCGGCCGCGTTCGGGCGGTTCCTTGATCAAGTCGATCGCGGTGATGCTCGGCATTTCCGCCGCACCCCAGCGGCCGGGCAATTTGACCTCGGCATAGCGGCCGAGCGCGACTTGCTGGCGCGTTTCGATCGCCGGCGTGGCGGAGGCGAGGATGACGGGGATCTGCTCGAACTTGCCGCGCATCACCGCCACGTCGCGGGCGTGGTAGTGGACGCCTTCCTCCTGCTTGAAGCTCGTCTCATGCGCTTCGTCGACGACGATCAGGCCGAGATTGGCATAAGGGAGAAACAGCGCCGAGCGCGCGCCGACCGTGACGAGCGCTTGCCCGCTGGCGATGCCCCGCCACGCGCGGCGGCGTTGTGATTGGCGCAGGCCCGAGTGCCATGCGACCGGCTGAACGCCGAAGCGCGCGGCGAAGCGTTTGAGGAACGGCTCGGTCAGCGCGATTTCTGGGAGCAGGACGAGGCATTGGCGGTTGTCGCGGATCGCGGCGGCGACCGCTTCGAAATAGACTTCGGTCTTGCCCGAGCCGGTGACGCCGTCGAGCAGGGTGGGCGCGAAGCTGCGCGCGGTGACGTCTGCCACCAGCGTTGCGGAGGCGGCGCGTTGGTCGGGGGAGAGTGCGGGGGCGGCGAAATCGGGGTCGGGGGCGGGGAAGGGGCTGTCGATGTCGACCTCGACTGCTTCGAGCGCGCCGGTTTTGACGAGGCCACGGATGACCGCGTCGGACACTTCAGCGATCGCGGCGAGTTCGCGGATCAAACCTTGCGTCGCGCCGATCCGCTCCAGCGCCTGTTGGCGTTGCGGGGTGAGGCGGTCGGGCAAATCGCCGGTTGCGCGATATTCGGTGATCGTCTTGCTGCCCTCCAGCGCCGAGGTCGACGACAAGGCCATCCGGACCACCGCAGCGGGCGCGGCCAGGTAATAATCGGCGGTCCATTCGATCAGGCGGCGCAAGGGGGCGGCGAGCGGCGGGACCGGGAGTACGCCGACGAGATTGCGGAGGCGATTGTCGCCGACCTCGGCATCGGAGGGCATCCGTTCAGGCTCCCACACCACGCCGAGCAACTGGCGCGGGCCGAGCGGGGCGACCACCACCGAGCCTGGCTCGACGCTCATGCCGTGCGGCACGCGGTAATCGAGCGGGCCGAGCGCGGAGTTCAGGACGAGGACGCGGGCGCGGGACATGGGATGCATATGGCGGGTTGGGGGGGCGGGGTGAAGGGGGGCTTAACCGTCACCCCCGCCTTGTGCCGGGGTCCACTGTGCGGCGCGCGCAGCACCCGATATCGGGCGTTCACCGGGCGGCGTGGTGGGCCCCGGCACAAGGCCGGGGTGACGAAGGGGCGTGAAGCTCGCTACACCACCCGCAATGTCCGACCACCCCCGCCTCTATGCCGATCACCTGGCGCGCGACCGGCGGCGTTCGGTGCATACGGTGCGCGCCTATGAGGCGACCGCGACGCGGCTGTGTGGCTTCCTCAGCCAGCATTGGGGCGACGCGATCGATCGCGCTGCGCTTGGCAAGGTGACCGCTGCCGACCTGCGCGCCTTCCTCGCGATGCGTCGCACCGAGGGGCTGGGCAATGCGTCGGCCGCGCGCGAATTGTCGGCGGTGCGCGGATTTCTGGCGTTTGCCGCTGACGAGGGCGCCACGCCACGCCTGAAAGGGCCGCGCGTCAAGAAAGGCGTGCCGCGCCCGGTCTCGCCCGATGAGGCGGTCGCGCTCGCCGAAGATGTCGCCGAGGATGCCGCCGAACCGTGGATCGGCGCGCGCGATCTGGCGGTTTTGCTGCTGCTCTACGGCGCGGGGTTGCGCGTGGCCGAGGCGCTCGGGCTGACCGGCGCGGTGTTGCCGCTCGGCGCGACGCTCAGCGTGACGGGCAAGCGCGACAAGACGCGGATCGTGCCGCTGCTGCCGCAAGTGCGCGAGGCGATCGAGGCGTATGTCCGCCTGAGCCCCTATGGCACCGCCCGCGACGCGCCAATTTTTCGCGGGGTCAAGGGCGGGCCGCTCAGCCCGCGGTTGGTGCGGCGCGCGGTGCAGCAGGCGCGGGTGCGGCTGGGGCTGCCCGATCGCACGACGCCGCATGCGCTGCGTCATTCGTTCGCCACGCATTTGCTGGGGCGCGGGGCGGATTTGCGGGCGCTGCAAGAACTGCTCGGTCATGCGAGTTTGAGCTCGACGCAGGTCTATACCCAGGTCGATGCGGCGCATTTGATGGACGTGTATCGCAACGCCCATCCGCGAGCGTGACGGGTCGGCACCCGGCGGCGATCCGGGTGCCGAACGGTATCAGGCCAGCGCCTCGACCAAGGCGGTCGCCGCCGCGCCCGACGAGGCCGGGTTCTGCCCGGTGATCAGCAGGCCGTCGCGCACGACATGCACGCCCCAATCGCCGGTCTTCGAGAAGATGCCGCCATTCTGCGTCAGCATATCCTCGACCAGGAACGGCACCACATCGGTCAAACCGACTGCGGCTTCCTCGGTGTTGGTGAAGCCGGTGACCTTCTTGCCCGACACCAACGGCGTGCCATCGGCGGCCTTCACATGGCGCAGCACGCCGGGCGCATGGCAGACGAGCGCAACCGGCTTGTCAGCCGCGATCGCGCCTTCGATCAGCGCGCGCGAGGTGGCGTCTTCGGCCAGATCCCACAGCGGGCCGTGGCCGCCGGGATAGAAGATCGCGTCGAAATCTTCGAGCTTCACCGAATCGAGCCGGACGGTGCTGGCGAGCTGGGCGGTCGCCTCGGCATCGGCTTCGAAGCGGCGGGTGTCGTCGGTCTTGGCGCTTTCGTCGGCGCTCTTCGGGTCGAGCGGCGGCTGTCCACCCTTGGGCGAGGCCAGCGTAAGATCGGCTCCCGCCGCCTTCAGGACATAATAGGGCGCGGCCCGCTCTTCGAGCCAGAAGCCGGTCTTGGCCGCGGTGTCGCCGAGCTGGTCGTGCGAGGTGAGGACGATAAGAATTTTCATGATTGATGCTCCAGCGGTGATCTCCCCGCGATGGATGCCAGATAGGAAGTGCCGCGCGCGGTTTCCACCGCAGTGCAGCACATCGCGTCAGCCGCGCGGCTTCCAGCGCAGCAGCCGCCAGACGTAACCGATGACGATCGCGACGGTCAGCGCGATGGCCGCCGGGCCGATATAGGCGTCGAGTTCGCGGAAGTTGCTGCCGAGATACAGGCCCGCGTAGGCAAGGCCGGTGTTCCAGATTGCCGATCCCGCCGCCGTCCACAGCAGGAAGCGCAGATGCGGCATCCGCGCCATGCCGGCCGGGAGCGACACCATCGTGCGGAAAGCGGGCATGAAGCGGAACACGAAGACGACCCATTGCCCGCGGCGTTTGAAGAAGCGTTCGAGCTGTACGACATGCTCCCAATCGAGCGTGAGCCACGCGCCATAGCGATCTACGAACGGGCGCAGCCGTTGGTAGCCGAAGCGCCACCCGATCGCATACCAGAAGTAATTACCCGCGACCGTGCCCGCGGTGCCCGCGATGATCAGCGGCAGCATCTCCATCTGCCCGCGCGCGACCGCGATGCCGCCGAGCCCCATGATGACTTCGGACGGGATTGGCGGGAACACGTTTTCGAGCACCATCAACAGGAAAATGCCGAAATATCCGCCCCATGCGGTGAGATTGACGATGAAGTCGGTCATGCCAAATTCCCCTCCCGCTTGCGGGAGGGGTCAGGGGAGGGGCTGTTGGGCGATGTGTATTGTACAGGCCCTCCCCCAGCCCCTCCCGCGAGCGGGAGGGGAGTTTCACGCACGCGCCGCGACCTTGCGCTCGATCGCGTCCCAGATCAGCCCGGCGACATCGGTTCCGTCGAACTTTTCGATCGCGACGATGCCGGTGGGGGAGGTGACGTTGATCTCGGTCAGCCATTCGCCGCCGATCACGTCGATGCCGACGAACAGCAGCCCGCGCCGCTTGAGTTCTGGCCCGAGCACCGCGCAAATCTCGCGTTCCTTGGCGGTCAGCTCGGTCGCGACCGCCGACCCGCCGACTGCGAGGTTGGAGCGGATTTCGCCTTCGCCGGGCAAGCGGTTGATCGCGCCCGCAACCTCGCCATCGACCAGGACGATGCGCTTGTCGCCCTTGGCCACGTCGGGCAGGAACGCCTGCACCATATGCGGTTCGCGCCACATCGTGTTGAACACTTCGATCAGCGCCGAGAGATTCGCGCCGTCCGACCCGACCTTGAAGATCGCCTTGCCGCCATTGCCGTGGAGCGGTTTGACGACGATTTCTTTGTGCTTCGCGAGGAAGGCGCGCGCTTCGTCGAGGCTGCGGGTGACGAGCGTCGGCGGCATGAATTGCGGATAATCGAGCACGAACACCTTTTCGGGGGCATTCCGCACGCTGGCCGGATCGTTCACCACGAGCGTTTTGTGCGCGATCCGTTCGAGCAGGTGTGTGGCGGTGATGTAGCCGAGGTCGAAGGGCGGGTCCTGCCGCATCAGGATCACGTCGGCTTCGTCGCCGAGATCGAGGCTGACGGGGTCGCCAAAGCTGTAATGGTCGCCGACGACACGCTGCACCGTGACCGGATCGGCCTTCGCCCAGACGCGTCCGTCGGCATAGTTCAGGTCCTCGGCGGTGTAATGGAACAGTCTATGCCCGCGCGCCTGCGCCGCGAGCATCAGCGCGAAGGTCGAATCGCCTGCGATGTTGATGTGCGCGATCGGGTCCATCTGGACGGCGACGGTGAGGGACATGGCAGACTAACCTTCCGTTCGCCCTGAGCTTGTCGAAGGGCTGTTCTTCTTTTGGGGCGTTAGAGCGAAGGGCAGGGCTTCGACAAGCTCAGCCCGAACGGAAGGTGGGTGGTGTGATGCGTTTTGTCACCTAGCCAATCCAAGCGTTCTCGATATGGCGTGGCCGCACGCCCGGTGCGATCAGGATGACATCGACGCGGATGTCATCGCCCGGCCCGGCATAGGTCGGCATCAGATATTCCGCCGCCGCCGCGACGCGGGCCAGGCGGCGTTCGTCGATCGCGAAATCGAGCTCGGCGGCGGTCTTGCGCAGTTTCACTTCGACGAAGGCGACGAGATTGCCCTTCTTCGCGACCAGATCGACCTCTCCGGCAGGGGTGCGTACGCGCCGGGCGAGGATGCGCCAGCCCTTCAGCCGCAGCCACCACCCGGCGAGGCGCTCCCCCCGGCGGCCGGAGGCTTCGGCGGCTTGGCGCTTAGGATTCCCCTCCCGCTTGCGGGAGGGGCTAGGGGAGGGGCTGTTGGGACGGGGCACAGCCCTGACATGCCCTCCCCCAACCCCTCCCGCAAGCGGGAGGGGAGTAAGAAGGCGCTCCCGCCTTCAACGCGAATTCGTCACTCCGGCCTCGTGCAGGGGTCCACTGCGCGCGATCAGTTCCCGGGCTTAAAGTCCCACAGAGTCGCACCATCGGTGGGTCTATCCGGCGGCTTGCGTGCGGCCAAAGTCACAAAAGTTAGGCATCCGCGCCGTTTGCCGGGCGCGCGGTTTGGGGCTGTTCGACAGTTTGAAAAAGCGGATGGCGAGGGTGGCAGAGTGGGGGTGAGTAGGACAGCGGAATGTCGTGGGATTAGTGGGGAAGCGACTGGTGCTGCATAATCCTCCCCCGCCAGGGGGAGGTGGCACGCGAAGCGTGACGGAGGGGGAGGTCGGCGATGCGCTTGGAAGGGTCACCCAGCGGGAAACGCAACGCAAAAAAGCTCCGGCGTGAGATGACGCCGCCCGAAATCGCACTCTGGCTCGCGCTCCGTCAAAACGCCGAAGGGCTGCGTTTCCGCAAGCAGCATGGGGTCGGGGATTATGTTCTGGATTTCTATTGCGCGCCTGCACGCCTCGCCATCGAGGTTGACGGCGAGGCGCATGGTAGGGGCGACCGGCCGTTGCGGGATGCGCGGCGCGATGTGCAACTCGCCGCGCTCGGGCTGCTCGTAGTTCGGTATCCCGCGAGCGACGTGCTGCGCGACTTCGAAAGCGTTGCGCGCCAGATTATCGCGGTCGCGGTTGAGCGACGGTGCCAGTTTCAGGGCTGATCGCTGACCTCCCCCTCCGTCGCCTTCGGCGCCACCTCCCCCTGGCGGGGGAGGATTTCTTCGAGGTGTCAGCGACTGCCAACCCCCTTCATCTCCAGCGCCCGTGCGTACAGCGCCTTGCGGTCCACCCCCAGTGCCTTGGCCACTTCGCTCGCCGCTTGTCCGGTCGAGAGGCGGGTGAGCGCCTCGGCGAGTGCGGCGTCGGCGTCCGCTGCGCTCGCTGCCTGAGGCGCGCCGGGCGGGGCGATGACCAGCACGATCTCGCCCTTGGGCGGCGCATCGGCGTAGCGGGCGGCGAGATCGGACAGCGTTCCGGTTACGGCTTCCTCGAAATGCTTGGTGATTTCGCGCGTCACCGCTGCCTCGCGGTCGCCCAGGCCTTCGGCGAGCGCGCCGAGGGTCACGGCCAAACGCGGACCCGATTCGTACAGCACCAGCGTTGCGCGGATGCCCGCGACCTCGGCGATGGCGGCGGCGCGGGCTTGGGCCTTGGAGGGGAGGAAGCCGAGGAACATAAAACGATCGGTCGGCAAGCCCGCCAGCGTCAGCGCCGCGACCGCCGCGCACGGGCCGGGGATCGTCCAAACGGTATGCCCCGCCGCGCGCGCATCGCGGACCAATTTATAGCCGGGATCGGAAATCAGCGGCGTGCCCGCGTCCGACACCAACGCCACCGCCTCCATGCCCATCCGCGCGATGAGGCCGGGGCGGACGTCCTCGGCATTATGGTCGTGATACGGCGTCATCGGGCGCTTGACGCCGATATGGTTGAGGAGTTTGCCCGTAACGCGGCTGTCTTCGACTGCGATTACAGCGGCATGGCTCAGGATGTGTGCGGCACGCGGCGACAGATCACCGAGATTGCCGATCGGGGTGGCAACGATGTAGAGGCCCGGGGCCAAATGCGGTGTAAGAACAGATGTCATCAGGAGCGGTCATGGCAGAGCGGGTATCGATAGGGCAATTGCCGAGTAGCTGGCGGCGCTTTGCAGGCGTGTTTGCGGCGGCCGGCGCGCTCGTGCTCGGCGGCTGTCAGACGGTCGTTCCGCGCGGCCCCGCGCCGGTGCGGCGTCCTCCGGTGGTGCGTCCGGCCCAGCCGCAACAGCCGATCGTCGAACAGGGCATTCCGAGCGATTCGCAGCGGCATCGCGTCGCGTTGCTCGTGCCGCTGACGGGTCCGAATGCGGGCGTCGGGCAAAGTCTTGCCAATGCGACTCAGCTTGCTTTGCTCGATTCGGGGAACGACCGCGTCCGCATTACGACCTACGACACTGCGGGCGGCGCTGCGCTTTCCACGCAAAAGGCGCTGGCCGATGGCGCGCAACTGATCCTCGGGCCGTTGCTGGCGGAGGACGTGCGCGCGGTGACACCGATCGCGCGACGCGCCGGAGTGCCGGTGGTCAGCTTCTCCAACGATTCGTCGGTGGCCGGTAACGGCGCCTATCTGATGGGCTATGTGCCCGCGCAATCGGTGGCGCGCGTGGTCGATTATGCGCGCGACAAGGGCGTGACGAGTTTCGGTGCGCTGGTGCCCAACGGCATGTATGGCGAGCGCGCATCGACCGCGTTCCTGCGCGCGGTCGAGACGGCGGGCGGGCGCGTCGGATCGCTGCAGACCTATGACCGGGCCAGCGGATCGATGACCGCAGCGATCCTCCGCCTGACCAAGAGCGCGCCGTATCAGGCGATCCTGATCGCCGATGGCGGCGGCATGGCGGCGGCGGGTGTGCCGGTGCTGCGCAAGAACGGTATGGGCGGCGCGCGCGTGCTCGGCACGGAGCTGTGGAATTCGGAATCGTCGATCGCGAGCAAGCCCGCGCTGGAAGGCGCGTGGTTCGCCAGCGTTTCGGACGGGCTGTACCGTCAATATGCCACCAAATATCGCGCGCGCTTCGGCGTCGCGCCGTTCCGGCTGTCGAGCCTCGGGTATGATTCGGTGCTGCTGACGATCCGCATCATGCGCGATTGGCCGATCGGCGCGCCGTTCCCGGAAGACCGCCTGCACGACCGGGGCGGCTTTGCCGGGATCGACGGCGCGTTCCGCTTCGGGCGCGACAATGTCGCGGAGCGGGCGCTGGAGGTGCAGGAAATTCGCGGGGGGACGACGGTGACGGTGTCGCCTGCGCCGGGTGGGTTCGGGGGGTAAGGCCCCGCCTTTAATTCCCCTTTTTGCCACCCCGACGAAGGCCGGGGCTTAGTTGCGAGGGCGAGGAAGCGAGCGTGTTGCTCTCCAACCGCCACTGCGCAACTGGGCCCCGGCCTTCGCCGGGGTGGAGCTATGCTTTGACGATCAAAGGCAGAATTGCGTCGAGAAGGAGCATCCCCGCGTCGGTGACCGTAAGATGCTCCCCATCGCGCGCGAGCAAGCCCTGCGCCTCCAGCCGTGCGGCCGCGGCCCAGTCGATCAGCGCATCCACCGACGTCTCGCCCAACCCAGCGATTCGCGCGAGATCCACCCCCTCGCGCAATCGCAGCCCCATCAGCAACGCCTCGGTCGCGCGCTCGCTCGGGACCAGCGGCTCTTCGATCTGCGCGCCGTGGCCGTTGCGGGCGACGGCATTGATCCAATTCTCGGGCTTCTTGTGCCGCGCGGTGGCCAGACCGCCGCGTCGCCCGTGTGCGCCGGGGCCGACCCCGGCATAGTCGCGGTAGCGCCAATAGACGAGATTGTGGCGGCTCTCCGCGCCCAGCCGCGCGTGGTTGGAGATTTCATAGGCCGGCAGCCCGGCGCGTGCGGTGGTCTCGCGCGTCAGTTCGAACAAATCGGCGGCGTAGTCGGGGTCGGGCAGGGTCAGCCGCCCTTCGCGTTCGTCGGTGGCGAAGCGCGTGCCTTGCTCGACGGTGAGCTGGTAGAGCGAGAGATGTTCGGTGCCGAACGACAGCGCGCGGGTCAGCTCGCCGTGCCAGTCGCCGAGCGATTGACCGGGGCGGGCGTAGATCAGGTCGAAGCTGACGCGCGCGAAGGCGGCTTGCGCGGTGTCGAGTGCGGCCAGCCCCTCGGCCACGTCATGCGCGCGGCCAAGGAAGCCGAGCGCCGCATCATCGAGCGCCTGCAACCCGAGCGACACGCGGTTGACCCCGGCGCGGGCGATGTCGGCGAAGCGCGCGGCCTCGACCGAGGAGGGGTTGGCCTCAAGCGTGATTTCGATGTCGTCCTCGGCGGCCCAATGCCCGGTCGCGGCGTCGATCACCGCCGCCACCGTCGCGGGCGGCATGAGCGAGGGCGTGCCGCCGCCGAAGAAGATCGAGCCCAAGCGCCGCCCCGGCAATGCCGCCGCTTCATAGGCGAGATCCGCGAGCAAGGCTTCGCGCCACGCCGCCTGGTCGACACTCTCGCGGACATGGCTGTTGAAGTCGCAATAGGGGCATTTCGACACGCAGAACGGCCAGTGGACGTAGAGCGCGAGCGGATCGGTTTGGGCGGGGTTCATCGCGCCGTGCTATGGCCGCCCTGAGGAGATTGCGAAAGATGCGGTTTTTGGTGCTGGCGTTGCTGTTGGTCGGCTGTTCGGCCGGGACGGACGATCGTCCGTCGCGGGTCGTCGAGCCGCGGCCCGACGCTGCGTCGGCGGCGCGCGGCGGAGCGCTGCTGCGGCGCGCGATGCTGACCGAGCACAACGCCGCGCGTGCTGCAGTCGGCGCGCCGCCGCTGGTGTGGAGCGATGATCTTGCGCGCGACGCGGCACGCTACGCCGCTGTCCTGGCCACGAGCGAGCAGTTCAAACACTCGACCGAACCACGCGGTGCGGTGCCGGAGGGGGAGAACCTCTTCATGGGATCGCGCGGGGCATATCGTTACGATGAGATGGCGCGGCTGTGGGTTGAGGAGCGCCGTTTCTATCGCGCAGGGGCGGTGCCGGACATCAGCACCACCGGACGCTGGCAGGATGTCGGGCACTATACGCAGATCATCTGGCGGCGCACGACGCAGGTCGGCTGCGCGCTGGCGAGCAGCCGACGCGACGATTATCTGGTGTGCCGCTACACGCCGCCGGGGAATGTGGTGGGGCGGCGGGTGGAGGACTGAGGTCGCATCGACGCCACCCCGGCCTTCGCCGGGGTGGAGATATCGCAAGATCGTTCAGAGCACCGCCGCGATCAGCTGCGCAAACGCCTTGGCGCGGTGGTTGTTGGCCTGTTTTTCCTCGAACGGCATTTCGGCATAGGTGCGCGTGTCGCCCTCGGGCACGAACATCGGGTCGTAGCCGAAGCCCATGTCCCCGCGCGGCGGCCAGATCAGCGTGCCGTCGATCCGCCCCTCGAACCATTGCACATGGCCGTCGGGCCAGGCGAGCGCGAGCGTGCTGACGAAATGCGCCGAGCGGCTGGTATCGGGGCCGAGCGTGGTGAGCTTGTCCTCGACCTTGCCCATTGCCAGTGCCCAGTCGCGCGTGCCGTCCGCTGTTTCGGCCCAGTTCGCAGTGTAGACGCCGGGATCGCCGTTCAGCGCCTCGACGCACAGCCCGCTATCGTCGGCGAGCGCGGGGAGGCCCGACAGATCGGCGGCGTAGAGCGCCTTCAGTTCGGCATTGGCGACGAAGGTCGTGCCGGTTTCCTCGGGCTCGGGCAAATCGAGCTCGCCCGCTGAAATCGCGTCGATACCGAACGGCGCGAGCAAGGCGCGGATTTCCTTGACCTTGCCGGCATTGTGCGTGGCGATCACCAGCTTGCCGGGGGCGAGCTTGCGGATCGCTTGCGGTGCGACCTCGCTCATTTCCCGACGGCCGTGGCTTGCGCGGCGAAGATGTCGGTGCAGCCGATGCGCGCAAGGCGGAGCAGCCGGAGCAGCGCCTCCTCGTCATAGGTTGCGCCCTCGGCCGTCGCCTGGACTTCGGCGATATTGCCGTTTTCGAGCAGCACGAAATTGGCGTCGGCGTCGGCGTTCGAATCCTCGTCATAGTCGAGATCGAGCACCGGCGTGCCCTTGAAGATGCCGCACGAGATCGCCGCGACCTTCTGCGTCAGCGGGTCGGCGGTGAGCTTGCCGCTCGCCATCAATCCGTCGATCGCGAGGCGCAGCGCGACCCATGCGCCCGAGATCGAGGCGGTGCGGGTGCCGCCATCGGCCTGGATCACGTCGCAATCGAGGACGATCTGGCGCTCGCCGAGCAGCTTGAGATCGGTCACCGCGCGCAAGGATCGGCCGATAAGCCGCTGAATTTCCTGCGTTCGACCTGATTGTTTACCCTTCGCCGCTTCACGCGACCCGCGCGTATGCGTGGCGCGCGGCAACATGCCGTATTCGGCCGTGACCCAGCCCTCGCCCTTACCACGCAGGAACGGCGGCACCTTTTCCTCGATCGAGGCGGTGACGAGCACTTTGGTCTCGCCGAAGCCGATCAGCACCGATCCTTCGGCATGTTTGGTGAAGCGCGGCTCGATGCTGATCGTGCGCATCTGGTCGGGGGTGCGGCCTGATGGGCGCATGGGGAGTCTCCTGGAAATGGTCGCGCTGCCCTACCTGTGCGTTGGGCGAGTGTCACCCTTGGAAGTTCGGGCCTTGGCAGGGGACCGGGACAGACCACATTCATCGCGGAAGGCGCAGGCGAACGGCATGACGGTTTACGGGTCCACGCAAGATCGGATCAAGAGCGCGGGCGCGGCGGCGGGGTTGGTCGCGCTGATCGGCTATGGCCTGATCGCGGGGCTGGGCGTTGGCGTTTCGCAGCGGATCGTCGAGCAACTAACCGTCGTCGCGCTCCTGCCCGACAGCCCCCCGCCCAAGCCCGATCCGGTGCGTGCGCCGAAACAGGCGGAGAAGCGCAAGGAGGGTGCGGCGTCGCCGCCAAACATTCGATCGAAAGCGACGGAAGTGGTCGCGCCGCCGGTGCCGATCCTCCTCCAGCAGCCACCGCCTGTGGTGGTGTCACCGGTCGCCGGGCTGGGGAGCGATCGTTCCGCCGGAGCCGCGCCGGTCATCGGTCCGGGAACGGGAAGCGGCGGGCAGGGCAATGGCCTGGGTAGCGGCGATGGCGGCGACGGCGATGGCGGCGGCGGCGGCGGGGGAACCGACGCCGAACTCGTCAGCAACAAGCTGCGCTACAAGGATTTGCCGCGCGCGCTGTGGGATGCGCAGGCGGCGGGGGTCGTCACCTATCGCGCGACGATCGGCATTAACGGGCGGCTCAGCGAGTGCCGGGTGACGCGAAGCAGCGGCAACGCCGCGCTCGATGCGGCAACCTGTGCGCTCGCGCTGCGGCATGTCCGTTTCCGTCCGGCGCGAGACGAGAAGGGGCGCAAGGTCACCGACAGCGCACTGTTCGAACAGGAATGGACGGTGGCGCGCGCCGAGGGGGCCGCGGTGGAGGTTCGCTGACCTGGACGATTGAGTCATCCGGCGACACGCCCCATATATCCCCCGATGGCACTCCCACCGATCACCGAACTCAACGACCGCGCGCGCGACGTGTTTCGCGTGGTGGTGCAAAGTTATCTCGATACCGGATCGCCGATCGGATCGCGTACGATCGCGCATCTCTCGGGTCTGAACTTGTCGCCCGCCTCGATCCGCAACGTGATGCAGGATCTCGAGGAGCTGGGTTTGCTCGCCGCGCCGCACACCAGCGCCGGGCGGATGCCAACCGACATTGGCCTGCGGCTGTTCGTTGATGGGATGATGCAAGCGCTCGAACCCTCGGCCGAGGAGCGCGCCGCGATTTCCGCGCAAATCGTCCAGGCCGGGCCGGTCGAACACGCGATCGCCGCGACCACGGCGGCGCTGTCGGGCCTGTCCGCGTGCGCGGGGATGGTGATGGTTGCAAAACGCGATCTCGTCTTGCGCCAGATGAGCTTCGTGTCGCTGTCAACCAATCAGGCGTTGGCGGTGCTGGTCGGGGAGGATGGATCGGTCGAGAATCGCGTGATCGATTTGCCGCCGGGCCTGCCGCCCTCGGCTTTGGTCGAGGCAGGCAATTATATGAGCGCGATCTTCGGCGGGCTGACGCTCATCGAGGCGCGCACCCGGATCGAGCGCGAACTGGTCGCCGAACGCGCAGAACTCGACGGCGCGGCGCGTACGCTGATCGAGCGCGGGCTCGCGATTTGGAGCGAGGATACCGACCGTCGCCCGGTGCTGATCGTGCGCGGGCAAGCGCGGCTGATCGACGACGCCGCCGCCGCCGATTTGGAGCGCGTGCGCGAATTGCTCGACGATCTCGAGGGCAAGCAGGAGATCGCGCGGCTGCTCGACAATGCCAGCGCCGGCGATGCGACGCGCATCTTCATTGGCGCTGAAAACAAATTATTCTCGCTGTCGGGATCGTCGGTGATCGCCAAACCGTTCCGTGGGCTGGACGGTCGCGTGGTCGGCGTGGTGGGCGTGATTGGCCCGACTCGGTTGAACTATGCGCGCGTCGTGCCCATGGTGGATTATACCGCCGCGACGCTCGCGCGGCTGATGAGTTAACAGGATAGTTTGACGACATGATCGAAGACGAAAAGATCGACATCACCAGCGGTGTGGATGTGCGTGAAGAAACCGCAGCCGAGGCCCCCGAGGTTGCGCAGCATGACGCGACCGCCAAGCTGGCCGAGGAACTGGCGGAAGCGAAATCGGCGCTGCTGTATGCGCATGCCGAAGCGCAGAACATGCGCCGTCGCGCCGAGAAGGAAGCCGCGGATGCGCGCGCTTACGCCGCCACCGCCTTTGCGCGCGATCTGTTGTCGGTCGCCGACAATCTCGCCCGCGGATTGGAAGCGATCCCGGCCGAACTGCGTGCCGATGAGAAGATGAAGGGCCTCGTCGCCGGGCTCGATGCGACGGGCCGCGAAATGGAAGCGGTGTTCCAGCGCCACGGCATCAAGAAGATGACCACGATTGGCGAGAAGCTGGACCCGAATTTCCACCAGGCGATGTTCGAGATTCCGAGCGATCAGCCGGTCGGCACCGTCGTGCAGGAAATGCAGTCGGGCTATATGATCAAGGACCGGCTGCTGCGCCCGGCGTTGGTAGGTGTGGCGAAGGCTGGGTGACGCTTATCGAAGGGTGGCTTCATGGTTCGGTTGAGACCTGAATTCGAAGCTGCTCTTCGCTATTTCGCTCGCGCTAGCACCGCGATGACGACGCTGGGGTTTCAAGCCCCGATCCTCGTAGGTGGAGCAGCGGTCGAGCTGTTCACCCGTAGTGCAATATCGACGGGTGACTTTGATGTATCCACCGCGCGGCAATCCGCATTCGAGTCTGCGCTCCGGGATTTGGGGTTCATCAAGCCATCCGGACCCGGCGTTGCGACACGCGGATGGATGCATCCGGATTTGGCGCTAGGCTTTGAGGTAGTCTCTAGCGCGCTTTTGGGTGGGCTGGCCGATCGAGATCGGGTGAAGATGATCGACCTTGGGGAAGATGGGGTCGCCACCATAATCGCGGTCGAAGACATCATTGCCGATCGGATGGGGCAGTTCGCCTCTGGGACCGCGCCGGAAATGCTTGATCAGGCATGGCGGCTGCTTGTTCTTCACAGCGAGGTAGATCGCGCCTATTTGGATCGAAGGGTTCGGGAAGAGACGGCTGGCGATTATGGCATCGACGATATCAAAGAAACCGATCCCGCTTGACGAATTCGTCGCGGATATCGAGCGCCGTCGAATTGAAACCGGCATCACCGAACTCCCCCGCAATGCCGGCAACCGCCGCACCGAGAGCAAACGCGCGTTGTTGAAGGCGATCGAGGAGGCGGGCGGCAAGTGGTGATCAACGCGAATCTAACCGCCGACCGCGCGACGTTCGTCACGCATCTCGAATGCCCGATGACGGGCGAGCGCTACGAGGCCGACACGCTTCATGGCCTGTCGCGCGTCGGGCGGCCGTTGCTGGTGCGGTATGATCTCGACGCCGTCAAAGCCGCGATTCCCAAGGCGATGATTGCCGCGCGGCAAACCGATCTCTGGCGCTGGCGTGAGCTGCTGCCGGTGCGGCATACCGCGAATATCGTCAGCCTCGGCGAAATCGAGACGCCGCTGATCCCGATCCCGCGCTCCTCGGGCAGCCCTAACGTGCTGGTCAAGGATGAGGGCCGCTTGCCCACCGGCAGTTTCAAGGCGCGGGGCCTCGTCATGGCGGTCGCGATGGCGAAGGAGCTTGGCGTTACCAAGATCGCGATGCCGACCAACGGCAATGCCGGGGCCGCGCTTGCCGCGTACGCCACGCGCTGCGGGATCGAGACGATCGTCTTCTGCCCGGACGATACGCCCGAGATCAACGTGCGCGAAATCCAGGCGCAGGGTGCGCGGGTGTACCGCGTCAACGGGCTGATCGATGATTGCGGGGCGATCGTCGGCAAGGGCGCTGCCGAGGGCCGCTGGTTCGATTTCTCGACGCTGAAGGAGCCGTACCGGATCGAGGGCAAGAAGACGATGGGGCTGGAACTGGCCGCGCAGTTCGGTTGGAAACTCCCGCACGCGATCTTCTACCCGACCGGCGGCGGTACCGGCCTGATCGGCATGTGGAAGGCGTTCGATGAGCTCGAAAAGCTCGGCTGGATTGGCCCGGAGCGCCCGCGCATGTACGCCGTGCAAGCGAGCGGCTGCGCGCCGATCGTCCGCGCGTTCGAAGCGGGTGAGGAACATGCCGAGCGCTGGGAAGATGCCGCCACCGTAGCGGCGGGCATCCGCGTGCCGAAAGCGGTCGGCGATTTCCTGATCCTCCGCGCGGTGCGGGAAAGCGGCGGCAAGGCGCTCGGCGTCGGCGATCCGGCGATCCTGAAAGCGGTCGATGAGTGCGCCCGTAAGGACGGGCTGCTGCTGTGTCCGGAAGGCGGCGCGACGCTGGCGGCGTATAAAGAGGCGCTGCGCACCGGCGAGGTCGATGAAGAGGAGCGCGTCGTGCTGTTCAATTGCGCGACCGGGCTGAAATATCCTATGCCGGAGGCGAACGATACGCTGGACCGGTTCGCACCGATCGATCTTGCGACGCTGTAGCGAGCGGAACATCGGCTGGCTTGGCCGGTTGAAACGAAACAGGCCGGTTCGCATGCTCACTTCCGTCCCAAGTCGTTGATTCGGCGTGTTGAGTGAGTGCATGATGAGGCTGTTGTGATGCCCGACACCGCCCCTGACCCCGACCCCGACCCCGACCCTAGGCCGACTGTGGCGGGCTTGGGGTTTCTTGACGGCGGGGGTGAAGTCGGCACGCTGCTGCGCGCGTTTGACTGGCACGCGCACCCGTTCGGGCCGCCCGATCGTTGGCCGGCCGCGTTGAAGCTGAGCGTCAGCCACTGCCTGCATTCCAGCTTTCCGACCGCCATCTATTGGGGGCGGGAATTTCGTATGATCTACAACGATGCCTGGACGGTGCTCGCCGAGAAGCACCCGTGGGCGCTGGGGCGCCCGGCGGCGGAGGTCCGGCGCGATATCTGGCCGGTGCTCGGGCCGCAATTCGCCGCCGTGCTGGCCGCGCGGCGCGGCGTCGCATATGTCGCGCAGCGGCTGATGATGCTTCGCGCAGGCGTCCCGACCGAGACGTTCTGGACCTACAACAGCTCGCCGATCCTCGATGAGAATGGCGCGCCGTATGGCATCCTCAACCAGGGTCTCGAAGTTACCGCGCAAGTCCTTAACGAACGGGCGCTGCGCACCGCGAAGGACGAGCGCGAGTTTATTCTGGCGCTGACCGAGCGGCAGCGCATCCAGGCCGATCCCGACGATGTGATGCAACTGACCGCCGATGCGGTGGGGGAATATCTCGGTGTCGATCGCGCGGGGTTCTTCGAGATGCTGCCCGGCGACGTGATCCGGTACGGCGCGTGCTGGGTCAGCGACCTGCTGCCGCCGCTGAGCGGCACGGTGGCGTCCGCGGCGTTCGGGACGCGGATCGGTGACACCATCCGCAGCGGCGGCACGTTAGTGTTTGCCGCGCCAGAGGATGCCGATGCGCCCGACCAAGGCGCGCTGGAGGCGACCGGAACGCGCGCGGGGATCAGCGTGCCGCTGGTGCGTGGCGGCGAATGGCAGGGCGGATTCTACCTCAGCAATGCGACCCCGCGCGGCTGGACGCGCAGCGAAATCGCGCTGGTGGAGGAAGTCGCGGAACTGAGCTGGGACGCCGTCGCCCGCGTACGCGCCACGGCGCGGTTGCAGGTGATCAACCTCAGCTTGCAGGACGAAGTCGCCGCGCGCACCGCCGAACGCGATAAGTTATGGGAGGTCAGCAACGATCTGCTCGGGATTGCCGAACCCGACGGGCGCTGGATCGCGGTGAACCCGGCGTGGGAACGCCTGCTCGGCTGGACGGCGGACGAGATCGTCGGCCGCGATACGGCGTGGCTGCGTCACCCGGACGACCATGGCGGCAGCGCGGCGGAACGCGCGGCGGTGGCGGAACCAGGGACGCCGCAGCGGCTCGAGAAGCGCTTGCGCACGCGCGACGGGAGCTATCGCACGCTGGCGTGGCAGACGATCCTGTTCGGCGACCGGCTCTACACCAACGCCCGCGACGTAACCGAGGAGCGCCGGCAGCAGGCGGCGCTGGTCGCCGCCGAGAAGCGCACGCGGATGGTGCTGGAGGCGATGGATGGGATGGGGGTGTGGACCTATGAGGCCGCCACCGACCGCTTTTACAGCGACCCCGGTTTCGGCGCGTTGCACGGATTCCCGGCGGAGGAAGCCGGGCCGGGCCGGTCGATGGCGGAGATCCTCGAACGGATTCACCCGGAGGATTTGCCGCGTACCTATGCCGTGATCGCGAAATCGCGCGAAACGGGCGAGGATGAAGAAAACGAATATCGCATCCTCCTGCCCGACGGGGCGATCCGCTACATCCTGTCGCGCAGCCATGTCATCCGCGATGCCGCCGGGCAGCTTGAACAGGTGATCGGCGTCGGGGTGAATGTGAGCCGCCAGCGCGAGTTGGAGGAGCGCTTGCGCCAATCGCAGAAGATGGAAGCCGTCGGGCAGCTGACCGGCGGGTTGGCGCATGATTTCAATAATCTGCTGACCGGTATTTCGGGCGCGCTCGAACTGATGCAGTTGCGCCTCAAGCAAGGGCGGATCGACGATCTGCCGCGCTATATCGGCGCCGCGCAGACCAGCGCCGGGCGCGCCGCGGCATTGACGCACCGGCTGCTCGCGTTCTCGCGGCGGCAACCGCTTGATCCGCGGCCGGTCGATGTGGCGCGGCTCATCGCTGGGATGGAGGATCTGCTGCGCGGGACGCTTGGCCCGGGGATCGCGCTGGCGGTGGATGTCGATTCCGACACCTGGCCGGTCCTGGCCGATGCCAACCAGCTCGAAAACGCGCTGCTCAATTTGTGCATCAACGCGCGCGACGCGATGCCCGAGGGCGGCACGGTGACGCTCCAGACCGGTCAGCAATGGCTCGACGACGCCGCCGCGATCGAGCGCGACGTGCCGCCGGGGGCGTATCTGACGCTGTGCGTGACCGACACCGGCACCGGCATGAGCCCCGACGTCATCGCCCGCGCGTTCGATCCCTTCTTCACCACCAAACCGATGGGGCAGGGGACGGGGCTCGGCCTGTCGATGATCTATGGCTTCGTCCGGCAATCGGGCGGTGAAATCCAGATCCGCTCGACACCGGGCGAGGGCACGACGATGTGCCTGTATCTGCCGCGCCATTATGGCGTGGTCGCCAGTGCGGCAGTGGGCGGGAGCGCGGCGCTGGAACCCGAGGGATTGGGCGAGACGGTGCTGCTGGTCGATGACGAGCCCGGCGTGCGGATGCTGGTAAGCGAAGTACTCGGCGAACTGGGCTATGCCGTGATCGCGGCGGAAACGGGGGCCGAGGCGCTGGAACTGCTTGTCTCGGCGCGGCGGGTCGATCTGCTGATCACCGATGTCGGCTTGCCCGGCGGCATGAACGGCCGGCAAGTCGCCGACGCGGTGCGCGCTGATCTGCCGGTGTTGTTCATTACCGGCTTTGCCGAGAATGCGGTGGTGGGGGATGGGCCGCTGGAGGCTGGGATGGCGCTGATCGCGAAGCCGTTTGCGATGGAGACGCTGGCGGCGCGGGTGCGGGAGATGTTGGGGTAGGGATATCTAGAATCCCCCCCCTGGCGGGGGAGGATTCTCGTGCAGCACGCTAAGCAGCCCGATCCCGCGCCCTCGCGACTTCATCCTTCCGCCGCAGATACGGCGCGACCAGATTCCGCGCGCGGAACCATTCCTGCCGTTCGGGCGAAAGCGTCGCGAAATTGCCGATGACGCGGCGGCACTCAGGCGCGCGGCACTGGCAGATCATGTGCCAGTTCGATTCGGCCAAAGTGGTCGAATAATCCCAGGCGATTTCCTCGCCCGGCGCGATGTCACGGATTGCGATCAGCGTCACGCTGCCGCCGGCGAAGCGCAGGCCGGCATTGGGCGCACAGCTATGGTTGATCAGATCGTCGATCCGCCCCGACGGGCCCATATAATGTTGCGGCGTGACCTGCACGAAGCGGTCGCTCGACCCGCGCATCAGGCTCGGCACGCGGTCGGCGCGGAAGCGGCGGCCGGTGAAGCGGATGATCTCGTCGCCCTCGGCAAAGCCTTGCGCGGCGTACACCGCCTTGCCGAGATGCGTCTCGCCGACCGAGAACAGGCTCGCCGCCGGACTATAGGCATCGAGCACATAGAGCCGCCCGTTGCGGAAACCGAGCGAGCGCAACGGGTTGATCGTCGCGAGGCCGACCATGAACCACACGCTTGCGTGGCACAGCAGTTCGACCAGGATATAAGCATATTCGCCAACCTGTTGATCGCCGCCGCGCGTCGCGACGAGCAGCGTGGCGAGATCGCCGACCGCCCACAGCCCCCAAGCGGGCGATCGCTCGCGGTTACGGTCCTGCGCCACGCTTTGCCACGTCGGCCAGAAACTGGCCGGTACAGCGGCGACCACCAGCATGTGCGCCCAGAAGGCGTTGTTCGACACGATCCACAGCGTCAGCGCGGCAAGGCAGGCGGCGGTACAGACGATCTCGCCGCGCGACGGTGCACTCCACACCGATCGCTGCCAGATGCCGATCGTCACCGCGACGCACGCCAGCGCCGACAGCGCGAACACCCAGCCTTGCAACGCGCCGGGGTTCACCGCGGCATAGGTCCCCGCCTCGACTGCGGTCGCGGCACTCCAGATCAGCCAGGAGGCGCGATTGGGTTGCACCAATTGCCGCCGCAGCCCGGTCAGATACAGCGTGTATCCGGTCAGGCTGCATCCGACGGCAATGAAGAACCAGGGATCGATCGCCATGCCCGCTTACCATTATGGTTAAGGGCAGGCTTACGCTCTTCGCCGACTCGCGTCCACAAAAACCAAGGAGTCAGCACGAGTCGCGGGGAATCGTGAGTCGTTTGAGTCGGTTATGGGCGGCAAACGCTGCCCAGTTCCCGTCCATGCTGAGCTTGTCGAAGCACTCGTGCAACAGGCGAAATCTGAGTTTGTGGCCCAGGCCCTTCGACAGGCTCAGGGCGAACTGAAGGAGGATTTACGTCGCGGCAACCCGCGCGATGATGTCCGCGTAGATATCGCGCAACGCCGCCAGATCCTCGATCGCCACCGCCTCGTCGACCTTGTGCATCGTGGCGTTGGTCAGGCCGAATTCCACCGTCGGGCACAGCGCCGAGAGGAAGCGCGCGTCGGAGGTGCCGCCGGTGGTGGAAAGCTCGGGGCGGATGCCGGTGCGGGCTTCGATCGCAGCGCTGAGCAGGTCCGAAAAGGCGCCGGGCGGGGTCAGGAACGCCTCGCCCGAGATGCGCGCGGTGACTTGGGCGGCGGGGTCGTGGCGGCGGACCAAAGCCTCGATCCGTTCGACCAGCGCGGTGCCGCGTTGCTCGTCATTGAAGCGGATGCTCAGCCGCGCGCTTGCCTGCGCGGGGATGACGTTGGTGGCGGGGTTGCCGACGGTGATGTCGGTCACTTCGATATTCGACGGCTGGAACCAGGCATTGCCGGTATCGAGCACGATAGCGTCGATCTCGGCGAGCATAGCGATCAGGCGCGGAATCGGGTTGTCGGCCAGATGCGGGTAGGCGACATGGCCTTGCTTGCCCGGCACCGTGATCCAAAGATTGACCGAGCCGCGCCGCCCGATCTTGATCATGTCGCCCAGCCGCGCGGAGGAGGTCGGCTCGCCCACCAGGCACAGATCGGGGGCGACGCCTGTCTCGCGCATCCGATCGATCAGCGCGCAGGTGCCGAAGGTGGCGGGGCCTTCCTCGTCGCCGGTGATGATCAGGCTGAGTGGTGCGCTGGGCTCGGCCGGGATGGCGGCGACGAACGCCGCGATCGCGCCCTTCATGTCGACCGCGCCGCGCCCGTAGAGCAGACCGCCGCGCTCGGCCGGGGTAAACGGGCCATTGGTCCAGCCCGCGCCCGGCGGAACGACGTCGAGATGCCCGGCGAAGGCGAGGTGCGGGCCGGCCCCGCCGCGCGTGGCCAGCAGATTCTCGACCGGCCCATCGGGCGCGTCCCCGACGATGAAGCGATCGACCGTGAAGCCGAGCGGCACGAGTGCTGCCTCGAGCACGTCGAACACCGGCCCCTGTGCGGGTGTCACGCTCTCGCACGCCAGAAGCGCCTTGGTCAGTGCTACAGGATCGGTCACGTCAGCCCCTTATCAGCCCGCTTCCCTTTCGCGTTTCCGGGCGCGGAAGGGAAGCGGCTTTGCGGCGTCAGCCGACGGGCGGGGCGGTGACCCGCAGACGATGTCCGTCGGCGTCCTGCGCGACGAAGGTCATGCCGAACGGCATCGGCGTCGGCGCTTGCAGGATCGTCACGCCGCGCGCGTGCCAAGCGGCGTGCAAGGCCGCGACCGCAGCGTCATCGGCGACACCGACACCGATCTCACTCGCGCCCGATTGCCCCGAACTGCTCGGCGCGACCGTGTCGCGTTGCCACAGCCCGAGCATGACGCCCTCGGTAAGCGGGAGCATCGCGAAGCCGGGTTTCTCTTCGATGATTGGGATGCCGAGCATTTCGCTGTAGAAGGCGGCACTGGCGGTCTCGTCGGTCACATGCAGTAGCACAAAGTTGAAGGTCGGCATCGAAGGTCTCCGCTGCGGCGCGCGGGAATGGCGCCGTCGCAGATCGGTCTACGGGTGCGTGCTGTCAGTTTGTGTCAGTATTGATCGGGGATGCCGCGGACCGTCCGCCATTCCTTGAGCAAGGCGGCACGACGGCGCGGGTATCGCCTGGGCGCGACGTACAGCGCGGTGATCCGGTCGGTGCGGAAATGGCGGTAGCCGCCGCGCGATTCGCACCAGCCGACGACGACGCGAACACGGTCGTAAAAGGCGAGCGCGAACGGCCAGATCGCGCGGTGCGTGATCGCGCCCTGTTCGTCGGCATAGGCGATCTGGATGATGTTTTCCGAGCGGATCGCCTCGCGGATCGTCGCAAGTTTGCGGTCGCCGACCGGAATCGGATCGCCGGGGCCGATCAGCAGGCCCGACGCTTCGATATTGGCCTTGAGATCGTCGGGCAGCACGGCGTTGATCTTGGCGAGCACGTTGCGCGCGGCCTTGCCGAGCGGCTCGTCGGCGCGTTCCGATACCCAGCGCGAGCCGAGCACCAGCGCCTCGATCTCTTCCTCCGAAAACATCAGCGGCGGGAGCATGAAGCCGGGGCGCAGCACATAGCCGACGCCCGCCTCGCCATCGATCGGCGCGCCCTGCGCGCGCAGCGTCTCGACGTCGCGATACAGCGTGCGGAGCGACACGCCGAGTTCCTCGGCCAGCAGCGAACCCGCGACGGGACGACGATGCCGCCGCAGCACTTGGATCAGATCGAGCAGGCGCTGGGAGCGGGACATCGCCACGCCGTAGCATATGCTGACGAAGCTTGGCAGTAGTGCCTCTGGATGAGGATTGGAGCTTCTCCGGCGGCGCATCCCGCGCCATACTCGCGCGATCCCGCCGGGGCGGGCCGGGGGACATGCCATGCCGAAACTCGATCTGGACTCGATTCCACAGACCAATGCGACGGGGTATCCGCCGCCGTTCGATGCGCCCGTTGCGGGCCGCTGGTATCGCCGCCTCGCGCCGCCGTCGGGCCTGTCGCACTTCGCGGCGAGCCATGTTGTGCTCAAGCCCGGCGCGTGGTCGTCGCAACGGCATTGGCACGCCGACGAGGATGAAATGGTCGTAATGATCGCGGGCGAAGCCGTGATGATCGAGGACGGCGGCGAGAAGCTGCTGCGCGCCGGGGACATCGCGACTTTCCCGGCGGGCGTGGAGAACGGGCATCATCTGCAGAACCGCAGCGATACCGACTGCGTGTTCGTCGCGATCGGCGCCGGGCCGCGCGCGGCGGGCGGGGCCTATTCCGACATCGACATGACGTTCGGGCCTGACGGCTATTTTCAGAAGGACGGCACGCCGTACGCTGCTGCGCGGCTGCCTTAACCTAAGGTCGTATTCGCCAAGGGTGGAACACTCTCCGTTCGCCCTGAGCCTGTCGAAGGGCTGCGTGCAACACGTCCGACATCGCTTGTGGCACGCAGGGCTTCGACAGGCTCAGCCCGAACGGAAATTAAGGTGACCCCGCTTAAAAACAAAAAGACTCTAGGCCTTTGCGGCGGGCTGCTCGAACTGTTCGATCACCCATTCCTCTTCCTGCGCACTGGCGATCCAATCCTGCATAAAGGGGTGGTGTAGCACGGCGTCCATATACCCCGTCGCAAAGCGCGCGACGGGAAGCGAATAGGTGACGATCCGAGTGACGACCGGCGCGTACATGATGTCCGCCGCGCGGAATGCGCCGAACAGGAAATCGCCTTCGCCGCCGAAGCGCGCGCGCGCCTGCGCCCATAGCTCCATGATGCGGGTGAGGTCGGCGACGACATCGTCATCGGGGCGCTGCGGCGGGAAGATCTGGCGCACGTTCATGCTGTGCTTGCGGCGCAGCGCGGTGAAGCTCGAATGCATTTCCGCCGCCATCGACCGCGCCATCGCGCGCGCGGCATCGTCGGCGGGCCAGAACAGGTCGCGGCTGGTCTTCTCGGCGAGATATTCGATGATCGCGAGACTGTCCCACACGACAGCATCGCCGTCCCACAGGATCGGCACCTTGCCTGAGGACGGCGCGAACTCATCGCCGTCGCGGCGCTTGTCCCATTCGGCATCGTAGAGCGGCACGACCGCTTCTTCGAACAGCAGCCCGGACTGCTTGCACGCGAGCCAGCCGCGCAAGCTCCAAGAGGAATAGGCCTTGTTGCCGATGATCAGTTTCATGAGGGTGGGGTAGCGCGCGGCGGCGTTGCCGACAACCGGGGACGGGGCGTAAGGTGTGTTTCCGGCGACATCGGGGGCTAGGGCATCACATGCAGCACGATTACACCGCGCGGATCGCCTGGACCGGCAATCGTGGCGAGGGGACGCGCAGCTATCGCGGCTATGACCGGACCTGGCAGATCGCGACGCCCGGCAAGCCGGTGGTGCACTGTTCGAACGATCCGCTGCTCGGCGGCGATCCCGGCCTGCCCAACCCGGAGGATCTGCTGCTCGCCAGCCTCTCGGGGTGCCACATGCTGTGGTATCTGCACCTGGCGAGTGCGGCGGGGATCGTGGTGACCGATTACGTCGACGATCCACTGGGGGTAGGGGAGAGCGCACCGGATGGGACCGGGCGGTTTATCCGCGCGGTGCTGCGGCCGACGATTACGGTGGCGGCGGGGACCGATCTTGCGGTGGCGGATGGGATCCACGGGCGCATCCATGCGCATTGCTTCATCGCGCGGTCGGTGAATTTTGCGGTCGAGTATGCCGCGACGTACACCCAAACCTGACGCTTGTGCTCCGGCGAAGGCCGGAGCGCTGGGATGGGTGTGGCTCCCCCGGCCAAGGCTCCGGCCTTCGCCGGAGCACAGCGGTTGCTACCCCCGGGCCGTGCTCTACCCGATCGCTTCCATCACCGCCGCGCGCAGTTCTGCAATCCCAAGTCCCGTCTCGCTCGACGTAACCAGCACTTCCGGGTGAGCCGCGGGGCGCTTGCGCGCTTCGGCGATCGTCGCTTCGGTCACCTCGGCGAGCTCGGTCGCCTTGATCTTGTCGGCCTTGGTCAGCACCATACGGTAGCTGACCGCTGCCTTGTCCAGCATCTCGAGGATGTCGCGGTCGACATCCTTGATGCCGTGGCGCGAATCGATCAGCACGAGCGCGCGCTTCAATACGTCGCGCCCGCGCAGGAAATCGTTTACCAGGTACCGCCATTTGCGCACCATGTCCTTGGGCGCCTTGGCGAAACCATAGCCGGGCATATCGACCAGCCGGAAGCTGAGCGGATTGCCGACGTCGAAGAAGTTCAGCTCCTGCGTGCGGCCCGGCGTGTTCGACGTCCGCGCGAGCGAATTGCGCCCGGTCAGCGCGTTGAGCAGCGACGATTTGCCGACATTGGAGCGGCCGGCGAAGGCCACTTCGGGCACATCGGCATTGGGCAGAAACTCCAGCGCGGGCGCGGACTTCAGGAACGCGACCGGCCCGGCAAAGGCTTTCCGCGCGGCTTCGATCGCTTCGGGTTCGAAACTCACGTCTTCACCACGGGTTTGGGGGTCGGTTCTTTCAGCGCCGGGTGCTTCGCATAGAGCAAACGCTGCTGCGCGATGGTCCACAGGTTCGACGTGATCCAGTAAATCTGCAGGCCCACCGCGAACGGCGCCATCACGAACATCAGCATCCACGGCATGATCGCGAAGACCTGCTTTTGTGCTTCGTCCATCGGGGCGGGGTTGAGCTTGAACTGGAAGAACATCGACACGCCGAGCAGCACCGGCACCACGCCGATCGCGAGGAAGCCGGGCACGGTGTAGGGCAGCAGCCCGAACAGGTTGAGGATGTGCGCCGGATCGGGCGCCGACAGATCGTGGATCCACCCGATGAACGGCTTATGCCGCATTTCGATCGTCAGCAGCAGCACCTTGTAGAGCGAATACATGATCGGGATCTGCAGCAAGGTCGGCAGGCACCCGGCGAGCGGGTTGACCTTCTCGGTCTTGTACAGCGCCATCACTTCCTGCTGCTGGCGTGCCTTGTCGTCTTTGTATTTCTCTTGCAGCGCCTTCATCTTCGGCTGGATCGCCTTCATGGCGGCCATCGACGCGAACTGGCGCTGCGCGATCGGGAAGATCAGCGTGCGGATCGTGACGGTCAGCAGGATGATCGCGACACCGAAATTGCCGATGTTACGGAACAGCCAGTCGAGATATTTGAAAATCGGCTTTTCGACCACTTCGAACCAGCCCCAGTCGATCGCCTTGCCGAAATTGGGGATGCCGAGCCGGTCTTCATAGCGGTCGAGCGTGTTGGTTTCCTTGGCGCCCGCAAAGAACTTGGAGGTCGAGACGAGCGCCTTCCCCGGCGCGACGACGCGTGGGGCGAGCGTGAAATCGCCCTGATAGGCATCGCCATTCGCCGCGCGGAAGCCCGAACGGACCGGTGCGCCGCGATCCGGGATCACGGCGGCGAGGAAGTATTTGTCGCCGAAGCCGAGCCAGCCGCCGGTTGTATCAAACATGTTGGCGCCGGGCTTCGAGCTGCTGCCCCATAGCCGCGCGAAGAAGCCTGGCTCCTTGCCCTTCAGATTGTCGAAGGTGATGTCGTAGGTCGCACCTTTGTCGAACACGCCGATCGGGCCGATGTGGTTGGTCCAGGTATCGGGCTCGGTGCCGACGCCAGCGCGCGAAACGAGCGCGTACGGGCGCAGCGCGATCGGGGCTGGGCCGGCGTTCGAAACCGTCTGGCGCACCGTGAACATATATTTGTCGTCGACCGCGAAGGTCAGCGCGAAGACCTGCCCCTTGCCGTTGGCCCATTTGAGCGTGACGGGCTTGCCGGGCGCGAGTTCGGTGCCGCTCGCGGTGAACAGCGTGTTGGCGTCGGGCACGGTGACGCCGTCGCCGCTCCATCCGAAGCCACCGAAATACGCATCCTTGGTGCCGCGCGGCGACAGCAAGCGGATCGGCGGAGAATTCTTGTCGACGGTTTCCTTATATTTGGTCAGCGTCAGATCATCGATCCGCGCGCCCTTCAAATTGATCGAACCCTCCAGATCGGCGGTACGGATCGCGATGCGCGGGCTTTCGGCGCGGACGACCTCGAGCGCGCGCACGGCGCCGGTTCCGGTCGTCGTGGGGCCAGCGGTGGTGGGGCCGGTCGGGGTGTCGATCACCTTGGTCGTGCCCGCGACGATCTTGGTCGCCGGCGGATTGGCGCGCGGGAACAGCGTGCTCGACAGGAAATTCCCACCGAGCAGGATGATCGCCGCCAGCACCGCGAACAGCACAAAATTCCGGGTATCGTCTTTCACGTAAACGTCCGTTCGATCAGGGTACAGGATCGGGTCCGTACCCGCCCCAGGGATGGCACCGCGCGATTCGCTTGGCCGCCAACCACCCGCCTTTCAACGGCCCATAGCGGCGAAGGGCGGTAATTGCATAGGCGGAACAGGTTGGTTGAAACCGGCAGGAGGGCGGGAGGATCGCCGAGGGGCCGACTTGCCAGCCGCGGACGAGGAGGATGAGGAAGCGGGTCAGCATGGGCCACCCCCGCACCGATCCCCGCTGCGCTCCTGCTGCGCAGGCAGGAGCTCTGGGTTACGAGCGCTGCCCTTGGCCGCCAACGCTCCGGCCTTCGCCGGAGCACGGTGGCTTGAGCGACTCACCGCGCCACCTTGGCCAGCGCCTTGATCAACTCCGCCCGCAACACGGCAAAGTCGCGCTCGACCCCGCCGTTGCGGCCGATCAACACATGATCAGCACCGCGCACGCCCGATTCGGGCAGCAGCTCACGCGCCAACGCCCGCAACCGCCGCTTCATGCGGTTGCGCACCACGGCATTGCCGATTTTCTTGGTCACGGTGTAGCCGATCCGCATCGTCGGATCGCCATCACCCCGCGGCCGCATCTGCAGGACAAAGCCCGGCATCGGCGCGCGTTTTGCGCCATTCGCCGCAAGGAAATCGCGGCGAATCGTCAGCGTGATTAGGCCGACAGCTTCTTCCGACCGCGATTGCGGCGTGCGCGGATCACGTTGCGGCCACCCGGCGTCGCCATGCGCGAGCGGAACCCGTGGCGGCGTGCGCGCACCAGATTGCTCGGCTGAAAGGTCCGCTTCATCGTTCATTCCCTGCACGTCAAAATAGCAAATGGCCGCCACGAGGACGGCCTTGATGGGGAGCGCTTAGCTTCAGGCCCGCGTAAAGTCAACGCGCGGCACGCGGCACTTTGTCGCGCGCGCGGCGTCGCGCGGCACTCTGACGCCGCAAACCCATGTCGGCATAATGGCCGACTCGCGGGTAGCGCCGCTTGACGTGGACGAACCCACGCCGCGCCTTGTGCGAATTCTGCAAGACCAGAGCGAGACCGGCGGCGAACACGAACACCCCACCCGGCCCGGGGATCGCGCCGATGACCGGTGACACGATGATCACGAGGATGCCGGAGACGAACAGGCCGGTGCGGATCATCGGGTTTCGCGACGTAATCATATCGTACGCATGTGGGACCAGTGTCTTGCGCACGCAAGGCGGCTGCGACAGGTTTCCGCGGCAGGTTCCTTCGGGGCGGAAACCGGTTATGCTCCACCCCTGTCCGGGGGGAATGGCGCATGGTGGCGAGCGTATCGACGGTGGCGTATCTCGGGCTCGAGGCGCGCGCGGTCGAGGTGCAGGTGCAGCTCATCCCCGGCCTGCCCGCCTTCAACGTCGTGGGTCTTGGTGACAAGGCGGTCGGTGAAAGCCGCGAGCGGGTACGCGGGGCGATCGCCGCGATGGGCCTGGCGCTGCCGCCCAAGCGGATCGTCGTGAATCTGTCCCCGGCTGATCTGCCCAAGGAAGGATCGCATTTCGATTTGCCGATCGCACTCGCGCTGCTCGCCGCGATGGGCGTGGTCGATGCCGAGACGCTTGCCGATTATGTCGTGGTTGGCGAACTCAGCCTCGACGCGCGGATCGCGCCGTCGCCGGGCGTGCTGCTGGCCGCGCTCCATGCCTCGGAAGTGGGGAAGGGGCTGGTCTGTCCGGCGGCGCAAGGGTCGGAGGCGGCCTGGGCCGGATCGGGCGTGCTGGCGGCCCCCGACATCCTGTCGCTGATCAACCACTTCAAGGGCCACGGCCTGCTCGGGGCGCCTGAGCCGGGTGAGGCCGAGGATTGGGTCGGCGGGCCCGATCTGCGGCAAGTAAAGGGGCAGGAAACCGCCAAGCGCGCGCTGGAGATCGCGGCGGCGGGGGGCCACAACATGCTGATGGTCGGGCCGCCGGGCGCGGGCAAATCGCTGATGGCGTCCTGCCTGCCGGGTATCCTCCCGCCGCTGGATGCGGGCGAGGCGCTGGAGGTGTCGATGGTGGCAAGCGTCGCGGGGACGCTCAACGGCGGGCGGCTCACCCGCAACCGCCCGTACCGCGCGCCGCACCATTCGGCATCGATGGCGGCGCTGGTCGGCGGCGGGTTGAAGGTCAAACCCGGCGAAGTCAGCCTCGCGCATCTCGGCGTGCTGTTCCTCGACGAACTCCCCGAATTTCAGCGCGCCGTGCTCGATTCGCTACGCCAGCCGCTCGAGACCGGCACCGTCAGCGTCGCGCGCGCCAATGCGCACGTGACGTTCCCGGCACGGGTCCAGCTGATCGCGGCGATGAACCCGTGCCGCTGCGGGCATCTCGGCGATGCGGCGCTGGCCTGCTCGCGCGCACCGAAATGCGCGGCGGATTATCAGGCGAAGGTGTCCGGGCCGCTGCTCGACCGGATCGATCTGCATGTCGAGGTGCAGGCGGTCAGCGCCGCCGATCTCGTCCTGCCGCCGCCCACCGAAGGATCGGCGGAGGTCGGCGCCCGCGTCGCCGCCGCGCGCGCGGTGCAGCAGGTGCGCTATGCCGATCACGCCATCCGTACCAATGCCGAGGTTGACGGTGTGCTGCTCGATACCGTTGCGACGCCGGACGAGGCAGGCCGCAAGCTGCTGGCGCAGGCGTCGGAGGCGATGCGGCTCTCGGCGCGCGGCTATACCCGCATCCTGCGGGTCGCGCGGACCATCGCCGATCTTGCGGGGGTGGAACAGGTCGGGCGCATCCACGTGGCGGAGGCGCTGAGCTATCGCCGGCAAGCGCCGCGCAACTGAGGTTCGACTTGCCATGGCGATGAAGTGCCGCGACACATGTCTTTGAACCGGCGAGGAATCGCTGAAAACTGGGGGCCGCTATGGAATGGATGATCTTACCGCTGAAACGCTATGCGGAATTCAGCGGGCGTTCGCGGCGCAAGGAATATTGGATGTGGATCCTGTTCCTGATCCTCGCCAACATCGTATTGAGCATCCTCGATGCCGTCCTCGGTCTGGGCGGCAGCGCGACGACCACGACCAGCAGCGCGCCCGGTGCGATGGGCGCCGCCGGAAATCTCAGCGGCGGACTGCTGTCGGGGGTCTTTTCGCTTGCCGTGCTGGTCCCGAACATCACGGTCGCGGTGCGGCGGTTGCACGATACCGACCGCAGCGGTTGGTGGATCCTGCTGCCGATCGTGCCGCTCGTGCTCGCGTTCGGGGGTGTGTTTGCCGGTGCTGCGGCGGCCAGCGTCTCCAGCATGATGTTCGCCGGCGTCGCGTTTCTGGGCGTGTTCATCTCCGGCCTGCTGCTGCTGGTCTGGTATTGCACCGAAGGCACGCGCGGGCCGAACCGCTTCGGCGATGACCCGAAGGCCGATCTGCCCGCCGACCTTGCGCGAACGTTCGAATAAGGGACTCGAGCGTCCGCCCGGCGGCGTCAACGGGATTGATCATATCGATTCGATTCCGTAACGGTTGCGCGTCGTAGGGCGGGGGCGCACGGAGTGGCAGCAGCGAATTTGGCGGAGCGCGGCTTCGATGCCTTCGAAGGAATCGAACTCGGCTTGATGCCCAGTGCCCGGCCTGGCGCCTTGCTGCGGCAAGCGCGCGAGGCGATCGGCGCATCGCTGATCGATGTATCGCGTCATACACGCATTACCGTATCTCACCTCGAATCGATTGAACGCGGCGACTATGATGGGTTCCACGCCCGCGTTTATGCGGTCGGCTTCGCGCGCAGCTATGCGCGCTTCGTCGGGATCGCCGAGCAGACGATCGCTACTGCGGTCAGCGCCGAATATGTTCAGGCGCGTCCGGGGCAACCGGTGCATCACTGGGCTTGAAGTCTGCCGCCGCTGCGGCTACCAGCGCCATCCGCACGCGGGTGTGGTGAAATTGGTAGACGCGCGGGACTCAAAATCCCGTTCCGCAAGGAGTGTCGGTTCGACCCCGACCACCCGCACCACCGGCCTCTCTCAGAGGGCCGGTCCCTATTCAGCTTTGACCTATCCTCCGTTCGGCCCCGGACTTGATCCGGGGTTGTCGACGCCGGCTCTGTGCGGTCGCTGGCGTCGCTTGCGGAGAGGTGCCGTTCGACAGGCCCAGGGCGAACGGGGCGGGGTGCCCGCCCAGACGTTACGCCGCGGTCAGTTCCAGCGTCTCGCTGATCTCGAACCACACGGCCTCGGCGGCATCCAGCTTCTTCGAAACCTGGGCGTGCTGCTTCGTCAAATCGGCGGGCGATAGCCGCGCCAGCCACGCCTCCGCCGTGCTCGGATCAAGCATCGCGCGGTCGATCGCGTCACGCTGCTTGGTCAGCTTGGCGACCAAAGCCTCGGCCTCGTGCGCCTTCTTCTGCAACGCCACCGCCGCCGCGCTCAGTTGCGGCTTGTCGTCCTTTTTCGCCGCCGCCTTGGTCTTGCCCGTGTCGCCGCCTTCGCCCGCCAGCACGAAGGCGATATAATCCTCCATGCTGCCAGCATATTCCTTCGCCGTGCCATTATCGACCAGCACCAGCCGATCGGCGGTGAGTTCCACCATATGCCGGTCGTGGCTAACCAGGATCACCGCGCCGTCATAGGCGTTGAGCGCCTGCACCAGCGCCTCGCGCGCATCGACGTCGAGATGGTTGGTCGGTTCGTCGAGGATCAGCATGTGCGGCGCATCGCGTGTGATCAGCGCCAGCGCGAGCCGCGCGCGTTCGCCGCCCGAGAGCTTGCCGACCTTCTGCGTCGCTTTCACGCCGGAAAAGCCGAAGCGCCCAAGCTGCGCGCGCACCGCGCCGGGCGTCTTGCCCGACATCATGCGCGTCATATGCTCCAGCGGCGTGTCGTCGCCGTCGAGCTCCTCGACCTGGTACTGCGTGAAGTATCCGACGCGCATCTTGCCCGACGCGGTCATCGCGCCGTCCATCGCGGGCAATTGCGCCGCGAGCAGGCGGGCGAGGGTGGTCTTGCCATTGCCGTTGCGCCCGAGCAGCGCGACGCGATCATCGGGATCGAGCCGCAAGTTCAAACGCTGCAGGATCGGCTTGTCGGCATAGCCGACCGCCGCCATGTCGAGCGTGATCAGCGGCGGGCGCAATTCCTCCGGCGACGGGAAATCGAACGACAGCGTCGAATCCTCTGCCATCGATGCGATCGGCTGCATCTTCGCCAGCATCTTCTGGCGGCTCTGCGCTTGCTTCGCGGTCGAGGCGCGCGCGCTGTTCTTGGCGATATATTCGCTCAGTTTGGCGCGTTGCGCATCCTGCGACGCCTTGGCCGCGGCAAGCTGCGCGACCCGCTCGGCGCGCTGCCGCTCGAAACTGTTATAGCCGCCGGTGTAGAGATGCACCTTGCCGCCTTCGAGGTGCAGGATCGTGTCGACGACATTGTTGAGCAAATCGCGCTCATGGCTGATCACGACCATCATCGCCGGGTACGATTTTAAGAAATTCTCGAGCCACAACGTCGCTTCGAGGTCGAGATGGTTCGACGGCTCGTCGAGCAACAGCAGGTCTGGCTCCGAAAACAGCAGCGAGGCGAGCGCCACGCGCATCTTCCACCCGCCCGAATAACTGTCGAGCGGACGCTGCTGCATTTCCTCGTCGAAGCCCAGCCCGACCAGGATCCGGGCGGCGCGCGCCTCGGCCGTGTACGCATCGATCGCGGTGAGGCGGTCGTACACCGCGCCCATCCGGTCGGGATCGGTGCAGGTTTCCGCCTCCAGCATCAGCGCCGCGCGCTCGGTATCGCCTGCCAGAACCGCCTCGATCGGCGTGGTGGTGCCCGACGGTGCCTCCTGCGCGATGTAACCGATGCGGGTGCCGCGCGGCATTTCGATTTCGCCGAGGTCGGGCTCCAATTGCCCGATCATAACCTTCATCAGCGTCGATTTGCCGGCGCCATTGCGCCCGATCAGCCCGACGCGGCTTTTGGGCGGCAAGGCGGCACTCGCGCCGTCGAGGATCGCGCGCCCGCCAAGGCGCACCGTGATACCGTTGATATTGAGCATAAGCCGCGCGCCTAGCAGATTGTTGCGCTGCACCCAAGGGGCGGGTTTGTGCGTTGGCGCATTCCAAACTCCGTTCGTGTCGAGCGAAGTCGAGACACCGGGGACGGGAAACCGATCCCGTTCGCCCTGGTGATGAGGTCGCCGAGCCCCCGGCTCGGCTGGAAACGTCCGGGGGACGTTTCCACCTCATCACTGTCGAAGGGCCCGTGCTCCACAGGCCACACCTCGTGGCAAAGAGTGCTTCGACAAGCTCAGCACGAACGGGCAGGGGAGTGTGCAATGGATAGGACAAAGGACCGAACATGAGCGTCGCCTTCCGCCGCGAAAGCGACGAAGAACATCTCGAACCCAAATTCGAACGCCCGATAGCGCCGGGGCCGAACCTCGTGACGCCGCGTGGGCTGACACTGATCGGCGCGAAGGTGGTGGAGCTAGAAACGTTGATCGCGTCTGCGGCGGAAGCGGATCGAGCCGCGCTCCAACGCGAACTCCGCTATTGGCACACCCGCCAGACCACGGCGGAGGTAGTGCCCCCGCCCGAACCCGGCACCGTCGGCATCGGCAGCCGCGTCACCTATCGCCTCAACGGCGCCGAGCGCACGGTTGACATCGTCGGCGGCGACGAAGCCGATCCGGCCGAGGGGCGGGTGGGCTTCCAGGCGCCCTTAGCGCGCGCGCTGATCGGCGCGGAAGTGGGCGAGCGCGTCGATTTCGCGGGGAAGGACGAGGCGATCGAGGTGGTGGGGGTGGGTTGAGGGGGTGGTGGCGGCTTCCGCCCAATTGCGGTCGTTCGGGTAGCGGCTATGCTGTGCCAACGATAGAGTGATTGGGTATATAAGATGGCCCAGATGGTCGGGCGGAGGCACCGGAGTGAATGACGGTTACATTTGCTGCTTCTGCGGCAAGGACATAACCAAAGAAGACTACGCTGCTCTGCGCTTGATCGCGACCAACCTGTGGGAGCGCGAGGCAGCACAGAGTGTCTACGCCCACTCTCGCTGCGCGGAGGACCAGATGGCGTTTGGGCAAATGTCGCCAGACGCACTTTTAGATGGCACCACTGGTTACTCTGCGCAGGAAATAATTTGGGGGGAAGACGAAGGCCGCCGGGTCAAGGTGCCACGTTGGGGGTGTCTGGTAATCGCGGCATTGCTCGTCGCAGGCGTTTACCTGCTGGTCCGCGCCTTGGGTCTGTAAGTTACGTAATCGCCAAATCTTCAAGGTTTGGCAAAGGACCGCTTTTCACCCAAAATCGGCCATGCGCCAATCTGCTGACCAAGAGATCTGTCCTACAAACCCGCCCAATGTCATAGTGCCGTCGCAAGCCTTCCACCCCACGCTCTTTGACCCCGCCGGCCCCTCAATCCCACCGCGCGGGACATCCGCGTCAAAACGTGTTTATCCCTAACTTTAGCCTAACCTTCCCCGCACGATGCCCGCAAAAAACGGCGTTTCGCGTGAACTTCAGTGAACTTCCACCCCCAAAACACCGTTCTGAGTGGCACTTTCGGCACTTTCGCCCCTTACCGCACCAGCACAATCCGCGCCACCAACCCGCCACCGTCGCGATTCTCCAGCGTGATATCCCCGCCCGCATCGCGCACGATCGTCCGCGCCAGCGCCAAGCCGAGCCCGATCCCGCCCGTCTCCTTGTTGCGCGATGTCTCGATCCGGGTGAACGCCTCGAACACGTCGCCCAGCCGGTCGGGCGGGATGCCCGGGCCGCGGTCGCAGACGGCGATGACGACCGAGCGCGCTTCGGCGGTGACCGTGACCTCCGCCGCGCCGGCATATTTCAGCGCATTTTCGATCAGATTGCGCACCGCGCGGCGCATCAGGCCGGGGCGCAGCCGCATCTTCAGCCGCGCCGCTTCCTCGAACACGATGTTGCTGCCCAGATCGCGGAAATCCTCGACCACGGCATCGACCAGTGCCGCGAGGTCGACTTCGGTCGGCGGTTCGCTCGGGCGGCCGAGCCGGGCCAGCGACAAGATGTCGTCGAGCGTCGAGTTCATCTCGGCGATCGTGTCCGCCATCTTCACCCGGTCATCCTCATCCTCGACCGATTCGATCCGCACGCGAAGGGCCGCAAGCGGCGTGCGCAGATCGTGCCCGATCGCGCCGAGCATCCGGTCCTTCTCGTCCAGCATCGCCGTCACGCGCAGCCGCAGCGCGTTGAACGCCACGATCACGTCGCGCACGTCCTGCGGGCCACGTGCCGCGACCGGATCGACCGCCGCGCCCGGCTGAAACGCGCGGGCGGCAGTGGCGAGACTGCGCAACGGCCGCGAAATCCGCCGTGCCGCCCAAAGCAGTGGGACCAGCGCGACACCGTACAGGATCAGCGTCTGCGCGATCAGCCGCCAGAAGATCGCGGCATCATTCCGCGACCACGGGAGATTGAGGATCAGCCATTGCCCGTCGGTCCGCTCGACCGCGACCATCAGCTCGGCCCCGGCGCGCAGCAGCCGCTCGACCCGCATCTTGCTCACATAGCGCAGCCGGGGGTCGTTGCGCTTGATCGGTATCACTTGCGTCTGGATGCGCCTCACCCGGACACCGGCATCGCTCAGCGCCCCGCGCAAAGCGGCCTCGACCTCGGGCACATGCTGCCCGGCAGGCATGACCGGAGAGGCGGCAGCGAGCTGGACACGGCTCCAATTCCCCCCGCCGATCGCGCGGCCGGCATGGATCCGCTCATCGGCATCGATGATCCGCGTCACCACCGGGCCGGTCGCCTGATCAAGCCGTGCCTGGCGGCGTTCCGACAGCAGCAGGCTGAAGTTGATCGCTTGGGCGACGAACAAGGCGACCGCGATCAGCAGCGCCATTTGCCCCGACAAGCTGCGCGGCAGCAGCCTCCCGGCCCCGCTCCTCAAAGCCGCGTCACTTCGGCGGCCAGCGTGTAGCCGCCGCCCCACACCGTCTTGATCAGTTCAGGCGTCTTGGGGTCGGCCTCGATCTTGCGACGCAGGCGACTGATCTGATTGTCGATCGCGCGGTCGAACGCGGCGGCCTCGCGCCCTTGCGTCAGATCGAGCAACTGGTCGCGCGTCAGCACCTGGCGCGGGCGGGTCACCAGCGCGTGGAGCAGGTTGTATTCGCCGGTCGACAGCGGCACCGACACGCCCTCGCGGTCGACCAACGTGCGCTCGCCCGATTTGAGCACCCAACCGGCGAAGGCGAAGGAGCCGGTCTCGGGCGCATGCTGGCGCGTGCCCCCGGCGGCGGCGCGGCGCAGGATGACCTTCACGCGGGCCGCCAGCTCGCGAGGGGAAAAGGGCTTCACGACATAATCGTCGGCGCCCATTTCGAGCCCGACGATACGGTCGGTCTCCTCGGTTCGGGCGGTGAGCAGGATGACCGGGGTTTCGCTGGTTTCGCGAATGTGGCGGGTCAGCGACAAGCCGTCCTCGCCCGGCATCATGATGTCGAGGATCACGAGATCGATCGCGTAAGCCGTCATTCTTGCACGAGCACCTTCGGCATCGCCGGCTTGCGTCACGCGAAAGCCCTGCCGCGTCAGATATTGCGCGAGCGGCTCCCGGATCGAGCGTTCGTCATCGACGAGCAACAGGTGTGGCGTGTCCCCCATGATGTCGGTCTCTAGCATGGCTGGGGCTTCTGGAAAGGAGGGGGCGTTCCAGCGGGACGTGGCGGACGAGCCCATGGGGGCGGCGCTCGTCCGGCGTCCGGGCCCGGAGAAGGGGGATTACTGGCCCGGATTGGGCGCAGGCGGCGGCGGGGCGATCGCATCGGCCGGATCGGCGCGGCGTCGCTCCATCATGTCACGGGCCTTGTCCGTCCACGCCTTGATCTCATCCTGTGAAAGCTGGCCGTTGTTGTTCGTGTCCATGCGGCTGAAGCGCTTGTCGGCCTGTGCGACGAATTCGGCGCGGGTCATCGCGCCGTCACTGCCGCCGGCGCGCGCCATCATCCGGCTGCCGGGGCCTTGCCGCTCGTCGGCGGTGATCGTGCCATCCTTATTGGCGTCCATCCGGTCGAAGCGGGTATTGGCCTGCGCGGTCGCCTCGGCCTTGGAAATCAGGCCGTCGCCGTTGGTATCGGCGCGCATCATGCCCATCCCGCCGCTCTGGGCGAAGGCGGCAGTCGCCAGCACCGTGACGGCGAAGGACGCGAGGAAGGTGTAGCGCATCGGGATCAACCTTTTCGACAGCACCGGGGCGATGCCGGTTCGTTGCATTCCTTATGCCGTGTTACCTGTCGCGCTGCTGTGCCCGCAGGTCGTACAAAGTGTCGCAAAATGTCGCAGACCGAACCTTCCGCCACCCCGGCTCAAGGCTGGAGTGACGGTGACGCGGGGCGGGCGATCACCCGAAGATGGCGACGCTCTGCATCCCCTGCGCGATCGGCACGCCATCGGCGTTCCACAGCATCATCGTCTGGCTCGATCCGCCGTTCACGGCGTGCTGCGAGTCTGCTGACAGCAGCCACCAGCCGTCGCTCGTCGTCGGCGTCGGGGTGAGCAGATTGACGATCCAGGTGACCGAACTGACCGGCACGAACTCCTTGCCGAACAGCTTGAACGCGGCCGGGGGCAGGGCGTCGGCGAGTGCCATCACCTCGACCATCGGGTCGATCCCGGCAGCATCGCGCAGGCGGGCCCAGCGTAGCCACCCGGCTTCGCCCAGTGGGACGCCGGGGGCCTGCTCCTTCAAGTCGAAGAAGTTGAAATTGCCGGTGAAAAATTCGTCCGGCCCGGTGTAAAGCGTCGCATCGGGCGCGGGCGGCGGCACGCGGCTGTCGAGCCGCCCGGCGAGTTCGACCCGCGACGGTTGTTCGGCCATGAACACGAAGATCGCGCGGTAGCCGAGCCCTGCTTCGGATACGATATCGGCCTGGATGAAGGCAGCTGTGCGCCCGCGGCGCAGCTTGGTCGCGGTGACGGTGACGGTGCCCGACAGCGGCCCGATGAACGACACTTGGGCCGATCGCAGCGGGGGAAGGTCGGGCTCGATCGCGTGTGCGGCGTGCAGCGCGAGCGCGCTCGACAGGCCGCCATAAGCGGTGCGGCCTTGCAGCCAGCTCGCGGGGATTTCAGCGCGGAACCCATTCTCGATCGGCGTCGCGGCGGCCAGAATGTCGCGAATCGAAATCATGCAATCGTCTCCATCAGCCGGTCGCGCAATGCGCGCTTGAGCACTTTCCCGATCGCGCTGCGCGGCAATTCGTCAATCGCGTGGAGCGCCGACAGACGCTGGGTCTTACCAAGCTGCGCGTTGGTCCAGGCGAGAATTTCCGGGATGCCCGCGTCCACCCCGGTATGCGGCACATAGAAGCCCACCGGCGTCTCGCCCCACGCTTCGCTCGGTACGCCGATGACGCTGCAATCGGCGACAGCGGGATGCTGCGATAGTACCGCTTCGAGATCGGTGGGATAGATGTTGAAGCCGCCCGAGATGATCAGATCCTTCTTGCGGTCGAGCAGCGTGAGGAACCCATCTTCATCGAACCGCCCGACATCGCCGTGGCGGATGTAGCGATTGCCCTCGGCATCGAACCATTCGGCCGCCGCGGTCGCTTCGCTGCGGCCGTGATAGCCCGTCATCATCGCGGGCGAGCGGCCGACGACTTCGCCCATTTCGCCTTGCGGTACTTCCTTGCCGTCGTCGTCGATCAGGCGAATGTCATGCCCCTCGACCGGGCGACCCACGGTGTGGAGCTTGTCGGGGAATTGGTTGGCGACGAGCAGGCACGTGCCGCCCCCCTCGGTCATGCCGTAATATTCGACCAGCAATCCGGGCCAGCGCGCCAGCACATCGGCCTTGAGCGCCGCCGAGAAGGGCGCGGAGGTGCAGGTCTTGAAGGCGAAGCTCGCAAGATCGAACTGGTCGAAATCGGGCAGCGCCATGATCCGGCTGTACTGCACCGGCACCAGCATCGTGTGGGTGGCGCGGTGTCGTTCGGCGAGCGTCAGATAGCCACGCGCGTCGAACTTCTTCATCAGCACCGCGGTCCCGCCCCAGCCAAGCGTCGGCAGGAAGCTGACCAGCGTCGTATTGGAATACAGCGGCGTGGCGAGCATCGTGACGGCCTCGCCGAATCCGGCGGCGGCGTTGCGGTTGATATGCGCCCAGCGCATCGCGTGGCTCTGCACGATGCCCTTGGGCGTGCCGGTAGTGCCCGACGAATAGATGATGTTGAAGCCGTCTTCGGGGCGGATCGTGACTGGGGCCGGCACGGCTCCGGCGGGTGCGAGCCACGGACCGAGCGACTTCAGATGCACGAGCTTACCCGGAATATGCTGCCCTGCCAGCGCAGTGGCCGCATCGGCATCGATGAAAGTCATCGGCGCGGCGCAATCGGCGATCATCGCGACGATGCTGTCGGGCGTGCCCGAGGGCGCGAGCGGCGTCGCCACGCATCCTGCGCGGAGTGCGCCCAGGAATACCGCGGCATAATCGATGCTCGCCGACGCGACGATTGCGACTGCGTCGCCTTGTTGTACGCCGTCGCGCTGTAGTGCGGCGGCGATCCGGTCCATCAGCGCATCGAGACTGGCGTAATCCAGTTCCCCGCTCGCGTCGGCCAGCGCGACCTTATCGCCGCGTTCGGCGGCATGCGCCCGGATTAGGTCGGGCAGGGTGGCGAAATCGCTTTCGAGCATTTCGGCGGCAGTCGTCATATAGGGTTTTTCCGATACCGTAGCCGCGATCCGCTAGGCGAGGCGCGCCCTAAATGCCATACGCGACTTTCGAAAAATGCAGTGGGGCCTACCGATCATGCTCTTTTACGATTCGCCGAACCCCGCGCCCAATCCGCGCCGCGTCCGCATCTACCTCGCCGAAAAGGGGCTGAGCGTGCCAACGCAGACGATCTCGATTCGCGACGGGGAGCATCGCGGTGACGCTTTTCTGCAGGTCAATCCGCTCGGGCAAACCCCGGCTTTGGTGATCGACGGGGCCGACGTGTTGACCGAGAGCATCGCGATCTGCCGCTTCTTCGAAGCGTTGCATCCTAGCCCGCCGATGTTCGGCAGCGGCGCGCGCGGTGTGGCCGAGGTCGATCAATGGATCCGCCGCGTCGAGATGCGGCTGATGACGCCGCTCGCGATGGTGTGGCAGCATACCCACCCCTTCACCGCGCGCGTCGTGAAGCCGCAATATACCGAGTTCGGCGAGAGCCAGCGCCCACGCGTCGTGGCGGCGATGCAGGAGTTGGACGCGGCGCTGGCGTCACGCGAGTGGCTAGACGGGAAGGGGTATTCGATGGCGGATATCGTGTTGCTGACCACGATCGATTTCGCAGTCTTCGTGGGCGTCGCGATGCCGGAGGACGCCACCGCCTTGCGCGACTGGCACGCCCGCGCCTCTGCCCGACCGAGTGCGCAGGCATGATGGACGCGATGGAGGGTGCGGTCGCGGTCGTGACAGGCGGCGGCACCGGAATCGGCGCAGCGGTGGTGCGGCGGCTGGCAGCGCGCGGGGTGCGCTGCGTGGTGAACTATGCGTCGAGCAAGGAGGATGCCGAGGCGCTGGTGGCCGAGATCGGCGCCGGCGCGATCGCGGTGCAGGCCGATATCGTCGAGGACGCGGCCTGCCGCGCACTGGCAGAAGCGGCGGTAAACGCGTTCGGGCGGATCGATTTTCTGGTCAACAATGCTGGCCGTACCAAGTTCGCCAATCATGAGGATCTCGATGCGCTCAGCGCCGACGATTTCATCGATATCTACCGGCTCAACACGATTGCGCCGTTCCAGATGATCCGCGCCTGCGCCCCCGCAATGCGGGAAGGTGGCATTGGCGCGGTGGTCAATGTCGCCAGCGTGGCGGGGGTGTTCGGGCACGGCTCGTCGGTCGCCTATGCCGCGTCGAAGGGCGCGCTCACCACGATGACCAAGAGCTTGGCGCGCGCGCTCGCCCCTGCGATCCGCGTCAATGCGGTGGCGCCCGGCTATGTCGGCACGGGCTGGTTCGAAAAGCGGCTCGGCGACGAGGGCTTTGCGAAGCTCAACGCCCGCATCGCCGCCTCCACGCCGATGGCGATGGCGGCGGGGCCCGACGATATTGCCGGGCCGATCGTGATGCTGCTCGATCCCGCGAGCCGCGTCATCACCGGCGAGACGATGCTGCTCGATGCTGGTGCGCATCTCGACGTCGGGCTGGCGCGGCGCCCGGGGCGCGAGGTTTAGGCGCTCAGGCCTCCGCAACCACGCTGGGCTGTTCCGGACCGCGATCGAGCACGCGCCAGACGACGATCCCGAGCGCAAGCAGCGCAAAGCTTGCGGCGAGCAGGAAGGCTGCACCGGGAAATCCGTGCTCGACCCCTGCCGCGAGCGCCTGCGTCATCGCGAACGGGCTGAGGATCGCGGCGACGCTGCCCAGGCTGCCGAGCCCGCCTTGCAGCGCGCCCTGCCGTTCCGGCCCGGCGAGGCGCGACAGCAGCCCGTTCGCCGCCGGGCCGACAAAGCCCGACAAGGCCGCCAGAATCATCACCGCATAGGCCTGCCATCCCGCCGTCACAAAGGAGAAGGCGAAAAACCCGCCCGCCCCGCACGCGAGGCCAATCATCAACGCCCGGCGTTCCCCGACCTGACCGATCACCGGACCGACGACAAAGCCCTGCACCAACGCCATCACCACCCCAACCCAGGCGAGACTGAGGCCGATCGCCGCGGGGCCCCACTGAAAGCGGATCGTCGCCCAAAAGGCCCAGGTCGCGGGATAGACCATATGCGCGACCTGCCAGGCGAAGCACACGGCGAGAAGCGGAAGGGCGGTGCGACTTTCGAACAAGGGTTTGAACGCGCCGATGATGTGAGCGTCGCGCCAGCGGAAGGCGCGACGGTGTTCGGGTGCCAGCGATTCGGGCATCGCGATCAGCATCACCACGGCATTGCCCAACGCAAGCACGGCGGCGGCAATGAACGGCGCACGCGGGTCCAAGCCAGCGATCACGCCACCCAGCGCTGGCCCGATGATGAAGCCGATCCCGAAGGCGGCGCTGACATAGCCGAACGCGGCGCTGCGTTTTTCAGGCGGGGTGACGTCGGCGATCACCGAGCTGGCCGGGCCATAAACTGCTCCCGCGACCCCGGCGATGGCACGGCCAAGGAACAGCCACGCCAGCGTCGGTGCCCAGGCCATCAGCGCATAATCCGCCCCGAAGGCGAGCATCGACGCGATCAGCACCGGTCGCCGCCCGAACCGGTCGCTCAAATTGCCGAGCACCGGGCCAGCGAAGAATTGCGCGACGGCGAAGGCGACCAGCATATAACCCGCAATCCGCGTCGCCTCGTCGATCCCGACATGGCCGAGCCGCGTGATGAGCGTCGGGAACACCGGCATCACGATGCCGAAGCCGATCGTGTCGATCAACACGGCGGCCAGCACGATCGGCACGGCGCGATTTTGGAAATGCATGAAGACCTTCCCCCCGGCGCGAGCTTATCCAATCGCGGCGGAATGTGCGAGGCGCTCCGGATAGGGCCTTTCGCGGGACGCCGAACTGTGGCATCGCCGGACCATACCCGATCTTCAGTTTTTGTTTGTCAGGAGAGGTTTTATGGCCACTGCGCCCGAACTCGATGTTGCAGCCAACCCGCTGGAAAGTTTTCGCACTGAGACGCGCGCCTGGATCGCGGCGAATTTTCCGCCATCGTTGAAAGGGCAGGACAATTCTATGTCTGCGCTCGAAGGGCCGGGGGATCTGAGCGAGGACGAAGCCGCATGGAAGGCCGCGATGGGCGAAAAGGGCTGGGGCGTGCCGGGCTGGCCGGTCGCCTATGGCGGCGGCGGGCTCGACAAAGCGCAGATCCGCGTGTTGCAGGAAGAACTTGCGCGCGTCGGCGCCACCAACCCGATCGGCGGGATGGGCATCATGATGTTCGGCCCGACCTTGCTCGAATATGGCAGCGAAGCGCAAAAGCAGGAGCATATTCCGGCGATCGCCAAGGGTGAAATCCGCTGGTGCCAGGGCTATAGCGAACCCAATGCCGGGTCCGACCTCGCCAATGTGCAGACCTTCGCCGAGGATGCGGGCGACCATTATATCGTCAACGGCCAAAAGACATGGACGAGCGGCGGGCAGTGGGCCGACAAATGCTTTGCGCTGGTCCGTACCGACAAGAGCCAGAAGCATGGCGGCATCAGCTTCCTGCTGATCGACATGACCGCGCCCGGCGTCGAGGTGAAGCCGATCCGGATGATTTCTGGCCAATCGCCGTTCTGCGAGACGTTTTTCACCAATGTGAAGGTGCCCAAGGAAAATCTCGTCGGACGCGAGGGGCAGGGCTGGGAGATCGGCACGCGCCTGTTGCAGCACGAGCGCAACAGCCTGTCGGGCGGCGGTGGTGCCTCGCGGCTGTTCGCGGGCAAGCCGATGGGGACGCTCGCCAAGGAGTATCGCGGCGAGGACGAGAAGGGCCGTGTACCCGACAGCGATCTGCGGATGCGGATCGTGCGCCACGAAATGGACAGCCGCGCCTTCGCGCTGACGCTGCGCCGCGCGGCGATGGAGGCGAAATCGAACCAAGGTCCGTCGGCGGCGACGTCGATCATGAAGAATGTCGGTGCCCGCATCACGCAGGACCGCGCCGAGCTTTCGATCGAGATCATGGGCATGGCCGGGCTCGGCTGGGAAGGGGAGGGGTTCAGCGAGGAAGAACTGACCCAGACCCGTACCTGGCTGTGGGGCAAGGCGGTCTCGATCTATGGCGGATCGACCGAGATCCAAAACAACATCGTATCGAAGCGCATCCTGGGGATGCTGGATCATCAATAGCCGCATTTAAGGCCCCCTCCTGCCTTTGCGGGAGGGGGTCTGGGGTCGGGTCTTCTTCTTCGCGGCAGTCGCAGCAGAAAAAGACCCTCACCGACTGCGACTAGGCCCGCGCGAAGACCGCGGACCAAGTCTTCGTAGCTTCTCCCGCGAAAGCGGGAGAGGGAGAAAGATAGAAGGTTTAGAACATGGCCGCACTGAACGACGAACAAACCATGCTGCGCGATATGGTGCGCGAATGGTCCGATAATGAATCTCCCGTCACTGCGTTCCGCAAGCTGCGCGCGGCCGCTCCGGTAGAGGGCTATGATCCTGCCGCGTGGCGCGCCCTGTCCGAAATGGGGTTGCCCGGCATCGTGATCCCCGAGGAATTCGGTGGCACGGCGTTCGGTTATCTGTCGCTCGGGCTGGTGCTGGAGCAGCTTGGCCGCAACCTCGCCGTTTCGCCGCTGGCCTCTACCGCTGCTGCGGCGAGCGCGATCGTGCTCGGCGGATCGGACGCGGCCAAGACTGAGTGGCTTTCGAAAATCGCCAGCGGCCAAGTGGTCGCGACGCTCGCAATCGACGAAGGCCCGGTGCATGATCCGGCGAAGATCACCGCGACGGTCGTCGACGGCAAGCTCAGCGGCACCAAGGCGTTCGTCGCGGAAGGCGATAGCGCCGGGCTGTTCGTCGTCGCCGCGACCGACGGCCTCTATCTGGTCAGCGATGCCACCGGCGTGACGCGCTCGCCCCGCCACATGACCGATTCCCGCAGCCATGCGCAGGTTACGTTCCATAGCGCCCCCGCCGAACGGCTCGGCGATACCAAGCTGACCGCCCAAGTGATCGACCGCGCGACCGCGATCACGTGCGCGGAAATGCTCGGCATGGCCGAACAGGCATTCCACACCACGAACGATTACCTGAAGACGCGCGTCCAGTTCGGCCAGCAATTGTCGACCTTCCAAGCGCTGCAGCACCGCATGGCGAAGATGTTCACCGAGCTCGAACTGATGCGTTCGGCGGTCGAAGGTGCGCTCGAGGCGATTGATGCGGGCCGCAGCGATCTCGATCAGGCGGTGAGCCTAGCCAAGGCCGTGGCGAGCGACACGCTGCATCTCGTCAGCCGCGAGATGATCCAGTTGCACGGCGGCATCGGCATGACCGACGAACATGATGCAGGCTTCTACATCAAGCGCGCGCGGGTGCTGGAGACGATGTGGGGCAATGCTGCCTTCCACCGCGAACGCTTCGCGCGGCTCAACGGCTATTGAGCGCTGCCGGTCGCGCTGCATTGCAGCGCGATTTAGGCGGTTTTCGAAAAAAGGGTTCTGGCCGAACCGGGAGTGTTGCCGGAGGGCAACATGGTTTGCTCTAAGCAAAAGGTGTGATTGACGAGACAGGTCGAGCGCGGCATCATCAATCTTCGATAAACCGGTACGGGGACGCAGCGACGCTCCCGGCCGCTTCGGGGAGAGAGCCGTGCTTAACCGTCTGCTGTACACCTGCGCCGCATCGGCGCTGGCGCTCGGGATCGCTTCACCATCGATCGCGCAAACCGCGCCGCCCGCCACGCCAGCGCCGACCTCCGCCACCGACGATACGAACGAAGACATCGTCGTGACCGCGCAGGGGCGCTCGCAGCTTCTGGCCAATGTTCCCGCCGCCATCTCCGCCGTAACCGCACAATCGCTCGCTAACTCCGGTGCCAACGACATCCGCGGGTTGACGCAACTCGCGCCGTCGCTGCTCGTGTCGTCGACTGGCAGCGAAGCCAACGCATCGCCCCGCATCCGCGGCATCGGTACGGTGGGCGACAACCCCGGCCTCGAAAGCTCGGTCGCGGTGTTCATCGACGGCGTCTATCGCTCGCGCGCCGGTGCTGGTTTGAACGAACTCGGCGAAATCGACCGGATCGAAGTGCAGCGCGGCCCGCAGGGTACGCTCGGCGGGCGTAATGCCTCGGCTGGCGTGCTCTCGATCTTCTCGAAGAAGCCGAGCTTCACCTTTGGCGGCAATGTCGAAGGGACCTATGGCAATTACGATTTCTATCGTCTCGCCGGATCGATCACCGGGCCGATCACCGAGACGCTCGCCGCACGGGTCGACGGGGTCTATGTCAACCGCAAGGGCTTCTATTACGACGCGGCCAACAACACCGACATCAACGATCGCGATCGCTATTTCCTGCGCGGGCAATTGCTGTTCCAGCCGAACGCGGACCTCTCGTTCCGGCTGATCGGCGATTATACGCGCCGCAATGAGAAATGCTGCGCCGCGACCTATGTCGACAATTCGGTCAGCCCCTATATCGGCAACCTCAACGATCCTTCGACGCCACTCGCCCCGCTCCAGGCCGGGGGCAACAACATCGTAAACGTGCTGCGCGATCTCGGGCAGAACGTGACCGCAATTCAGTCCCCCGGCTATAGCCGAAACGTGAACGTGACGCCCGGTCGCAGCTATGCCGGCATCACCACCGATTGGGGCGTGTCGGGTCAGCTCGACTGGAGCCTGGGAGGGGTTAATCTGACCTCGATCACTGCGTACCGCGACTATAAAGCCGGTCAGGGCGGTGATATCGATTATAGCTCAGTCGACATTCTCTACCGCGCGGCGGACGGCAATTCGAAGCGCCAGTTCCGCACCTTCACGCAGGAAATCCGTCTGCAGGGTTCGCTGTTCGAGGACAAGCTCGACTGGTTGGTCGGCGGCTTTTTCGCCAATGAAGACGCGACCATCACCGACAATCTGCGCTTCGGCAACCAATACGGTCGCTTCGCGTCGTGCCGCATTATCAGCGGGGGCGGCCTGGCGGGGCTCTACAGCCCGACGTCGCCCGATTGCGTCGCGTCCAAGGCACTGCTGTCGGGTGCGTTCGGCGCGGCCGGCCCGGCCATTGTCGCCGGGTTCGACAATCTCGATTCGATCAATAACAAGGGCACGACGCTCGATCGCTATACGCAGAACAGCCAGAATTGGGCGGTCTTTACGCACAATATCTTCCACGTGACCGATCGTTTCGACATCACGCTGGGCGGCCGTTACACGCGCGAAAAGAAGAAACTCAATGCGCTGTTTGGCAATGACAATACGGCCTGTGTCGCCAACCAGACGTTGCTGTCGCCGTTCCTGACCAACCCGGGGCTCGCGGCCGTCGCGGGGGGGGTGATCGGACTGTCGTGCCAGGGCAATTCGACCTCCGAACTGAACGGCGTGGCGATCAACAGCAGCCGTAGCGAAGGACGCTTCACCGGCACCGCCGTCGCATCGTGGCGCCCGATCGATCATCTGTTGGTCTATGGCAGCTTCTCGCGTGGGTATAAGGCCGGGGGCTTCAACCTGGATCGCTCGGCGTTGAAGGCACCCATCGCGAGCTTCGCCTCGCTCGGCGGTGCGCAAGCGCTGGTCGGCAATCTGCAATTCGATGCTGAAACCGTCGATGCCTATGAAATCGGCGCGAAATATTCGACCGGTCCGTTCTCGCTGAGCATCGCCGGCTTCCGGCAGGATTTCAGCAACTTCCAGTTGAACACGTTCAACGGCACGGTCTTCCTCGTCCAGTCGATCAATGGTTGCAAATCGAGCCTAGCCGGCGCGGATCGGGACGCCAGCGCGACCACCGGCGCGTGTCCAGCGAGCGATGTCGGATACGGCGTCCGCGCGCAGGGTGTGGAATTGGAGGCATCGCTCGCGCCCATCCGTGACCTTCGCGTGAGCCTGGGTCTGACGTACCAGGACACGAAGTATCGCGCGAACCTGGTCGGCAGTGCGAACGGCGCGCCGCTCGATCCCGCTTTGCGCAAGCTGCCGGGCCAGGCGCTGTCGAACGCGCCGCTGATCGTCGCAACCGCCTCGGCGGCGTGGACCCCGCGGATCGGCAGCAGTGGACTGTCGGGGCTGTTCTACATCGATTCGCGCCTGAGCGACGATTACAACACTGGCTCCGACCTGTTCCCGCAAAAGGGCCAGGACAGCTTCGCACTGTTCAACGCCCGCGTCGGTCTGCGCGGCAAGGACGAGCGTTGGGCGCTCGAGTTCTGGGGCCAGAACATCTTCAACCAGAATTATGCCCAGGTTGCGTTCAACTCCCCGTTCCAGGCGGGCACCACCAGCGCGCCGTTCACCGATCCGCAATATCCCGGCGGCCGCAACCTGTTCTCGCAATTCCTGGCCGAACCGCGGACGTATGGCGTGACGGTAAGAGGGAAGTTTTAAGCCGCAGCGGAGGATGCGATTTAGCGTAGCTAAATCGCATCCTCCGCAAGGCCGGCCGGCGCGGCAAGCCGCGTCCGACCACTTGGGCTTTGCCCAAGTCCGGCCAGCCGCCGAACGACTTACAAAGGGCGCGCCACCTCACCAGGTGACGCGCCCTTTGCCGTTTGCCCCGCGCTCGCGTATCGCAGTTGACGATGTCCAAATCCCCAAAGCAAACCCCCGGCCTGCCAACGCGCGAGCAGATCCTCGCCTTCATCGCGGCGTCGCCGGCGCCGGCCGGCAAACGCGAGATCGCCAAGGCGTTCGGCCTGTCGGCGCAGGACAAGATCCTCTTGAAGGCGCTGCTCAAGGATATGGGCGACGAGGGGCTGATTGATGCAGCGCCCGGCCGCGCGTTTCACAAGATGGGCGGCGTGCCCAAAGTCACCGTGCTGCGCATCGCCGATGTCGACGACAGCGGTACGGTGTGGGCGGTGCCTGAACGCTGGGATGCCGACACACCTGCCCCCCGATTGCGGGTGCGCGAACGCAAGCGCGGTGCGCTGGGCATTGGCGACCGCGTGCTGGCGCGGACGGAAGAAGCCGGAAACGGCCTGATCGCGCATCCCATGAAGGTGCTGCCCAAGGGCGAGGAGCTGGTACTCGGGGTGCTGCGTCAGGAAGGCGCAACGCTGTGGCTGCAAGGGGTGGAGAAGAAGGAACGCCGCGAATTCGTGGTGTCGGACGCGGGTGATGCGCAGGTCGGCGATCTGGTGCTGGCCGAACTTGCTGGACGCCCGCCGCGAATGACGGTGCGCGTCACCCAAGTGCTGGGCGATCCGTTCGCGCCGCGCAGCTTTTCACTGATCGCGATCCACAAGCTCGGCATTCCCGACGTGTTTTCGGCCGAAACGTTGGACGAAGCGGTGCGGGTTGCGGGGCAACCGCTGGGCGCGGGGCGAGAAGACTTGCGCCACCTCCCGATCGTCGCGATCGATCCGGCTGACGCGCGCGATCATGACGATGCCGTCTGGGCGGCACCCGACGATGATCCTGCCAACGAAGGCGGCTGGAAAGCGATCGTCGCGATTGCCGACGTCTCTTTCTACGTCCGCCCCGGATCGAGCCTTGACCGCGAGGCGCGGCGGCGCGGGAACAGTGTGTACTTCCCCGACCGCGTCGTGCCGATGCTCCCCGAGAGCCTTTCGGCGGAAATGTGTTCGCTCAAAGAGGGCGTCGATCGTGCAGCGCTCGTTTGCCATTTGCAGGTTGGGAAGGGTGGCGCGCTGAAATCCTGGCGCTTCACCCGCGCGGTGGTGCGGATCGCGGCGAATATTGCGTATGAGGATGCGCAGGCGGCGATCGACAATAAGCCTCTCCCCTTCAGGGGAGGGGTTGGGGGTGCGGCCGTGCCTCAATTCGACGGCGGGATGTCGGCACAGCCACACCCCAATCCCTCCCCTGAAGGGGAGGGGCTAAGGCAAATCCTCCTCCCGCTCTGGGCTTGCTGGAAGGCGCTCTATAAGGCCCGCACCGCCCGCGCGCCGCTGGACCTCGATCTGCCGGAACGCCGCGTGGTGCTCGACGAGAAGGGGCGCATTCTCTCGGTCGCCCCGCGCGAGCGGCTCGATTCGATGCGGCTGATCGAGGATTACATGATCGCCGCCAACGTTGCGGCGGCCAAGGCGCTGGAGGCGAAGAAAGCCCCGGTCATGTACCGCGTCCACGAAGCGCCGAGCCGCGAGAAGCTTGTCGCGCTCAAGGACTATCTCAAGACCTTTGGAATTGAGTTCGCGCTCGGGCAGGTGGTGCGGCCCAAGACCTTCAACCAGATCCTCGACACGGTGATCGACCGCGACGAGCGGCCGCAGATTATGGAGCAAGTCCTGCGCACGCAGACGCAGGCTTATTATGCGCCCGCCAATATAGGCCATTTCGGGCTGGCGCTGGGGAGTTATGGCCACTTCACCTCGCCGATCCGGCGCTATGCCGATCTGCTCGTACACCGGTCGCTGGTCGCGGCGTACGATCTCGGGCCGGGCGGTCTAAGCGAGGGCGAGGCGGCGTCGATGGACAAGATCGGCGAGAGCATCTCGATGCTGGAGCGCCGCGCGATGGAGGCCGAGCGCGACACGATCGACCGTTATGTCGCGGCATTCCTGTCCGAAAAGGTCGGCGAAGTGCTGGAGACGCGCATCACCGGCGTCACCAATTTCGGCTTCTTCGCCACCGTCGAGGGGATCGGCGGCGACGGGCTGATGCCGGTGCGCGATCTGGGGGGCGAGTATTTCCGCTTCGACGAGGCGAGCCGAACGCTGATCGGCGATCAGACCGGCACGGTGTTCGCGAGCGGCCAGAAACTGCCGCTACGCCTCGCCGAGGCGAACCCGGTATCGGGCGCTCTCCGCTTCGAGATGGTCGAGGGACGGGGCGAGCGACCGGAGCGCGACCAACGCGGCCCGAAACGCGTGATCAAGCATCGCGGTCGACCGGCCAACATCCGGCATCAGGGCAAGAAGCGGTAGGGGATCACGGTGAGATACAGTTTCATGCGTATGAGCGCGGCGGCAATCCTGCTGTGTCTCGCGACCGGAGCATCGGCGCGCGAGACGTGGATCGTGCGTACCGATCTGTGGGGCAATCCCGCCTTTTCGACGCTCACGCTCGAGCGGGATGGGCAAAGGCTCGACGGTGACCTCGACGGAGACCGCGGGTCGGGCGAGGTGCGGGGCAAGAGCATCGTTTTCGACGCCATCGATCGCAGCGGTGTGGTCTCGCATCTGGTGGCCACGAGCACTGGCCAGCGCTTGCGCGGCACGATCGAGGGGCCGGACACCAACACGCCGAATGTGCGGGTGTCGCACGCCTTCACCGCGTGGCGCGTGCCGGATCGCCCGGCCGGCCCGGCGCGGACGATCGACTTCGTACCGAGCGATTATTCCAATACGTTTGCCGCCGACCGCGCGCCCGTGCTGACGCTCTGGCCGCGGGATAGCGTGCGGACGACCACGATCGATTCGGGCGGTGTCGATGCAAAGGGTGTGACGCGCGCTTTGTTCGGCAATCCGCAGACCGGCCCGTTCTTCATCGCGGGTGCGGTGCCGGGAGATACACTTGTGGTCCGGCTCGTACGGCTGAGGTTGAACCGCGATTATGCCGATAGCCTCGATACGATCGTCGGTCGTGCGTTGGGCGCATCGTTCGCGACGCAGGCTGCGGAGCTCGGCAAGCCGGTCCGCTGGAAGCTCGATCGCACGACCGGGCGCGCCAGTCCGGACGGTGCGACCGGCGCACTCGCGGCCTATTCGGTGCCGGTGCGGCCGATGCTCGGCGGGCTCGCCGTCGCGCCCGGCTTCGGCTCGCCGCCACTATCGACCGGCGACACCGGGCGCTTCGGCGGTAACATGGATTTCAACGAAATGGTGGAAGGCAACATCGTCTATCTGCCGGTGCAGCAGCCGGGTGCGCTGCTTTATCTAGGGGATGCACACGCGCTGCAGGGCGATGGCGAGACCTCGCAATATGCGCTCGAGACGTCGATGGATGTGACGTTCACGGTCGATCTTATCAAGGCGAACGCGATCCCCACGCCGCGCGTGGAATCGCCGACGCAGATCATGGTGCTCGGCCAGGCTGGCTCGCTCGACGAAGCGCTGAAGGGCGCGAGCGTCGGGCTGATCCAGTGGCTGCAAAAGGACTATGACATGACCTTGTCGCAGTCCGCGCAGGTGCTTGGCAGCGCGGTGCGATATGGCGTGCCCAATCTTGCCGGGCGGAGCGTTGGCGTGTCGGCCAAGCTCGACAAGGCGCTCTTGCCGGCGCCGCATCATGTTGTGAGCGTCGAATAGCGCCGCGCTCTGCCGCCAATGGTTAGTGGGGGCGCAGGGTGATCGCCTCGCCGCCAAGCGCGGTCCGCTCGTTCAGGCGATACTGCGCCTGCGCACTGAAGCCGAGTTCGGCGAGCGCGTTGGCCTCGATCAGCAACAGATCGAGATCATCGCTGAAGCGGGTGCGGCCAGCCGCGCATAAGGCGACGACGCGATCGGGCATACCGTGCGCCTCGCGGATCGCGTCGTGCAGGTCGAGCAGCGTGTAGTTGGTCGGCAAGCTGTCCGAGGGCAGCGTTTGCTCAAAGCTCCGCGTGCGCCAGTTTGCGACGTCGTAGAGATGGGCGATCTGTCGCCCCAGCCGCTCGTCGCGCAACGTCTCAAGGAACGCGACGTGCAGCGGATGGTTGGCCGAGCCGATATTTTTATGGTCGAAATCATGCTCCAGATGCCCGCCGGTATTTTGCATCATGTACAGCCGCACGCTGTCCGCGCCGAGCGTCTCGGCGAGATCAACCAGCGCGGGCATTTCATGGAAATTGTCGAGCTGAATCGTTGCGTTGATGTGAAATTCGCGGAAATTGCCGCGTGCGCGCTTGGCCGCGATGAATTGCAGGTTTGGCAGTAATTTGGCCCAAGTGCCGGGTCGCCGCAGGACGGCATACACCCACGGCGTGCAGGAATCGATTGAGACGTTCACACTCGGCAAATACTTTTCGAGCCCGGGATATTGCGCCCAGCGCGCTTCGTTCATCAACAGGGCATTGGTGTGGAGATCGAGCCGCGCGTCGAGATCGTGGTCTGACATGTAGCGCAGGATCGAGCGGTAATGCGGGCTCGACCACGGATCACCCTGACCCGAGACCGAGATCAACACTTCGCCCTCGGCATTGAGTAGCGGGCCAAACACGTCGCGCTCGATGATCGCGAAGCGCCGCTCCTGCTCCGCATCGGCAACCTCAATGCCGCCGCGGCACGACGGGCACGCCAGGTTGCACGTCACGTCATGCGCCAAAAACAGCCACCGCGGCCCCTTTGCCATTTCGGTGACGCTCGCGTCGATGATATGGCGCAGGTCGGGGTCGGTAACGTCATCGCGTTTCGGAAGTACGTCGTCGATGATGAAGCTGCAGCGTTGTTTGTTGCAGTGACGGTAACTGCCGTCGAGGATGCTCGCACGCATCGCCTGGGCCGACTCACTGTTCCAGATTTGCGCGAAGCTTTGTCCGTCGAGGTTGCCGAGCCGCTGCTGCGTCCAGATCGAGCAACACGGCGCTACGCTGCCGTCCATCAGCGTTTCGAACTTGACGAAGGGGGAGTCGCAGAAGCGGTCCGACAGATCGGGGGAGGGGCCGCCCTGACCGTGGCGCTGCACGAAGAACAGCGCGCCTGCCACTTGCGGGCAGTGGGCATTCTGCACCGCTAGCCGATCGAGCGTCGTCAGCCCCGTGGCGCGATCACCGGCGAGCGCTTGCAGCAGGCCGAGCAGGACGGTGAGTGATTTTAGAACGGTGCCGGACTGCCTGTCGATCAGACCTTCAGTTAGCCCGCGCAGATCGGCGATCTCCGCTGGCGTCGCGGTGCTCAAAAGCTGCCAGATTTCAGGGTGATCAAACCCGTCTTCGAGATGGGTGACAATGTTCTCGAGGATTTGGAGATAGTCGGGTACCGGGTCCGCGATCGGCTCGGTGCCGACGGCCGCATCGTCGAATACGGCGTGGTCGTTCTGTCCTGCGAAATCCATGACGGCCCGTTCTATGGTCTGCGTTACCTCCAATTATAGGTGAAGGCCGAGCGGAACCGGGGGACGTCGGTCGTTACGTGCCGGCGTTGTACGTATCTCGCCCCCGATGTGACGGCCTTCGATGCCGCTTTACGCAAACAAGGCGAGCGCCTTACCGACGGTATAGAGCAGGGTGAGAAGGGCGACGCTTCCCATCCGCAGCTGCAATGGCCCGAGAGGAACGACCTCACCCCGCCCGGAAGGTCAGCCCGGCGCGCGCTTGTAGCCGGTCCGCCAGCACTTTCCCCATCAGCGCGCCCGGCGTCCAGATGCCGCCGTCTCCGGTTACATCCTCGACCAGGCACAGCGCGGTCTCGGCGATCATCTTGCTGGTCGATCCATAGCCCGGATCGCGGTCGCCGGTGACGACGCAGTCGATCCGCTCGCCACCAGGGCCTTCGCCGATGAACAGCAGATCGTAGAAACCGGCGTCGCGTTCCTCCTTCGACGGGCCTTCGCCAGGCTTGGGGCCCTTGTCGCTGGAGAGCGGGTTCAGCTTGGCGATCGCCTCTGCGGCGGCCTTGCCCATCTCGCCCAAGCCCGGCGCGACCATCATCTCGTCATAGACGAAGTCCGCGCCGTACCCGGATCCGCCGAGCAGGAAGTTGGTACGGTGGACGTTCTTGGTGTTGATCGGCGCCATGATGAAGGGCGCGACCCACGCCTCGATCGTGCGGTCATATTCCGGCAGCAGGCCCTTGGGCTGGCTCGGGCCAGTGAAGCCGGGGGCGAGCGCAAACGGGTTGATCAGAAGCCCAAGCAGCGACGGGTCCTTTGCGGCCGCAGCGAGCGTCGCCTTCAGGCTCGCCGCCGTGCCGCCCGAAAAGCCGCCCTGCATCTTTCGTACACGCCCCTTTACGCGTGGCATGGCGTGGCCGAACTTTTCCTTGGCGGCGTCCTGCAGCGTCAGCACGCCGAGATCGAACGGGATCGAATCGAAGCCGCAACTGAACACGATCCGCGCGCCCGACGCTTTCGCAGTTTCGTGGTGCGCGTCGATCATCTGGCGCATCCAGGCTGGCTCGCCGCACAGATCGACATAAGCGGTGCCGGTCTCGGCGCAGGCGGCGACGAGGTCGCTGCCATAGAGCTGGTACGGGCCGACGGTGGTGAGAACGACCTGCGTGCGTTGGCACATGGATCGGAGTGAGGCGGGGTCGTCGGCATTGGCGGTGACAAGCGGCGTGTCGGCGGGCGCGCCGATCAGGTCACGCACTTCCTCCAGCTTGGCGAGCGAACGCCCCGCCATCGCCCAACGCTTGGCACCGGTCTGAGAGAGATACTCCGCCACGAGCCGCCCGGTGAAGCCGGTCGCGCCATATACGATGATGTCGAAGTCGCGTGTCATAATACCCCTCCGTCACCCCGGACTTGTTCCGGGGTCCACCGCTCAACCGGCAATGCCGCATCTTGCGGCACGGTGGACCCCGGAACAAGTCCGGGGTGACGGTTATTTGGCGATCATGCCGCCTCGCTGAACTGCAAACTCGCCAGCCGTGCGTAGAGGCCGTTCTGATCGACCAGCGTCCCGTGCGATCCGCTCTCCACGATGCGACCGTCGCTCATCACGATGATCCGCCGTGCCGCGCGCACGGTGGCGAGGCGGTGGGCGATGACGAGCGTGGTGCGCGTCGACATCAGCCGTTCGAGCGCCTCTTGGACGAGCCGCTCGCTCTCGGCATCGAGCGCGCTGGTCGCCTCGTCGAGCAGAAGGATCGGCGCATCGCGGAGCAGCGCGCGGGCGATTGCGACGCGCTGCCGCTGGCCACCGGAGAGGCGCGCGCCGCCTTCGCCGAGATAGGTATCGAGCCCCTCGGGCAGCTTGCGCAGGAACTCGGCGGCATTGGCCGCCTCGGCTGCCGCCCACAGTTCGTCGTCATGCGCGTCCCAGCGGCCATAGCGCAGATTGTCGCGGGCCGATGCGCCGAAGATCACCGTTTCCTGCGGCACCATCGCGATGCGAGCGCGGACTTCTGCCGGGTCGGCCTCGCGCAGATCGACGCCGTCGATCAGCACGCGGCCGGCATCGGGATCGTAGAAGCGCTGGATCAACTGGAACAGCGTGGTCTTGCCTGCACCCGACGGGCCGACGATCGCGACCGTCTCGCCGGGTGCGACCGACAACGAGAAGTCGTGCAATGCCGCCACGTCGCGGCGGGTGGGGTAGCGGAACTCGACATGTTCGAACGCCAGCGTGCCACGGGCGGGAACGGGCAGGGTGGTCGGCTTGGCAGGCGCGCGGATCTCGGGTTCTTCGTTGAGCAGTTCGGCCAGCCGCTCGGCCGCGCCCGATGCGCGGAGCAGGTCGCCATACACCTCGGTCAGGGCGGTAAAGGCGCCCGTCACCAGCCCGGCGGTGAAGATGAACGCGGTCAGCGATCCAGCCGACAGCCGTCCCGCCGCGACATCGGCGAAGGTCGACCACATTAGCAGCGTCACCGCGCCGAACAGCAGGCCGATGACGAGCGCGGTCATGATCGCGCGGATCGTGATGCGGCGCTTGGCCGCTGCGAAGCTGCTGTCGACCGCTTTTGCAAAGCGCTCCGCCTCGCGCCGTTCCTGGCCGAATGCCTGAACGATCTTCATCGCGCCGAACGTCTCGACCACCATCGCGCCGATATCGGCGATGCGGTCCTGACTGGAGCGCGAGTACTTCCGAACGCGGCGGCCGAGCAGGACGATCGGCAGCACTACGATTGGGATCCCGATAATCAGCATGACCGCCAACTTCGGCGCCAGCGCGAAGAGCGAGATGAGCCCTCCGATCCCGGTCAGCGTGTTGCGCAAAGCGACCGAGACGGTGGTTCCGACAGCAACTTCGATCTGCGCGGTGTCGGAGGTGAGGCGTGAGGCGACCTCGGACGGGCGGTTCTCCTCGAACCAGCGCGGCGCGAGCGTCAGGAGGTTGGACTGCACCGCCATCCGCACGTCGGCCACGGTGCGCTCTCCCAGCCACGACACGAAGTAGAAACGCAGCGCCGTCGCGATCGCGAGCACGCCGACCACCGCGAACAGGCCGTAGAAGATCGTGTCGATATGATGCGCATCGGTCGTGCCGTGGGTGAAGCCCTGGTCGATCACCGACTTGATGCTCCACGGTATGTACAGCGTGGCGGCCGAGGTGGTGAGCAAGGCGGCGAGTGCGATCAGAAGCTGCGCCGGGTAGCGCGAGGCGAAGCGCCAAATCATCACCAGGCTGCTGAGCTTGCGCTTCTCTGGCGGCGTTGTCGCTGCGGTTGCTTCGATCGGGACGGCGGGTTCTATATCGGCCATGCGGATCGCCTAGCAGGACGCGGAGCAAGCCTCAATCGCATTGGTGACGGATGCGAAAGGACCAGTTGCCGTTTGCCGCAGTGCGGCATAAGCTTAAGCGAACCGTAATGCGCCGCCGCTATGGTGGCACCTCGATTATTGGAATGTCCGGTATGCTGTACAGTGCGTATGAAATGCAGAAATCGATGTTGGCCAGCGCAGGCGCGATGGCCGATTTCAGTGCGGAATTGCTCAACAACCCGGCCAATCCCTTCGCCTATTTCGGCGGCGGGCAGATCCTGAGTTCGGCGCTGGAGGTGTTTGCCCACGCCGCCGCACCACGCGGCAAGCCGGACTTCGCGCTGAACACTACTACGATCAACGGCGAGAGCGTCGCGGTGACCGAGGAGATCGTGCTGCGCAAACCCTTTGGCCAGTTGAAGCGCTTTGCTCGCGCTGGGGTCACCGGCGGGCCGAAGCTGCTGATCGTTGCGCCGATGTCGGGCCATTACGCCACATTGCTGCGCGGCACGGTGGAGCGGATGCTGCCGGTGGCGGACGTGTACATCACCGATTGGCGCGATGCGAAACAAGTGCCGCTGTCCGACGGCAAATTCGATCTCGACGATTATGTCGATTATCTCATCGCGTTCCTGGAGGCGATCGGCCCGAATGACGGTGCGGGCGGCACGCACATGCTCGCCGTGTGTCAGCCTTCGGTGCCGTGCTACGCCGCCGCCTGTTTGATGAGCGCGGACAAAAATCCCTGCCGCCCCAAGACGCTGACCATGATGGGCGGGCCGGTCGATACGCGGATGGCCCCCACCTCGGTCAACACGCTGGCAACCGAGCGGCCGCATAGCTGGTTCAGCCAGAATGTGATCGCCACGATACCGGCACAATATCCCGGTGCCGGACGGAAAGTCTATCCGGGCTTTCTGCAGCTCGCCGGGTTCCTGTCGATGAACCTCGGCAGCCACATGATGAGCCATTACGAGATGTTCAAACATCTGGTCGACGGCGAGGATCTGGAGGCCGACGCGACCAAGGCGTTTTACGAGGAGTACCGTTCGGTCTGCGACATGACCGCCGAATTCTATCTGCAGACGATCGACGTAGTGTTTCAGGACCATGCCTTGCCCAAGGGCGAGATGCTGCACCGCGGCCGCCGGGTCGATCCCGCCGCGATCACCGATATCGCGATCCTCGCGATCGAGGGCGAAAAGGACGATATTTCGGGGCTCGGCCAGACCAAGGCCGCACTCGACATCGCGACCAACCTGCCTGAGGACAAGAAGCGCTATTACATGGCTGAGGGTGCCGGGCATTACGGCATCTTCAACGGCTCGAAGTGGCGCACCAAGATCGCCCCGGTGCTGGAGGAATGGATCGCCGCGCACGGTTGAGGCGGGCCGAAAGTGCCGAAAGTGCCGCTCAAAACGGGTGCGAAAGGTTAGGCTAAGGTTAGGCGTAACCGCAGCGTTTGCGGCGTCGGGGTGATGGCCCGGGCGGGGTGCGGCGCATTCGCTTGTCCGCGTAAAGTCACACGAGTCACGACATCACGGGTGGGTGCGCTCCCGCCCCGTGGCTAGCGTGCTGACCGGCGATTTCAAAGACCCGCACCGATTATGGCAAAGGGTGGAGGTGTAGGACAGGGGGGTGGGTTTTTGTCGAGAGGGGAAGGCAACTTTCGAGTGATGACGAGATACAAGCTGCCTGACGTTCACTTCTAGCGTACGAATTACTTAGCTTAATATCGGCACTTCAACTACCCGGCCGCCATACTCCAGCGGCCATTTGTCATTCGCGCCATGAATTTTGCCGGCTTCTTAGTCGGGTGGTCCGAATTAGAATCCACTTAACTTCAGTCGCATAAGCTGCAATGAACAGGTAGGCTACGTGCGGCAAAGAGGGGGAGCGAGTGGGCGACGTTATCTATACGACGGTTGCAGGCAAAATTAAGCCATTGCTGGACAAAATTAAAACAGTTGGGGTTCCCGAAGGTCACAAATGCGTGGCTGAAAACAATCGGCTTTACCTCCAGCAACGACGGCTCGCTTATCGGCGTACTGAAGGTTGCTCAATTGATAGACGGTAGCCAGGCTCCGACTGCGTTGTGGCAGAAATTCCGTGGATCCGAGGGACCCACCGCGCTCGCTGAGGGTATCAGAACCGGATATTCTGAATTGTACGGCGTTTATCCAGACGCACATGATCGCCCCAGCATTGATCTCGAGAATGTTTTTTCACAGAGTTCCAAAGCTGGAAGACAGGCCATATCAAAGGCGGTTGCCACCTTCAAAAACTTGGCAAAGGAAGCTGATTTTTCGAAAAGCAGCCAGGCTGTGCCTGCCGAGGCTGAACATTTCGAAACTACGACATTGCACGCGCCCGTAGAAGGCAAACACCCGACCAATGCCCGGGGCACAGCCCCAAACTTGCATATCGACGTTCAAGTCCATATTTCTGCGGATGCGAGCGTAGAGCAAATTGACCAGATATTCGCTAGCATGGCTAAACATCTGTATGGCTCGCAGACGTGATCGCAGAGCCGGAAATATTCAAAGCCGCGAAAGCAATACAAGAAGATGTTAGTGCGGTCTTAGCCCGGATTATTCATCGGGAGCGATAATCGGTGGTGGCGATCGTGGTCTAAGTCTTTGGTTTGGAGTAGAGAAAGGGTGCTTACGCCATCCCTCTGCTCCAGACAGAAAGTGCCACGACCGCCATGGCCGACGATAGTGGGTTCTCCTTCACCTTCCCAGCCATTCGTGGTCGAAAAATCACCGCCGCGTTCGACGGCGGTCGGCTGACGTCGGACGGCGGCGTGCTACTGCTCGCACAGGCCGAGCGGCGGTTGGGGATCGCGGATCGGCTCGCCGCCTGCATCGCTGATCCGCGCGATCAGGGTCGGGTGATCCACCGGGTCGCCGACATCTTGCGCGCCCGCATGCTCGCGATCTCGTGTGGGTATGAAGACGCCAATGATCTCGACGCCCTGCGGCATGATCCAGGGTTCAAGCTGGCGCTCGGCAAACTGCCGGGTGATCCGTTCGGGCTGGCCAGCCAGCCGACGATGAGCCGGTGGGAAAACGCGCCGACTACGCGCGAGTTGATCCGTCTGACCGGTACGCTGGTCGACCTTTATTGCGCGAGCTACCCCGTGCCACCTGCGGCGGTGACGCTCGACATCGATGATACCGTCGACGTCGTACACGGCGCGCAGCAGCTCTCTTTCTGGAACGGCCACTACGGCGAGCGCTGCTTCCTGCCGATCCATGTCTACGACACCGCTACCGGGCGGCCGGTTGCGATGCTGCTGCGCACCGGCAAAACGCCGTCGGGCAAGGAAGTCGCCGGCCATGTTCGCCGGCTCGTGCGACGTATCCGTCGCCACTGGCCCGATACCCGGATCACGCTGCGCGGCGATGGTCATTACGGTCGGCCAGAGCCGATGGCCTGGTGCGAGGCGAACGGAATCGACTACATCTTCGGGCTGCCCGGCAACCGCACGCTCCACGCCGATCCCGTCATCGTTCGGGAAGGCGATGCCTGCGCGACCGACCGGGCATTGCAGGGACTGGTCGAACTAAGGCGTTACGCAGAGACGCGCTACGCTGCGAAAACCTGGGGGAATACCGAACGTCGCGTCGTTGCTCGCATCGAGGCGAGCAGCCTCGGCCTCGACATCCGCCTCGTTGTCACCTCGCTTGCCGAGGGCAGCGCTGAACGGATCTATGACACGCTTTACTGCGCCCGCGGCCAGGCGGAAAACTTGATCAAGCTGCATAAAACGCAGCTGAAGAGCGACCGAACCTCCTGCTGCTCGGCCAACGCCAATCAGATGCGGCTCATCCTTCACACCGCCGCCTACTGGCTGATGTGGGCCGTGCGGCACGCTATGCCCGCAACCGCCACGCTCCGCACCGCCGAGTTCGCGACCATCCGCCTGCGGCTGCTCAAGGTCGCCGCGCGCGTCGTCGAAACCACCAGCCGCATCCGCATCGCCTTCGCAAGCGCCTGTCCCGATGCCGCGCTGTTCCGATCCATCGCGCTCAACTTGCGCACCACGGGACCATGATCGATGCGGCAGTGGCCGCCAAACGAACCCCGCCCATCAACTCCGCCCCAAACTGTGAACCCGCGATGAGACAGGCGCTTGGGACCCATGCGCCCTGCCTGCGGCTACACGACGCCTGCGCTGACCCATCGGCTGAGAAACGCTGCCGGTGAATAGATCAGGTTAGGGGCTCCAGTACAAGGCGTGCCAGCGCCGAGGAATGCAATCATCCCCGCCATCTTTTTCGATAACACTCGGGGCTACCTCGTCAAAGTTGCGAACCAAGCCAACGGCGCCTATTCACAGGGGTGGTACGATGCTTGCGCAGTGATGCTGCGGCGATTGCTGGAGACGTTGATTATCGAAGCCTTTGAAAAGCACGGCATTGCGGAAAAAATTCAGAATTCGAGTGGAGATTTTCTTTTCCTCCGCGACCTGATCGACCGGGCGGTATCTGAGACAAGCTGGAATTTGAGCCGCAATGCCAAAGCAGCTATGCCTAGGTTGAAAGATGTGGGCGATAAATCGGCGCACAGCAGGCGGTTTAATGCAGTTCGTCCAGACATTGATAAAAATGGCGCTGATTTTCGCGTTGTCGTTGAAGAGCTCTTGATTATCGCAGGTATGCGCTGATCCTTTATATTCGAGATAATCACTTCACGCGTTAATCGAGATCGCGCCGCCGCTGCCGATCAGCACTTCGTTCAGAATGCCACGCCTTCCACAACCAGCCCGCCCGGTTCCGGGGACGCACCGCGCCCCCGGAACCCCATCACTTGCCGCGTAGCGTGTTGAACACGGCCAGGGCGATCGTGCCGACCAAAGCCGCGGTTGCCCACGGGCGATCGCGCGCGAAGGTGCGGGCCTTGTCGATCAGCGGGCCGGGGTTGCCGATCGCGTCGGTCGCCGCGCCGAACACTTGCTTGGCATCGCCGACGAGCTGATCGCTCGCGCCGCGCGCTTTGATCGAATTGTCGCCGGTCGCGGTGCCGACGGCTTGCTTGACCGAGCCTGCGACCGACTGGGCCTGACCTTCGAGCGTGGTACCGTTCATCATCCTGTTCCCTTGATACGATCCGCCGGATGGCGATCGGACCACGTAACGAACGGAACGCGAATTGGGTGCGCGGGCGAGCCTTAGGCGCTTTCTTTGAAGCGTGATCACCTCAGTTTCCGTTCGGGCTGAGCCTGTCGAAGCCCTGCTCTCCGCTACACGCCGTGTGAAGGCTTCGAGGTGCCCTTCGACAAGCTCAGGGCGAACGGAGAAGGATTCAGCCTCGCCGAAGACGAGCCTAATCTCCGGGCAGCCTGTGCCGGACACGAAAAAAGGCGACGTCGATCCGACGCCGCCTTTTCTCAATTCCGCAAATTCAAGGCGTTAGAGGACCTCGAACAACCCCGCAGCACCCTGACCGCCGCCGATGCACATCGTGACGACGACGTACTTCGCACCACGGCGCTTGCCTTCGATCAGCGCGTGGCCGGTCGCGCGGGCGCCGGTCATGCCGTAGGGGTGGCCGATCGAGATCGCGCCGCCGCTGACGTTGAGCAGCTCGTTCGGAATGCCGAGCTTGTCGCGGCAATAGAGGACTTGCACGGCGAAGGCTTCGTTGAGCTCCCACAGGCCGATATCGTCCATCTTCAAATTGAAGCGTTCGAGCAGCTTGGGGATGGCGAAAACGGGACCGATGCCCATTTCGTCGGGCTCGGTGCCCGCGACGGCCATGCCGACATAGCGGCCGAGCGGCTGGAGCCCGCGTTGCTCGGCGAGCTTTTCCTCCATCAGCACGCTGGCCGAGGAGCCGTCCGAGAGCTGCGAGGCATTGCCTGCGGTCACGTTCATGCCGGGGCCCATGACGGGCTGGAGCGCTTGCAGGCCTTCGAGCGTCGTTTCGGGGCGGTTGCCCTCGTCCTTGGCGAGCGTCACGTCCTTATAGGTGACCTCCTTGGTCTCCTTGTTGGTGACGGCCATGCTTGCGCTGGTCGGGACGATCTCGGCATCGAAATAGCCGGCGGCTTGCGCAGCCGCAGTGCGGCGTTGCGATTCGAGCGCATATTCATCGCACGCTTCGCGGCTGATATTGTAGCGCTTGGCGACCGTCTCGGCGGTGACCAGCATCGACATATACACATCCTTGTGCATCGCGATCAGTTCGGGGTCGGCGGCGACGCGCATTTGCGGGGTCTGGACGAGGCTGATGCTCTCGACCCCGCCACCGATGGCGATCTGCATGTTGTCGGTGATGATCTGCTTGGCGGCGGTGGCGATCGCCATCAGGCCCGAGGCGCACTGACGATCGACCGACATGCCGGGGACGGTGACGGGCAGGCCGGCGCGGAGCAGCGCGGTGCGCGCAATGTTGCCGGCCTGATGGCCCTGTTGCAGCGCGCAGCCGAACACGACGTCATCGACCATGCCGCCTTCGATCCCGGCGCGCTCGACGGCGGCCCTGATCGAATGCGACGCGAGGGTCGGGGCGGGGGTGTTGTTGAAGGCACCGCGATAGGCGCGGCCGATCGGGGTGCGGGCGGTGGAGACGATGACGGCGGAACGCATGGGGGCTTTTCCTTTATTGCCCTCTCCCGCATTCGCGGGAGAGGCTACGGAGACTTGGGTCGCGTTCTTCACGCGGCCCTGGGCGAAGTCGGTGAGGGTCTTCTGTTTCTGACGTCGAAGAGAAGAAGGCCCTCACCCAACCCTCTCCCGCGAAGGCGGGAGAGGGCTTTAAGGGAGGTTCAAACGAAAATCTGCGACATCCATTCGGCGATCATCGCGGGCTTTTCCTCGCCTTCGATCTCTACGGTGAATTCGTTGGTCTGCTGCCACTGGCCGGGGCGCTTTTCATCGAAGCTGAGCAACTTGAAGCGGCCGCGGACGCGCTTGCCGGAACGCACCGGCTGGAGGAAGCGGACTTTGTTGCCGCCGTAATTGACGCCCATCTTGACGCCTTCGATCGTGACGCCGTCGATGATCTTCGACGACAGCAACGGCATCAGCGACAGCGTGAGGAAGCCGTGCGCGATCGTGCCGCCGAACGGCGTCATCGCCGCCATCGCCGGGTTGACGTGGATGAACTGGTGATCGCCGGTCGCGTCGGCGAACTTGTCGATCATTTCCTGGCTGACCTCGACCCAGTCGGACACCTGTTCGGTGCCGATGCGGCCGGCCATTTCCTGGACTGTGATGCTGGTCACGGCATTCCCCTCAAGGACAAATCGTCGCATAGGCGCGTGGCGCGGCAAATGGCACCGAGGCCCGCCGCGCGCAAGCCTCACCCGACCGGAAACCGGAACATGACCCCTGACGTAGCGTCCAATGCCCGCAAATCCATGCCATCGCTGCACCGCGCGAGCGAACCCGATGTTCTAAAGCCGCTGCTTGAGCGTGCCGCGCTCACCCCCGAGTCGCGCGAACGGACGCTGGGGCACGCCGCCGGGCTGCTTGCGGACTTGCGCGCGGCGCAAGGCAAGGGGTGGGTCAACCAGTTCCTGCAGGAATATCGGCTCAATTCGTCCGAGGGCGTTGCCTTGCTGTCGCTGGCCGAGGCGTTTCTGCGCGTACCCGATCCGGAGACGGCGGATTTGCTGATCGCCGACAAATTGGGGGATGCCGACTGGCGCGCGCACACGGGCAAATCGAACTCGACCCTGGTCAATTCCGCGACCTGGGGGCTGGTCGTCGGGCGTGCGCTGGTGGGCGAGGGGGAGAAGCCATCGTCGCTGCGTCGCCTGATCAGCCGCGCTGGCGAGCCGTTCGTGCGGCAGGCGGTTGGCGCCGCGATGCGGATGATGGGCGAAATCTTCGTGATGGGCCGCACGATCGACGAAGCGATGAAGCGGATGCGCAAGCCCGAGCATAAGGGCTTCACCGCTAGCTTCGACATGCTGGGCGAGGCGGCGCGGACTGAGGCCGATGCGGCCCGGTACTTCCGGGCGTACACCGATGCGGTGGCGGCGGTGGGGCGTGATGCGGCGGCGGGGCATTCGATTTCGGTCAAATTGTCGGCGCTGCACCCGCGCTATGAGGTGGCGCGGTGGGACGAATGCGTGCCTGCGCTGACCGAAATGCTTGAGGCGCTGGCGGTGCAGGCGGCTGGGCTGGGGATCGCGCTGACGGTCGACGCCGAGGAGAGCGAGCGGCTGGAGATGAGCCTCGACATCATCGGCACGGTGGCGGGCCTGCCCAGCCTGAAGGGCTGGGACGGTTTCGGCATGGCGGTGCAGGCGTATGGCAAGCGCGCGCGGCCAGTCGTCGCCTGGGCGGGCGAACTTGGCCGGACGATGAACGTGCGGTTGGTGAAGGGTGCCTATTGGGATAGCGAGATCAAGCGGACGCAAGTCGAGGGGCTGGCCGATTATCCGCTGTTCACGCGGAAAGCGGCGACCGATGTGTCGTATCTCGCGGTGGCGCGCGACATGCTCGATGCGCCTGCGATCCGGCCTGCGTTTGCCAGCCACAATGCGCTGACTGTGGCGACGATCATGGAATGGGCGGGTAATTCGCGCGACTTCGAGTTCCAGCGGCTGCACGGCATGGGCGACGGGCTGTACGAGCGGCTGGTGCGCGAGAATGGCTATCATTGCCGGGTCTATGCGCCGGTCGGCGGGCATCGCGATTTGCTGGCGTATCTGGTGCGGCGTTTGCTGGAGAATGGGGCGAATTCTTCCTTCGTGCATCAGCTTGCGGATGAGCGGCTGACCGAGGCGGAGATTCTGGCGGACCCGGTGGCGAAGATCGCTGCGGTGGGTGGCGCGCGGCATCCGAGCATTCCGTTGCCGGTGGATTTGTTTGGGGCGGAGCGGCGGAATTCGGCTGGGCTGGATTTGGCGGATCGGGCGGTGCTGGAGGCGACGGTAAAGTCCGTCTCGTTCTCCGGCGAAGGCCGGAGCCCAGGGCCTCAAGCGATGTCTCCTGCAACCCTGCTCCCCGGCCTTCGCCGGGGAGCAGAAGAGGCGATCGGTAGAGCAGCGCTAGCCTTCCCCGCCTGGTCCGCCACCCCGGTCGAACACCGCGCCGCGTGTCTTGATCGCCTCGCCGATCTGCTGGAGGCGCATCGCGACGAACTGATGGCGATCTGCGTGCAGGAAGCGTTCAAGACCATTCCCGATGCGCTCGGCGAAGTGCGCGAGGCGGTCGATTTTTGTCGGTATTACGCCCAGCAAGCGCGCGACGGGTTGCAGCCGGTCGAACTCCCCGGGCCCACCGGCGAGCGCAACGTGCTGCGCTTCGACGGGCGCGGGGTTTGGGCGACGATCGCGCCGTGGAACTTCCCGCTGGCGATCTTCCTCGGCCAGACCGTCGCGGCCCTCGTCGCGGGTAATGCGGTGCTTGCCAAGCCAGCGCCGCAGACGCCGATGATTGCGGCGCGCGCGGTTGAACTGGCGCACGAAGCGGGCGTGCCGCGCGATGCATTGGTTCTGCTTCCCGGCGGCCCGGAGGTTGGCGCGGCGCTGACCGCTGATCCGCGCATTGCGGGGGTCGCCTTTACCGGATCGACCGCCACCGCGCGGAAGATCGCGCGCTCGCTGCTGGAGGACGACAGCCGCCCGATCGTCCCGCTGATCGCCGAGACCGGCGGGATCAACGCGATGATCGTCGATTCGACCGCGCTGCCCGAGCAAGTCGTCGCCGACGTCATCACCTCGGCGTTCCGTTCGGCCGGGCAGCGCTGTTCGGCGTTGCGGTTGCTGCTGTTGCAGGAGGAGATCGCCGAGGCGACGATCGAGATGCTGAAGGGCGCGATGGATACGCTGCGGCTTGGCGATCCGGCTGATCCGGCGACCGATGTCGGGCCGGTGATCGATCAGGCGGCGTATGATCGGCTGATGGCGTACCGTGCGGGCGCAAAGATCGAAAAGACGCTCGATGCTCCGGCGGATGGCCTGTTCGTGCCGCCGACGCTGATCCGGATCGACCGGATCGATGCGCTTACGCAGGAATGGTTCGGGCCGATCCTCCACGTCGCGACCTGGCCTGCGGGCAAACTCGCCGACACGATCCGCGCGGTGAATGCCAAGGGCTACGGCCTGACGATGGGCCTGCACAGCCGCATCGCGCGCGCCGCCGAGGAGACCGAGGCGCTCGCTGCCGTCGGCAATCTCTACGTCAACCGGTCGATGATCGGCGCGGTGGTGGGGTCGCAGCCGTTCGGCGGCGAGGGGCTATCGGGCACCGGGCCGAAGGCGGGCGGACCGCATTATCTGCACCGCTTCGTGGTCGAGCGCGCGGTTTCTGTGGATACGACCAGTGCGGGCGGGAATGCGACGTTGTTGAGTTTGGACGAGGGATTGACAACAATATAGCATCGTGATTTACCCCTATAAAACGCAGGAGAACAACCATGTTTCGTTATGTGTTTTGTATTCTTTTGTCCCTTTTATTTGCGATATCCTCATCTTCTTCTCAAATTCCAGAAAAAGCGCATGGAAAGTTATACTATGTGACCCTTAATCTCTATGAAGGCGATCGGATAATCGGCAAGCCAAAATTTGTAATCGAAGATGGAAGTGCGGCAACGATTATGCGAGCGACTCAAGATGGGTACTCGTTAAAAACGCAAATAAGGATGGCCGGTACTGAACAGCGAAAGACTGTCACTCTATCTAACTTACTTTACCTAGCAAAATCTGATGCTTGGCTTAAGGCGGCGGAGCCAGTTTTAACTTTATCTCTGGAGAATATGGTATCCACGACCTTTCCTGGAATCGGCCGTGGTCAAATCCGAATTGAAGCGACCGTAAGTGATAACTTTACAGGTAAATTTGCATCAACTCAAAGTTTCGGTAAAAACAAATGCACAGCCAAAAAATTGGCGTCTTGGAGTCGCGCTACAACGATGCCGGTCAACGCTAGCATGATAAAAGTGCAAAGCGATACAACGGAAACTGGCGGTTGCTGCTCGCCCTGCTCCGGTATGACCTGCTGCTCAAGCGGTCCGATGTGCTGTTCAGATTCCCATGTTTGTCCTAGAGGCGGGAGCTGCTGCAATTAGTCGATATAGAAGCAAGGTAAAAAAGATACCGCGCAGCAACTAATCGTTACTCTACTTCCGTTCACCCCTCCGGCTCGCTCGCGCTGCCGAGCGTCGATTGGTCGGGCGTCAAGCGCGCCGTGTCGGACGACGACGTCACCGCCCGCACGGGCGCCTCGGGATAGGGCAGGATCAGCCCGCCATCGGGCGCAGCGGTGAAGGCGGTTTGCGTCGGATAGGCGAGGCTGATCTCCTCGATATTCATCCGCTCGATGATCGCGACGCCGACCGCGTGGCGGGCGTCGAAGAATTCCTTGAAACCGGAATGCTCGGAATCGAATTCGAGGTCGAAATCGTAGCTGCTGTCGCCGAATTTAATGAAGCCGGCGCGGACGAATTTCAGGTCGCAGCTCTCGACCACCTCCTTGAGCATCGCCGGAAAGCGCTTGATCGTTTCGATTGGCGTCCATTGCACCAGGCCGAGCGTGAACACGATGCGGCGGTAATCGCGCTGCGTGATGTTCTGGATCTCTTTCTCCAGCAATTGCTTGTTGGCGATGATCCGCTCTTCGCCGGTTGCCGCCCGGACGCGGGTCGATTTCAGGCCGATGCTTTCGACCGTCCCGGTGGTCGTGTCGTAGGAGATGGTATCGCCGCGCCGGAACGGGCGATCGAAGATGATCGCCAGCGCCGCGAACAGATCGGCGAAGATGCCTTGCGCCGCCAGACCGATCGCGATGCCGCCGACGCCGAGACCCGCCACCAGACCGGTGACGTTGACGCCGAGATTGTCGAGGATGACGATTCCGGCAATCGCGAACACCGCGAAGCCGACGAGCAGGCGGATGATGCCCATCGCGCTGCCGATCGCCTCCCCGGCATAATGTTCGCCAGCGGTGCGATGTTCGATCGTCCCGATGATGATTTCACGCGCCCAGACTGCCGCCTGATAGCCGGCGGCGAGAATCCACAGGAAATCGATCGTGCCGCGCACCTCGACCGGGGTGCCGGCGAAATTTGCGGCGGAGACGATCTTGGCCGCGGCGACGACCATGAAGACGTTGCCGGTCTGCACCACCGCACGTGCGGCCACCGACCCCCAGCGCACGCGACCGCCGGTCTGCCGTGCGCAATATCCCCGCGCAAAGCGACGGATCGCATGGAGCGCGATCACGATCACGCTCGCCACGCCGATCGCGATGAGGATTTGAAGCCAGTGCGTGCCGACCCATTGATAGGTCACGCCGACGAGGCCGCGCAATTGCTGATCGACATCCTGGACCTTGATCGGCGGCAGGATGGCAGTGCTGGTGTTACTGGTCGTCATGTCATAACTTTCAGGCGACGTGGCGTACCGCCGCTGGCGCGCCGGGTTCGAGGAACGCGATAAGCCCGCGTTCGGCGCGCGATAGATAGTGGGTGCTGCGCGGCAAGCGCAATTGGGCACGGAATTCCGCTTGGCCCGTCTTCACCAGCGCTAACAAGGCGGGGTGAACGTAGGATTTACGCGCGATGGCGGGCGTATTGCCGAGCGCCTCGGACACCGGCAGCAACAGGGTTTTCAGGCCGATATCGGCTTTCGCGCTCGCCAGCGTTTCGAACGCCATCACGCTTGCTGCCCAGGTGCGGAAATGTTTCGCGGTGAAATCGCCGCCGGTCGCCTCCCGGATATATTCGTTGACGTCGGAGGAGGACACCGGGTGCGGCTCGCCTTCGCTGTCGAGCCATTGGAAGAGGTGCTGGCCGGGCAGATCCTGACATTTCTTTACAAAGCGACTGAGCGTCTTGTCGGTGATCGTCATCACCCGCTCTTTGCCCGATTTTGCGCGGAATTTGAGTTTCAACGCATTGCCCGCGACCTTGACGTGGCGGTTGCGCAGCGTGGTGGCGCCGAAACTGTTGTTGGCCTTGGCATAGCCTTCGTTCCCGACGCGGATATGCCCGAGATCGAGCAAGCGAACGACCGCCGCGACCGCCTTCTCGCGGCTGACGCCGGGGAGCGCCATGTCGGCATCGATCCGCGCGCGCAATTTGGGCAGGCTTTGGCCGAAGCTCGCACAGCCCTCATATTTTGCGGCTTCCTGTGTTTCGCGAAAACCGGTGTGATAGCGATATTGCTTGCGGCCTTTCGCATCCCAGCCGACCGCCTGAATATGGCCATGCGGTTTGGGGCAGAACCATGCGTCACGATAGGCGGGGGGCAGGCCGATCGCGTTCAGCCGGTCGATCTCGTCACGGTCTGCGATACGCGCGCCGCTCGCATCGAAATAACCCCAGCCGTGGCGCATCTTCTTGCGCGTGATGCCGGGTGCGCTGTCATCGTGATACGTGATCTTGGCCATGGCCGATGAGAATGCACGGGCCGTCGCATCGTTCCGGAACGACCGGGGCGGCTCATCGGTTGAGCGGCGTGAACCCCAACCGCTTTACCCCAAGCCGGAGACCCCCCAATGGCCGATCTTTCCAATGCGCACGTCCTGATCCTCGCGACCGATGGTTTCGAGCAGGACGAACTGTTCAAGCCGCGTCAGGCGCTGCTCGATGCCGGTGTCAAGGTGACGCTCGCCTCGATCAAGACCGACCCGATCCAGGGGATGCAGCATGACGTGAAGGGCGACACGATCACGCCCGACATGGTGCTCGATGACGTCGACACCGAGGATTACACCGCGCTGCTGCTGCCGGGCGGCGTCGCCAATCCCGATACGCTGCGAATGGAAGACCGGGCGATCGAGATCATCGAGGAATTCGCCGATGACGAAAAGCTGATTGCCGCCATTTGCCATGCACCGTGGTTGTTGATCGAGGCCGATGTGGTGGACGGAAAGCGCATGACGAGTTGGCCGTCGCTGCGGACCGATCTCGCGAATGCCGGGGCAGATGTGGTGGACGAGGAAGTCGTGCGCGACGGCCAGTTCATCACCAGCCGCAAGCCGGACGACATTCCGGCATTCAACGCGGCGATCCTTGCAGCACTTCAGGAAGAGCTGGCGGACGCCTGAGCTTTCGGACCGGCTCTCCGCAATATTGCGGGGAGCCGGTTCATCCAATCCTGCGCTGGCCGCTCGACAAGGTGGTAGAGCGCGACCGAGCTGCCCAGCACGAGCGTGAGATACAGCGCGATCAGGATCGGTGGAATTGCGTGCGCGTCGTCGACGAAGGCGAGCTTGAACAGCACGAACAGCAGGAAATGGCCGAGATAGGTCGCGTAGCTGATCTCGCCGAGATAATGGATCGCCTGGAATTCGAGCGGGTTGCCGCGTCGTCCCGAGATGAGCGCCAGGATCAGCAGCAGCGCGGCGAAGGCGGCAGGGATGGTGAGTGTCTCGGGTGCCCCGGCGGTTCGCGCGGACAGCATTGACACTGCGACCGCCAACATCGCCAAGGAAGGTAGGGTGGGCGCGTCGCGCCACCGGAGCCACAGCGCGCAGAGCGCCGAGCCGACCGTGAATTCGATCAGGCAGCGGCGCAGTCCGAAGATTGCAATGTCGGTGCCGAGCGTTGGCGCGTCGGCCATCAGTGCGTGGAGCAGCACCAACGATGCAGCGATCGCGGCTATCACCGCCCAGCTCGGCACGCGCCGCCAATCCATGCCGAACGCCAGCAGCGGGAACAGCAGATACGCCGCCCATTCGGTGCTGATCGACCAGCTCGGATCGTTCCAGGCGAGGTGATCGGTAAAGCCCCAATTCTGCAGCAACAGAAGGTGCAGCGGCAGTTCGGCGAAGGGGTAGACCGCAGGATCGTGCCGCCCGACGCTTGCGAGCAACAGCGCGAGCGCGACGGCGCAGCCGAGCATGAACAAGTGGAGCGGCCAGATTCGCGCGATCCGGCGCCACAGGAACCCCGAGACGGCGGACAAACCCCCGCTCCGCAGTCGGTCACCCCAGCTCAGCCAGATGACGAAGCCCGAGAGCAAGAAGAAGAAATCGACCGCCAGATAGCCCTTGGCGAAGATGTCGAGCAGGAAGGGCGGCAGGCCGGCGATCGACAGGCGGATATGGTACAGCACAACGAACCACGCCGCGATCCCGCGCATGCCCGTCAGCGCGCGCAATTCGTGGCGCTGCATCACGCCGCTGCCTCGACCGGTAGCGCCGCGCGCGGCTTGCGCATAGGCCGCCACGCCGCCTGGCTCCGCTTGCGCGCGAGATAGGTGTCGAGGCCAATCTGCGCACCGATCAGCATGTAGACGAACGGCTGAAACGCGATCGCGATGAACGCCGCGCCGAGCAGATAGACGATGTGCGCGGATTGCAGCGCGCCGGCCAGCGGCGCGACCCACGCCTGATCGGGCGGGGCTTTGCGATAGCGTTGCCGCAGCACCTCCATCCGAACGATGCCGATCAGGTTGATCAACAACCATATGACGAGGCCGGGAAAGCCCTGTTCGCCGATCATTTCGAAATAGGCGCTGTGGAAGGCGCGCGCCTTGTCCACAGTCAGTTTCTTGTCGATCGTCGCATTCTGCGCGTTGCCCTCGACCTTTTCGGTGTCGTAGCGAATCTGATTCTGGCGGTACATTTCGAAGCCGCCGCCCATCGGGTTGTCCTTCGCGTACTGCCAAGTCCAGCCCCACACGGCGAGCCGGGTCGAGGCCGATTCGTCGGCCTTATAGGTCTTGATCGTGCTCATCCGGTCCGTGAACGAAGACGGCAGGAACGGCACCGCCATAAGCCCTGCGGCACCCAGCAGGCAAAGATACAGGACCTTGCGCTTGGTATCGCGCAGCATCAGCACCGCGACGAGGCCGATGCACAGCAGCCCGGTACGCGTCGAGGTGCCGACCGGGATCAGCAGGCAGGCGAAGACCAACGCGTAGCAAAACACCTTCACCTTCCAATCTGGCGGGAAGATCGTGCCGAATTTGGTGAACCACAGGATCAGCGGGATGATCGCGACCGCGACGGTCGAAATGGTCGACCCTTCGTATAGCCCCGAATTGTTCGACACCATCAGGTTGAGCGTGCCGTATCCACCGCCGCCGCTGGCGATCGTCTTGATCCCGCCGATGATGATGATCGACGCGGCGGACGCGATCATCACGAGCAGCAGCGCTTCGATCCGCAATTTCGTGCGCAGCGTCAGCGGCAGGAAGGCGGCGAAGGCCAGGCACTTCCACACCCAATCCCATTTGCCGAGCGCATCGATCGGGAAATCCGCAGTGCGCGTGGTGATGCCGCAATAAATAAGCAGCAGGACGATCAGCGCCTGACGCTGAGCGACGCGGGTGTCGGTCTTGTCGTCCGCCAGCATCCATCCGCCGACCGTCAGCGCCACGGCCATTAGCGAGATCGGGATTGCGTTGAGCAGAATGTAGGTCAGCCGCTGCGGGCTGACGATGTCGATATAGACGTACGCCAGCACAAAAATGAACGGCTTGCGAAAGCCGGCCGCGAAGAAGGCCCCAAGAAAGGCGACAAAGACGAGATCACGCACGCGGGCGGCCTTTCGGCTTGCGTTCGGTCTGCTCGGGCGGCGCATCCTCCCGGTCGAGATCGGGACGGCGCAGCAGCACCCACACCGTCAGCGCGATCAACCCGTGGCTGATCGCAAGTGCGAGATTGTCGATCATGGCTGCGGCACGCCTTGCATGACCCCGCCCTACGCGCGGGCGGGTTGAGGCTCCGTTAAGCAGTCGCGGATTAGGGAAGTGCCATGCGCATTCTCCACATATTGGACCACGGGCTGCCCTTGCAGAGCGGCTACACCTTCCGCACGCGCGCGATCCTGAAGAGCCAGCAGCGGCGTGGATGGGAGGTCGCGGCAGTGACCGGCCCGCGCAACGGCGCGCGCGATCTGGCGCAGGAGAGCGTCGACGGGATCGATTTCTACCGGACCGAACCGGTCCCGGAAACGATCAGCCCGTTCGGTGAGTTGCGCGAAATCCGCGCCTTCGCGCGACGGATCGATCAGGTGGTGGCTGAGTTCAAGCCCGACGTGCTGCACGCGCATTCGCCCGTGCTCGATGCGCTGGCGGGATTGCGCGTCGCGAAGCGGCGCAAGCTGCCGATCGTCTACGAAATCCGCGCATTCTGGGAGGATGCAGCGGTCGGCAATGGCACGGGGACCGAAGGATCGCTGCGCTATCGCGCGACGCGTGCGCTGGAAACCTGGGCAGTGAAGCGCGTGGATGCGGTCGCGGTGATTTGTGACGGGCTGCGGCGCGATCTGTTGGCGCGCGGGGTCGATCCGGCGAAGCTGATCGTCTCCCCCAATGGCGTCGACATGTCGGTGTTCGGGGCACCCTTGCCCTTTGATCAGGCGCTGGCCGACTCGCTTGGGTTGAAGGGCGCCGAAGTGATCGGCTTCATCGGCAGCTTCTATGATTATGAGGGGCTCGACGATCTGATCGCGGCGATGCCGTTGCTGGTAGCGGCGCGCCCGCAGGCGCGGCTCGTGCTCGTCGGCGGCGGGCCGATGGAAGCCGCGCTTCGTGCGCAAGCGGCGGCCTCCCCGGTGGCGGCGCATATCCATTTCATCGGGCGCGTGCCGCATACCGAGGTCGAGCGCTATTACAGCATCGTCGATGTGCTCGCTTACCCGCGCAAGCACATGCGGCTGACCGACCTCGTCACGCCGCTCAAACCGCTGGAGGCGATGGCGCAGCGCCGCCTGGTCGCCGCATCCGATGTGGGGGGGCATCGCGAGCTGATTCGCGACGGTGACACCGGGACGCTGTTCCCGCCCGACGATCCTGCCGGAATGGCGCGCGCGTTGGCGGCATTGCTGGCGGATCGGGATAGCTGGGCGGGTCGGCGCGCGCGCGGTCGCGCGTTTGTGGAGGCGGAGCGCAACTGGGCGACCAACATTGAGCGTTACGCGCCCGTTTACCAGAAACTTACCGGTGCTATGCCATCCCCTACATCATGGCCGAGTCCCCCCGTTCCAAACCTCTGATCCTGCCGATCGCACCGCTTGCCGCGGGCGTGATCGGCGTGCTGACCGCCGCGATGTTCGCGCTGATCCCGACCGATCTGCTCGAATCGATGGTGGTCGACAGCGGGATCGCCGCGGTCCTCTCCGCCGCCGAACCGCCGCTTGGGCTGACCGCGCGGCTGGTGCTGGTGCTGCTGTGCGGCGGCGGCGTCGGGTTGATCGCGTGGTTCGGCATGTTTTTGATGTTTGGGACGCGGACCATCGTCGTGCAGCGCCCGGGTCGCGGGTCCGAGCAGGGTTCGGTGTCCGCACCCGTGCTGCGTCGCGCCGATTCGCACCCCGATGCCCCGGCGCGTCGGCCGTTGTTCGCCAATACCGATCTCGGCACGCCCTTCCTCGAAGTGCGCGCCAAGCCGGTGCATGTCGATGCGTCGGAAGTGACGCCGGTGGTGATCGAGATGGCGCCGCCAGCGCCGATCGAACAACCGTTGCCGACCGACCTCGATCAACCGCTCGCCGCGTTCGACCCAGCCGCAGTGCCCGAAGCGCCCCTCGAATGGTTTCCGGCACCGGTCGAAGCGACGCCTGAGCGCCCGCAGACGTTCGAGCCAAGCGAACGCTTCGAAACCTTCCCGCTGACCCCGATGGTGCGACCAGCACCAGCGAAGGCCGATCCTTCGGAGACCGTGCAAGCGTTGCTCGATCGCCTGGAACGGGTGGCCGCCGCGCGACGGCCGGTGCAGCCTGCGATTGACCCGACGGTAGCAGGAGCGCCCGCAGCCGGAGAACCCCCGCAGATGCCGCCGCCCCCGCCGCGCGAAACGATCCAGGACACCTTGTCCGCGCTGCGCCAGATGGCGACGCGCTAAACGCCGGGTCGGTCGAACCCCCGAGACTTATCCCCGTTATTTTTGCCGCGCGCGTTTGACCCGAATCGGGGCGTCTGTGAGAAGGCGCGATGGCCACAGCATTCGCATCTCCACCCGTCTCCGCAACCGTGCCCGAGGCTGTCTCGTTGCCGCAAAATGTCGAGGCCGAGGCCGCGATGCTCGGCGCGATGATGATCGACAATCGCCTCGCCGACGATCTGATCGACGCGCTCGATCCCGACCATTTTTTCGAGCCGTTGCACGGCCGCATCTTCGCCGCGATCCGCACCCTGCGGGGCAACGACATGCTGGCGAGCCCGGTCACGCTGCGCCCGATGTTCGAGGCCGATGTCGGGATGCGCGAACTCGGCGGGCCGGCGTACCTCGCGCAATTGACCGGATCGGGCGCGGGCCTGCTCGGCGCGCGCGAATTTGCCAAGCAGATTTACGATCTGGCGATGTTGCGTACGCTGGTGACGGTAGGCCGTGGTCTCGTTGAGCGGGCGATGGATACCTCCGAAGAGGTCAATCCGCGCGCGCAGATCGAGGCGGCGGAGGAGGAACTTTACAAGGTCGCGGCGGACGGTGGCAGCGATTCGCAGATCAAGACCTTCGTCCAGGCATCGACGATGACGATCAAGATGGCCGAGATCGCGCTCAATTCGGGCGGGCATATCTCGGGCATTACCACGGGCCTGGACAGTCTGAACGCGAAGATCGGCGGCATGCACCGATCCGATCTTATGATCCTCGCCGGGCGTCCGGGCATGGGCAAGACGTCGCTCGCCACCAACATTGCGTACAACGCCGCGCAACGTTGGATGCGCGATATGGCCGACGGGATCGAGCCGGATCGCTCGCTGGGGGCGAAGGTCGCGTTTTTCAGCCTCGAAATGTCGGCCGATCAGCTCGCCGGGCGTATTCTGGCCGAGCAATCGGGGATCAATTCCGAAGTGCTGCGATCGGGCAAGATCAGCCATCAGGAATTCCACAAGCTCGCCGCCGCGGCCGCTAGCCTGGAGAGCCTGCCGCTGTTCATCGATGATAGCGCAGGGTTGTCGATCGGCGCGCTGCACACCCGCGCGCGGCGGTTGCAGCGCAAGCTCAACAACCAGCTTGGGCTGATCGTGGTCGATTACCTTCAATTGCTGTCGGGCAGCGCCAAGAGTTCGGGTGATGGGCGCGTGCAGGAGATTTCCGAAATCAGCCGCGGTCTCAAGAACATCGCGAAGGATTTGAACGTGCCGGTGATGGCGCTGTCGCAGCTCAGCCGCGCGGTCGAAAGCCGCGAGGACAAACGGCCGCTTCTGTCGGATCTGCGCGAATCGGGGTCGATCGAGCAGGACGCCGACATGGTGATGTTCGTGTATCGCGAGGATTATTACCTCAATATGAGCCAGCCCGAGATCCCGAATTCGAGCAGCCCGGCCGATGTGCAGGACAAGCATGCGAAATGGTCCGAACATCTCTCGCGCGTCGATGGCTTGGCCGAGCTGATCGTCGCCAAGCAACGCCACGGCTCGACCGGCAAGGTGACGCTGAAGTTCGAACCGAGCATCACGAAATTCTCGGACTTTGTGGGGCCGTCGTATTGAGGGGGGGCTTCCACCCCGGCGGAAGCCGGGGCCCAGTTGCGCGCGTTGTGTTGGCGAACGCTGTGCCCGTTACATCGGCAACCGCGACTGGGCCCCGGCCTTCGCCGGGGTGGTGTGATCGATTAACGTCCGCAGCCCGAACGCGAACGCTACGCGCGCTCAGGCCGCCAGTCTAAAATCCGTGGCTGCGCCATCGGCCAAGTCGAGCGCCATCGTAATGCACCGTGTTGCATGGCCGCGTGCGACACTCTCGCGCATTTCCTCGCCTGTTTCGTAAAAGCCAAGCTTGCGCAGCACGTTACCCGATCCGGGATTGTCCGCGAAATAGCCCGAGGCGACCTGTTTCAGCCCCAGGGCGTGACGCGCCATGCCAAGCATCGCTTTCCCGGCCTCTGTGGCATAGCCACGCCCCCATGCGGCGGGCGTCAGCCAATAGCCAAGCTCCGGCGCGCCCTCCCGCATTTCGATGCTGATGCAGCCGATCAACTGCGGATAATCATGGTCGTGGCTGAGAATGAGGCACGTTGCGTCGGTCGCGCCGCGTGGAAGTGAAAGCCACTCTTGCGCATGTGCCTCGGCATAGGGCCATGGCAGGCGGGCAAGCTTCATCGCCACAGCCTCATGCCCGATCGCGGCGGCGAGGGCAGGGGCGTCCTCCGGCCAGCCGGGCCGCAGCGTCAATCTCCGGGTACGAGCGAACATTCTACTCTCCTCGTCGCTGCCGCATGCCCGTGTCTCGTGACGGGAAAGCGACAATGGGTGGGGAGGGAGCAAGAAAAAAGGGAGACCGGGGTGACCCGATCTCCCTGTTCGATGGTCGGTTAAGACCTCGGGTCGCCCTGGTGGGCAACCCGTCCGGTTACCCGATGTTATTCAGCCGCAATCGCGATCGGCATCTCGACCGAACAGAATTTGCGGCCAAGCTTACCTTGATGGAACGCGACTCGACCCTCGGTCAGCGCGAACAAGGTGTGGTCCTTGCCGATGCCGACATTGGTGCCGGGATAGAATTTGGTGCCGCGCTGACGCACGAGGATGTTGCCCGGGATGACGGCTTCGCCACCGAACTTCTTGACGCCAAGGCGACGACCGGCCGAATCACGACCGTTGCGCGAGGAACCGCCTGCTTTCTTATGTGCCATCTCGAATTACTCCTTACGCCTGAGCGGCCGGGGCTTCGGCTTCCGCCGGAGCTGCAGTTTTGGCCTTCACGGCCTTCTTCTCTTCGCCACCGATCGCGGTGATGCGCAGGATCGTGTGCTGCTGGCGATGACCGTTCTTGCGGCGATAGTTGTGACGACGACGCTTCTTGAAGACGATGATCTTGTCGGCCTTCGCCTGCGCGATGATCTCAGCCGAGACGGTGAGGCCCTCGACTGAATGCAGCTCCGAGCCTTCGCCCGCCAGCAGGATATCGCCGAGCGTGATCGACGCCCCAGCTTCGCCTTCGAGCTTCTCGACGACGATCTTGTCTCCGGCGGCAACGCGGTACTGCTTGCCGCCCGTGCGCACGATTGCGAACATGGGCCTAAGTCACTTTCAAAAAATGCCGTGCCCCGGTGGGGCAAAATACCTGTACCCCACGCACGGCAAGCCGAGCGCGGGAAAGAAGCGCCAGCTATGCGAGGAGCGCGCCGCTGTCAACCGTCACAACGCGATACAGCACCGGGCCAGCTCCACGAAAGCGTTGCCGAAACGCCATAGTTAGGGCCGAAAATGCCCTAATTCGGACGACTCCACCCAAATCGATGAACTTTATGTTGCAATGGATATGCCGATATGGCGTCATCCGTAACGGGACAGACGAGGCGATCAGAATTGGAGCAACAAAGTTGCTTTCGGTAAGATTAGCCCCGCGTAAAATCCCCAATCAAAGTCCGGTTGCACCGATTTTATCTGGATGGTGCAGCGGGATACAAGAAGTTCGCAGGTCTACCGGCTGTCGCCTTTGCGGCAGGGGAACGTGTGTTTGCTGATGTCGACTAAGTTGGTCGGCACGGAGCGTGTCTTCGTGCCGTCTGAGCAAAATTGTGTCGATCGACTGCAACGTGATTTCATCTTTGGGGGATTTGACCGTGATCTACAGAAACGCGATTTCACTGCTCGCGCTGGCGGTTGCCAGCGCCGCCACGCCTGCGCTGGCCGAGGAGCGCCGTGAGGCCGAGGCTGCTACAGCCGGGCTGCAATCGAGCGAACCGGCGGCACAAGCGCCCGCCGACGGGGATATCGTCGTCATCGGCACCCGCCGCACCGATCGGTCGGTCACCGATTCGGCATCCCCGATCGATGTGATCAGCTCGGCCGAACTGGCTTCGCAGCCGGCCGTGAACATGCTCGATGCGATCAGGAACCTCGTTCCGTCGTTTTTCGTTCCGCAGAACACCATCTCCGACGCATCGACCTTCGTGCGCGCGCCATCGCTGCGCGGTCTGGGTGCGGACCAGATCCTGGTCATGATCAACGGCAAGCGGTACAATCGTTCGGCGCTCGTCAACGTCTACACCGGCGCTGACACGGCGCTGTCGTTCGGGTCGCAGGGCGCCGACATCGGCAACATCCCCGCGATTGCGATCGGCAATTTGCAGGTGCTGCGGGACGGCGCGACCGCGCAATATGGCGCCGACGCTTTGGCGGGCGTGCTCAACTATTCGATCCGCCGCGACGTCGGCATCGAGGCGCAGGCCCTTTACGGAAAGACCTATCGCGGTGACGGCATCAGCAAGATCTTTTCGGGATATGGCGGGCTGAAGATCGGCGACCGCGGCTTCGTCAGCCTTGCGGGTGAATATTACGACCAGGGGCAGACCAGCCGCGGCGTGACGCGCGCCAGCGCGATCACGATCCAGGCGAACAACCCCTCGGTCGCCGTGCCGAACCCGGCGCAGATCTGGGGAACGTCGCCCGGCCATGGCTACAAGCTGTTCCTCAATGCGGCGCTCGACATAGGCGCACAGAGCCAAGTCTATTTTACGGGAAACCTGGCGCACAGCGAAACCAACCAGAGTTTCAACTATCGTCCGTCGCAGACGAATGGTGGGTTCGTCCGCAGCGACGGCACGACCAACACAACGGTGACATTGGGCCGCAACGGATCATTCAACCCCATTTTCACGACCGCATGCCCGGCAGGTAATGCGACGTGTTCGCCGGTGAACGGAGCACCTGGCTTCGTAAGCGCCCCCAGTGCTCTGTTCCCACTGAACAACGGCACCACGGTCAGCTTTACGAGCATCTATCCCGGTGGCTTCACGCCGCGCTTCATCGGTAAGGTCGATCAGATCTATGGGACGCTGGGCTTCAAGGGCAAAGCCGGCAGCGGCTTTACATACGACCTGTCGGGGACGTTGAGCCGCAACTCGCTCGACTTGTCGATGACCAACTCGCTGTCGGCGTCCTACGGCCCGCAGCAGAGCCAGACGAGCTTCCAGTTCGGCAAGCTGATCCAGAGCGAAATCACGCTGAACGCCGATTTCACCTATCCGGTCGAAGTCGGCTTCGACAGCCCGATCGTGCTGTCGGCAGGCTCGGAGTATCGCCGTGAGCGTTACGAGAAGACGACCGGTGATTTGCAATCCTATGGAGCAGGGCCGTTCGCCTCGCAGCCGCTCTATGACCAGATCGCGCCGGGCGTGTATCAGCGCACCATCGTGCGCGACGCGGCAGGCGCGCCAATCCTGCTCAACGGCGCCGTACAGCCTGTCACTGCGACCCAGTCGCCGGCCGCGAGCGGCTATGGCGGCACCAGCCCGAACTTTGCGGGCGTGTCGACCCAGAAAAGCTACGCCATCTACGTCGGTGCCGAAACCGACATCACCAAAGCGCTGACGGTGGGGCTCGCCGGACGGTACGAGAACTACAACACCTTTGGCGGGGTCTTCGTGGGCAAGGCGAACGCGCTGTTCCGCGTGACAGACGCGGTCTCGCTGCGCGCAACGGTCGGCACCGGCTTCCACGCCCCGTCGCCAGGCCAGAACAACACGCAGGTCGTGACGACGAACTTCCTTGGCGGCAATCAGGTCCAGACCGGCACCTATCCGACGTCGAGCGCGATCGCGCAATTCTATGGCGCCGGGTTGCTCAACCCCGAGCGGTCGACGAACTATGGTGCGGGTATCGTTCTGAAACCGACCAGCGCGCTATCGCTGACGGTCGATGGCTACATCATCCAGATCAAGAACCGTATCGGCATTTCGCAGAACTTCACGGTGTCCGCGGCGAACATCGCGGCGCTGCCGTCGCTCGCGTCGGTGGGTCTCGGCGGCGTGGTGAACTATTTCACCAACGGCTTCGATGTCTCGTCAAAGGGTGTCGAGGCGGTGGCGAACTATCGCACCGAGTTGCTGGGCGGGCCGCTCAACTTTACGCTGGCCTATAGCTACAACAATCTGAAGGCGAAGAACATTAAGCTGACGACCGCCGGACAACCGCTGGTCAGCCTGCAGCAGCAATATAATATCGCCAACCTTGCCCCGCGAAACCGCATTACCGCCTCGGCGGGGTGGCAGGTCGACAACTTCACGATCAACGCCCGCGCTAACTATTTCGGCGAATGGTCGAACGCGCTCGAGTACAACCTCGTCGCACCGGTCGCCGGCGCGACATCGGCACCGCCGTCACAGATCTTCAGCGGAAAGACTTTGTTCGACCTCGACGTCAGCTTCACCGTTGCCAAGCATTACACGTTGACCTTGGGCGCGAACAATTTGTTCAACACCTTCCCCGACAAGGTCCAGGCATCGCCGGTCAACCCGATCTACGCGCTGTCGGGCGGCCTGAACGACGGGCAGGTCTACCCGCGCTCGGGCGGGCCGTTCGGCATGAACGGCGGGTTCTACTACGCCCGCCTTCGCGTCAAATATTGAGGATCGCATGGTCCGGGGGCAGGAATGCTCCCGGACGCTTGGGTTCCGATACGACGGACGAAAAGGGGCGGTGGATCAGATGATCCGCCGCCCCTTTTCAAATCCTGCGTCGCGCGCGATCAGTGCCGGTGTTCGCGCCGCAGCGGGTATTTGCCGTCTTCATATTCGCCGAACATGCCCGCGATGGCGGGATGGTCGACCGGTTCGTCGGTATCGTCGGGAACCAGATTCTGCTGGCTGACATAAGCGACGTAGCTCGACTCCATATTCTCGGCGAGCAGATGGTAGAACGGCTGGTCCTTTGCCGGACGCATATTCTCCGGGATCGCATCATACCATTCGTCGCTATTGGCGAAGATCGGATCGACGTCGAAAATCACCCCGCGGAAATCGAACATGCGGTGACGCACGACGTCACCAATTGCAAAGCGCGCATGGCTGACGGGCGGCAGGGGAATGTCGGCAGAGAAGGGCGGTGTTGTAATCGGGGAACGGTGCATGGCCTCAATCTAGCCTGATCTATTCACCGGCAGCGTTTCTCAGCCGATGGGTCAGCGCAGGCGTCGTGTAGCCGCAGGCAGGGCGCATGGGTCCCAAGCGCCTGTCTCATCGCGGGTTCACAGTTTGGGGCGGAGTTGATGGGCGGGGTTCGTTTGGCGGCCACTGCCGCATCGATCATGGTCCCGTGGTGCGCAAGTTGAGCGCGATGGATCGGAACAGCGCGGCATCGGGACAGGCGCTTGCGAAGGCGATGCGGATGCGGCTGGTGGTTTCGACGACGCGCGCGGCGACCTTGAGCAGCCGCAGGCGGATGGTCGCGAACTCGGCGGTGCGGAGCGTGGCGGTTGCGGGCATAGCGTGCCGCACGGCCCACATCAGCCAGTAGGCGGCGGTGTGAAGGATGAGCCGCATCTGATTGGCGTTGGCCGAGCAGCAGGAGGTTCGGTCGCTCTTCAGCTGCGTTTTATGCAGCTTGATCAAGTTTTCCGCCTGGCCGCGGGCGCAGTAAAGCGTGTCATAGATCCGTTCAGCGCTGCCCTCGGCAAGCGAGGTGACAACGAGGCGGATGTCGAGGCCGAGGCTGCTCGCCTCGATGCGAGCAACGACGCGACGTTCGGTATTCCCCCAGGTTTTCGCAGCGTAGCGCGTCTCTGCGTAACGCCTTAGTTCGACCAGTCCCTGCAATGCCCGGTCGGTCGCGCAGGCATCGCCTTCCCGAACGATGACGGGATCGGCGTGGAGCGTGCGGTTGCCGGGCAGCCCGAAGATGTAGTCGATTCCGTTCGCCTCGCACCAGGCCATCGGCTCTGGCCGACCGTAATGACCATCGCCGCGCAGCGTGATCCGGGTATCGGGCCAGTGGCGACGGATACGTCGCACGAGCCGGCGAACATGGCCGGCGACTTCCTTGCCCGACGGCGTTTTGCCGGTGCGCAGCAGCATCGCAACCGGCCGCCCGGTAGCGGTGTCGTAGACATGGATCGGCAGGAAGCAGCGCTCGCCGTAGTGGCCGTTCCAGAAAGAGAGCTGCTGCGCGCCGTGTACGACGTCGACGGTATCATCGATGTCGAGCGTCACCGCCGCAGGTGGCACGGGGTAGCTCGCGCAATAAAGGTCGACCAGCGTACCGGTCAGACGGATCAACTCGCGCGTAGTCGGCGCGTTTTCCCACCGGCTCATCGTCGGCTGGCTGGCCAGCCCGAACGGATCACCCGGCAGTTTGCCGAGCGCCAGCTTGAACCCTGGATCATGCCGCAGGGCGTCGAGATCATTGGCGTCTTCATACCCACACGAGATCGCGAGCATGCGGGCGCGCAAGATGTCGGCGACCCGGTGGATCACCCGACCCTGATCGCGCGGATCAGCGATGCAGGCGGCGAGCCGATCCGCGATCCCCAACCGCCGCTCGGCCTGTGCGAGCAGTAGCACGCCGCCGTCCGACGTCAGCCGACCGCCGTCGAACGCGGCGGTGATTTTTCGACCACGAATGGCTGGGAAGGTGAAGGAGAACCCACTATCGTCGGCCATGGCGGTCGTGGCACTTTCTGTCTGGAGCAGAGGGATGGCGTAAGCACCCTTTCTCTACTCCAAACCAAAGACTTAGACCACGATCGCCACCACCGATTATCGCTCCCGATGAATAATCCGGGCTAGGCCTTGTTCGCCGCCGCACAAGAGAATGCTGCGCCAAACGCTTGCTAGACGGGAAACAGTGCGTTAGAGGCCCGCGCTCACCGACCGGTGTCGTTTGGCTGGACCCCCAAAAAAGCGGCATCTTAAGACCTCGCGGAGAGGTGGCAGAGTGGTCGAATGTACCGCACTCGAAATGCGGCGTGCCCTCACGGGTACCGTGGGTTCGAATCCCACCCTCTCCGCCATTTCCTTCTCCGGACGATAAGGCTAAAGCGCGCCGCATGGCATCTTACAAAGAACCCACCTTCCAGGACCGCGCGGCTCTGTCGGCCGACGCAAAGCAGCGCGCGCTCGCGAAACTGAAGGCAAAGCCGCCGGTCGATCCTGCGGTTGTCGCCGCCCGTGCGGCTGCGCGCGAAGCCAAGGAAGCTGCCGAAGCGAAGAAGCGCGAGGAAAAGAAGCTCGCGATCGAGCAAGCGCGACTCGACAAGCTGGCGAAGGCAGAGGCCGCCGAACAGGCGATCAAGGATGCCGAGCAAGCCGCGATTCAGGCCGAGATCGACAAGAAGGCGGCGCGCGACGCGCGCTACGCTGCGCGTAAGGCGAAGCGGTAACCACCTTTAGCGAGGTGCTTTTACCTCCGTTCGTTTCGAGCGGAGTCGAGAAACCTGTCCATGTGGCGGTTTCTCGACTCCGCTCGAAACGAACGGCGGTTAGGGCAACCCGCGCGCCAGTTCCTCCAGCCAAACCCGCGCCGTGCCGTCCGATGGTGCCCGCCAGTCGCCGCGTGGGCTGAGCGCCCCGCCGCTCGACACTTTCGGGCCGTTGGGGATCGCCGAGCGCTTGAACTGGCTCGTCGCGAAGAAGCGGACGAGGAATTTCTCGAGCCAGCCAGCGATCGTCGCCAGATCATATTCAGCGCGCCCCGCCACCGGGAAATCGCGCGGCCAGCGCCCGGCGCTCGCGTCGCGCCAGGCGTGGAGCGCGAGGAAGGCGATCTTCGACGGCGCCATGCCGTGGCGCACGACATAATGCAGGAAGAAATCGTTGAGCGCGTAGGGCCCGATGCGGGCCTCGGTGCTTTGGATCGCGCCGTCCGCCCCCGCAGGAACCAGCTCGGGTGAAATCTCCGTCGCCAAGATCGCTTCCAGAATCGCGTCGGTATCGCGGTCGTACTGATCGGTCCGGATGCACCAGCGAATCAGGAACTGGATCAGCGTCTTGGGCACGCCTGCGTTGACCGCATAATGGCTCATCTGATCGCCGACGCCGTAGGTGCACCAGCCCAGCGCCAGCTCCGACAGATCGCCCGTGCCGACCACCAGCCCGCCGCGCTGATTCGCCAGGCGGAAGAGGTAATCGGTGCGCAGGCCGGCCTGCACATTTTCGAAGGTCACGTCGTACGCCGGTTCGCCTTGCGCGAAGGGGTGGCCCATGTCGCCGAGCATCTGGCGCGCGGCAGGGCGGATGTCGATCTCGTCGCCATCGATGCCCAATGCGCGCATCAGCGCCCAGGCATTGTCTTTGGTGTGCTCGCTGGTCGCGAAACCGGGCATGGTGAAGCCAAGGATGCGGCTCCGCGGTAACCCGAGCCGGTCCATCGCCTTGGCGGCGACGATCAGCGCGTGGGTCGAATCGAGCCCGCCCGATACGCCGATGACGAGGCGCTCGGCGCGCGCCGCCTCGAAGCGTTTTGAGATGCCTTCGACCTGAATGTTGAACGCCTCGTAGCAATCCTGATCGAGCTTTTCGGGCGTGTTGGGGACGAACGGGAAGCGGCGGGTTTCGCGGCGGAGGCCGGTGTCCTTGAAATCGGGCTTGTGATCGAACGCGATGCGGCGGAACGCCAGTTCGGGGTTTCCGGCCAGCCGCGCGGCATCGTTGAACGTGCCGACGCGCATCCGTTCCTGCGCGATCCGTTCGGCATCGACGTCGGCAAAGATGATTTCCGAGGCGCGGTTGAAGCGGTTCGATTCGGCGAGCAGATCGCCGAGTTCGTGGATCATCGCCTGGCCGTCCCACGCCAGATCGGTGGTGCTCTCGCCCGGCCCGGCGGCGGAGAAGACATAGGCGCACATCGCGCGCGCGCTTTGCGCCGCGCACAGCATCGCGCGTTCACGTGCCTTGCCGACCACGATGTTTGATGCGGACAGGTTGCAGCAGATCAGCGCGCCCGCCAGCGCGCCCATCGTGGAGGGCGGCGTGGGGGCCCAGAAATCTTCGCATGTCTCGGCGTGGAAGATGAAATGCGGGAGGTCGCTGGCAGCGAAGATCAGGTCCGTGCCGAACGGGGCGGTCTGTCCGGCGAGCGTGATCTCGCAATCGGTCAGCCCCACGCCGCTGGCAAACCAGCGCTTCTCATAATATTCGCGGTAATTGGGCAGGAAGATTTTTGGCACGACGCCGAGGATCCGCCCGCGCGCGATGATCACCGCGCAATTGTAGAGCCGCCCGTTGCGGGGGAGCGCGGCGCCCACGATCAGCACCGGGCGCAGTTTGGCGCTTGCCGCCACCACCGCTGCGATCGCCGCCTCGGTCGCGCGGTGTTGCGCGGTCTGCAGGTGCAGATCGTCGATCGCGTAGGAGGTGATGTTGAGCTCGGGGAAGACCAGCAAGTCGGCGCCTTGCGCGTGGCCGTCCTTGGCCAGTGCGATCGTGGCGTCCGCATTGGCGGCGCAATCGCCGACGCTCGCGCGCGGGGTACAGGCACCTACCCGGACGAAGCCGTGGGTGTGGATCGAGTGGAACGGGTGCGGCTTCGCCATGTCTGCGACCTAACGCGGTTTGCGGCGCTTTGCCACCTGCCAGGGTTTTGGGCTAGAAACCCGGGCATGCGGGTCGGCAAGCTCAAGATCAAGGCGCAGCTCTATTGCGGCGATGAACTGGCGATGGGGCCGGGCAAGGCCGATCTGCTCGAGGCGATCGACCGCGAGGGATCAATCTCGGGCGCAGGGCGCGCGATGGGCATGAGCTACCGTCGAAGCTGGCTGCTGGTCGACAGCATGAACCGCTGCTGGCAGGAGAAATTGGTCGAGACCGTTGCGGGCGGCGGGCATGGGCGTGGTGCGAGCCTGACGCCAATGGGGCAGACGGTGCTGGCGGCGTATCGGCGGCTTGAGGCTGGGCTGGCCGATGCGGCGAGCGGGGCGGTGTTGGGCGAGTTCGATGCGATGCTGCGCGCGGTTCCGTTGCCGCCGACATCTGCTGGCGTCAGCGAGGCCGCGTAGGTCGAGTTCGGACTGGCTTCCCAAGCGTTCTTCCTGAGCTTGTCGAAGGGCTGCCTTCCGCGAAGACCGACGTGCGTGGGGCGATTAGTGCTTCGACAAGCTCAGCACGAACGGAGGGAGGGCCTAAGCCACCACCCGCCGCGCTTCGCCGACTTGCCACGCCAGCAGCGCCGGGACTGCGATGATTACGTCGCGGGCGCGTTTGAGGAGCGAGAGCGCCAGTGCGGTGGCAGGCGGCATCCCGACGAGCGGGCCGATCAGGACATAGGCCGCTTCCTGCACCCCGATTGCGCCGGGGATGGCGAAGGCGACGCTGCGCAGCGTGAAGATCAGCGCCTCGATCATCAGCACTGCCCAGAGCGGCGTGCCGACGCCCATGAAGCGCAGCGCGATCCACGCGCCCGCGGCACTTGCTAGCCAGGCGGCGAGGTTGAACAGGAAGGCGGCGATGACGCGTTTCGGCTCGCGGTAGATGAGGTCGAGTTGTTCGCGGATCGCATCGGTCATCGCGACCGAGCCGGGCAGGATTCGGGCGCCGAGTTTCCCCGCCAGCGCCAGCACGGGTTTTTGCGCGAAGACGAACAGCGCCATCAAGGCGACCATTGCCGCCACGCCGCCAAGAGCTAGCGGGACGAGGCCGTTCTGCACCGATTGATCTGTCAGCACCATCAGCAGCACCGCGACACCGCCAAGCGTGAAGAGCAATTGCGCGGCCATTTCGGTGGTGAGATCGGCGATCATCGACGCGTAGATCACCGGCTGTGGCACGCCAAACGCCGCCAGCGTCCTCGCGCCTACGACGAGCCCCCCGAGCTGCGAAAAGGGCAGGATGTCGGTCGCTGCTTCGCGCGTGGTGCGGGCCCAGACGAAGCGCGCGGCGTGGGTGACGGGTTCGCCGGGCGCGACGGAGACCCAAGCCATGCCCAGCAACCCGAGCACGCCGCCCGACCAGAGAACGAAGCTTGCCATGCCGAGCCAACCGATCGTCGCCATCGCGGTGGTGACCTGGCTGAGCCCGACGCTGCCGACGGTTGCTGCTGCAACGGCGAGGCCGATGACGGTTGCGAGCAGCAGCCCGATTTGCGCGGATTTGTTCACAGGTCGCCGAAGCGTGCGAGGGTGATGCCGCGCTCCGCCACGATCGCGAGCACCCCGGGGTCGGTGAGTGCGGCGAGTTCGGCCTCGTATTGGTAGCCGGGTGCGGAGAGCGGATAGGGGCCGGTCGCGGGGTGGAGGTAGATTTCGCTCACCCCGCCCGGCAGCGTTTCGAGGATGCCGCGCACCCGCTCTGCGCGCATCTCACCGGACCAGGCGAGGCCGAAGGTGCGATCGGGAACTTGCACTCCGGCCCTGCGCGCGGACCGCTGGACGCGGCGCGCGAAGGGCTTGGCGATGTCCAGGCCGCCGACTGGCTCGGCCAGCAGCGCGCGGTCCTCGATTGGCGCGCGCAGGGCTTTCATGCCGTGGCGCAGGCCAACCTTGAGCAGGATCGCGCCGATCACCGGGTGGAGATGCATGTGCTTGTGGGAATTGACATGGTCGAGCGGCAGGTCGGTCGCGGCGAATAAAGCGAATTGCGCGTCGATTTCCGCCTCTAGCTGACGCCGCACGGCCGGCCGCGCGACGAGCGCGAGCGCGACCGGGAGCGATTCGATGCGGAAAGCGCCGTGTTTGTCGACCAGATCGGGGATCTGTGAAGCGGGCAGCGCAGGGGGTGTCTCTGCCAGAGCGACGTGCAGGCCGACGCCGAGCGTCGGGTTGGCGCGCGCTCGCGCCACCGCGTCGGCCGCCGCAGCGCCCGTCACCATCAGGCTGGTGACCGTCAGGATGCCCGCGCGGTGTGCTTGTTCGACCGCTTCGTTGACTTGGCGCGAAACGCCGAAATCGTCAGCGGTGATGATCGCAGTCCTCATGTCGCCGGAAAGCCGTAGAAGACGGGGTCGGCGAGCACCGCGTCGGCCACGCGCCGTGGATCGGGCACTGCAATGCGGCGGAGCAACGCGACCATCGCGTCGCGATCACGCGCGCGAACCGCGACGTCCCACAATTCCAACCGGCCCGTCGCGGCAAGCCGCTCATTGACCGTCATTCCGGCAAGTGTCGTCATGACCCCAGAGGCTTACGCCGCCTCTTTCCGCCGCCGCAGGAAGTCGAAGAACTCGACGCCCTCGCGCAGGCGGCGCTTCATCATTTGCCAGTCGGTCAGCATTTCGCGGACGATTTCCCAGATCTTGGACGGGCGGAAATAGAAGCGCTTGTAGAATTCCTCGACCTTGTCGAAAATCACCGCCGAGGACAGGTGTGGATAGGACAATTGCGCAATCTGGCCGCCATCATCGGTCAGCAGATCGTGCGACTTGTCGAACCAGCCATTCTCGATCGCCTGCTTGTATAGGAACGTGCCAGGATAAGGAGCGGCGAGCGACACCTGGATGGTGTGCGGATCGATTTCCTTGGCGTACTGAATCGTCTCCTCGATCGTCTCGAGCGTCTCGCCGGGCAGGCCGAGAATGAAGGTGCCGTGGATCGTCAGGCCGAGCGAATGCGCGTCCTTGGTGAATTGCCGTGCGACATCGACGCGCAGGCCCTTCTTGATGTTGTGCAGAATCTGCTGGTTGCCGCTTTCGTAACCGACGAGCAGCACGCGGCAGCCGCCCTCCTTCATCGCCTTGAGCACCGGATAGGGCACATTGGCCTTGGCATTGCAGCCCCAGGTGACGCGGAAGCCGGGCGTGCCGAAACCCAATTTGCGTAGCTCGCCCGACAACTCGACCACGAAATCATGCGCGTCGGCGAGCGTATCGTCGTCGAAGAAGATTTCGTTCACCTCGGGCATTTCGCGGAGGATGTACTTCACCTCCTCGATCACCTTGCCCGCGCTTTGGTGGCGATAGCGATGTCCGCTAATCGTCTGCGGCCAGAGGCAGAAGGTGCAGCGGCTCTTGCAGCCGCGCCCGGTGTAGAAGCTGACGTACGGATGGCGCTGATAGCCGCCATAATATTTGGAGGTGTCGAGGTCGCGCTTGTAGATCGGCGAGACCATCGGGAGGATGTCCATATTCTCGATCTGCGCGCGATCCTTGTTGCGGACGATGCTGCCGTCGGGCGCGCGCCAGGTGATGCCGTCGATCTCGGCGAAGGGGCGTCCTTCGGCCAGTTCGACGCAAGTGAAATCATATTCCTCGCGGCAGACGAGATCGATCGCCTCGCAGGCTTCCAAGCTCGCCTTGTCCTCGATCATCACTTTCGCGCCGACGAACGCGACGATGATCTTGGGATTGCGCTCCTTGATCAGGCGGGCGGTGCGGATGTCCTGGTTGAAGCTGGGCGTCGAGGTGTGGAGGATGACGAGATCGCGCGTGTCGAATTCGTGCGCGATATCCTCCCACGACTGGTCATGCGCGGGGGCGTCGATCAGTTTCGATCCTTCGACCATCGCGGCGGGCTGCGCGATCCAGGTCGGGTACCAGAAGGACTTTACCTCACGTTTCATCTGGTAGCGCGCACCGGCACCGCCATCATAGCCGTCGAACGACGGTGCCTGCAGGAAAAGGGTGCGCATCATGCCCGTTGCTCCGTAGCGGCCGAGATCCGACCGTCGTCCTTCATTTTAAGCGTCGCCCCGCGCCACGCAACCGAGCGCACGAAGAAGCTGGCGATATAGACCGCGAAGCTGAAAAAATCATGCGTCGGTGCCATCCAAAACGGTGCGACCGGCTCTCCTACCGCCGCATCCACGCTCCGCACAACCACCAACCGCGCGATCAGCGCGCCTATGACGAGCGCAAGGCCGATGCCCGGCGCGTAGAGACACGCGAGGCACGCGACCGGGAGCGGAATGCCGATGATGACGCCGACATAGGGCCAGAACGCGACGTCGCGCACCGTCGCTGCCCACCGCACCTCGTGCGACCACAGCGCAGCCGCGCGCGTCTCGTCAAAGGCGTGGGTGACGAACATCGGGGGCACCGCAAGCTTGTGGCCGAGCCCGATGACCGCCTGGCCGAGCGCATGGTCATCCGCAAGCGTGTCGGCAAAACGCTCGAACCCGCCCACGCGCGCCAACGTTTCCCGTTTGAGTGCGATGGTCGATCCCATGCACGGCGCGGCAAGATCATAGGCCACCGCGACGACGACGCCGATGATGAATTGGTAGGTCAGCCCCGCCGCCCCGAAACGCGACCAGAAACCGCCATCGCCGCGACCGCGATACAGGCAGGATACGATCTCGACATTGGGGCGGTCGAGCGTGTCGAGCAGCCGAGACAGATAGTCTGGCATAACCGCAATGTCGCTGTCGCTCAGCACCAGCACGGGGTGCCGTGCAGCCTGAAGCATGTTGATGAGATTGGAGACCTTGCCGCTTGCGCCATGAACGGTCGAGTCGATCACAAGATCGATGGTGGCCGCCGGATAGGCCGCGCGCAGGGCTTCGACCACCGCGATGGCGGGGTCATCGGATCGTTGGATGCCGCACACCATTTGCACCGGGCCAGCATGGTCGAGCGTCAGGAAGGTCTCGAGATTTTCGAACAGCCGCGGTTCCGCGCCGTACAGCGGCTTGAGCAGCGTTACCGCATCCGTACGGGGCGCCACCGGAGGCGCGTTCGCGATAAATCGCCGCAAAACGATCGCGGCAATCGCTTGATAGACGATACCGCACGCGGCGAGGGCAATCGTCAACCAGCCGAGCATCGCGCCGAGAATGTCGAGGATGTGCCCCACGATCCTGCCCGTAGCGCGATGTTGCACTGCACGCTAGAGCGCCGACATGGATGCAGGAATTGTGCTGGTAACCGGGGTTTCCGGTTTCGTTGGTTCGGCGGTCGCGCGGCGGCTGGCGGCGTCGGGCGCCACGGTTCGCGGACTGGTGCGAGCGAGCAGCGCGCGGACCAATCTGGACGGTTTTCCGGGTGAATTGGTCGAAGGTGACGCGCGCGACCCCGCCGCGATGGCACGGGCGTTGAAAGGCGTGCGATATCTGTATCACGTAGCGGCGGATTATCGGATCTGGGCCCCCGATCCGGAAGACATCGTTCGTAACAATCGGCTGAGTACGCAAACGGTGATGGAAGCGGCGCTGGCGGCGCGCGTGGAGCGCATCGTTTATACCAGCAGCGTCGCCACGTTGCGGCCCGGCGACAGCGCGTCGGGGGGCCGCCCTGCTGATGAAACGCGCCCGGCAACGCCCGAACAGGCGGTCGGCGCGTATAAGCGTAGCAAAGTGGTGGCGGAGCGGCTGGTCGAGGAAATGGTCCTGCAGCGGGGTTTGCCCGCAGTCATCGTCAATCCCTCAACCCCGATCGGCCCGCGCGATGCGCGCCCGACGCCGACCGGGCGGATCATTGTCGAGGCGGCGTCGGGGCGGATGCCGGCGTTTGTCGAAAGTGGCCTCAACCTGGTTCATGTCGATGACGTCGCCGACGGACATCTGGCGGCGATGGCGCGCGGGCAGACCGGCGAACGCTATATACTGGGCGGGCAGGACGTGAGCTTGCGCGAGATGCTGACGGTGGTGGCAGAGCTGGTCGGGCGCAAAGCCCCGACGATCCGTATCCCCACCGCGCCACTGTTTCCGCTGGCCTGGGTCAATGAACAGATCGCGCGGGTGACGGGCAAAGAGCCGTTCCTGACGCTCGATTCGCTGCGCATGGCGGCACATGACATGTATTATTCGAGCGCGCGGGCGGAGGCCGAGCTCGGCTATCGCGCGCGGCCGTATCGGGAGGCGTTGGGCGATGCGATCGCATGGTTCCGGCAAGCGGGCATGATCGCGTGATCGTCGTCGGGCTGGCGTTGCTGTCTTTGGCGATCTGGGTCGTGCTGGTGTTTGCGCGTGACGGGTTCTGGCTGACGCGCGAGCGCGACTCGCTCCCCTCTCTTCCAGAGAGCGAAGGAAATGGGCGCTGGCCCGCCGTCACCGCGATCGTCCCCGCGCGCGATGAGGCGGAGGTGATCGCCCGATCGATCGGCAGTCTTGTCGCGCAGGATTACCCTGGCAACTTCCGCATCCTGCTGGTCGACGATTCAAGCAGCGATGGCACCGCCGACATCGCGCGCGGGCTGGGCTCGGACCGGGTTCGCGTCGTGACCGGCGCACCGCTCGCGGCGGGGTGGACCGGGAAGTTATGGGCGGTTTCGCAAGGCGTCGTCGCTGCCGGGGATGCGCCCGAATACTTGCTGCTGACCGACGCCGACATTGCACACGCGCCCGATACGCTGCGCAGCCTTGTCGCGCGCGCGGTCGATGACGATCGCGTGCTGGTGTCGCTGATGGCGCGGTTGCGCTGTGAAAGCTTGGCGGAGCGCACGCTGATCCCCGCTTTCGTGTGGTTTTTCCAGATGCTGTATCCGTTCGCCAAGGTAAATCGGCGCGGCAATGGTTTCGGTGCGGCGGCGGGCGGGGTGATGCTGGTCGAGCGCAAGGCGCTGGAGGCTGCGGGCGGCATCGCGGCGGTGCGATCCGCGCTGATCGACGATTGCGCGTTCGGCGCACTGATGAAGTCGCAAGGCGCGGTTTGGCTCGGGCTCACGGATCGCGCCATCAGCATTCGGCGGTACGACACATGGCGCTCGGTCGCGGCGATGATTTCGCGCTCGGCTTATGCGCAGCTTGGCTATTCGCCGCTGCTGCTGGCGGGGACGACGCTTGGACTCGCGCTGACCTACCTCGTGCCGCCGACGTTCGGGATCTTCGCGCACGGGGTGGCGCAATTTGCCGCGATCGGTGCCTGGGCGTTGATGGCGCTGGCGTTTCAGCCGATGTTGCGCTTTTACGGTCGCTCGCCACTTTGGGGACCAGCCTTGCCGTTGATCGCGACCTTCTATGCAGGATGCACCTTGCTATCGGCATGGCAGCATGTGCGCGGGCGCGGCGGGATGTGGAAGGGCCGCGTCCAGGCGGCCTTGAACGAGGATGTGGCCGCATGAGCGCCGCCGCCCAACTCGCCTCGGGCAAGGGGCATAAGGACGAGAATTTCCCGGTCGCCTCGGCGCTATTGAAGCGCGAACACCGTGCGCCGGTGATGGCCTTCTATCGCTTTGCCCGCGCGGCGGACGATGTGGCGGATAGTGAAACGGCCTCGGCGGCTGAGAAGCTGGCGCTGCTCGGCGCGATGCGCGCGACAATCGCGGGCAGCGTGGATACCGATGCGCCCTCGGCTGCGCTGCGCGAGACGATGGCGGCGCACGCGATCAGCGCGCAGCACGCGCTCGATTTGCTGACCGCGTTCGAGCGCGATTGCAGCATAGATCGGTATGCCGACTGGCCTGCTTTGGTCGACTATTGCCGCTATTCGGCGATGCCGGTCGGGCGTTACGTGCTCGACGTGCATGGCGAGGACCGCGCAACCTGGGCTGCCAACGATGCGCTATGCGCGGCGTTGCAGGTGATCAATCATTTGCAGGATTGCGGGAAGGATTATCGCGCGATCGGGCGCGTCTATTTGCCGCTCGACGTGCTGGCGGCGCATGGCGCGGAGGTGAGCGACCTCGGCAAGGACGAGGCGACGCCGCAGTTGCGCGCGGCGTTGCGTGATCTGGTCGCGCGGACCGAAATCTTGCTGGTGCGATCAGCGGGGTTCTCGCGCGCGATTTGTGACCGGCGGCTGGCGGTGGAGGTCGCGATCATTCATCGCCTCGCGTCCGATCTGACGCGGCGCTTGAAGACCCACGATCCGCTGTCCGAGCGGGTTCATCACGGCAAGGCGGAGATGCTCGGCCTGGCGACATTGGCGGCAGCCGCACAACTGGTTAAGGGCCGGGGATGAACCCGAATTCCACTCCCGCCGCGTTGCAGGCACAGGTCTCGGGCAGTTCCTTTTATGCCGGGATGCGCGTCCTGCCCAAGCCGCGACGCGAGGCGATGTACGCGGTCTATGCCTTTTGCCGCGCGGTCGATGACATCGCCGACGACGAAATCGGCGACCGAGCAGAGCGTGCCGCGCAACTCCGGGCGTGGCGTGCCGATATTGAATCGCTTTATGCTGGCGGCGATCCGGGTCAGGCCGCGCTCGTCGCACAGGCGGTGCGGGAATTTGCGCTCGAGAAGGCCGATTTTCTCGCGGTGATCGACGGCATGGCAACCGATGTTGCGCGCGACGTGCGCTGGCCGACTTTCGAGGAGCTCGATCTGTATTGCGATCGCGTCGCCTCCGCGGTCGGCCGTTTGTCGGTCAAGATCTTCGGGATGGACGATGCGGTCGGGATCGAGCTCGCTTATCATCTCGGCCGTGCGCTGCAATTCACCAACATCCTGCGCGATGTCGACGAGGATGCCGATATCGGCCGCGTCTATCTCCCGTCCGAACCGCTGCTCGCGGCGGGGGTCGAATTACTTGATCCCATAACCGTCGTCGGCGATCCACGCGTCGATGCCGCGTGCCGGTTCCTCGCCGATAAGGCGCATGAGCATTTCCGGGCGGCGGAGGCGATTTTGGCGCAGCGTCCGCGCGGTCATTTGATCGCGCCGCGCCTGATGGCGGCGGTCTACGCGCCGATCCTGGTGCGGATGGAGGCAGTCGGTTGGGCGCCGCCGCGCACGCGTATCAAGACGAACAAGCCCGCGTTGCTGTTCACGGCCTTGAGGCTGTGGCTGTTCCAGTGACCCCATCGGTCCGGATTGTTGGTGCCGGCATGGCCGGGCTGTCGGCCGCAGTGGAGCTCGCGCGGCGCGGGATCGCCGCAGAGCTGAGCGACGGGGCGGCGCAGGCCGGGGGGCGGTGCCGCAGCTATCACGATCCGCAACTTGGCCGCACGATCGACAATGGCAATCACCTCGTGCTGTCGGGGAATCGCGCAGTGGCCGAGTATCTCGCCACGATCGGCGCGAGCGACCGGTTGAGCGGGCCGCTCCATGCCGACTTTGCCTTTGTCGACCGCGGGACCGGCGCGCGCTGGTCGGTGCGCGCCAATGACGGGCCTGTTCCGTGGTGGATTTTCCGCGATGGCAGGCGTGTGCCCGGCACCCGGATGTGGGATTATCTGCGCCTTGCAGCCTTGCTGTCGGGCAGGCCGGGCCAGACCGTTGGCGAGCGGATCGCGCCGCGCGGGGCGGTTTGGGACAAATTGATGGAGCCGGTGTTGCTCGCCGCGCTGAATACGGCTGCTGCGGATGGATCGGCGGTGCTGGCGGCGGCGGTGATCCGCGAATCCTTGGGCCGAGGCGGTCACGCTAGCCGCCCGCGCATCGCCGAGCCGACGCTAGCGGCGGCGTTCGTCGATCCCGCCGTCGATTGGCTGGCGGGGCAGGGGACGGCGCTGACGCTCGGGCGGCGTTTGCGGGCGCTGCGGTTTGAAGGGGACCGGGTCGTTGCGCTCGATTTCGGCGGTGGCGACGAGCCGGTTGCGGCGCGCGAGACCATTATCCTGGCGGTGCCACCGTGGGTCGCGACGGCGCTGGTGCCCGGCCTTAACGCGCCCGATGACTTCCGTGCGATCGTCAACGCGCATTTCGCCTTCGCGCCGCCACCAGGGACGGCACCGATGATCGGTGTGCTCGGCGGCGCGGCAGAGTGGATTTTTGCTTTTCCCGATCGGCTGTCGGTGACGGTGAGTGCGGCTGATCATCTGGTCGATGTCGATCGCGCCGAGCTGGCCGCGCGCTTTTGGGCGGATATCGCCGCGATCCATCAACTACCGGCGACGCTGCCGCCATGGCAGATCGTCAAGGAAAAGCGCGCGACCTTCGCCGCGACGCCCGCACAGGATGCGAGGCGCCCACCGGCTGAGACGCGTTGGCGGAACCTGTTTTTGGCCGGGGATTGGACGCAGACCGGGCTTCCCGCGACGATCGAGGGCGCGATCCGGTCGGGTGAGCGCGCGGCATGCTTGGCGGCGGGCGCCCTGCTCGGCTAAGGGCGAGCGATGGGGACCGATACGATCGACCGCGCACGTTTGCTGGACGAAGCCGATGCCGCTGCCATCCGCGCCGCCGCGGCGCTGGGCAAGCTGCAACGCGACGATGGGCATTGGGTATTCGAGCTCGAAGCCGACGCCACGATTCCAGCGGAATATGTGCTGCTGCGCCATTATCTTGGCGAACCGCGCGATGAGGAAATCGAGTGGAAGATCGGCGTGTACCTGCGCCGGATCCAATCCGACGCGCATCATGGTTGGGGTCTGTTTCACGGCGGCGCGTTCGATGTGAGCGCGAGCGTGAAGGCGTATTTCGCGCTCAAGATGATCGGCGACGATATAGGTGCGCCGCACATGGCGCGCGCGCGTGCCGCGATCCACAAGGCGGGCGGCGCGGCGGCGGTGAACGTGTTCACACGCATTCAACTGGCGTTGTTCGATGCCGGGCCGTGGTCGGTGGTGCCGACCTTGCCGGTCGAGTTGATCCTGCTGCCGCGCTGGTTTCCGGTGCATCTCTCCAAGATGTCCTATTGGGCGCGCACCGTGATCGTGCCGCTGCTGGTGCTGGCGGCGAAGAAGCCCGTCGCGCGGAACGAAGCGGGCGTGAAGGTTGACGAGCTCTACACCGCCAAGCGCGCCAAGCTGGAGAGCCGCGCAGCGGGGACGCAGCGGGCGTGGACCGCTTTTTTCGGCGCGGTCGACGTCATATTGAAGGCGGCTGAACCTTTGTGGCCAAAGGGCACGCGCGAGCGCGCGATCGCCGCGTGCGTCGATTTCGTCACCGAGCGTCTCAACGGTGAGGACGGCCTCGGCGCGATCTATCCGGCGATGGCGAACAGCGTGATGATGTTCGATTGCCTGGGCTATCCGGCGGACCATCCGGCGCGGCGGGTGGCGCGGACCTCGGTCGAGAAGCTGCTCGTGGTGAAAGACCACGAGGCTTATTGTCAGCCGTGCGTCTCGCCGGTGTGGGATACCGCGCTTGCCGCGCACGCGATGCTGGAGGCGGGCGGTGACGAAGCCGAGGCGCGCGCTGCTGCGGGGCTCGCGTGGCTGGAGCCGTTGCAAGTGCTCGACGTGAAGGGCGATTGGGCCGACGAAAAGCCCGATGTTCGCCCTGGCGGCTGGGCGTTCCAGTATAACAACGCGCATTACCCGGATCTGGACGATACCGCCGTGGTGGTGATGGCGATGGACCGGGTAAAGGAGCGTGTCGGCCCGACCTATGACGAGGCGGTTGCGCGCGGGGTGGAATGGACCGTGGGCTTGCAATCGAAGGACGGCGGTTGGGGCGCGTTTGATGCCGACAATTCGTACCATTATCTCAACAACATCCCTTTTGCCGATCATGGCGCGTTGCTCGATCCGCCGACCAGCGACGTGACCGCGCGGTGCGTCTCGATGCTCGCGCAATTGGGCGAGACCGACAGCCCGCGGATGCAGGCGGCGCTCGCCTTCCTCGAACAGGAGCAGATGCCCGACGGATCGTGGTTCGGGCGTTGGGGCGTAAACTATATCTACGGCACCTGGTCGGTGCTGTGCGCGCTCAATGCCGCTGGCCTCGGCGACAAACATCCGATGGTGCGCAAGGGGGTCGACTGGCTGATCCACATCCAGAATCTCGACGGCGGCTGGGGTGAGGATTGCGAGAGCTATGCGCTCGATTACAAGGGCTATACGCCTGCCCCCTCGACCGCGTCGCAGACCGGCTGGGCCCTGCTGGCGCTGATGGCGGCGGGTCGGGTCGATCACCCCGCGGTCGAACGCGGCGTGCGCCATCTGATCGCGACGCAGGAGCAGGACGGGCTGTGGGGGCAGGAGAAATACACCGGCGGCGGTTTTCCGCGCGTGTTCTACCTGCGCTATCACGGCTATCCGGCGTATTTTCCGCTGTGGGCGGTGGCACGATTCCGCAATCTGAAGCGCTCGAATAGCGCACATGTGGCGTTCGGGATGTGACGCTGCTGGTAGCGTGCGGGCTGCAGCGCGAGGCGGCGATCATCGCGCGGCCGGGCTGGGTAGTGGTGGCGGGCGGCGGCGATGCGGCGCGGCTGGAGCGCGAGCTGGAGGCTGCGGTTGAGCGTGGCGGCGTGCGCGCGGTGCTGTCGTGCGGGGTGGCGGGGGCGCTGGATCCGGCGTTGCGGGCGGGGGATGTCGTGGTTGGCGAGCTTTCCCCTACGCTCCACCCCGGCGAAGGCCGGGGGCCAGCTGAGACGTGCGAGGTTTTTGAGCACAGCGCTCCATTACCTCCACCTTCGCAACTGGGCCCCGGCAGTCGCCGGGGTGGAGCTTTGGTCGAATGGCTGGCGGACCACCTTCCCGACGCGCACCGCGGCACTGTGGTTGGAGCGGACGCGATCATCGCCTCCGCCGCCGAAAAGGCCGCGCTCTACGCGAGCACCCGTGCCATCGCCGTCGACATGGAATCGCACATCGCCGCCCGCGTGGCGGAGCGTCACAGCCTCCCTTTCGCAATCCTCAGGACGATCTCGGACACCGCCGATCATGCGCTGCCCCCCGCCGCGCTGGTTGGGATGAAACCCGATGGCGGCGTGGCACTCGGCGCGGTGCTGACGTCGTTGGCGCGCAACCCTGCGCAACTTCCCGCGCTAATCCGGACCGGACGCGACGCCGGCACCGCGTTCGCCGCGCTTCGTCGGGCGGTCGAGGGCCTGCCGCAGGATTTTTGATCAATCGCCGGGTGGTGGATGCCCGCCACCACGACGGCCGCGTCAAGCCGCGCGCTGCGTGCGCTTATACCCCTCGGGATCGGCCGCCTTGATCTTGGCAAGCTCGGCCTCGACATGCGTTGAGTGGACGTCCTCGGCAGGGCGCGCATGGCTCAGGTCGATGTCGGGTGCCATCGGGCCTTCGGTGCGGATGCCGCGGCGGCCGACGGTGAACATCTTGAGCGGATTGCGCACGGCATCCGCCGCCGCCGTGCCTTCGAAACCGCAATGCACCATGCAGTTCGAGCATTTCTCATATTTGCCGACGCCGTATTGGTCCCAATCGGTCCCCTCCATCAGCTCGGAGAAGGTTTCGACATAACCTTCGCCGACCAGATAGCACGGCTTCTGCCAGCCGAAGACGGTGCGCAGCGGCATCGACCAAGGGGTGCATTCATAGGTCTGGTTGCCGGCGAGGAAATCGAGGAACAGCGGCGAGTTGGTGAAGGTCCAGGCGCGCGCGCCATCGCCCTTGCGGAACACGTCGCGGAAGAAATTCTTGGTCCGCTCCCGCGTGAGGAAATGCTCCTGATCGGCGGCGCGCTCGTAGGAATAGCCGGGCGAGATCGTAATCTCGACGCCGCGCTTTTCCATTTCGTCGAAGAAACCCGCCAGCCGATCGGACGAGGCACCGTCGAACACGGTGCAATTGACCTGCACGCGGAAGCCCTTGGACTTCGCCAGTTCGATCGCCTCGATCGCGACCTCGTACGTGCCGTCCTGATCGACCGCATGATCGTGCATCCCCTTGTCGCCATCAAGGTGGATCGACCAGGTGAAGAAGGGCGACGGCTTGTAATCGTCGATCTTCTTCTTGAGCAGCAGCGCGTTGGTGCAGAAGATCACGAACTTCTTCTTCGCGAGATACCCCTCGACGATGCGCGGCATGTCGCGGTGAAGCAGCGGCTCGCCGCCCGCGATCGAGACGGCGGGCGCTCCGCATTCGTCGATCGCTTCCATGCATTGCTCATAGCTCAAGCGCTGGTTGAGGATCGCATCGGGATAATCGATCTTGCCGCAGCCGGGGCAGGCGAGATTGCAGCGCAGCAGCGGCTCGAGCATCAGAACGAGCGGGTATTTGCCGCCCTTGATCTGGTTCTTGAGCGTGTAGGCGCCGATGCGCATGAGCGGGGCGAGGGGGAGCGTCATGGCTGTTCCTATGCGCCGATCGTGGCGAATTTGGTAGAGGCGGCTTTCGCAGGTGGCCCACGCAATTCGCGCGGGAGGCCGAATTCAAGCGATTCCTCGACGCCGGAAAGCTGCGTCACCTCGACCGGACCGATTTTGCGCAGGGCATCGATCACGCTGTCGACCAACTCATCGGGGGCGGACGCGCCTGCGGTCAGCCCGACGCGCTCGATCCCGACAAACCACGCCGGATCGATCGCGCTGCCATCGGCGACGAGGTAGCTGGGCAAGCCCTCGTCCGCGCCAAGATCGCGCAACCGGCTGGAGTTCGAGCTGTTTTCCGAGCCGACGACGAGCAGCAGATCGGCGACCTTGCACAGATCGCGCACCGCAGTCTGGCGGTTTTGCGTGGCGTAGCAAATCTCCGACACGTCCGGCCCGACCAGATTGGGAAAGCGTTTGCCAAGCGCTGCGATGACGTTTTTGGTGTCATCAACGCTCAACGTCGTCTGCGTGATATAGGCGACCGGTGCATTTTCGGGCAGGTCGAGCGCGGCGACGTCCGCCTCTGTCGAAACTAGCAGCACCGGCGCATCGACCTGGCCGCGCGTGCCGATGACTTCGGCATGTCCCTCATGCCCGATCATCACCAGCGTGCGACCGGCCTTGGCATAGCGGCGGCCCTGGAGGTGGACCTTGGTAACGAGCGGGCAGGTGGCGTCGAACACGGGAAGCTTGCGCGCCTTGGCCTCTTCCTCGACGGTGCGCGCCACGCCGTGGGCGCTGAACACCGTCATCGCGCCATCGGGCACGTCGGACAATTCCTCGACGAACACCGCACCCTTGGCGCGCAGCGTATCGACAACATGGCGGTTGTGGACGATTTCGTGCCGGACATAGACCGGTGCGCCATAGCGATCGATCGCGCGCTCGACGATTTCGATCGCCCGCACGACCCCGGCGCAGAAACCGCGCGGGTTAGCCAGAATTACTTGCAAGCAAAGTCCCTTCCGTCCGCTCGGATGCCATTGCCACCGCCTCGCGCTATACAGCGCGGACGTGAAAACGTCACCTATGCCTCCCGGGTCGATATTCTAGCCGCGTCGCACCATAAAGGAAGCGCGAAAACGTGTGCCCGCGACGCGCGGATTCGTCGTCTCGGCTCTCAACGGCGGGCTACGCGTGGTTCATCGGAGCGACAGCGGTTTGTGCTATCGCGCCCGCGATGATACCGCCCCGAAAAAGCAAAAGGGGCATCGCCGAATATCCCGAAGGAGCTTTCGATGACGTTTTCCAGCCGTATTCCCGTGCGTGCGAGCCTGTCGGCAGCGGCGCTGTTGGTCGCCGCTCCGGCGCTCGCGCAGGCCGATCCGGCACGGGCGCCGGTGCAGGCGCTCGACGACGGCTTGCTTGCGATCATGAAGGGTGGAAGCGGCCTCGGCGCGGCGGGGCGCGCGTCGAAGATCGGCCCGGTGGTCGATCAGACCTTCGACGTCGGCCTGATCACGCGGCTGTCGGTCGGGCCGGATTGGGTGAAGGTCGCGCCTGCCGATCAGGCGGCACTCGTGGCGGGGATGCGGCGGCTGACGGTCGCGCAATATGCCGCGAACTTCAGCAGCTATTCGGGTCAGAGCTTCACGATCGACCCCAAGGTCGAGGCGCGCGGGGCGGACAAGCTCGTGCGCACGAGTCTGACCACGCCCAAAAACGATAGCGTCGCGATCGGCTACCGTTTGCGCCAGAGCGGCGGGAAGTGGCGGATCGTCGATGTCTATTATCGAAACGCGATCAGCCAGTTGGCGACGCGCCGCGCCGATTTCGAGAGCATTTTCGCCAAGGGCGGTGCCAAGGCGCTGATCAGCCACCTCGACGCGCTCGCCGCAAAAAGCGGGCGCTAAGCAGCGTGCGCACCCGGGGGGGCAGCGTTGCACTGGCGCTGACGATCGCGCTGACAAGCGTTCTGGCGGTTGGGCAGGAGGCGGCATCTGCACCCGCTGCGATTGCCGCGCAGGTACAGCCGTCCGCCACGGCGGATGCCGAACAGACGGCCAGGCCGAAGCGCCGTCATGCCAAGGGCGATTCGCTCGAAGGCTTCAACCGGGCGATGTTCTCGGTCCATCAAGTGCTCGACCGGATTTTCTTCCGGCCGGTGTCGATGGCGTACAAGAAGATCGTGCCCAAGGTGGTGCGCAAGGGCATCCGGCATTTCTTCTCCAATATCGGGGAGCCGTTGGTGTTCGCCAACGACGTGCTGCAGTTGAAGCCGAAGCGCGCGGTGAAGACGTTCGGGCGGTTCCTGGTCAATTCGACCGTGGGGATCGGCGGGGTGCTCGATGTCGCCAAGACGCGCGATTTCCGGCTGCCGCATCGCGACAACAGTTTAGGGGATACGCTCGGCCGCTACGGCGTGGGACCGGGGCCATATATCTTCCTGCCACTGGTCGGGCCGAGCACGCTGCGTGATTTCAGCGCGGGGTTGGCGCAAGGGCAAGTGCTGCCCTCGGTGGTCGACGTGCCCTTCGGCCGGGCGGAATACCGCGTGTCGCAAGGCGTGCTGACCGGCCTCGATTTGCGCGCCGAATCGGATGAGTCGCTCAAGGCGTTGCTGGGCAGCGCGATCGATCCCTACGCCACGCTCAGATCGGCCTATCTGCAGGACCGCGCGGCGACGATCAACGACGCGCGGCCGAGCGCCAAGCCGACGGACGACCCGCTCGACGATCCGTTGACCGATCCCGCTGGTGCGGCGTCCGAGGCGTCCCCTGCGCCCGCCGATGATTTTCCCCTCGACCCAGCACCACCGGCTGAACCTGCACCGGCACCGCGCGCGCCCTAAGCTTTCTTCGCCCGTGGCGGGCCGAGCAAGGCGGGCTCGAAGATCAACGCGCAGACCAGCGTCCAGGCGAGCGAGATCATCAGGATCTTGCCCATGCTCGCGGTGCCGGGATGTTGCGACAGCCACAGGCTGCCGAACGCGCCGCCGGTCGCGAGCGCGCTGAACAGCACCGCGCGCGCCAGGCTCGATTGCAGCAGGTCGGTCGCACCGCCACGCCACGCCATCACGAAATAGATGTGGAAGGCGACGCCGACGCCGAACAGCAGCGGAAAGGCGATGATGTTGGCGAAGTTGATCGGTTGCCCGATCAGCACGCAACTCCCCAGCGTCAGGAAGCCCGACAGCACGACGGGGGCGAGCGTGAACGCCACTTCCTTCACATCGCGCAGCACCAGGAACAGCAGGCCGCTGACCAAAGCCAGCGCGATGATACCGGCTTGTACGAACGCCCAGGCGACGGTGCCAGCGGCTTCCTGCGTTGCAACGGGCAGGCCACTCGCATTCGGTGCGACGGCGCGGACCGCCTTGGTAAAGCGGCGCAGTACGGCATTGTCGTTGCTGTCGCCCTTCGGGAACACCTGCACCAACGCGCGACCGTCCTTGGCGACCCAGTTTCCGGCGATTTCGGGCGGCAGCGTTTCGCGCGTAACCGTTTCGGCCTGCAACGCCGCGCGGATCTGGTCGAGCATCGTGCCGAGCGGGGTGACGAGTAACGCGGAGGCCCGTTCGCGAGCTGTTGGGCTTCCCTTGGCGAGCCGATCGAAGGCGGTCGCCAGACGCACCGCGTTGCGTGCCGCCGCGTCGTTGCGAGATCCGGCCGCGCTGCGAAGCTGCTGCGCGACACCGGCGAGGACGGTTGCCGTCTCTGCATCGCTAGGGGGCGGGGTCAGGTCGAAGGGGTTGACCGTCGCGTCGAGCAGGAGTGCGGCGTCCTGCACGACCGCCAGCTTGGCTTCCTGATCCGCGGGAACGAAGCTGTCGACCGACACCGCTTCGGCAACCTCGGGCAGTGCCGAGAGCTTCGCCGCCAGCGCGCGCGCGGCTTGCGGGCTCGCGGTCAGCACGTTGATCGTGTTGGGGGTGCGGAGCGGATCGCGCATCAAATCCATCAGCGTAAGCATCGCCGGGCCGCTCTTCGCGCGCAAATGCAGCGGGTTGAAATCGAACTGGACGAGCGGGAGCAACGCGATGCTGCCTGCCATCGATAGGCCGAATGCCCACAGCACCGCTTTGCGATGCGTGCCGAGCCAACGATCGAGCGGGGCGGCTTCGCGGAAGCCCACTTCGCGGCGCGGCGTGCCGGGTTTGAGGAGCATCAGCATGGCCGGAAGCACGGTCACGCTCGCGACCAGCGCCACGATCATGCCGAGTCCGGCGATGATGCCGAGTTCAGCGATGCCGATATAGTCGGTCGGCAGGAATGCCCCGAAGCCCAGAAACACCGCCCCCGCCGCCAGCGCCAGCGGTGCCCCGAGCGCGACCGCCGCGCGTTCCAGCGCGGCGCCGGTTGCTGCCCCCTCAAGCCGCTCGGCATTGAAGCGCACCGCGATCTGAATCCCGAAATCGACGCCGAGCCCGACGAACAGCGGAATGAAGGCGACCGAAATGAGGTTGAGCGCGCCGACCGCCGCCAGCCCGAGTGCGGTCGTCACGACGAGGCCCGCGATGATCGTCACCACGATTGCCGCGACGATCTTCGCCGATCGCGTCGCGAACCACAATGTCACCAGCATCGCCGCCGCCATCACCAGCCCGACAAAGCCGATATTCTCCTCCAGTGTCGCGAACTCCTCGTCGGCGAGCGGGACTTCGCCGGTGGTGCGCACGGTGATGCCGTGGGTGGCATCGAGGCCGAGCGCCTTGGCTTGCGCGGTGATCGCGGCAACCGCATCCTCACCCGGTTGCAATGCGCCGTAATCGAGCTTGGGCTGCGCCAAGATCAGGCGGCGGCGCGGCGCGGTGGCGCCGGCACCGGGTTCGGCGAACAGCTCCTGCCACGAGAAATAGGCGGGTTTGCCCTGAGCCGAAGCCTCCAGCGCATCGGCCATCGTGCGCATCGGGAGGTCGATCCGCGAGAGCGGAATTTCGCCGCGCTCGACCCCGGTCAGCATCGTCGCAAAGGCATTCGCGACGCCGCGCAGCGACGGGTCGCTCGCCAGCGGGCCGAGCAGCGGCTGCGCGTCGATCAGCGCCTTGGTCGAGGCGCGGACTCCTGTGGTCGAGCCGAACAATAGGCCCTCACGATCGAAGAACGCACCGCCATCCGGGCGCTGGACACTGCGGAAATGCGCGGTGTCGGCGGCGAGCGCGGCGGAGAGCTTTACGGTCGCAGCCTCGGCCAATTCTGGGGTTTTGCCATCGACCACCACCAGCAGCACGTCGCGAAGCTGCGGAAAAGCGGTTTCGATCGCTTTCTCATTCTTGCGCCACTCGATCTCCGGAGAGATCAAGGCGGCGGTATCGGTGGTCATCGCGAAATGGCTGGCGGCGAACAGCGTCGCGCCCGCGACCAGCGCAAGGCACGCTGCCAGCACCGCGAAGGGCCGCCGCACGCCCAGCGCGACGAGCTGTTGGAGCGTCCGGGCGATCACTTGGCCGTGGTCGCCGTCGGCGCGTCCGGCCCGATAAAGTAGCGCAGCCGCAAGCGGATCGTGCGCTCGCGCCCGTCATAGTCGAAGAACGCTTCTTCCCATTTCGGCGGGCCGAGCCGGATCTTGGCATCGTTGGAGAAGCCGACGCCCTCCTTGGGCACGCCGAACAGTGCGCGATCGACCTTGCCATTGCCGTTCTGGTCGTAAAACACCTGCGCGGCATAGCGGCCGGGCTTGAGGCCGGTCAGCGTCACGGTCGATTGTCCGACCCGTGCGGGGCCATCGGCGGCGATCGGGCAATCCTTCAGGAACTGCTTTTGCGTGCAGATATCGACGTGCACGCGCCCGGTGCGATCGCGCACGTTGTCGACCGCGACGTGGAGCACACCGTCCGACGATTGCCCCGCCGCCACTGCGAACAGGGGTAGCGTGGCGAACAGAAGCTTGAATACGCGGCTGCGCGAACGGGGAGCGAGACGAATCATTCGGGGCCTCTAGACCGGATTAGGGCCGGGATGGAACAACCGGCCGCAGGACCGAGTGCTTTCGCGCACGGCCGCTGAACCGCGGGTGAAGACGCTGTGCTTTAGCCGAAAATGTCGCCCAGTGCGGCCGTTGCCGGGCCGTCCTTCCAATCGCGTAGCTCGACATAGAGTGCCGTCTGGATCGCCGCGGCAAAGGTGATCGACACCGTGTTGAACACGGTCGACAGGAGGATCGGGATCACTGACGGGCCGGCCGTCTGCGCCGCGGCAAAGTTCTGGATACCGCCAGCCGCGAAGATCGCGACGATGCCGGCAACAGCGATGATCGTGTACATCACGAGCAACAAGATGAGCTGGAGTCCGAAAATGCTCCAGCGCGCGCCCTTGGTGAGCTGCGCACTCCGCCTCATTGCGCCGAAGATGCCGCTATTCTCTGCCACCAGCACGGGTGCTGCGACTGACCACATCACGTAGAGGATGATGCCCGGCACGATCAGCAGCAGCGATGCGAAGCCAATTGCAACGGCCATCAACAAGACAAGCACGAATAGCGGAACGATCTTGCGCAGGCCCGCCAGCGCCGCATCGCCGAATGCCACGGGTTCGCCATCGCTATGCGCCACCGTTACGCGCACCAACGCGCCCTGTGCGATGATTGAAAAGCCGATTGCCGCGATCCCGACGGCGAGTGAGAGCACAATGTTTGCCGCGTTGAATTCGGCCACCTGCGTGCGCTGGTTGCTTGGCAGGAGAAGGTTCAGCAGCACGCCGGGCAGTGCGCCGAACAGAAACGATATCCCGAACATCAGCGCCGGATGCGCGCCGATCGTCCCGAAGGCGCGACTGAATACGCGTCCGATCGACATGCGGCGATCCGCCATCTCTGCACTGCTGGCCATGATAGTCCCCCCGGTCCCTGATACGGGGGTCTGCCGGTGCGGTTTGCCGCTGTCCAGCGCATTTTGGCGATTGCGTGGGCGCGGAGTTGGTTTAATCTCAGTCGGGTAGCGATATCTGCTGCGGGGGAATTTCAGGTGAGCGGGGGGACAGCGCAGCAGGTGGCGACCGCCACCGACCGGTTTTCCGCTGCCCATGCCGTGTTGAAGGCCGATCCCAGCGTACAGTTCACGCTGTCGCGCGCGCCGCCGCCGCCGCAGCCACCAGCGTGGCTCAAAGCCTTCGTGAAGTGGCTGGGGCAGGTGTTCGAGCCGGTCGGGCGCTTCTTTGCGTGGATCGACAGCTTTTTCCCGAACTGGCCCTACGCGCGCATTTTCCTGTGGGTCGTGCTGGCGGTGGTCGTCGCGCTGATTGCGTGGGGTGTGTATCAGCGCATTCGGCATGGCGAATGGCGCTTGCCGGGCAAGCTCCGGTTTCGCGCGACAGTAGTCGCGGTAGAGGAAGACCAAGCGTGGGCGCCCGACGCTGCGCCGGTGCGGGAATGGCTGCGCGAGGCCGATGCGATGGCCGCGGCGGGGCGCTATGCCGAGGCGGTGCATCATTTGCTGTTCCGCTCGATCGAGGACATTGCGCGGCGGCGGCCAAAGCTGGTGCGCCCGGCGCTGACCAGCCGTGAACTCAGCGCGTCCGACGCGCTCCCGCTGCCGGCGCGCGACCTGTTCGCCGGGATCGCGCGGCTGGTCGAGCGCAGCCTGTTCGGTGGGCGTCCGGTCGATGCCACCGATTGGACCGGCGCGCGGGCAGCCTATAGCGATTTCGCGCTGCCGGGGACGTGGCGCGCATGAGCGACCTCGCAATTGGTGCCCCGGCGGGGGCGATCGGCGCGCCAGCCGGGGCAAGCGGCGGCGGCGCTTTCACGACCCGCACCGTTGCGATCCTGATCGCGGTCGGCATCTTGACGTTCGTCGGCATGCTCGTGCTCGGGGCCTATGCGCCCGATTTGCGATCGGGCCGCAACGGCGGCGCGCACGCGCTGTCGAACGCGGCGATCGGCTATAGCGGCATCGTGCGTCTGGCTGAGGCGACCGGGCGCAACCCGGAAATCGTCCGCGACCCGCGCAAGCTCGATACCGAGGATCTGGTCGTACTGACGCCCGAGGCCGCCGCGACCGACATGAGCAAGGTGATCGAGGTTCGCCAAGGCAAGCCGACGCTGGTCATCCTGCCGAAATGGGAGACCGTCGCAGACCAGACGCATCCCGGCTGGGTGCGTTTCGTCGATCTGAAGAGCACGTCCGAACCGGACGGCGTGCTGGCACCGAAGACCGTGTTGAAGACCCGCCGTTATGCGAGCGGCGGGCGTCCGCTGCTATCTTTGACGTGGATGCCGCAAAGCCTGCGCTTTCGCGGGCCAAAGCCGGTGCAGGCAATTTCGGGCACCGATCTGAAACCGCTGATCACCGACGACAAAGGCCATGTCGTGCTCGGGCAGATTGGCGAGCAGCCCTTTTATGTGCTGGCTGATCCCGACCTCTTGTCCAACATCGGCATGCGCGATGCGGATCAGGCACGCTCTGCCCTCGAACTGCTTGATTTTCTCAATTCGACGGGGGCGAAAGCGGTTTGGTTCGATGTTACGCTCAACGGGCTTGGTCATGCGCCCAGCCCGTTGAAGCTGGCCTTCGATCCGCCTTTCCTCGCCATGACGCTGGCGATTGCGATTGCCGTGCTGCTGGCGGGGGTACAGGCGACCGCGCGCTTCGGCGCGACGCGGCGGCGCGCGCGGGCGATTGCTTTCGGGAAGACTGCGCTGATCGACAATACGGCGGCGCTGGTGCGCAAGGCCGGGCGGCACGGTGCGCTCGGGCCGCGGTATGCGGATCTTGTGCGCGAGCGGGCGGGGAGTGTGTTCGGCGTGCCGTCGCGGCTGCGCGATCAGGCATATGACGCCTATCTCGACCGTTTTGGCGGGCGGGCGCGCTTTACCGAACTGGCCGAACAGGCGCGGGCCGCCACCGATCCGCGCGCGATGCTGCAAGCGGCGCAAGCGCTGCACCAATGGTTATGGGAGAAGTCACGGTGACCGTAGAAGACGTCAAGGCGCTCGCCGAGGACATTCGCGCCGAGATCGGCAAGGCCGTGGTCGGGCAGGAGGCGACGGTCGACATCCTGCTCGTTGCGCTGTTCGCCGGCGGGCATGTGTTGCTCGAGGGCCCGCCGGGCACCGCCAAGACGCTGCTCGCCCGCAGTTTCGCTCGCGTGATCGGGCTCGATTTCGGGCGGATCCAGTTCACGCCGGATCTGATGCCGGGCGACATTATCGGCGCCAATTGGTTCAACTTCCAGACCAGCACCTTCACGCTCACACGCGGGCCGATCTTCACCGATCTGCTGCTGGCGGATGAAATCAACCGCACTCCGCCCAAGACGCAAGCGGCGCTGCTGGAGGCGATGCAGGAGCGCACCGTGACGATCGACGGCGAAAGCCTCGCGCTCGGCGACCGCTTCATGGTGGTGGCGACGCAGAACCCGATCGAGCAACAGGGCGTCTATCCGCTGCCCGAGGCGCAGCTCGACCGCTTCCTGTTTAAACAGACGGTCGATTATCCAAGCGCCGCCGAGGAACGCCGCATCATCGCCGCGCACGGGTCGCACGGCAATGCGATGGCACCGGAGGATTGGGGCGTCGAGGTCATCGCCAATGCGAGCGTGATCGGTGAGGCGATTGCAGCGGTCGCCCAAGTTCGGCTGGTCGACGAAGTGATCGACTATATCGCCGCGCTGATCCGCGGCACGCGCGATGTCGCCGATCTGGAAAGCGGTGCGAGCCCACGTGCGGGGGCAATGCTGGCGGGGGCGGCGCGCGCGCGCGCGGCGCTCGACGGGCGCGATTTCGTGATTCCCGACGACGTGAAGGCGCTTGCCCCCGCCTTGCTGCGCCACCGCCTGATCCTGTCGCCCGCCGCCGAAATCGACGGCCGCGCGATCGAGGATGTGGTGATCAGCATCATCGAAACGATCGAAGCGCCGCGGTGAGGTCAGCCGCGTGATCTACCCCACGCGCACGGCGGTGCTGGCGGCGGCGGCGGGGGCGCCGGTTGCCTTGCTGGTGGCCGTGGCGCTGCCCGATCGCTGGTTCGTCGGCCTCGCCTGGCCGGTCGCGGTGCTCGCGTTGACGCTGTTCGACGCTTTGAGCGCAATGCGCGCGGGTACGGTGAAGCTGGCGCTGCCTTCGAGTGCCGCTGTCGGTGCGACGATCGACGCGACCTTGAGCGTCGTAATCGAAGGTGTGCGTCCGCCCGCCAGCGCCGAAGTGGCGATCGGTGCGAGTCCGTTACTCGACGTCGAGAATGACGGTCGCGCCTGGGTCGGCCTGTCGGACGGGCGCGGAGCGGTGTTGCTGCCCGTGACGACGCTGCGGCGCGGGACGGCGCGGATCGAGACGCTGTGGCTGCGCTGGCGCGGGAGCCTTGGGCTGGCGTGGCACCAGCGCACGATCACGACCGACGCCGCGCTGCCGATCCTGCCCGATATCCGCGCGGTGCATGAACGCGGCGCGCAGATTTTCCAGCGCCATGCGCTGCAGGGCCTGCTGACGCAGATCGATCGCGGCGACGGCACTGATTTCGATGCGCTCGTTGAATTCCGCTCCGGCATGGACCGGCGTTCGCTCGATTGGAAACAATCGGCACGGCACATGAAGCTCCACGCCAAGGAGTTCCGCACCGAACGCAACAACCAGATCGTCTTCGCGGTCGATGCCGGGCGGCAAATGTCGGAACCGGTCGCGGGGCTGCCGCGCGTTGATCGTGCCGTGTCGGCGATGCTGCTGACGGCGTGGATCGCGCTCAAGCTCGGCGACCGCGTGGCGCTCCACGCCTTCGATTCGCGCCCGCGCATCGCCAGCGGTTTGGTGTCGGGCGTCCCGGCCTTTGCCAGCTTGCAGCGCCTCGCCGCGCAGATCGATTATAGCGGGGAGGAAACCAATTACACTTTCGCGCTGACGACGCTCGCGACGCGGCTGACGCGGCGTTCGATGATCGTCCTGTTCACCGAATTCACCGATCTCACCTCGGCCGATTTCATGGTCCGCGCCGCCGCCCGCATCGTCAACACGCATCTGTTGCTGGTGGTGGTGCTGCGCGATGAAGAGGTCGAGCGCATTGCGGATACCATGCCTGCGACCACCGAGGATGTGACTCGCGCGGTCACCGCCGCCGCGCTGCTGCGCGACCGCAGGCTGGTGTTGACGCGGTTGCAGCATCTTGGCGTGCATGTGATCGAAAGCGAGCATGACCGCGTCGGCGAGCGGCTGGTGCAGGGCTATGTCGATCTCAAGCGGAGGAATTTGCTGTAATGGCGACATCGGCGCTTTCCCCGGCTCAGCCCCCCGCTCAGCCCCCCGCTCAGCCAATGCTGGTCAACGCCAGCCGCTTCCGCGCGGCGCATGCGGCCGAGTGGGAGCGGCTCGAACGGCTCGTCACGCGGATCGAGAAGCGCTCGATCAAGGCGCTCGGCGATGACGATTTGCTGGCCCTGCCGCTCTTGTATCGCTCGGCCCTGTCGTCGCTGTCGGTGGCGCGCGAGACATCGCTCGATCGGTCCTTGGTGGTCTATCTCGAACAGCTCTGCACGCGCGCCTATTTCCAGCTGTACGGCGTGCCGACCTTGGCGCTCAGCCAATTGCGGCGTTTCTTCGTTCATGGCTGGCCCGCCGCGATGCAGGCGCTGTGGCGGGAGACGCTGGCGTCGTTTCTTCTCACGGTCGCTGCCGGAATCGTCGGCTATGTTTTGGTGCGCGGCGATCCGAGCTGGTTTTTCGGCATCGTCGGCGATGGCCTTGCGCAGGGGCGCGATCCCTCAGCCTCGGCCGAGACGCTGCGCCAGACGCTGTACGGCAAGCATAGCGATATGCTCGCGACCTTTGCCGCTTATCTGTTCACGCATAACGCCCAGATCGCGATCTTCGCCTTCGCGCTGGGGTTCGCCTTCGCGGTGCCGACGGTCCTGCTGATCGTGTATAACGGGCTGATGCTCGGCGCGTTCATGGCGGTGTTCGTGCCCAAGGGGCTTGGCTATAATTTCACCGGTTGGATCATGATCCACGGCACGACCGAATTGTTCGCGATCATTATCGCCGGCGCGGCGGGATTCCGGATCGGCACGGCGATCGCGTTCCCGGGTCGCCAGTCCCGCAGCGATTCAGCGGTGCAGGCGGGGCGGACCGGTGCAACCGCGATGGGCGGTGCGGTGGTGATGCTGGCGATCGCCGGCTTGCTTGAGGGAATCGGGCGGCAAATCGTGCTCGACGATCTCAGCCGCTATGGCATCGGGCTGACGATGCTGGTGGCGTGGCTGCTCTATTTCTATTTGCCGAGGAGCCGCAATGGCGTGGTTCAGGCGTAACCGCGAAGCCAAGCGGCCGAAGGGTCCGCTGTCGCTGCGGCGGACCTTCGTCACGCCCGAGGGGGTCGATCTACAGATCGAACTCGGCGGGGCAGGGGTGCGCGCGGCGGCCTTCATGATTGACGCCTTCGCAATGCTGATCCTGCTGATCATCGCGACGATCGTGATCGCCTTGTTGTTCGTCGCGAGCAAGGAGACGTCGCTGGCAATCTTGTGGCTGATCGGATTTTTCGTGCTGCGCAACGGTTGGTTCACGCTGTTCGAAATGGGCGGGCGCGGCGCGACTCCGGGGAAGCGCGTGATGGGCCTGCGCGTGGTCGCGCGCGACGGGGCGCGGCTGACCGGCGGCGCGGTCATCACGCGCAACGCGATGCGCGAGATCGAGGTGTTCCTGCCGCTCAGTTTCCTCGCTGCCCAATCGGCGCAAGGGCTGGCCGACAGTTTTCTCACGATCTTTGCACTGTGCTGGAGCGGGATTTTCCTGTTCTTCCCACTGTTCAACCGCGACCGGTTGCGGATCGGCGATTTGCTGGCGGGCACGTGGGTGGTGCGGACGGTGCGCGGCGAACTCGGGTCGGATTTGGCCGTCCCAATCGAGCGCGAACGCCGGGTGTTCAGCGAAGCCGCGCTCGGCCTGTACGGCGTGTACGAGCTGCAGACGCTCGAAGAGGTGCTGCGCAGCGGGCGCGAGGATGCGATCGCCACCGTTGCCGCCACGATCCGGCGCAAGGCGGGGCTCGCCGATGACCCTGACGACCGCGAATTCCTGAGCGACTATTATGCGGCGTTGTGCGCGCGGTTGGAGCGGGGCCTGATGGTGGGGCGGCGGCGCGCGGACAAATTCGGGTGATCGTACCCGTAATGGCACGATGAGGACTGCAATGGCGACACATCTGTACGGCATCCCCAATTGCGACACGGTGAAAAAGGCGCGGACCTGGCTCTCCGCGCAGGGGATCGACTATGCCTTTCACGATTACAAAAAGGCCGGGGTCGATGCGGTCGCCTTGCGCCGCTGGGTCGATCGGCTCGGGTGGGAGGTGCTGCTCAACCGCGCTGGCACGACGTTTCGCGCGCTGGCCGATGCCGACAAGGCCGATCTCGACGCCGAAAAGGCCATTGCGATCATGCTCGCCAACCCCTCGACGATCAAACGGCCCGTGCTCGAATCGGGCGACGTGCTGCTGGCGGGGTTCAAGCCGGATACCTATCTGTCAGCCCTGAACCCTTAGGAGACACGATCATGGCAACAGCAACCTGGAATGGCACCGTCATCGCCCAGTCCGACGACACCGTGGTGGTCGAGGGCAATCACTATTTCCCCGCCGACAGCATCGTCGCCGAGCATTTCGAGCCGAGCGCGACGCACTCGCACTGCCCGTGGAAGGGCGAGGCGAGCTACAAGACCGTCGTTGTCGATGGTAAACGCAACCCCGATGCCGCCTGGTACTATCCCGACCCCAAGCCCAAGGCTACCGAGATCAAGGACCGCTTTGCGTTCTGGAAGGGTGTGACCGTCGCCTGATCGGGCGGTTGTTGTGAAAATTGGTGCGCCCGGAGGGAGTCGAACCCCCGACCGAGGAGGTAGAAGCTCCTTGCTCTATCCAACTGAGCTACGGGCGCACACCAATACGGCCTTTAGCGCGGATTGCGGAGCGGCGAAACCAGCTTCATAACGTTGCCCGGGTAGGGACATAGGGGCAGCATGGACGGCTTGCAGACGATCGACGCGCGCGAAACCGCGGGCCGGGAATTTCGCTATTTCGATTTCGTGATGGTGGCGTTCGTGGTCATCTTGCTGCTTTCCAACGTGATCGGGGCGGGGAAGCCCGCGGTCGTCGATTTGCCGTTCATCGGCGAATGGCCGTTCGGGGCGGGGATCCTGTTCTTTCCGCTCAGCTATCTGATCGGCGACATTCTAACTGAGGTTTATGGCTATGCCCGCGCGCGCAGGTGCGTCTGGGCGGGGTTTGCCGGGCTGATCTTCATGGCGTTCATGCAGCAAGTCGTCGTGGCGCTGCCGCCCGCGTCGGGGTGGACCGGGCAAGCGTCGTACGAATATGTCTTCGGCAAATCGATCTTCGTAAGCCCCGAGGCGGCGACCGGGCTGCGCATCATCCTTGCCTCCATCACCGCCTTCTGGGTCGGCGAATTCGCCAACAGTTTCGTGCTCGCCAAGCTGAAAATCCTGACCAACGGCCGGATGTTGTGGACGCGCACCGTCGGCAGCACGGTGGTGGCGCAGGGATTCGACAGCCTGATTTTCTACCCGCTCGCCTTTTACGGCATGACCGATTGGCCTGCTGCGCAGATCGGCCCGGTGATGCTGAGCCAGTTCGTGCTGAAAGTGTCGTGGGAGGTGCTGCTAACCCCTGTTACCTATGCCGTGGTCAGTTTCCTGAAGCAGCGCGAGGGCGTCGACGTGTTCGACCGGGGAACCGATTTCTCGCCGTTCAAGGCGCGGGTTTAAGCGGCCACCAGCTCAAACAATCCCTCGAACATCCGTCGCCCGTCATTGCCACCGTGCGCTGCGGTGTCGATCCGGCGTTCGGGGTGGGGCATTAGGCCGAGGACGTTGCCGCTCGCGTTGAGGATTCCCGCGATGTTGCGGGCGGAGCCGTTGACCGAATCGGCGTAGCGAAACGCCACGCGCCCTTCGCCTTCGAGCCGGTCGAGCGTGGCTTCGTCGGCGTTGTAATTGCCGTCGTGGTGCGCGACCGGAATGACGATGCGTTCGCCCGCGGCATAGCGGCTGGTAAAGGCGCTCTGTGCATTCTCCACCGTCAGCGGGACTTCGCGACAGACGAAATCGAGCCCGGCATTGCGCATCAGCGCGCCGGGCAGCAGCCCGGCCTCGGTCAGCACTTGGAAGCCGTTGCAAATGCCCAGCACGGGCACGCCACGCTCGGCCGCTGCGGTCACCGCCGCCATGATCGGCGAACGCGCGCCGATCGCGCCCGAGCGCAGATAATCGCCATAGGAAAACCCGCCGGGCAGCGCGATCAGGCCGACGCCGTCGGGCAGTTCAGTATCGGCGTGCCACACCATCGTCGGCGCGGTGCCGCTCACGTCGCGAAGCGCCACCGCAATGTCGCGGTCGCAATTCGAGCCGGGAAAAACGATGACCGCGGTCTTCACGCTCTTTCCACCCGGTAATTCTCGATCACGGTATTGGCGAGCAGCTTGCGGCACATCTCGTCGATCTGCTCGTCGCCCGTCTCATCGGCCACATCGAGTTCGATCAGCTTGCCCGCACGAACGTCGTTCACGCCAACAAAGCCCAGGCCGCCCAGCGCCTTGTGGATTGCGCGGCCCTGCGGATCGAGCACGCCGGGTTTCAGCGTGACGAAAATGCGGAGCTTCATGGGCGTATCCTGGCTGCTGGCGATTGCGGCTGCCTATGGCGGTCCGCGCGGTCTGTCGCAAGCTTCATACAAAATTTACGCGGACGCGAGACGCTCGCATGTCCACCGCGCGCGGGGCCGGCGGCATTCAAAAGGATATAGCGATGGCCGGACTGGCAATGGTGATGTTCATCGCGCTGTTCGCCTTTGGTGGCGACTATTTTGGCTGGAGCAACAGCGGCGGACACGTCCAGCTCGCGCTGTTCAGTTGCTTCATCTTCGGCATCATCTGCGGGTTCAAGGTCAAAGGCTGACCGCCGCCGCCGCCGCCCGCGTGGTGCGGACGGCGGGGGAGGGTTACTTGCCCTTGCTCAGTCGATGCTTTTCGAGATCGAGCACCGCACCATCGGCGCCCTCGGGAAGCAGCCCCAGGCGGCGCGCGACTTCCTGATAGGCCTCCACTTCGCCGCCGAGATCGCGGCGGAAGCGGTCCTTGTCGAGCTTCTCGTTGGTCTGCATGTCCCACAGGCGGCAGCCATCGGGGCTGATCTCGTCGGCCAGGATGATGCGCGGATAATCATTGTCCCACACGCGCCCGAATTCGAGCTTGAAGTCGATCAGGCGGATGCCGATCCCGGCGAACAGGCCGCACAGGAAATCGTTCACGCGAATGGCGAGGTCGGCGATGTCGTGCATCTCCTCCTGCCCCGCCCAGCCGAATGCGGCGATATGTTCGTCGGTGATCATCGGATCGCCGAGCGCGTCGTCCTTATAGTAATACTCGATGATCGTGCGCGGCAGTTGCGTGCCTTCCTCGATGCCGAGTCGTGTTGAAATCGATCCGGCAGCGACGTTGCGGACGACAACCTCGATCGGGATGATCTCGACCTGGCGGATCAACTGTTCGCGCATGTTGAGGCGGCGGATGAAGTGCGTCGGCACGCCGATGAGGCCGAGCAACGTGAAGATATGCTCGGAAATCCGGTTGTTGAGCACGCCCTTGCCGCTGATCGTGCCCTTTTTCTGGGCGTTGAAGGCGGTCGCGTCATCCTTGAAATACTGGATCAGCGTGCCCGGCTCCGGACCCTCATAGAGGATCTTGGCCTTGCCTTCGTAAATCTGGCGGCGACGTGCCATGTGTGCAGCTACCCTTGAAAAAAGAGTGGCCCCGGCAACGCGGGGAAAACGCGGGCCGGGGCGCTAAGTATTGGGCTATATCGAAAGCGGGAGGGGGGTGCAATCAGCTTGGGGCCTCGTCGCGCGCCATACCGCGCAAGCGGCGGCGGAACGGCCAGCGCCAGCCAATTCGCCGCAGAACCCAGGCCAGGAGCGACAGCATCACGACCCACGGCAGGGCGACGACGACGAACGTCACCAGCGCCGCGATGCTGCCGCCTAACGAATCCCCCACCGCGCCAAGGCTGCGGCGCACCGGCGCCCACATGCTGTTTGATTCGCGTGTCGCGTATCCGATTGTGATGTCCGACATAGCGACACGCTGAAGCAGGCTCGCCTGAAGCGAGCGAGCGGCGTCGAGTTCCTCCTGCGTCGTGGCGAAGGCTTGTTCGGCTGCGACCAGATCGGAGACCTTTCCGTTCGATTCCGCGATGAGCTTCGTCAATCTGTCGGCGAGGATCTGTTTGGCGCGGACGCGCGCGTCGGTGTCGATCACTTGTTTAGTGATATCCTCGGCCGTGGTGCTGCGGTCTGAGAGTTGGCCGCCAACTGCGGTGACCACTTTGTCGAGCTGCTTCTGGAACACGATTGCGATCCGGGCATCTACAAGCAATTTGGTTTCACCGCTCGCGCCCGCACCGCGTCCAGCGTTGCTGATCGAAGTCTTTGCCACCTGGCACTTCGCCGGACCGAGGTCGGTGCATAAAGCGACTTGCTTCGCCTGGACGTCGGCCAGTTGCGCGTCGGCAAGCAGATACGAAAGTTCGTAGCTGTAAGCGATCTGGGGACTTTGCAACGGCGCGGCATTGGCGGCTCCGGCCTCGACAACATCGAACGTATCGAGCTTTTCTACGCGAGCGGAAGGCGCGTAGTGCGAGGCATCACCTCCATCGCTGGATGATTTGCTGCACGCCACCAGTGACAGGCAAAGAAGAAGCGAAGTTCGCAGTGGATACCGCATCATACTCTCCCGATGGAATACGCTATCTCGTGGATGTAGTATTCGGCCAAGCGGCAATGCCCTAGGTAACGGCTTGTCTTTCTGAGAAAACGGGGTCGGCATAGGCCTCGTTCGCCAGAATCTCGCCGAGGATTTCGCCAGCGCGCCACACGTCTTCGAAGCCAAGATACAGCGGCGTGAGGCCGAAGCGGAGGATGTCGGGATCGCGGAAATCGCCGATGACGCCGCGCGCGATCAGCGCCTGGCACAGCGCGTAAGCCTCCGGGTGGCGGAAGGAGATATGGCTGCCGCGCTGCTCCGGATTGGCCGGGGAGACGCATTCGAGACCTAGCCCCGCGCCGATTGCGGCGAACAGGTCGAACAGTGCCGCGCTCTTCGTCGCCACCTGCGCGCGGTCGACGTCAAGCCACAGGTCGACCCCGGCCTCCAGCCCGCTCATCGCCAGCATCGGCGGGGTCCCGGCGAGCCAGCGCGTCATGCCGGGTGCTGGGGCATAGGCATCGGCAAATTCGAAGGGGGCGGCGTGGCCCATCCAGCCCGACAGCGGGCTGGCGAGCCGATCCTGGAGCGCGCGCGAGACGAACAGGAAGGCGGGCGCGCCGGGGCCGCCGTTGAGATATTTATAGCCGCAGCCGACCGCGAGATCGGCCCCCGCACCGTTCAGATCGACCGCGATAGCGCCGACGCTATGGCTCAAATCCCATAGTGCGAGTGCTCCGGCCTCGTGTGCACGAGCGGTCCAGACGCCCATGTCGTAGCGCTCGCCGGTCTTGTAATGGACGTGCGTCAGCAGCGTAACCGCCGTGTTTTGGTCGATTGCGTCGGCAAGATCGCCGCGCCCCACCGCGTTCAGCCGCGCGCCGGGGACGCAGCCGATCGCACCCTCCGCAATGTGCAGGTCGGTCGGGAAATTGCCGGTCTCGCTGACGATCGTGTGGCGTGTGGGATTGTGGCGGAGCGCGGCGACCAGCAGCTTGAACAGATTGACCGAGGTCGAATCGGCTACGATCACTTCGTCGGCGTGCGCACCGATCAGGCGCGCGATCTTGCCGCCGATGCGTTGCGGCGCGTCGATCCAGCCTTCGTTCCAGCTTCGGATCAGCCGTTCGCCCCACTGCCGCTGGGCGATGTCGGCGAGCGCGGGTGCGGTGGTGCGGGGCAGGGGGCCGAGCGAATTGCCGTCGAGGTAGATCACGCCCTCGGGCAGGAGGAAGCGGTCGCGGTATGGGCGCAAAGGATCGGCGGCGTCGCGGGCGCGGGCTTCATCGCGGGTCATCGGACGCTCCACACGACCGTTCGCCCTGAGCCTGTCGAAGGGCTGCTCTCCGCTTGAGACGACGGGGCGTGCGGCACGCTGCCCTTCGACAGGCTCAGGGCGAACGGAGGGGGGACGGTCATCGCCCGGCCAACGCGGTCTGGATGAGCTGTTTGGTCGCGGCCCACGCAGCGCTTTCCGGCGCGATCAGTTCGACGTGGCCGGTACGCTCGATCACGTGCAGCGCGACGCGGTCGCCCTTGGCCTTGGCTTGCGCTTCATAGCCTGTGCCGAGCCGCAGCGGGATGATCTTGTCTTCGCGCCCGTTGACCAGATCCTGTGGGACTTTCAGCGGCAGCAGCCGCGGGACCGAGGTGTCGGAGTAGACATCGGTGCGGCTGCCGGGCTTGCCGACGAGCTGCGCCACCACATCGACGCCGCAGCCATTATCTGGGCTGGCGGCGGTCGCTTCGAGATCGGGAAGGCCGCCGAGGCTGATCACGCGTGCGATCTTCAGTGGCTGCGCGGTGTAGAGCGGGCTGCTGCGCGCGATTCGTGGGCGCGCGGCCAGCCACAAGGCGAGATGCCCGCCCGCAGAGTGGCCGACGGCGACGATACGCTTCGTGTCGAGATGAAACTCGGTCGCGTGCTTGCGCAGCGCATCCGCCGCGGTGCCAGCATCGCGGAACGTGCCGGGATAGCCGCCGCCGGGCCGGTCAACGCCGCGATACTCTATGTTCCACACCGCTATTCCGCTCTTGCGCAGATCGTCGGCGATCCAGTTCATCAGGCTGCGATCGGCGATGCTGGTCGTCCAGCAGCCGCCATGCACCATCAGCACGACCGGGTGCTGACCGGGGCCGGTCGGCAGCCAGACATCGGCCTTCTCCAGGGTGTCGTCACCGTAGGAGATGGTGGCGTCGGGCTTGGGTTGCGGGCGCTTGGTCAGATCGGGCCACTTCAGCGGGGTGAAGCTGGCCGGAGCGGCGGTCGAGGGGGCGGTCATGCCGACAGACAAGGCCAGCAGCGCGATCGAGACATAGCGAAACGAGATGGAACGAAACATCGCACTTGCATAGTCGATCGACGCCGCTGGCCCAAATGCTGATCTACAATGACAAGCTACGCTTTTCGATTAATCAGCGCTGCTTATCGGTTTATGGGTCGGCGAGGCTAGCGCGGTATCGCGCGAAGCCGGGCGTGCAGCGGCGTTTGCGAGGACCTGCGCGCGCTGTACCGACACTTGCGCGGTTGCGGCGCGCAGGCAGCGGATTTCCTGCAGCCGCGTGAAGAGGCCGAGTTGCTGGTCCTCTGCGCATAGCGCGCGCAACGCTACCTTGATGCGCCGGTCGAGTTCCTCCTTCCCGGCGTATCGGGTCAAATCTAGGTCGGCATAATGGATCCGGGCGGTCCGCGGGATATCGCGCTCGGACGCAGCCAGCGGCGCGGACACTGACAATGCGGCGAGGGTGAAGAGCAACTTCGACATGAGGCATATCCTTGCAATCGAGGAGTGTTTGGCGCCGCCGCCCCAATGCGCCCGGCAAAGTCGTTACGCCAACAAATCGTTTTGCATGATATACAAGCCTTGCTTATAAGAGCGCGTGCGCAACCTTCCGCCCCTTGCCGCCGTTCGCGTGTTTGAAGCCGCTGCGCGCCACGGTAATTTCACGCGCGCCGCCGAAGAGTTGGGGATGACGCAGGCGGCGGTTAGCTATCAGATGAAGCTGCTGGAGGAGCGACTCGGCGCGCCGCTGTTCATGCGCGCTGGGCGGGGCATTGTGTTGACCGAAGCGGGTAGCCGCGCGGCACCGCATATCACCCGCGCGTTCGATGCGATTGATGCCGCGTTCGGGTCGGTTCGGGCCGATGATGCCGCAGTGCTGACGATCTCTACCTTTAACAGCGTCGCCAATAGCTGGCTGGCGTGGCGGTTGGGCGGATTTCAGATGGAGCATCCGGCGATGGCGGTGCGGCTGACGACGTCGGATGCGGTGGTCTCGTTCGCGTCGGAGGAGGTCGATGTCGCAATCCGTTCGGGGGCGGGTGGATGGCCCGATCTGGTTGCGCACCGGTTATTTCCGATGGATTTTACCCCGATGTGCAGCCCGGGTTTCCTGGCGCAGCACGGCCCGTTGACACCGCGCGACTTGATCGATTTGCCGTTGATCGATCGGCAGAAGCGGCGCTGGAGCATCTGGTTCGAACAGGCCGGCGTGCCCGCCCCGGCACAGGCACCGCGCGCCGGGATCCGGCTCGATACCGAAGCGAATGAAGGCCATGCCGCGATGGCGGGGCAGGGGATTGCGTTGCTGACCCCGTTCCTGTGGCATCACGACGTCGCGCAAGGGCGGCTGGTGCGGCCGTTCGATCAGGTGTCCGAACGGGGAAGCTGGTGCTGGCTGGTGTATCCTGAACGGCGGCGCACTGTCGCCAAGGTCCGGCAGTTTCGCGACTGGTTGCTAGAAGAGGTCGCGCGCAACGCCCCGCCGCGGCCGCTCGGCGCGCGGCGCGATTCGGATGTTGCCTAAGCGGAAGGATAGACGCGGCTGCCCGCGGCCTGCTACCCGAATGCCATGCCGACCGACCTGACCGATCCGTTCCAAGCCATTGTCGATGCCCCGTTCGATAGCGCGCTCAGCGACCGCTACTTGGTCTATGCGCTGTCGACGATCACGGCGCGGTCGCTGCCCGATGTGCGCGACGGGATGAAGCCGGTGCATCGCCGCTTGCTTTGGGCGATGCGGCAGCTGCGGATGGACCCGAGCACGCCGTACAAGAAATCGGCGCGCGTCGTCGGCGAAGTGATCGGTAAATATCATCCGCATGGCGACAGCTCGGTCTATGACGCGATGGTCCGGCTCGCGCAGGATTTCTCGGTGCGCTACCCGCTCGTTGAGGGCCAAGGCAATTTCGGCAATATCGACGGCGATAACGCCGCCGCCTTCCGCTATACCGAGGCGCGTCTGACGCAAGTCGCAATGGATTTGATGGCCGGGCTCGACGAAGACGCCGTCGGCTTCAAACCGACCTATAATAATGAAGAGCAGGAACCCGAGCTCTTCCCCGGAGCCTTCCCCAACCTGCTAGCAAATGGTGCGGCGGGAATCGCGGTCGGCATGGCCACGAATATCCCGCCGCACAATGCCGCCGAACTGTTCGATGCGGCAATCATGCTGATCGACCAGCCCGAGGCGGACAACGCGGCGCTGCTCGAGCATATCAAGGGCCCGGATTTCCCGACCGGCGGCCTCGTCGTCGATAGTCCGGCGGCGATTGCCGAGGCCTACGCCACCGGGCGTGGCGGTTTCCGCTTACGCGCGCGCTGGCATGTCGAGGATTTGGGCCGGGGCACCTGGAATGCGATCGTCACGGAAATTCCGTACGGCATCCAGAAGGGCAAATTGATCGAGCAGATCGCGGCACTCGTCAACGACAAGAAACTGCCGATCCTGGCCGACATTCGCGACGAATCGGACAGCGAGATCCGCATCGTGATCGAACCGCGCAGCCGCACGGTCGATGCCGACATGCTGATGGAAAGCCTGTTTCGGATGACCGATCTGGAAGTGCGCTTCAGCCTCAACCTCAACGTTCTGGATGCGACGCGCACGCCGCGCGTGATGAGCTTGCGGCAAGCGTTGCAGGAATGGATCGCGCACCAGTTCATCGTGCTGCAGCGGCGCACCGCGCATCGGCTGTCCAAGATCGCCGACCGGATCGAGCTGCTCGACGGGTATATCGTCGCCTATCTCAATCTCGACCGCGTGATCGAGATCATTCGTACCGAGGATGAACCCAAGCCGGTGATGATCGCCGAGTTCGAGCTCAACGACCGCCAGGCTGAGGCGATTCTCAACATGCGGCTGCGCAGCTTGCGGCGGCTCGAGGAAATGGAGTTGCGCAAGGAGCGCGAAGGACTGGAGGCAGAACGCGCCGGGCTCGACGCCCTGCTCGGCAGCGATGCGCGGCAGCGGACGCGGCTGAAGAAGGATTTCGCCAAGCTGCGCGAGCGCTACGGCCCCGAAACCAAACTCGGCAAGCGGCGCACGACGGTGGCGGAGGCGGCCCCGGCGCGCGACATCCCGCTCGACGCGATGATCGAGCGCGAGCCGATCACCGTGATCCTGTCGCAACGCGGCTGGATTCGAGCGATGAAGGGGCATCTCGATGCGGCCGGCCTTGCCGCACTAAAGTTCAAGGATGGTGACGCGGCGCTGTTCGATTTTACCGCGCAGACCACCGACAAGATCGTGATCGCGGCGGAAAACGGGCGGTTCTTCACACTGGGTGCCGATAAATTGCCCGGTGGGCGCGGGTTTGGCGAGCCGGTGCGGCTGATGATCGATCTCGACGGCGATGTCGGTATCGTCGGCATTTTCCGCGCGAGCATCGCCGAGAAACTGCTCGTCGCAGCGAGCGATGGGCGCGGTTTTCTCGTGCGCAGCGCCGATATTCTTGCCGAAACCCGCAAGGGTAAGACCGTCGTTACGCCAAAGCTCGGCGCGAGGCTCAAGATCGTTCGTCCGGTCGATCCGGAGGCGGATTATGTTGCGGCGATCGGCGACAATCGGCGCTTGCTTGTGTTCCCGCTCGCCGAGCTGGCCGAATTGTCACGCGGGCAGGGCGTGCAACTGATGCGTTTCCGCGATGGGGGCCTGTCGGATGCGACGACCTTCGTTTTTGCCCAAGGGCTAAGCTGGCCGATGGGGGGGGACAGCGGGCGGACCCGGACCGAGACAGACCTCGGCCCGTGGCGGGCCGCACGCGGGGCTGCGGGGCGGATGCCGCCCAATGGCTTCCCCCGCGACAATCGCTTCTGACGCAAAATCGCTAGGACCTGTGTCAGGTGACACAAGTCCCTGAGAAACCTGTGCGTTGAGCGGGTTCTTAACGAATCGCGGGTAACGCAGGGGAAATGGCGCTCAAGTCGCATCCTGCTTTGGCCTCCTCGACTGCAGCGTTCGCGCTGACAGGCGATGATTCGCAGGCTGCGACGGTGATGATGGCATCGCGCGCAATCAATCTGTTGCCGATCCCAGCCGCGCTGATCGCATTGGCGGACAGCGGCAGCGTCACCGACGCCAAACCGGCGGTCGTTATCCTCACGGCGAACCGCGCGCACGATATCGCAGGCCTGGGCGGCGGTGAGCGCCGCCGCTCGTTGGTTTCGCAGATCGAAGCCCGGATCATCACCTTCATCCACGGCGACTCGCTCCGCGCGGAATTTCAGGTCGAGTATGGCGATGCGGTGGAATGCCGCTATTATCAGGCGACACTCGCCCGCCTGACGCGCAATCCGGAGCAGCGCTGCATGCTGGTGCTGATCGATCAGACGGCCGAGCTGCGCACCGAGCACAATCTCCGCCGCGAGATGCTGACCGACAGCCTGACCGGACTGCCCAATCGCGCCGGGTTCAGCGATCGTCTTGAGACCCTTCTGGCCGATCCAGAGCGGCGCGCGTGCTATGCGGTGCTGGTGGTCGATCTCGACCGGTTCAGTCGCGTCAACGCCTGCCTTGGATCGATGACGGGCGACGAGTTGCTCATCACCGTGGCACGACGGCTGAAGGGGGCGTTGCGCTCGCAGGATGTGCTCGCGCGCACCGGTGGCGATGAATTCGGCATCCTGCTGACGCTGGACGACGGCGTGGGCGATGCGGACCAGGTCGCACGACGCCTACAGGCTGCGCTCGCGACACCGTTCCGCCTTTCCGATTTCGAGATTCGCGTTGCGTGTTCGATCGGCATCGCCTTTGGCGGACCCGCGATCGACGACAGCGAAGAATTGATTCGGCACGCCCAGTTCGCGGTCAAACGTTCCAAGGGCACCGGTAAGACCGAGGCGTACCAGACCCAGGCGTTCGACCTTGCACGCGAACAATTCGGCATGGAAACCGCACTGCGTCGCGCGATCGAGCGTGGGCAGATGCGGCTGACCTATCAGCCGATCATCGATCTTTCCACCGGCCAGCTCGTTGCATTCGAATCCCTTGCGCGGTGGCGTGGCGAGGATGGCACCGAACATTCACCTAACGATTTCATACCGGTAGCGGAGGAATCGGGCCTGATCGTGCCGCTCGGGCGCTGGGCAATCCAGGAGGCGGCCGCGACGCTGGCGCAATGGGATGCGCGGCTGGGCGGCAATTGCGGGGCGAAGCTTGCGGTCAATCTGTCCGCCATTCAGCTTCAGCGCGACGTGATCGCACCGGTTGTGCAATCGGCCCTGGCGGTCAACGGGCTCGATGGATCGCGCTTCACGCTCGAATTGACCGAGAGCGCGCTAGTCTCCGATCCGGATCGTATCGCCGGGATCATGCACGCCCTGAAAGACCTCGGCACGACGATTGCCATGGACGATTTCGGTACTGGCTATTCGAACCTCGCCTATCTGCAGAAACTGCCAATTGACGTGCTCAAGATCGACCGCAGCTTCGTGACGGGCATGTTGTCGGACCGCGACAAGATCGCCATCGTTCGCGCCATTTTGTCGCTGGCGCAAGCGCTCGGCATGCAGACGACGGGGGAGGGTATCGAAAGCAACGAACTCGCGCAGACGCTGGCGGCACTCGGCTGCACCTACGGCCAAGGCTATCTCTACGCGCGGCCGCTCGAAGCGGAAGCGGCCTATGCTATGGTGGTGGAACGCTTGAACTGAGCGACCGCATCGTCGGCGATTTGGTTTGTACGATCGGCATCGGGAAAGCCTTCGGCGATCCATTGATCTTCGACCAGCTTCAACAACCGCGCGACATCCGGTCCCTTGTCGACTCCGCGCGCGACGATGGCGCCGCCACCGAGCGGAAAACCGGGGGCGGTCCAATCGCGGATGAACTGCGCACGCTCCGCATCCGCGGGATGGGCGATCAGCCAGCGGTCGAGCGCGCGCTCTCGGCCCAGACGGTACACGAGCTCTTGGGGCGCGGGCACGTCGGGGAGCAGGGCCGAGACGATTCGCTTGCGCTGCAGCGTAGACAGCTTCAGCCGCGCCGCGACATCCTCGCCGATCTTGGCATCGCGTGGCAGGATAGCGGCGAGGCGGCGGATCGGGTCGCGATCGACACCCGCCGCCAACTCTCCTGCCGCGACACGCGCGAACGCTTCTACTCCGGTGAGCACGATTTCAGGCAGTACCGGCAGCAAAATACCGCGCCCGACCATGAGCATCAGCGTCGCCACTGCGCCGGGGGCGACCAGCAATTTGAGCAATTCCGCAGCGATCCGCTCGCGCGACAAGGCCATTAGATCGTTCGCGCGGGTAGCGCAGGCTTCCAGTCCTGCGGCATCGGGCACATCGCCGAACCGCGCGTGGAAACGAAAGAAGCGCAGGATACGCAAATGATCCTCGGCGATGCGCTGCAACGGATCGCCGATGAAGCGCACGCGGCCTGACGCCAAATCCGCGCGCCCATCAAAATAATCGAACAGCTCGCGTGTCACGGGATCGGCATACAGCGCGTTGATCGTGAAATCGCGCCGCGCCGCATCCTCGCGCCAATCGTCGGTGAAGGCGACCGTCGCGTGGCGCCCGTCTGTCGCGACGTCGCTGCGCAGCGTGGTGATTTCGACCGGTTTGCCGTCGGCGAGGACCGCCGTAATCGTCCCGTGGGCGAGGCCGGTCGGCACTGCCTTGATCCGCGCGCCACGCAAACGGTCGAGCACCTCTTCGGGGGAATGCCGCGTTGCCAGATCGACGTCGGATACTTCGATTCCAAGCAGCGTATCGCGCACCGCGCCGCCGACGAAGCGCGTCTGGCCATGCGTCGCGCCCAGTACATCGCAAAGTTCGCTCAGGCCCGGCCGCGTCTGCCACGTGGCATCGGGCAGGGTTAGGTGCTCCATCGCAGCCGTCGCGAGAGATTGACGATCATCGCCGCGGTCGCGCCCCAGATGCGGTGTTCGTCCCACAGGATCTCATAATAATGGCGGTTGCGGCCCTGCCATTCCAGGCTCGCTTCGACATGGTTGCCCGAATCGAGCAGGAAGCCGAGCGGCACTTCGAAGACTTGGGCGACTTCCGCGGCGGCGGGCGTGAAGATCAGATCGGGCGGCACGACGCCGATCACCGGCGTCACTTCGAACCCGGTGATCGTGCGATAGCGATCGGCCTCGCCGACCAGCGTTACGCGGTCGCGCGGCAGGTCGATTTCCTCCTCCGCCTCGCGCAAAGCGGCGGCGGACGGGCTGGCATCGCCCGGATCGATCCGACCGCCCGGAAACGCTACCTGACCGGCATGGCGCGACAGTGTATCGGTACGCCGCGTGAGGATCACGCCGGGTTCCGTGCGATCGGTGACTGCAACCAGCACCGCCGCCTGCGCCAGCGGGGTGACCACCGTGTCGAGATCAGCATGATCGCCGGTCAGCAACACCGTGTCCCCTTCATGCGCAAGGTCGAGCGCATGCCGTAGCCGATCGACCAGCGTCACGCAGGAGCGTCCGTGGCGGTCGGCTCGATCGCAAAGAATTGTCCAGCGCTCCACACGCCCGGGGGCGTGTCGGCCCCATCGATCGCGCGCTGCGCCAGTTCGTAATAGACCGTTCGCGCGATCACGGCGTCGAGCCCGCCGCGCACATGCAGATAGGGACGCGGGCCGTCCTCGCCTGCTTCGAACCGCAAGGGGTGCGCGGCATCCGCTGTAACGAGATCGCCGGTGTTGAGCCGGAACGTGAGCGTGCCGTCCTGCCCGGTGCCGCTCGCCTTCAGTTCGACCGCGACGAACGGGGCATCCTCGACCACGATGTCGAGCTTCTCGACCGGGGTGACCAGAACGTACGTGCCATCGGCCTCGCGCCGCAGGATCGTCGAAAATAGCCGCACCATCGCCTCGCGCCCGATCGGCGAACCCTGGTGATACCAAGTCCCGTCGCGCGCGATGCGCATTTCGCTATCGCCGCAATGCGTGGGGTTCCAGCGCTCGATCGGCGGCAGTTTGCGCTCTTCGGCGAGGCGCGCGATGTCGGCGAGCGACAAAGCGGCAAGGTCGGGGATCGGCTCCATCGGCATCCGCTCGCGGTAGGGCAGGCGGCATGCGAGGTAAAGTCAGGCAAGTACCGTAATTCGTGGCCCCAGCAATCCTGCGCCTTCCGGCACAGCGCGCCCACGCGCGAGCAGGCGGTGGCGCTCGACTGGGCCGGGGATGCGCCACTGTGCGGTGCGCGACGCGTCGAAGCCGAAGAACCGCCCATAATATTCAGGATCACCGATCAGGGTGATGGCCTCGGCCAACCCCGCCGCCTCGGCCGAATCGAGCGCATGAGCGGTCAGTGCGCGGCCGATGCCGCCTTGTTGCCGGGCAGGCTCGACCGCGACCGGCCCGAGCTGGATCATCGGCACATCATTTCCGTCATCGCCCTCGAAGCGGATCGGCCAGCATTGGATCGTGCCGACCAGCGCGCCGCTCTCCATCGCCGCAAAGCTGAGCTCCGGTATGGCCGCCACGCCGGCCCGGATCTGATACGCAGTGCGCAAATGTCGATCAGCACCAAAGGCTCGGTCGAGCAACTGCTCCACCAGATCCGGGGCGATATCGGCAATCGGCACGAATTCGATCACGGGCGTTTCCTTTTCCGCGATTGGCCGGCCCCATAGACCGCGCGGGCCGCGCGCTTTAGCCTGCACGCCTGTTAACGCAAGCCGAATGGAGGTGCCGCCATGAAACTCTATGACGCCGTCTGGGCCCCGAGCCCGCGCCGGGTGCGGCTCTACCTGGCGGAAAAGGGGATCGAAATCGAGCGCGTGATGGTCGATCTGCGCAGCGACGAGCAACTCGGCGACGCCTATTTGCGGATCAATCCGCGCGGCGCGGTGCCCGCCCTCGAACTCGATTCTGGCGAAGTGATTTGCGAATCGTCGGCAATTTGCCGCTATTTCGAGGCGTTGCAACCGCCGTCTCCGCTGTTCGGCGAGACAGCGCTGGACATTGCGCGGATCGAATCGTGGACCCGCCGGATCGAGCAGGAGGGCTATGCCTCGGTCGTCTACGTCCTGCGCAACCAGCGTGAGGCGTTTCGTGATCGTGGAGTCGCGGGCAAATGGCCCGCCGTCCCGCAAATCCCCGAACTGGCGGAGCGCGGCACTATCCTGTGGCATGCCTTCATCACTGCGCTCGACAGGCATTTGGCCGGGCGCGCGTGGATCGCGACCGATGCCTATAGTTTCGCGGACATCTCCGCGCTCATCACGGTAGACTTCGCCAAAGCGGCCAAGCTGGCGGTGCCCGAGGGCCACGCAAACCTCCACCGCTGGTATAAAGCGGCGGCGGCGCGACCGAGTTCTGCCGCGTGACGGTTTCCCTTCCCGGTACATCTGCTATGGCGCGCGCCGATACCGATGGAAGGCTCGCTTTGAACGACCGATTGACGCTGAACGTACACGACCTCGAAGTGCTGGTCCTGACCGGCATCTATTCGGAGGAGACGCACCTGCCGCAGCCGCTGCGGATTTCGCTGACGGTCGATCTCGACGTGCCCGCGCGATTCGAGCCTGATACGCCACTCAGCGAATCGAAGAATTACCTCGACCTCAAACATGCCGCGACCACCGCGCTGCCCGTGGGCGTGCATTTTAAGCTGGTCGAAGCGGTCGCCGATCACATTTGCGAAACGCTGTTTCTGCAGGACAAGCGCGTGGCGCGGGTCGAGTTGACGATCGTCAAGCTCGCCATTGCCGAGGCCGGCGAAGCGATCGGCATCACGCTGGTGCGGAACCGCCGTTGAGGGACGCGCTTGAGGCGGTGCTGGCGGGCAGGGCGGCTTTGGCGTTCCCGCGCGCCGCCGCGGATCTTGCGGGACTGCGTGCAGCGGCGGGCGAGTCCGAGTTGCTGCTGCTGATCATCACGCCTGATGTTCCCGCCATCGACCGAGCGATGTTGCTCGCGGCGGTCGGTCCGCTCGCGGTCGATCTCGCGCCTGATGTGCGGATCGCCGCAATTGTTGTTGCGCCGGATGCTACGGTTGCCGACGTGGCGGAGGCGGCCGGGTTTCTGGCGACCGCCGAATCGACGACCGGCCAGACGGTGCGCATCACGCCGCGTTAAGGGATGGCGCTACTGCCGCTCGCCGCGATCACAGGCGCCCAGCGATTGCACCACCAGCGCATAATCCTCCCGCGCGATGTCCGCGTCGGGGCCGGTCGACTTCACCACGGCGTCGGGCAGGGCCGGGGGCAGGGTGCAGGCCAGCCGATACCATAACAACGTATCGCGCGGCGGCGGCGGACTGCCTTCGCCCGCCACTTCGCCAAGCGCGACCCACCAGCGCGGCGGCTGGCCGTTCTGGCGGACGATGCCGAGCGAGATCGGGCGGCCATCGGCAGTCGACAGGAAAATTTGGGTTTCACCCTCGCCCGGAATATTGCCGGGCGTGTGGAAAGCGTTGCCGATTCCCGTGATCGTCTGCGGCGCATCGGGGGCGAGCGTTTCGCGCACGATTCGGCGGGTGAGCACGTCGCCACCCGGCGTCCAGCCGCGTTGCCCGTCGGAGCGCACGAGCTGCATCTGGCCGACTGTACCAGCGACGCTGCGCGCAAAGAGGAGAACGCGGGACTTGCGATAGCGGGGCGGACGGCCGCGCGCGTCGAGCGGAACGTCGATCGTATAGCCAACCCGTGTGGCAACCGCATTAGGCGCGCGAATCAGCGCCAGCACGTCGGCCTCTATATAAAGTCTCGCTTCACCAGGCTGAAGATCGGGGGCGTTGATCGGTTTTAGCCGGATTTCGCTGCGGACAGTCGCGTCGATGACGACAGGTGCCGCCACGACGAGGTCGGCATAGTCCGCATACGGCGGGGCAGGCAGTGCAGATTGTTGTGGTATTGTAACAGTTTGCTGGCCACAGAGGGCGCTTGTGGGAAGGGCCGCGAGAAGTGCCGCCAGCGCTGATTTAGGAACGTAGATCATTGCTAAGCGTTACTCGTCCGTGGAATTTTTATATAGAAATAATTCTGCCACGCGCTGGTTGTACGTTTGTTGCGTGAGACAAAGCGTTTGCGTCGTGGTTTTGAGCGCGATAGAGGTTGGGCCTGTCCAGGATATAAAGTCGCCCAAGTGACAAGCCGGATTACGATAGAACGTGACGGATCGGCCTTGAGCCGTCGTGCCGGAAAAGAGGAGTTTCGTTTCTGAATGGCTTACGCTGATCGCAATACAGGTGGCAGCCGCATCGTCTCGATCGTGATCGTCTCGATCGTCGTTGCGGTGCTCTGCTATGGATTCGTCAACGGTTTGACCTTCTCCTACGTGAAGAAGATGACCGAAAAGCTTAACACGTTCGACGTGGTCGAGCCTCCACCCCCGCCGCCGGAAACGCCGCCGCCACCGCCGCCGGAGCAGCCTCAGTTGCAGACTCCGCCGGTTGTGTCGCCGCCGCCGATTGTGCGGGTGCAGTCGCCACCACCGCCGGTGTTTAACCAAACCCAGATTCCGCCGCCGTCTCCACCCCAGCCGCTGGCTGCGGCGCCGGCCCCGGTTCCTGTTCCCGCTCCGCCTGTTATCAGCCGGGCGGCAGGCGCAAAGGGTGACCCGTCTGCGTGGGTTACCACGGACGATTATCCCTCCGACGCCCTTAGCGCCGAAGCCCAGGGTACGTCGCGGATCAAATGGGAAATCAACACTGCCGGGCGTGTCGAAAATTGCGTCGTCGTCGCTTCGAGCGGCAATTCGTCGCTCGATCGTGCAGCGTGTTCGAACATTACCCGCCGCGGTCGATATACGCCCGCCCAGGATGCATCGGGCAAGCCCATGCGATCGTCTTCCGGCCGTAACGTCGTTTGGCGTCTGCCCGAGTAATTAATGCCAGTTGTGCGGTACGCCCGTCGGCTGCCCCAATTTTTTCGAGAAGGAACCACCTCTGATGTCCACGCAAATCCTCGCCGCCGGTGCCAGCGCCGCCGACCAATTCGGCGTTTTCAACGCTCTCGCCCAGGGTGGCGCGCTGACGATCGTCACCGCCAGCATCCTCGGCATCATGCTGTTCGGTTCGCTGTACATCCTGTTCACGAAGCTGTTCGAGCAGCAGAAGATCATCAACCAGGGGCAGCGCGTTCGCTCGACCTTCTGGACCGCAAACTCGCTGCGGGAGGGTGCTGCCAAGCTCGAGAAGAATTCCGCTTACAAGCAGATCGTCGACGACGGCATCTATGCGCAGGAGCAGCATTCGCGTCTGACCGATCCGGTCGAAGCGCATGATTGGGTCCACGGCTCGCTCGCACGGTCGGAAGCCGCGATCAACTCGCAGCTCGGTGGCGGTCTTGCCTTCCTCGCGACCGTCGGCGCAACCGCACCGTTCATCGGTCTGTTTGGTACCGTCGTCGGCATTCTGCGCGCTCTGATCAAGATCGCACAGTCGGGCGATGCTTCGCTCGATAAGGTTGCAGGCCCGGTCGGTGAAGCACTGATCATGACCGCAGTCGGTCTGGTCGTCGCGGTTCCCGCAGTGCTCGCCTACAACTTCCTGCAGCGCCGCAATAAGGGCATTTCGGAGCGCCTCAGCGCCTTCTCGAACGACGTGCTCGGCTATCTCGCATCGGACGGCGCAGTTCGTCCGGTTGTTGCCGGCAAGCCTGCTGCTGCCAAGCCCGCTGTTGCAAAGCCCGCGACGACGACCGCTGGCCAAGCCGGTGGTGTGCAGACGCGCGTATAACAGCCTATGAACGGGGTCGCCGAGCCGGCGACCCTGCTTCCCTCGTTGTCCGGATCGACCGGGCGGCATGAACGACACGAATAGGATGGCCTTTCATGGCGATTAGTGCAGGCGGCGGCGACGACGACGCCCCAATGTCCGACATCAACACCACGCCCCTGGTGGACGTCATGTTGGTGATGCTCATCATCTTCCTGATTACGATCCCTGCGATCGTTCAGACGGTGAAGGTGAAGCTGCCAGATGTCCGCTACATTCCGACGGAAACCAAGCCGGAGAACGTCTCGCTTTCGATTACGAAGGATGAGGGCGGCAATTGCTTGGTTTTCTGGGGTGAGACGCGCGTGACGCATGAGGAACTCCTCAAGCGCTCGACTGACAAGCTCAAGGAAATCGTCGACAAGGCTGGCGGCGCGGACAAGCTGACCACCGATGATCTGCCCGAGGCACACATCCGTGGTGACGTCGATACGCCGTACCGCTGCATCGGTGGCGCGATCTACACGATGCAATCGGCTGGTTTCGCCAAAGTCGGCTTCATTTCGCAGCCGCCTGCCGTTGGCGGTACCCCATCGTAATGCGTGCGCTAGCACCAAGGAGTAATTGATATGGCAATCAGCACCGGTCGCGGTGATGACGAGCCAATGATGGACATGAACACGACGCCGTTGATCGACGTCATGCTCGTGCTCCTCATCATGTTCATCATCACCATCCCGATCCAGACGCACGCGGTGAAGGTCGATCTGCCGATCAATGACCCGAACCAGGTGAAGCCGCCGATCGACCCGCAAAAGAACAAGATCGTCATCCAGCCGGACGGCGTCGTCCTGTGGAATGGTGCTCCGACCGACGGTGCGACGCTGCAGCAATATCTTGTTGCGACCAAGGCGTTGAACCCTGAACCGGAGCTGCACTTCCAGCCCGATCCCGCGGCGCGGTATGAGAAGGTCGATCAGGTCCTGGCGATCATCAAGCGGTCCGAAGTGACCAAGCTCGGCTTCATCGGCAACGAGCAGTTCCGCAACGATTTCTAATCGTCAGCGTCCCATATCTGCAGATCAGGGCGGTCCTTCGGGGCCGCCCTTTTTGTTTGTGCGGTGCTCCTCCGGGCTAAGGAGAAGTCCTGATCCAAAGGCTCTTGCCTCCTTTTCATATAAGTGACACAACACTGTCACAAATATGAAACCGTATCGTCACGGAAGGATTGGAGGCTTTATGAAAATCGCTCGCTTTGGCTGCATCGCCGTCGCCGCCGCACTTTTCGGCTCCACCGCCGCTATGGCCGATGAAGGCAATGGCGCGGTCCAGATCATGCAGGGTGATTACGCGTCCGCAGAGCGGATCATCCAGGCGCAAGCCAAGATCTTCCCGGGCGACCCGGACCTGCTGCTGAACCTGGCGTCGGTCTATCGCCACACCGGACGGGCGAGCGAAGCGCGTGTGCTGTATCGCGCGGTGCTGGCGCGGCCCGATGAATTGATGGACCTGGCCAACGCCGCAGAGCCGCGCACGGCGCATACGCTGGCCAAGGTTGCGCTTGGCAACATGGACACGACGCAGCTTACCGCACGCTGATGCAGCGACGCCGCGCGCGTGTCGCGCGGCGGATTGCCGTGTGTCAAAGCCGGGGCAAGGTTACGCCACGTTGGCCCATATACTTCCCCGCCCGGTCGGCATAGCTAACCTCGCACGGCTCATTGCCCTGCAGGAACAGGAACTGGCAGGCACCCTCATTGGCGTAGATTTTCGCGGGCAGCGGCGTGGTATTCGAGAATTCGAGCGTGACGTGCCCCTCCCAGCCTGGCTCGAGTGGGGTCACGTTGACGATGATCCCGCACCGCGCATAGGTCGATTTGCCGAGGCAAATGACCAGTACGTCGCGCGGCACCCTGAAATATTCCACCGTACGCGCCAAAGCGAAGCTGTTCGGCGGGATGATGCACACGTCGGTCTTGCGGTCGACAAAGCTGTTGGCGGCGAAGTCCTTCGGATCGACGATGACGCTGTCGATGTTGGTGAATACCTTGAACTCGTCCGAGACCCGCGCGTCATAGCCGTAGGAGGACAGGCCGTAGCTGATGCAGCCGTCACGTTTCTGGCCATCGACGAACGGCTCGATCATGCCGGTTGCGAGCGCCTGCTCGCGGATCCAGCGGTCGGACAGGATGGACATTGATGGGGCTCCCTCTGGCTACGGCTTTTTGCCGTTGCGGGACGATTGGGCAAGCGCAGTTTATCGATGATCCGCGCGATGGGGTCGACGGACGTTCAGGAGGGTCGCATCAGGGGCGCGTCCAAGGTTGATCGCCATATTCCCAACGCCAGGGCGCACCGGTTTCGCCAAGGATGCGGCGCACCAGCGCCGGAAACATCGCCTCCGCCCGGACATCATTCGACAGGATGACGACGCAGCGCGCGCCGCGTTCCAGACAAACCCAGATGTTGCCGGTCGAGTCATTGTGCCCGCCCTTGTAGAATCCCGCGCCCTGCGGCCCGGTGAAGGTAACGACGCCGAGTCCTGCAGCGAGGCCCTTGACGCGCGCGGCTGGTGGCAGCTCGGGCTGCAGTGTCGGGAACTGGCTCGCGGTTGTGATCGCCAAGTGCGGCCGCAGCATCTCGGCCCGACGCGCCTTGCTCAACCCTTGTGAGCGCATGAAGGCGGCGGCGAAGCGTGCGAAGTCGGCGATCGTCGTGTCCATCGATCCCGCCGCGCGCACCTTGCTGCGCGCGTCATGCGGCTCGACCGTGCCATCTGTCGTCCAGCCATCGGCCAGGTTTGCCGTGAAATCGGGCCGCCAGACCATGCTCGTCGTCTTCATGCCGAACGGCGTGAACACGCGGGTCTGCATTTCCTTGCCAAGGTCGAGGCCAAGCCCCTGTTCGAGCACGAATTGCAGCAGGATCATCCCATCGCCCGAATATGCGTAGCGGCTGCCGGGCTCGAAATGGATGTGGAGCTTGCGGTCGGGTTCGAGAAAACCGAAATTGGCGAAGCCGGCCCCGTGTTGCAGCAGGATGCGCGGGGTCAGTTTGCGCCAGCGCTCATCCCCCTTAAGCCCGCTCCAATCGGCGTAGCGCTCTCCTGCGTCGGCATAGTCGGGCAGCGGTTTCTTCAGATAGGTGGCGATCGAGGCGTCGAGGTCGATGCGCTTTTCCGCAGCCAATTGAAGAACGGTATAGGCGAACACCGCCTTGGTGAGCGAAGCACCGTACATTACGGTATCCGACGTCAGCGGGTCGCCCGTGGCATTGCGCGCGCCCCAGGTCCTGACCGAGACGATCTTGCCACGATCGATCAGGGCGAGCGCAATGCCCTGCGCGCCCGTCTCCGCCATGCCGGCACGCACCTCTGCATCGAGCGTGGCGAGCCGGACTTGCGCGCCGACAGCGATGGGCGAGAGCAGGAGTGCCGCCACGAGAAATGCCGCCGATACCCGCATGTCTTCCCCCCTACAGAATGGCGCCCAGTCCCAGATCGGCCGGACCGAAAGCGTGCGGCAACAATTCCGACAGGGCGTAGCGTTCGATCGCATCGCCCTCAGCCGCGCCACAATAGACTGTCACGTCGCGGCCGCCCATTTGCGCTGCTTCGTTGATCACCTGGCGGCAGCGCCCGCACGGGCCGACCGGGGCGGTGCCGGTCGGACGCCCTGCATTGTCCATCGCCCCGCCGATCACCCCGATCGCGACCACGCTGCGCAAATCACCTGCGCTGCTGACGGTGGCAAGCGCGACCGTCTCGGCGCAGAGCGACAGGCCGTAGCTGGCATTCTCGAAATTCGCCGCCGTCACGATCCGCCCGTCGGCCAACAGCACCGCGGCACCCACCGCGAAGCGCGAATAGGGGGCGTGGGCGTTCAGCGCCGCGCCGCGTGCCGCCGTGATCAGGGTCCGGCCGATTTCGTCTTCAGTCATGGTGCCACCACATTCCAATGGACCGGCCCTTCGATCCCGTCGATTCGCCGGATGCCACTCGCTTGCCACATCCGCCACGGTCGTGCCGGATATTCCGGCGGGAAGAAATCCTGCACCGCCCAGACCGGGCGCGGCAACGCCGCCGTCACGCCGTACGCCGCCTCGAATGGCTTGCTGACCTTGAGCAGCACGGGCTTGCCGGTATGCGCCTCGACCATCGTGAGATAGCGGCGGAGCTCATCGAGCACGACGCGCGGTTCGGGGCGCGAGGTGCAATCCATTGCGAAATCCACCTCGACCGCAGCGGGCAGGGCGTCCGGCGTGCGCGGTACGGTGGTGTTGAAGTTATTGGCCTGGTCGGCAGCAAGCTTGCAGAGCGAGTAGCTGTGGATCGCACCGCGGCGCATGCCGGTTTCATACACTCCGGCCCAATTCGCCTCGAACCGCGGATCGCGGATGTTGGCCCCGCTGGTCGCGCGGACATACGCGAAATCCGCACCGCCCTTGTGCACCGCCCACCAATCGACCGGGCCGTTTGCGTCGGATACGTCGACGCCCTGGAACGGAAAACGGTCCGACGGACGCCAGCCATGGACCAGCGTCATCAGCGCGACGACGGCCAGCGCGGCGGCTACGATCACCGCCAACACCAGGCCGAGCCGGCTGTTCCACAGGCGGACACTCACCGCTTCGACCCCCGCATTCCGACCCAAATCACGCTTTGATGTGCAACACGCAGATCAGCGTGAACAACCGGCGGGCGGTGTCGAAATCGATCTCGATCTTGCCCTCCAGCCGCTCCTGCAACAGCGCCGCCGCTTCGTTGTGGATGCCGCGTCGCGCCATGTCCACCGTCTCGATATGGTCGGGTGTCGCATTTCGAATCGCCTGGTAATAGCTGTCGCAGATCGCGAAATAGTCTTTGATCGGGCGGCGAAAACGCCCCATTCCAAGCACATAGGTTTCGAGGTGCGTATCATCCTCGCGGTGGATCGCGATGCCGAGCCGCCCTTCCTCGACCGCGAGCTCGATCTTGTACGGCCCGGTATAGCCATCAGGATACGCCTTTTGCGGCGCGAATTGATTACCCTCGATCAGATCGAAAATCGCGATCCGGCGCTCTTGCTCGATATCGGCCGAGCGCCACAGGATGGTACGCTCGTCGAGGGTCACGGCAATGATGCGCGGATCGGACATCGCATAGCCGTAGCGGGGGCGGGCGCGGGGGACAATCCATCCGTAAAGTCGCATGAGTCACATCATCGGCGGGTGGTGCGGGCGCTAAACTCACATAGAGTCGCACCGTCGGGATGTTTGTCAGGTCTCGACGGTCAGTGCCTCCACGTGCGCGGTGGCGCGTCCGGCGGCGCGGATGACCGATACGATCGCGAGATCAGCGACGAGATGCCCGCGAATCGGCAAGTCCGCTTCGGGGAGGCCCGCGAGCCAGTGCGCGAAGGCATCGTCGTCGGGGCTGTCGAGCGCGAGGCGGTGACGGGCACCGATAAAGGTGGCGCTTGCCCAGCGCGAGGATTCGGCCAGCAAGAGCGTGACCGCGCACCCGGCCCGGCGCGCATCGCGCTCGATCGCGCGGCGGACCAGCGTTCCGGCATCGGGTCCGCGGCTCATGGCCGTTGCTCCGGCGGCGCGGCAACGTGCGCGGCGAGGAACGCCTCGATCCGCCGCACCATGCGCGGCCCCGGCTCGCGCCCGCGCCGCAGATCGTCGACCAACCGCGGATCGCTTACTGCCAGACGCCCGAACTTGGTCCGCGGCATTGCGGTGGCCTTTAGATAGCGATCGATCTTCACCAACACCGACATGCCCTTCGCTCCTTCGATTCGCTCTATTGTTCTTGATCTGTTCCATTTTCCAACTTGTCTAGGAAATTTCCTATTGCTATCGTGTCGGATATGGACGGGAGCGATCCTCGCGCGCGATTACAGGCGCTGATCGATGCCGACGGGGTCGGCTATGCCGCGCTGTCGCGGATGCTGCGGCGCAACGACGCCTACCTGCAGCAATATGTGAAGCGCGGCACCCCGCGCGTGCTGGCCGAGCGCGACCGGGCGTTGTTGGCGGCCTATTTCCGGGTGGACGGGGCCGAGTTAGGCGGACCGGCGACGCCGCGCATGACGACGATTCGGCGGCTGGATGTCGAAGCCTCGGCCGGGCCGGGGGCGCTGTCGGGCGATGATCCGAGTGCCGCGCCGATGCTGCTCGACCCGCGCCTGATCGAGACGCTGGGGCTGGACCCGGCGCGCGCGGCGATGCTGCGCGCGCGCGGCGATTCGATGGAGCCGACGATCGCCGATGGCGATCATATCGTGGTCGATGAACGCGATGTGCGGGTGACGGCGAGCCCGGCAGTGTTCGTGCTGCGGGTTGAGGGCGCGCTTTTGGTGAAGCGGGTCTCGCGCGGGGTCGGAGTGTTGCACGTCGTGAGCGATAATGCGGCCTATCGGCCGTTTGTGACCGCCAGCGCCGATATCATTGGTCGCGTGGTGTGGCTGTCGCGGGTTTTGCGGTGAGAGCGTTGTTGTCTGGTGGTGGGGAGCATGCCTGCGTGACGCCCAGGCACGGGCTCGCGACTGGCAGAGAGTGGCGGGATCTCAGATCAAGATGCTGCAGCCACAATATTGTTACGCAACTGTTATGATCCTCTTGAAGGCATGATCGGTGCAATAGCCTCGTGCAGCGCGAATTTGGCACGTTAGGCGAATACCTGCCAGGTACCACCGATGGACAGTGTACCAGTTTATGCCTATCGGTGTATTATGGTCACGAGTGATAGCAGCATCGAAGCCGTTTCAGAGGTCGACGACTTAAAGCAGCGGCTTGATACGTTTATTGTTGCTGGCGAAACGACTCATATGGCAATGACGTTGACTAACGCTAAAGTAAAAGACAGTCCTATTGTCTTTGCAAATGATAGTTTCTTGAAGCTGACCGGTTACACGCGTGAAGAGGTGCTGGACCGCCCGATTATCGAGATCCTTACGGATATGACCGATTCGGCGGCGACCAAGAGAATCGAGACTGCGCTAGCGCAGGGGTTTGATGGCACTTTGGAAATAGAGTGCCGGAGAAAAGATGGTAAAATCTTTCTCGCTGCAATTTACATGAGCGCCATCCGCGATAAAGCCGATAAAATCGATCAACACTTTATTTCGTTGGTCGACTTATCGCGGCATGTTGAAAAACTGGTTCAGCAGCGGAATGATTTGTACGCAGTTTATCGGCATGCTCCGGGATTTATTTCGACATCCAACGGGCCAGACCATCGATTTACCTTCGCGAATGAATCCTATTTAAAGCTCGTGGGTCGGCGGGGGTTGGACGGGCAGACCGTGGTCGAAGCGCTGCCCGAGATCGTCGAGCAAGGCTTCGTCGCCTTGCTCGACGAGGTCTATACTACGGGGCGACCGTTCAACGGCCGGGATATGCCGATCTCGCTCCAGCGCAGTGTCGGCGAGCCGCTTGAAATACGCTATGTCGATTTTGTCTATCACCCGGTGCGCAACGCGCAGGGCGTCATCGAGGGCCTGTTCTGCGAAGGACAAGACGTTACGGATCGTCATCGCGCGCTGGACGAAGTCACCGCGCTCCAGAATGAACTGATCCACATGTCCAGAAACAGCGCCATGGAAACGATGGCGAGCACGCTGGCGCATGAACTTAATCAGCCCTTGGCCGCAATCGCCAATTACACTGCCGCCTGTCGACACCTGGTCGATAACTCCACAGAGCGCGCTGGCGCTCTTGTCAATGCGTTGGTCGCCATCGGCGAAAGTACGATGCGAGCGGGCGACATCATTCGTCATTTGCGGGACATGACCAAGCGAGGCCACACCGAAAGAACGCTCTTCGACCTTAAGGAAGCCATCCGCGAGTGCCTCCAGTTCGTTCGTGTTAGCGCTGGAGAGGGTGTCATCCTCGACGACCAGAGTGTCGGAGGCGTGGAACTCGAGGCTGACCGTATTCAGGTCCAGCAGGTCGTAATGAATCTTTTGCGGAATGCCTGCGAAGCGGCGGTGTCCTCGCCACAAGCGCGGGTCACAATCTCGACGACGATCGCTGGAGGTGTTGTGACCGTTTCGGTCCACGATAACGGACCCGGGGTGCCGGACTCGGTGGCTCGGTCAATGTTTAACGGTGTTCAATCCGCCAAGAACGACGGGATGGGTATAGGCCTTTCGATCTGTCGGACAATCATCGAAGCGCACAATGGCCGCATCTGGCTGCAATCCAGCGGCAGCGGCGGCTCCTGCGTGTCCTTTGCGCTACCGCAAAAAGTTGCACAAGCGATCGCGTAACGGACGGGGATGGTGCGACATCTGGTTGCACACGGGACGGGCCACTGAAAGTGGGTCAGCATCCAAGATCGGCGGCCGAACCCCCGAATTCGGCGTCATTTTCGCAAATCCAGCAACCACATTAAACACGAAATCACTACGCCAGCCCCAAGCCCGATCAGAAACCCGCGCGTCGGGCCGATCACGGTGAACAGGCCGATGGCGGTGCCGAGGATCGAGCCGATCGCGATGAGCGCGCCGCCGGCGAGGGGGTAGCGGGGTGGGGAGGTGCGTGCCATGATTCGCGCTCTGCCATGTCCCGCAGCAGGACGCCAGCGTCCCATGGCGGGAGCGGCGGGCCATGCTGCGAGAGGGCATTAACCGCTACGACCCGCCGCTCCGCGTGATTTCCCGCGATCTGGCATGAAGCGTGATGGACTGCCCGCGTCGCCCACGCCCGGGCGCGTTCTCGCGGAGTTTCAATGTCGTACATGCCGTATCTCGCCGACCGGGCCGAACTGACCGATGCCACCGATTTGATCACGATGTTTGGCGACGAAGCCGGGCTGGAGGCGGCGGCGCGGGCGGACCGGAGCCGCGATCTGGGCAATTACCTGCATTTCTGTCGCTGGCGGCAAATCGAGCGGCTGATCATCCTGCTCTCGGTCGAGCGCGCGGTCGGCACGGTTCATTGATCCGAAGCATTGCCGGAGTCGCGCCGTCCCCCTAGGACGGGGGCATGGCGTTGTCGGTCGAGCGGCGGGGCGCGTTGCTGGTCGCCGTCGGAATTTTTTATGTTGGATGCGCCCCGATCGGTGCCGCGGCGCAAGTGCGCCCGGCCGATCCGTCTGCTGCGCGGCCTGCGGCGACCCCTTCCACATTGGGCCAGCTCGATCCGCAATCGCCGATGGCGGCGTTGCCGGGGCTGGGCGTCGCCTGGCCCGATCTGTCGAAGGCACCCGAGGAACCCGTTGATCCGCAGGCGCAGACCGCGCTGACCGGCGACACGCGCTATGACTATCGCGTCGACGGCATCGATGCGGTGGCGAGCAGCTTGCTCAAGGACCGTTTCGCACAGCTTTCGACGTTGAAGGCCAATGTGAAAGAGAGCGCCAACGCCGCGCAGCTCGACCGCCGTGCACGCGAAGATGCCACGCTGCTGACGACGCTGCTGCGATCCGAGGGCTATTATGACGCACGGGTGGCGACGCGGATCGAACCGAACGCAACGCGGCCGCTGGTTGTGCTCGATGCCGAACCGGGCGTGCTCTATAAATTTCAGGGTGTGACCGTCGCAGGGATAGAGGCGGCAGGGGACAAAGCCGACGCGTTGCGTAAGTCCTTTGGCGTGGCGGCGGGCGATGCGGTCAATTCGGATGCGGTTGCCGCGGGCGAGACGAGCTTGCGCAACAGCATTGCCGATGGCGGCTTCCCCTTCGCGGTGATCGGCGATTCGCAGATCGTGGTCGATCGCGCCGCGCGCACCGCGACGCTCGACATGGCGGTGGTGCCGGGCGGGGTTCGGCGCTTCGGAATGGTAACGATGACGTCGGGCAGCAAGCTGTTCGATGCGCGGCACGTGCAGGACATTGCGCGCTTCACGCCGGGCCAGCCGTATGATGCGTCGGCTTTGGTCGATTTGCGGCGCGCGCTGATCCAGACCGGGCTGGTCTCGACGGTCAAGGTCGAGCCGGTCGAGGGCAAGGAAAGCGGCACGGTCGATATCGCGGTCGGGCTCGAACCCGCGCCGCCGCACACGATTGCGGGGCAGCTCGGCTATGGCACCGGCGAGGGCGCGCGGGCGGAGGTGAGCTGGACGCATCGCAATCTGTTCCCGCCCGAGGGTGCGCTGACGCTGCGCGGGGTGCTCGGCACGCGCGAGCAGCTTGCCAGCGTGATCTTCCGGCGTAACAATTTCCATGGGCGCGACCGGATTTTGACCGGGTCGCTGACCGCGTCGAACCTGACGCGCGATGCCTATCAGGCGCGCACCTTTGCGCTGGCGGGGAGTCTGGAGAAACAGACCAACATTTTCTTCCAGAAGAAATGGACGTGGTCGTTGGGCGGCGAAGTGCTGGCGTCGGAGGAGCGCGACGTCGACGCCTCGACCGGCGCGCCGCGGCGGCGGACCTATTTCATCGGCGCGTTGCCGACGACGCTCAGTTATGACGGATCGGACGATCTGCTCGATCCGACGCGGGGGTTCCGGCTCAGCGGGCGGTTGTCGCCGGAGCTGTCACTGGAGGGCACTGCATTCGGCTATGCGCGGGTGCAAGTCGATGCGAGCGCGTATCGCACGGTGGCGACCGGTGCGGTGCTCGCCGGGCGTGTGCGGCTGGGGACGATCGCGGGCGCGCCGCGCGATGCGGTGGCGCCGTCGCGGCGGTTCTATGCCGGTGGCGGGGCTTCGGTGCGCGGTTATAGCTATCAGGGGATCGGCCCGCGCGACCCCAACAACGTGCCGATCGGCGGGCGCAGTCTTGCCGAATTCTCGATCGAGGCGCGGGTCAAGGCGTTCGGCAATTTCGGCCTGGTACCGTTCCTCGACGGCGGCAACATCTCGACCGGCACCTTGCCGAGTTTCAGCGACCTGCGCTTCGGCGCGGGTGTCGGCGTGCGCTACTATTCCAATTTCGGGCCGATCCGCATCGATGTCGGCACACCGCTCAACCCGCAACGCGGTGATGCGCGCGTCGCGGTCTATGTATCGCTGGGTCAAGCGTTTTGAGCGAGGACGCGGCCCCGCCCGCACCGGCGCCGATCAAGCGCCGCCGCTGGGGGCGGATTGTTGTCGCAGTGCTGGTGGCGCCATTGCTGCTGGCGCTCGCCGCGCTGGGCCTGATGGACAGCAGCATCGGCCACCGTTTCCTGACCGACAGCATCGCGGGCATGAAGCCGTCCAACGGCTTGCGCTACAGCATCGGGCGGATCGACGGATCAATCTACGGTAAGGCGGCGCTGATTGATGTGCGCGTGCGTGATCCCAAGGGGCTGGTGTTCTCTGCGCCGCGCGCCGAGCTCGACTGGGCACCGCTGCGGTACTTCGTCAACCGGCTCGATATCACGAGCCTGCACGTGCCGCGCGCGACGCTGGCGCGGCTGCCCGAGCTGGTGCCATCGGGCAAGAAAGGCCCGATCCTGCCGGGCTTCGACATTCGCATCGGATCGCTGGCGATCGACCGGTTGATCGTTGCGCCTGCCGTTACGGGCGTACAGCGTACCGGGCGCATCCGTGCGCGCGCCGACATCCATGCTGGCCGCGCCTTGGTCGATCTGGCGGCGGTGGTGGCGGGGAGCGACATGCTGCGCGTTAAGCTCGACGCGGAACCCGATCGCAACCGGCTCGAACTCGACGCGCACGCGCGCGGCAGCGCTACGGGCGTGCTTGCGAAGCTGTCGGGCTTTGCCAAGCCGATCGCGCTCGATGTTTCGGGCAAGGGGACTTGGGCGGCGTGGCGGGGGGCTGCGGTGGCCGATGTCGGTACAGTGCGACTGGCCGATCTGACGGTGTCCAATCAGGCGGGCCGCTATGCCTTGTCGGGCGTGCTGACGCCATCGCCGCTCGCCAAGGGCAAGCTGCAACGGCTGACCGCGCCGCGCGTGCTGGTGCAGGGCGGCGGTACGCTGGTCGAGCGGCAGTTGACGGGGACGTTGTCGCTGCGGTCCGCCTCGCTCGCGGTGACGGCTGACGGGACGCTCAACCTGGCGGAGAGCGCCTTTCGCACCGTGCGGCTCCACGCGACCTTGCTCCAACCGTCCGCACTGTTCCCCAACATGACCGGGCGCGCGATCGAATTGCGCGCGATCCTCGACGGGACGTTTGCGACTTCCGCGTTCGATTACCGCCTGACCGCGCAACGCTTCGCGTTCGATAATACCGGTTTCGAGGATGTGCGCGCGGCGGGGCGCGGGCGTTTTTCCAAGGCACCGGTGCTGGTGCCGATCCGCTTCACCGCTGCGCGCGTGACGGGGGTGGGTGACGTGGCGGGCGGGATTTTACGCAATTTGACGCTCGACGGCGTGCTGCGCGTGACGTCGAAGCTGGTCACCGGCGATGATCTGAAACTGTCATCGGACAAGTTGAACGGGCGGATCAACTTGCTGCTCGATCTCACTGATGGTCGCTATGATGTTGGAATCAATGGCGGTCTTGGCCGGTACATGATCCCCGGCCTGGGCCTGGTCGAGGTTAAGACCACGCTCAAGGTCGTGCCGGGCCCGGGCGGGCGGGGGACGCGCGTGATCGGGCAGGGCACCGCGCAGATGCTGACGCTCGAAAACGCCTTTTTCCGCTCACTGGCGGGCGGGCTGCCCAAGCTGGTGACCGGGCTGGAGCGCACCCCCGATGGCGTGCTGCACCTCAACAATCTGGTGCTGACCGCGCCGCAGATCCGCATCACCGGCAACGGTATCCGGCGGCGCGACGGGACGTTCCATTTCGAGGGCGTCGGGCAGCAGGCGACCTATGGCCCGCTCACGCTCAAGCTCGATGGCAAGATCGATCGGCCGACGCTCGATCTGGTGTTCAAGCGGCCCAACGAGACGATGGGGCTGAGCGATGTCGTCGCGCATCTCGATCCCACCGCAGAGGGTTTCGCCTTCACCGCGCGCGGCGGATCGCGGCTGGGGGATTTTACCGGCAATGGCGCGATCCTGCTGCCCAAGGGGGGCGGCGGGACGATCGCGATCGCCGATCTGGCAGTGAGCGGCACGCACGCCAAGGGTGCGCTGGCGATCGTGCCCGGCGGGTTCGACGGGCGGCTGGCGGTGGCGGGCGGTGGCCTTGGCGGCGAATTGCTGTTCCGCCCGGTCGACGACAATCAGCGGATCGAGGCGCATCTCGACGCGACCGCCGCCAAGCTGGCCGACGCTGTGACGGTGCGGCGCGCGCATCTCGATATGGTGGCGTTGCTCGATCCGGCGGGGACTTCGATCGAGGCGAGCCTGACCGGTGGCGGGTTGCGACGCGGGGCGCTCGTCATCGGGCGCTTCGCGGCGCGCGCGAGCCTGCGCGGCGGGCGCGGCACCGTCACCGCCTCGATCGCGGGATCGCGTGGCCGGGCGTTCGATATTCAGTCGGTCGTCCAGGTGACGCCCGACCGGTATGAAGTGTCGGCGCAGGGGACACTCGACCGCCGACAGTTGAAGCTGGTGACGCCGGCGGTCTTCACGCGCGACGGCGATGGCTGGCGTCTGGCCGCGACCGAGCTCAGCTTCGCCGGTGGTGACGCCAAGCTGTCGGGACGCTTCACCGGTCGATCGAGCGCGATCGATGCTACGCTCGCGCGGATGCCGCTGTCGATCCTCGACATCGGCTATCCGGGGCTTGGCCTCGGCGGCAATGCATCGGGGACACTGTCTTATGCCCAAGGCGGCGGGGCGGCACCGACGGGCAAGATCGAGATGACGGTGCGCGGGCTGACGCGATCGGGGCTGATCCTGTCGTCGCGGCCGGTGGATGTCGGGATATCGGGGCTGCTATCGGCCGACCGGATGGCCGCGCGGGCGATTGCGGCGACGGGCGGCAAGACCGTCGGGCGGGCGCAGATGCTGCTGACCTTGCCCGGCGGGGGCGATCTGGCGACGCGGGTGGAGAATGCCGGGGTGTTCGGGCAGCTCCGCTATGACGGCGCGGCCGATACACTGTGGCGGCTGACCGGGGTCGAACTGTTCGATCTGACCGGACCGGTCGCGATCGGCGCAGACGTCGGTGGAACGGTCGCGAACCCGCAGATCAAGGGCGTGGTGCAAGCGAATGGTGCCAAAATCGAAAGCACGGTGACGGGCACGGTGCTCACCAACGTGCAGGCGAGTGGTGAGTTCGCCGGATCGCGCCTGACACTCAGTCGTTTTGCGGCGGACGCGGGCAAGGGTGGGCGCGTGACCGGCACGGGCAGCTTCGATTTTGCCGCACCCAAAGGGATCGGGCTCGACCTGACGGTGCAGGCCGACCGCGCCGTGATGATCGCGCGTGACGATATCGGCGCGACCGTCACCGGGCCGCTGCGCTTCCAGTCGGATGGGGCGGGTGGCACGATCTCGGGCGATTTGCGGCTCGACAAGAGCCGCTACCGGCTCGGCCAGGCAAGTGCGGCGAGTGCGGTGCCGCAGCTCAACATTCGCGAAATCAACCTGCCCGGCGGCGGTGGCGTCGAGGAGGACGACAGCCCGCGCGTGCCGTGGACACTGGCGATCAAGGCGCGCGCGCCGAACCAGTTGCTGGTGACGGGGCTTGGCTTGCGGAGTGAATGGTCGGCCGATTTGACGATCGGCGGCGCGCCGGACAACCCGGCGATTACCGGCCGCGCCGATCTGGTTCGCGGCAATTATGACTTTGCGGGGCGGACCTTCGCGCTCGAACGCGGCAAGATCCTGTTCGCGGGTGAAGTGCCGGCCAATCCCGCGCTCGATATCGTCGCGAATGCCAATGCGACCGGGCTGAACGCGTCGATCAACGTCACCGGCCCGGCGATCAAACCCGAAATCACCTTCTCCAGCGTGCCGGCTTTGCCGCAGGACGAACTGCTGTCGCGGCTGTTGTTCGGCACCTCGATCACCAAGCTGTCCGCGCCCGAGGCGTTGCAACTCGCCTCGGCGGTGGCGGCGTTGCAGAACAGCAAGGGCGGGCTCGACCCGATCAACGCAGTGCGGCGGGTAACCGGGCTCGACCGGTTGCGCTTCGTTTCGGCCGATCCGACGACGGGGCAGGGGACGTCGATCGCGGCGGGCAAGTACATCACGCGGCGTTTCTATGCCGAGATCGTGACCGACGGCGCGGGCTATTCCGCGACGCAGGTGGAGTTTCAGGTGACGCGCTGGTTATCGGTGTTGTCGAGCATCTCGACGCTCGGGCGGCAGAGCGCCAACGTGCGGGTGTCGAAGGATTATTGAGCGGCGGGGGCGGGCCAGATTTCGAGCTTAAGGCCGGGAATGTCGCGGAAATCGGGGCCGTTGATCGTGATAAGGGTCAGGTCGTGCGTGAGCGCGGTCGCGGCGATGAGGCGGTCGAGGATACGTCTGCGCGAGAAGCCCGTCGCGGCAATGATGTCACGATATCGGTCGGCGACTGGTGCGTGAAGATCAAGCACCGGCAGTATCGTGAGCAACTGGTCCAGCCGACTTCGTCGTAACGCGGCATGGGACGGATCGCGATAGACACCGCCCTCCAGCTCGATCCGCGTGATGATCGAGATGAGCGGAGGTTCGGCCAGTTTCGAGATGGCATCGACTATCGCGGGCGTCCCGTCGCGCCATTCGATGGCGACGTTGGTGTCGATGAGGAACGGCAAAACTATCGCGGGCCGTAGAGGCCCGGGCGGTCTGGGAAAATGTCGGGGTCTCGTATTTCCACCTCACCCACCGGTCCGATCTCTGCCAGCCTTTCAAGAACTTGGGCCCACGTCCGCTTCGTTTCCACATCTTCGGCCGCTGGGCGCATCGTTACAGTCCGACCGTCCCACTCCAGTCGGACCGCTAAACCGACCGGAATGCCAAGCGCATCCGGCAGTACGACTGCTACGTGGTCGCCGCTCTTGAACGTCCTGCTTTCGATCACGCCCATGTCGGCCTCCGTCTGGGCCGAAGTATACGCTAGCGCAGGGCATCCAGCAACGCCGCGGCCAGACGGGCCGGGACCTCGGGTTCGATCCCGACGTACAAATCGGGCTCGATCGCCTCGACCTCAATCAGCGCTAACTCGCCGTCGGCGCGGCGGAGCAAGTCGATGCGGGCGTAGAGCGGGGCGTGGGGCAGGGCGGCTAGGGCCGCGTCGAACACGGCCAGCGCTTCGGTATCGGGCTGGTAACGCGTGAAGCGTCCGCCGAATTGCGGCTGGATGCGGAAGTCGCCGCCGGTCGCGACTTTGCGCGCGGCGTGGCTGAAACGGCCGCCGATTGCGAAGAGCGACAGCTCGCCTTCATCGGCGATGGCGGGGAGAAACGGTTGCAGGATCGCATCGCCGAGCGGTTCCACCGCCTCGCCGCGGCGCAGTCGCACGGTCTGGTGGCTGCCCGCCGAGATTTGCGGCTTCACGACCAGTTCGTCGCAGTCGAACGCATCGAACGCCGCCGCGACGCTGGCATCGTCGGCATGGCCGAAGTGGCTGAGCACGACCGGCACGCCCGCTGCGGCCAGTTCGAGCAGATAGGTTTTGCGTGTGTTCCAGGCGAGCAGCGCGGGCGGGTTGAACAGGGGATGGTCCCCCGGCCACCCCGCGAGCATCGCATCCCAGCGTGTCACATCGAAATGATAGCCCCAGGCGAACAACGCGAGCGTCGCATCGCCTTCCCCCGGCCCCAAGTTCCACGGGCGCGGGCTGAGTGTGATCCCGGCGCTTGCGAACGCCGCGTGGAACGGCTTCGCAAGATCGGTGGCGTCCGCGTCGTAGTGACTGCCCGCGACGGGCATCAGCAGATCGACGCGGGCGCCCACGGTCAGGCGGGCTCGCCGATGATCGCCTTCACTTCCATGAAATCGGCTAGGCCGTATTTGCCGCCCTCGCGGCCATTGCCCGACTGCTTATAGCCGCCGAACGGCGCGCCGCCGCCGCTGGCCCAGCCATTGATCGTGACCATGCCCGCGCGCAGCCGTGGCGCGACTTTCGCCGCCGCCGCCGGATCGCCCGAGATCGTTGCGGACAGGCCGTATTCGGTGTCGTTGGCCATTGCGATCGCCTGTTCGCCGTCGCTGTAGCTGGTGATCGTTGCGACCGGCCCGAAGGTTTCCTCGCGGTAGATGCGCATTTCCGGCGTCACGTCGGCGAGCAGCGTCGGCTTGATGAAGTACCCGGCATTGCGCCCGTCGGGCCGCCCGGTGCCGCCCGTGACGAGCGTTGCGCCTTCGTCGATCGCCGACTGGATCAGGCCCTGGATCTTGTCGAATTGCGCCTTGTTCACGACCGGGCCGATATGCGCCCCCATCACGCTGGCGGCATCGACCGTGGTCGCTTCGAGGATCGACTTCACGACCTGCGTGGCATCTGCAACTTGGCTGGTGTGGACGAGCAGGCGGGTGGGCGCGATGCAGCTCTGCCCGCTATTGGCGAGCACGCCGTGGATCGTCGGGGGCAGGACGGCGGCGAGATCGGCACCCTCCAGCACGACGTTGGGCGCCTTGCCGCCAAGCTCCTGATGGACGCGCTTGACCGTTGCGGCGGCGGCTTGCGCGACCGCAATTCCGGCGCGAGTCGATCCGGTGAAGCTGACCATGTCGACATCTTTATGGCTCGACAGCGCAGCACCGACGCCGGGGCCGTCGCCATTGACGAGGTTGAATACGCCTGCGGGTACGCCCGCTTTGTCTAGGATTTCGGCGAGGATCATCGCACAGCCGGGTGCCTCTTCCGAAGGCTTCAGCACCATCGTGTCGCCCGCCGCGAGCGCGGGGGCGATCTTCGCGCACATCTGGTTGAGCGGCCAGTTCCACGGCGTGATCATCGCGACGACGCCGAGCGGCTCATGCACGACGCGCGCCTTGCCGACCTTTTCCTCGAAGCTGAATTCTTTCAGCGCGGCGAGCGTGCCGATGAAATGGCCGAGCCCGGCGGGGGCCTGCGCGGCGGTGGCAAAGCCGATCGGCGCGCCCATTTCCTCGCTGGTCGCCGCCGCAAGATCGGGGATGCGGAGCTTATATTCGGCGATAATGCGTTCGAGCAGGGCGACGCGGTCCTCGACGCTGGTTTGCGAATAGCTCTCGAACGCCTTGCGTGCCGCGGCGACCGCCTTGTCGACATCGGCCGCCGAGCCGAGTGTGATTTCGCTGACCGGCTGTTCGGTCGAGGGATCGATCACCGCGTGGCGCGTGCCGCCCTCACTCTCGACCCAGGCGCCGTCGATATACTGCTTGAGGTAGCTTTTCATGGCGGCTCTCCTGGTTTCGAAGGTTCGGTACGTGGCCGCTAGATGGCGTGCGGCAGGATCGGTTGCAACCCGAAACGCATAATGGCTAGGGTGCGGCGACAGGTCATGGAGACGAGATGATGGCGCGCGCAGTTTCGATCGAGCGGACCGGTGGGCCGGAAGTGATCGCCTGGGTCGATCTGAATCTGCCCGATCCGGGGCCGGGTGAAGTGCGGATGCGGCACACGGCGGTTGGGCTCAACTTCATCGACATCTATCACCGCAGCGGCGTCTATCCGCTCAAGCTGCCGAGTGGCCTCGGCACCGAGGCGGTGGGCGTGATCGAGGCGCTGGGCGAGGGCGTCAGCGGGGTCGCGGTGGGCGACCGCGTGGGAACGTTTGGTCCGGCGCTCGGCGCCTATGCCACCGCGCGGAACGTGAGCGCGGCGGCGTTGCTGCCGTTGCCCGACGATGTCGATGATACCACTGCCGCCGCCTTGCTGCTGAAAGGCTGCACCACCGAGTTCCTGGTCGAACGCTGTGCGAAGGTGCAGGCGGGGCAGACCGTCTTGGTTCATGCCGCGGCGGGCGGGGTCGGGCATTTGCTGGTCGGCTGGCTCAAGGCGATCGGCGCGACGGTGATCGGTACGGTCGGCAGCGCGGAGAAGGCCGCGCAGGCGACAGGAGCGGGGGCTGACCATGTCATCCTGCACAAGAGCGAGGATGTCGCGGCGCGCGTCCGCGAGATTACCGGCGGTGCTGGCGTGCCGGTGGTGTTCGACGGGATCGGCATGGCGACGTGGGACATATCGCTGGCGAGTGCCGCCGCGCGTGGGCTGATCGTCAGTTATGGCAATGCCGGCGGGCGGGTGACCGGCGTGGACATCGGGTCGCTGGCGACCAAGGGATCGCTGTTCGTGACGCGCCCGACGCTGTTCCATTATTATGCGACACCCGAGGAGCGCGCGGCGGGGACGGCGCGGTTGTTCGAGATGTTGCGCAACGGGGCGATCGTGCCGGAGATTGGGCAGACGTATCCGCTCGAAGATGTGGCTGATGCGCACCGCGCGCTCGAGGCGGGGGAGACGCGTGGGGCGACGGTGCTGACGGTTTAGGCGCGGATTGGGGTGAGCGCGGGTGCGTTTGAGAGGTGCACCACATCCCGTTGGCCCTGAGCCTGTCGAAGGGCTGCGTGCCACACTGACGGCACCGGTTGTGGAGCGAAGGGCTTCGACAGGCTCAGCCCGAACGGGGTTGGGACGGCGACCGATTTCGAGTCCTACGCTCTAGCCAAGCCGCCCCCCATCCCGCAGAGGCACGCCAATGCGCTTTCGTGATTTCCTCTTGCTCGTGTTCGTGTGCCTGACCTGGGGCTTCAGCAACGTGCTGAGCAAGGTGGTGGTCGGCACGTGGCACATTCCGCCGCTGTTTTTTGCGGCGGCGCGCTTTGCGATCGTACTGGCGGTTACGCTCCCGTGGCTGTGGCCGATGCCGCGCCCGGCGTGGCGGATCGTGCTCGTCGGCGCGTTGATGGGCGGCGGGAATTTCGCGTTGCTGTTCCTGGGGCTGAAAACCGCCTCGCCGTCGAGCGCGGCGGTGGTGCTGCAGGCGGGCGTGCCGATCACCACCCTGTTGTCGATCCTGATCCTGGGCGAGCGAATCCACTGGCGGCGCGGGGTCGGCATCACGCTGACGCTGGCGGGGGTGTTGCTGGTTGTGTGGCGGCCGGGCTTTGCGGTGTCGTCGGGGCTGCTGCTGGTGCTGAGCGCGGCGTTTGCCGGGTCGCTCGGCGCGATCCTGATGAAGCAGATGGAGCATGTCGCGCCGTTGCGCTTTCAGGCGTGGGTCGGGTTGACCGCGGTGGTGCCACTCACGCTAGCCTCGGCGGTGTTCGAGCAGGACCAATGGGCGACATCGGTGGCGGCGGGGTGGCCGTTCGTCGCGGCGCTGTTGTTCTCCGCGCTGATCGTGTCGGTGTGCGCGCACACGCTCTATTACGGGCTGATCGCGCGCTATGAGGCGACGCTGCTCGCGCCGCTGACGCTGATGACGCCGCTGACGACAATCGGGTTGGGCGTGCTCATCACCGGCGACCAGCTTGATGCGCGGATGATCGCGGGGGCGGCGCTGGCGCTGCTCGGCGTGCTGGTCGTCGCGGTGCGGCCGAGCCGCGCGCCGATCGTGGAGGCGCAGGAGCGGGGGTGAGGGGGGCGAGACAGCCGAAGCCTTTGGTGCGAACAAGCAGTGCCGCGGAACTGATTACCCAGCTTCTTCCGCAAAATACCCCTCGTCAATGTTTTGCACGATGTATGTGGTTCGCGTCCGCACGCCGACGCCATGCTGCACCATCAGTTGCACCAAGCGCTGCCCGTTAATCAGGACGACGCGTTGCTGCACTCGATTGAGGTAATCGCGGGCCTCACGCGAAAAATCTGACGTCGTTACAAAAACGCCTTTGGTCGCACTCTCCCCTGTCAGGGATCCAATAAATTGCTGTATGTCCGGCCGACCGACAGTATTCTCAGCCGCGTAACGTTTCGCTTGTATATACACAGCATCAAGGCCGAGAGCGTCCTCACTGATCACGCCATCGATGCCTCCATCGCGGCTGGCCTTCGTCAATGTCGACGAACTAAGCTGCCCCCCGCCATATCCCATTGCATTGAGAAGATCCAAAATAAGGCGCTCAAAACGAGTAGGAGAGATTTGACGCAAAATCGCTAAGAGATCGTCTTGCAAGGCTAAATTGAGCAGCGCGCTGGCGCGTTCCATCGTATCTTCCGGAGTTCCGCCTTGCTCGATCGGTTCGATCAGCTTGGCTCTATCTGTAGCGACCCCGCTATTTTCTGAATCTATCCTCGTTCGGTTCTGCCAATTCGAAAATTGGTCGAAACGTCTCAAGTAACTATTGTCGATTCGGATAGGGTTCTCGCCGAGCACTTGCTTGCCCAGAGGAGTAATCACGTGCTGATTGCGGCTTGGCGACGTAAGCAAACCCGCCTTTGACAAATATGTCCGAGCCCAATGGGTCCGGTTTGACAAAAGGGTAACGCGACCACTGGGTATTAGCCCGGATTATTCATCGGGAGCGATAATCGGTGGTGGCGATCGTGGTCTAAGTCTTTGGTTTGGAGTAGAGAAAGGGTGCTTACGCCATCCCTCTGCTCCAGACAGAAAGTGCCACGACCGCCATGGCCGACGATAGTGGGTTCTCCTTCACCTTCCCAGCCATTCGTGGTCGAAAAATCACCGCCGCGTTCGACGGCGGTCGGCTGACGTCGGACGGCGGCGTGCTACTGCTCGCACAGGCCGAGCGGCGGTTGGGGATCGCGGATCGGCTCGCCGCCTGCATCGCTGATCCGCGCGATCAGGGTCGGGTGATCCACCGGGTCGCCGACATCTTGCGCGCCCGCATGCTCGCGATCTCGTGTGGGTATGAAGACGCCAATGATCTCGACGCCCTGCGGCATGATCCAGGGTTCAAGCTGGCGCTCGGCAAACTGCCGGGTGATCCGTTCGGGCTGGCCAGCCAGCCGACGATGAGCCGGTGGGAAAACGCGCCGACTACGCGCGAGTTGATCCGTCTGACCGGTACGCTGGTCGACCTTTATTGCGCGAGCTACCCCGTGCCACCTGCGGCGGTGACGCTCGACATCGATGATACCGTCGACGTCGTACACGGCGCGCAGCAGCTCTCTTTCTGGAACGGCCACTACGGCGAGCGCTGCTTCCTGCCGATCCATGTCTACGACACCGCTACCGGGCGGCCGGTTGCGATGCTGCTGCGCACCGGCAAAACGCCGTCGGGCAAGGAAGTCGCCGGCCATGTTCGCCGGCTCGTGCGACGTATCCGTCGCCACTGGCCCGATACCCGGATCACGCTGCGCGGCGATGGTCATTACGGTCGGCCAGAGCCGATGGCCTGGTGCGAGGCGAACGGAATCGACTACATCTTCGGGCTGCCCGGCAACCGCACGCTCCACGCCGATCCCGTCATCGTTCGGGAAGGCGATGCCTGCGCGACCGACCGGGCATTGCAGGGACTGGTCGAACTAAGGCGTTACGCAGAGACGCGCTACGCTGCGAAAACCTGGGGGAATACCGAACGTCGCGTCGTTGCTCGCATCGAGGCGAGCAGCCTCGGCCTCGACATCCGCCTCGTTGTCACCTCGCTTGCCGAGGGCAGCGCTGAACGGATCTATGACACGCTTTACTGCGCCCGCGGCCAGGCGGAAAACTTGATCAAGCTGCATAAAACGCAGCTGAAGAGCGACCGAACCTCCTGCTGCTCGGCCAACGCCAATCAGATGCGGCTCATCCTTCACACCGCCGCCTACTGGCTGATGTGGGCCGTGCGGCACGCTATGCCCGCAACCGCCACGCTCCGCACCGCCGAGTTCGCGACCATCCGCCTGCGGCTGCTCAAGGTCGCCGCGCGCGTCGTCGAAACCACCAGCCGCATCCGCATCGCCTTCGCAAGCGCCTGTCCCGATGCCGCGCTGTTCCGATCCATCGCGCTCAACTTGCGCACCACGGGACCATGATCGATGCGGCAGTGGCCGCCAAACGAACCCCGCCCATCAACTCCGCCCCAAACTGTGAACCCGCGATGAGACAGGCGCTTGGGACCCATGCGCCCTGCCTGCGGCTACACGACGCCTGCGCTGACCCATCGGCTGAGAAACGCTGCCGGTGAATAGATCAGGTTAGCTGCTCGGCTTCGTCGTCTGTAATTTGAAACTGCGCTTTGATGTGGGGAAGGCAATCAGTTACATTTTTAGCGCCATCGTCAAACAATTTGAGGACGGGGAACATAAGCGTCTCATAATCAGGAATAGGCATTTGGTTGGCGAACCTTCCGCTCTTTGAGGACGTCTGGCGCTGAGTGTGCCGAACTGCTTGAAACGTAGCAACACAGCGTCGTCATTTAGCGCGGCAATTTAAGGCGCGGTGGGACGTCTGTGGCGCAAACCTGAGAGGCGGCAGCTGCGACCCGCGAGAAATAAGAAAGGCGCCCGGATCGCTCCGGACGCCCTTTCTCAAATCAGCGCCGTGGCAAAGCCACGTCGTCGGTCCTCGCTTTGGCGAGGCCGGCCGACAGCTCCTGTGGGGACTTGGCTTCGCCTTGTCCCCACCGGCTGCCGGCGCGGCAGCCTCAGTAGCTGTAGTACATATCGAACTCGACGGGGCTCGGCGTCATTTCCCACCGTGCCACATCGTGCATCTTCAGCTCGATGTACGACTCGATCTGGTCCTTCGAGAACACGTCGCCCTTGAGCAGGAAGTCGTGATCCGCCGCCAGGCAATCGAGCGCCTCGCGGAGCGAACCGCAGACGGTCGGCACTTCGGCCAGTTCTGCGGGCGGCAGGTCATAGAGGTTCTTGTCCATCGCCTCACCCGGGTGGATGCGGTTCTGGATGCCGTCGAGACCCGCCATGAACAGCGCCGCGTAGCAGAGATACGGATTTGCCATCGCGTCGGGGAAGCGCACTTCGACGCGCTTTGCCTTGGGGCCGGTGCCGTACGGAATGCGGCATGAGGCCGAGCGGTTGCGCGCCGAATACGCCAGCAGCACCGGTGCTTCGTACCCCGGAACCAGGCGCTTGTAGCTGTTGGTCGTCGGGTTGGTGAAGGCATTCACCGCCTTGGCATGCTTGATGATGCCGCCGATGAAATACAGGCACATGTCCGACAGACCGGCATAGCCGTTGCCAGCGAAGAGCGGCTGGCCCTTGTCCCAGATCGACAGATGCGTGTGCATCCCCGAGCCGTTATCTTCCTTGATCGGCTTGGGCATGAAGGTGACGGTCTTGCCGTACGCCTGCGCGACATTGTGGCAGACATATTTGTAGATCTGCATGCGATCGGCCGTGACCGTCATCGTGCCGAAGGTCAGGCCGAGCTCGTGCTGCGCGGCGGCCACTTCGTGGTGATGCTTGTCGCAGGGAAGACCCATTTCGAGCATGGTCGAGACCATCTCGGCGCGGATATCGACGGCGCTGTCGACCGGTGCGCACGGGAAATAGCCGCCCTTGGCGCGCGGACGGTGGCCGAGATTGCCGCCGTCATAGCTGGTGCCGGTGTTGGTCGGCAGTTCGATATCGTCGATCTTGTAATAGCTGGTCGAATAGCTGTTTTCGAACTGGACGTTGTCGAACATGAAGAATTCGGCTTCCGGCCCGATGAAGATCGTGTCGCCGATGCCGGTGGTCTTGAGATACGCCTCGGCGCGCTTGGCGGTCGAGCGCGGATCGCGGGCGTAAAGCTCGCCGGTCGAGGGCTCGACGATGTCGCAAACCAGGATCAGCATCGGGGTGGCGGAGAACGGATCGGTCCACACCGCGTCGAGATCGGGCATCAGAATCATGTCGGATTCGTTGATCGCTTTCCAGCCCTCGATCGAGGAGCCGTCGAACATGAAGCCGTCGGTCAGCTCATCTTCGCCGACGACGCCAGCGACCATCGTCAGATGCTGCCATTTGCCCTTGGGATCGGTGAACCGCAGATCGACCCACTCGATCTCCTGGTCCTTGATCATCTTGAGCACGTCGCTCGCCGTGTTCGGTTTGTCAGCCATAGTCCCCACGCCCTTTCGTTATCGATCGTACGCCCGACGGAATCGGGAATCACATTTCACCCGGAGGCCCTTGCTGTCACACTTTGTTGCAGTGCGTCAAACGGGCGGGGCGGTTAAATTGCATCCTCGTCGCGCTCGCCGGTACGGATGCGCAGCACGGTCTCTACGGGTATGACGAAAATCTTGCCGTCGCCGATGCGGCCGGTCTGCGCGGCGGCGGCGATCGCCTCGACCACCTTGTCGGCCATCGAATCCTCGACCACGACTTCCAATTTCACCTTGGGCAGGAAATCGACGACATATTCGGCACCGCGGTACAATTCGGTATGGCCCTTCTGGCGGCCGAACCCCTTCGCCTCGGTAACGGTGATGCCGCTTACCCCGACTTCGTGCAGCGCTTCCTTCACTTCATCGAGCTTGAACGGCTTGATGATCGCTTCGATCTTTTTCACGCGTGCGCAACTCCCATGATGTCGCCGCACCTTACAACAACCGTGCCAGCCACGCGAGGGGCGGAAACGGACGATGCGACAGGTTTACGCCGGGCGCAGGTGCCTAAGTGGCGCGCACCGGGCCGAGTGCTGCTGCATTTTAGGGCAGGGTTGGCGCTTTGGATTATCGATCGACGGCGTGGGCGATGTGTCGCGGCAACGCCGCGCTGTCGGTCGCGGCTGCTGGCCGCGCCGGCCATCCGCGCCGCGATCACGCGGATTTGGCTTTCGCTAAATCCTTGGGCGGCGCGATCAATAAGGCGGCTTGTCGAACCCGCCGGGGCTGAGCGTGAAGATTTCGCAGCCGGTCTCGGTAATCCCGATCGAATGTTCGAACTGCGCCGACAGTGACCGGTCGCGCGTCACCGCCGTCCAGCCATCGTCGAGCAGCTTTACGTCCGGGCGGCCGATGTTGATCATCGGCTCGATCGTGAAGATCATGCCGGGCTTCAGCTCCGGACCGGTGCCGGGCTTCCCGACATGGACGACTTCGGGCGCGTCGTGGAACAATTGGCCCAGGCCATGCCCGCAGAAATCGCGCACCACGCCGTAGCGATGCTTTTCGGCGTGGCGCTGAATCGCGTGGCCGACATCGCCGAGATGATTGCCGGGCTTGGCCGCCTCGATGCCGAGCATGAGGCATTCATACGTCACCTCGACCAGACGCTTGGCCTTGATCGGCACGTCCCCGATCAGATACATTCGGCTGCTGTCGCCGTGCCATCCGCCCAAGATCGGCGTCACGTCGACATTGACGATATCGCCGCTTTTCAATGTCTTGTCGCTAGGGATGCCGTGGCACACGACGTGGTTGATCGAAATGCAGCTCGAATGCGTATAGCCGCGATAGCCGAGCGTGGCGGGGATGCCGCCGCGATCCGCGATGAAGCGGCGGACCAAATCGTCGATCTCGCCGGTCGTCACACCCGGCACCATATGCGGTACCACCATGTCGAGTGCTTCCGCCGCCAATTGCCCGGCAGCGAGCATCCCGTCGAACGCCGCGCGTCCATGAAGTTTGATCGCGCCGGTCCGGCCCGAAGGCGCGTCGGCGGTTACGGTCACATATTCGGTCATGCCGCGCGATATAGCGCAGCGCTTTGCGGTTTGCGAGGGGGCGCGGCGGGTCTATGGGATGGGGTATGACCACACGCATCTGGACGGCCGCGCTCGCGGTGATCGGCGACGAAATCCTGTCGGGCCGCACGCAGGACAAGAATATCGCGCAAATCGCGACCTGGCTCAACGTGCAGGGCATCCGCCTCGCCGAAGTGCGCGTGGTGGCGGACAAGACCGATGCGATCGTCGAGACGGTGAACATCTTGCGTGCGCGCAACGATTATCTGTTCACGACCGGCGGCATCGGCCCGACGCACGACGACATCACCGTCGATGCGATTGCCGAGGCTTTGCAAGTCCCGGTGGTGTTCCACCCCAAGGCGCTCGAAGTGCTCGATTCCTATTATGCGAGTCGCGGCGGGCTGACCGAGCCGCGCAAGCGCATGGCGCGTGTGCCCGAGGGTGCCGACCTGATCGAGAACCGCATGTCGGGCGCGCCGGGGATCCGTGTCGGCAACATCTTCATCATGGCGGGCGTGCCGCATATTACAGCGGGGATGCTCGACGCGCTGACCGGTACGCTCGAGGGGGGGCTGCCGGTGCTGTCGCGCACGATCGGCTGCTGGGTCGCGGAAAGCGAAGTCGCCGATCTGCTGCGGAGCGCCGAAAAGAGCCACGAGGGCGTCTCGATCGGGAGCTACCCTTTCTTCCGCGAAGGCCGCGTCGGCGCGAATTTCGTCGTACGCGCGACCGATGCCGCGCTCGCCGACACATGCATCGCCGATCTGACGCGCGCGTTGGAAGAGATTGGCCGCCCGGTTGTCGCGGGCGGCATTTGAGCCGCAGGAGCAGGACCATGACACGCATTCTGATTGCCGGGATCGCCGCACTGATGCTGACCGCGTGCGACGGTAGCTCGATCGTCAACGGTCCTCCGCCAAAGGCGGATGCCACGCCCAACCCGATGGAAGCGAAGATCGACGCGCTGTCGCCAGCGTTGCAGCAAATGACGATGTTTCGCGCGATCCAGGACGGCAATTTTACCTGCCAGAAGATCGTCCAGATGAAGAAGCGCCCGTCGACCGGCGGCAAGCCGGTGTGGGACGCCGAATGCGACGATCAGGGGCGCTATGTCATCGAGCTCCAGCCCGGCGGCATTTTCTGGGTGAGCGGGGTGCCGCAGCCGAAGAAGCGGTTTTAGTTGAAGCAGCCGCTAGCTTGCAATCGCACCGTTCGGGTCAAAACGCCCGTGTAATGCCAATATCGGCAGCGACCAGACGGTAGTCGTAAATGCTCACGCTCGAGCGATTGCGTTCGTAACTGAAGCGCACAATAGGCGCGAAGCCCCGCACGGAAAACTGCCGGAGCGTCGCGCCGACGGTGGTGCCCAGCCGCCATTCCTCACGCCGGTCGCGGAACAGGCCGAGCCGTGCATCGGCACCGAGGTAGGATATGCTGGCGGTGGTGAACAGCGACGTCCTGCCTGCCTCGCGCCAGATCAACCCCTGCAGCGTGCCCGACGCGGTCGCAAAGCCGGGATCGGCGGCGTTCTGGCGTTCACCCGATACACGCAGGCTGCCGCCCAGACGCTGCGAAAAAGCCCGCTCGAAACCGATCGCGGCGGTGTAGATCGATCCGTCCTGCAGATCGTTCAAACGGTAGTCGGCACCACCATAGCCTGCTTCCACCTCGATTTGGCCGCGTTTCCCGATCGGGCGCAACGCCGAGACCGAGCCGGTGTCGGTGGTGGCGTAGAGCGCATTGCCGTACCAGCGGTAACTGCGTCCGATCGATGGGCGCAGCAGCGTCTTGCCGAGGCCGATCTACAACCCGATCTGCCCGGCGCCCGATATGTCACTGAACGAGGTGTCGCGGTACAGCGTCCCTTGGCCCGGCAGCCGTGCTGTGACACCGAGGTGCGGACGCAGCGGCGCCCGAGCGAAGACTTGCCCGCCCAGCCTTACCCCGATCCCCGAACGCGCGCGCGCATCGTCGGACAGTTCGAACGGCGCGATGATGGTGTCGAGCGTCGTAGCATTCGTCGCGCGGTTGACGTTCGTGCTTGGCGCGAGCGCGACTTCGAGCGATGCCACCAGCGGCTTCGCGGACCGCAGTGCGGCGGCATATTGATCGACGGCCAGGGCAACCTGCGGCGGCAATTTGCCAGCCTGAGCCTGACGCAAGGCGCGGCGGGCACCCGGCAGGTCGTTCAGCCGGGCAAGCACTGCCGCCAGTTCGAGCCGGACCCGCGTCGCATCTGGGCGCTCGTCGAGAATCGCGCGGTAGAGCGTTGCCGCCGCTGCGAGCTTGCCGCGCCGGGTCAGCAACTGTCCGTGGCGAAAACGGGCCTCCTGCCGCACATCAATGTCGGGATCACCCGCGAGCGCGACATAGATCGCCTCGGCATCGGCATCGCCACTGGCGTTGTCCGCCGCCTCGGCGCGGCGCGCAACGTCGAACAAGGATTCGGCGCTCAGCCCGCTGATGCTTTGCGTCGAACCCTGTGCGGGCAAGGACGACGCGGCAAGAACCGCGCCTGCAAGACAGGCGACAAACATTGCGATCGCGCTTGAGGCTTAGCGTTTTTTGCCGACGGCGATGCCCGTCACGCCAAGCGTGCCAAGCGTCGGATCGGTGACGTTGCGGCTGAAAAACGCGCCAAACTCGGCGGCATTCTGGCCATAAAAATTGCCTGTGAAGGTGTTGAAGGTATCGGCGAAACCGGTTCCGGTAATGCTGCCTGAAAAAGTAAGCGGGGCAAGCGTGGTGACCACGCTGGTCGTGCGATCACGCGCGGCGATGGAGAGCGCGCTCGTGAAGGTGCCAGAGCCAAAATTGGCGTCCAGCGTGCTGGTCCCGTCGAGCGACCAGTTACCAGTTGCCGATTGGCCACGACCATAGACGATCCCATCATAACTCGCGCTGCCGGTTCGCGGCATTTGCGCGCTCGGTGTCCCTATGCCGAACACGGCATAGCTCTGGTTGCTTACGCCACGCGCCTCGGTCACGATCACATCAGCGAAGCTGGTATAAGTGAGCGCGAGTTTGGTATTGCCAGCCCCCGGATTGAAGAAGGTCGCGGCGACAGTGTCGGTGGCGTTGAACTGTCCGGCTGGGCCGGTTGTCGCATAGGCAGTGGTGACTGCGTTGCTGTTTGCCGCCACGATCTGGCCCGGCCCGAATTTATACGCCAGGGCCGCAGCATTGGTCGGATTGGACGGGAAGTAACTATAGGTCTGCGTAGCGGGATCGTAGACGATGTATGTGTCGCGATTTGGCCCGGCGAGAAATTGTGGGGCATAGACGATCCCGTCGAGCCTCGTCGTTGCCGTTAGCGTCGCAAGGCCGGGCACGGTCGCAAAAATCGCCGGGTCCCTGATGCCGGTCAGCACACCAGTGGCGTAGCCGCCGGTTCCATCCGATGTAGCGAAGGCGGCGCCGACCTCTTCGCCGGTCGGACCATAAAAGCGCCCGTTCAGTGCGCCCGAATAGGTGCCGAAGCCGGTGAGGTTGATCGTCCCTGCGAAAACGTTGGCACTGCTCGACAGTGTTGCGGCGATCGAAAAGGTGCCCGAGCCGGTGCGGACCGGGCGGCCAGCAATGTAATAATCCTCACGGTAATCGAGCGTGCCGCTCGCGCTGATCGCGCCGGTCGCGAGGTTGACCGTCATCAACCCGCGGCCACCGAAATCGGTTAGATTGGGAAGGTCCGCGTCGGCGGCCGACCCGAACATCGCGACATTGTATCCGGCCATGCCCGTGCGCGGCAGTGCGGCATCGGCGGTGCGAATACCGAAGGCGGTGTCGGTGAAGACATAGCCCGATCCCCCGGCAACGTTCCGAACCGAATACCAGCGCCTGCCCTGGACATATTGCGTGGTCGGCAGGACGCGGTCGTAAAAGAAGGTGTTGCGGTTGGGGCCGGCGAAGGTGTCGCCGCCCGGAATGCCGCCGAAAGACGCCGAGCGGTCGGCAGCGACCAGCGTGTAAGCGCGCGTGGTTGCATCGTAATTGACGACCAGAGGCGTGGCGCTGGCGCTGCTGTCGGAAAAGGTGCCGGTGGTAGCGTTTGTCCCCGATCCGCCGGTAAGCAATGTCCGCAAGGTGGCGGCATCATTGTCGAAAAAGGCGTTGACCGTTGGGGCGGTGACCGTGGTGTTCAGCGTCGTGACGCTGCCCCCGCGACCGGTTAGCGCGCCAACAACGACACGGCCGTCGCTTTGTCGCGCGGAAAAGGCTGCGCCGATCTCCTACGCGGCGGGGCCATAGAGCTTTCCGTCGATCTGGCCGATGAAAACGCCGAAATCGTTGAACTGGAAGTTCCCGGTGAAGCTGTTCGAGGCACTCGAGAGACGCGCCTGGCTCGAAAATGTGCCCGATCCGCTGATCGCCGCCGTCGAGGTTCCGTTGGTGAGGACGGTGCCGCTCGGGAAGTCGATCTGGGTCAGGCCTTGGCCGGTAATGCCGAAAACGTTGTTACCCGTCGTCTCGACCCCAAGCAGATCGACGGCATATTCGGCGCGGCCGGTACGCGGTACCGCCGTGTCGGGCGTCCGCACCCCGAATGCCGTCGCATCGAAACTGCCCGAGATCGTGCTCGTACCATTGATGGTGCGCTGCCAGAAACCGCCTGCGACATATTGATAGGTGAAACGCCCCGAGGTGCCCGGCTTGGTAACCGTCAGCGAATCAGTGGTCGAGCCGTTGCGCTTCACATAGACTGCTGTCGTCGCGTTAGATTGTGCGGCGTCGAGATCAGCCGGCAGGAAGGATTGGCTCCGCCCGGCGACCGTGACGGTATAGCCGCGCGACGCCAAATCGTAACGAACGGTCGCGGTCGCTTGCGCAGCGGTATTGGTCGGTGCCGCGCCGCTGGTCGGGAAACTGACGGTACCGGTCGCGGCATCGTTCGCGAAATCTTCGCTTGCGACCAGCGTGATGAGCGATGGATTCGACGTAGGACCCGATGGGGTAGGCGTTGGAGTAGGAGCGGGCGTTGGTGACGGAGCGGGCGTGGGTGTCGGTGACGTCGGTGGCGTCGGGGTGGAATTGACGGGGCCGGCACCGCCGCCACTGCCACTGCACGCGGCCAGCTGCATCACGAGAAGCGAGACGCCCGCCAGCTTGATCACCTTCATGTGTCCCCCCCGGGAAACGCTTGAATTTACGGCACAATGATATTGCCGAAGCGAGCGTCTCTCAACCAAATTAATGGGGATAGCGAAAATAAATGTCGGGCTGTGGGAGGGCGTGTGCCCAGTAGAGTCGCATCGCGCCCCTAACCGAGCGGCGTTGCTCTACGTCGCGCGATCGTAGCGCGTCTTTGACAATCTGAGCTGCTGCCGGTTTCGTGGACACCGAGATAAGGTGTTTTCGGAACCGGAGGGTGTAAATGCAACGACGGAAGTTCAGCCGAGAGTTCAAACTCGAGGCGGTGAAGTTGGTCCGCGATCGGGGCGTGGCGGTGGCCCAGGCTGCCCACGACCTGGACCTGCACGAGAACGTGCTGCGCAAATGGGTCCGCGAAGCGGAAGCCGATCCCCAATCGGCATTCCCCGGCAACGGCCAGATGAAGCCGGAGCAGCAGGAGATTGAGCGGCTGCGCCGCGAGTTGGCCCGGATGAAGGCCGAACGCGACATCCTAAAAAAAGCCGCGGCCTACTTTGCGAGGGACTCGATATGAGGTTCGGGTTCATTGCAAAGCATCGAGGGGATCTGGCCGGTGTCGTGGATTTGCGAGGCGCTCGATGTCTCGCGCAGTGGCTTCCACGCCTGGCTTGTGCGGGCGCCGAGCGCCCGGTCGCGCAGCGATGAAGAGTATGCAGGGAAGATCCGCGCCAGCTTCATCTCCAGCTACCGGACTTATGGTGCGCGTCGCGTCTGGCACGATCTCTTGGCCGAAGGCCTCGTCTGTGGCCTGCATCGTGTCGAGCGGCTGATGCGCCTGCACGGGTTGATGGCACGCCCGCGCCGCCGGGGCCTTCCCAAGGACGATGGTGTGCGCTCGGTTATTGCCGGCAATGTGCTCGATCGGCAGTTCAACGCCGACGCGCCCAACCAGAAGTGGGTTGCCGACTTCACTTACATCTGGACCGCCGAAGGATGGCTGTACGCAGCCGCGGTGATCGACCTGTTCTCAAGGCGGGTGGTCGGCTGGTCGATGAGCGACACGATGACGGCGCAGCTCGTCACCGACGCGCTGGTCATGGCGATCTGGCGGCGTGGCAAGCCCGATGCGCTGCTGCACCACTCGGACCAGGGCAGCCAATATACCAGCGAGCAGTTCCAGCGACTGATGGCCGACAACGGGGTCACATGCTCGATGAGCCGCTCCGGCAATGTCTGGGACAACGCTGCGATGGAGAGCTTCTTCTCCTCGCTGAAGACCGAACGGATCGCGCGCAAAACCTACCGCACGCGCAATCAGGCAAGGCAGGACGTGTTCGATTACATCGAACGCTTCTACAATCCCACGCGCAGGCACTCGACCTTGGGTTATCTCAGCCCCATGGACTTCGAGAAGCAGGCTCATGTAGCCTAACTCGGTGTCCATGGGACCGGCAGCAGCTCAATCCGCCGTTTTCGGTACGTGGTCACCTAACTGTTCGGCCGGGACACCAACGTATGCGCTTGGAGCGGGTGAAGGGAATCGAACCCTCGTCACTTGCTTGGGAAGCAAAAGCTCTACCATTGAGCTACACCCGCGATTGGGGGCGCTTGCCACATTCAACGCCGGGTCGTCAACGCAGCTGTAGTGCTCTTACGCTTTGCCGTGACACACGCTATCGAGGGCGAAAGGCCCGCAGCAAGGGCGCGTTGGAGAGTGTGATGATCGCCGAGATGGACTTTGCGTTGGGCGAAACCGCCGACATGATTCGCGATACGACGCAGCGTTTCGCGACCGACCGGATCGCGCCGATCGCGGCGAAGGTCGATGCGGAGGATTGGTTTCCCCAAAATCTTTGGCCCGAAATGGGTGCGCTGGGCTTACACGGCATTACCGTGTCGGAGGACGATGGCGGCCTCGGGCTCGGCTATCTCGAACATGTCATCGCGTGCGAGGAAGTGTCGCGCGCCTCTGCCTCTGTCGGCCTCAGCTATGGCGCGCATTCCAACCTGTGCGTCAACCAGATCGCGCGCTGGGCGAACCCGGAGCAGAAGGCGAAATATCTGCCCAAGCTGATTTCGGGCGAGCATGTCGGCAGCCTCGCCATGTCCGAATCGGGCGCGGGGTCGGACGTGGTCGGCATGAAGCTGAAGGCCGACAAGGTGCAGGGCGGGTACGTCCTTAACGGCACGAAGTTCTGGATCACCAATGCCGCTTATGCCGACACGTTGGTGGTCTATGCCAAGACCGGCACCGGCAGCGGCGGCATCACCACCTTCCTGATCGAAAAGGATATGCCAGGCTTCGCGATCGGGCAGAAAATCGACAAGATGGGGATGCGTGGGAGCCCGACGGCGGAACTGGTGTTCACCGATTGCGAGGTTCCGGACGAGAACATCATGGGCCCGGTCAATGGCGGCGTCGGCGTGTTGATGTCGGGGCTCGATTACGAGCGCACCGTGCTGGCGGGCATCCAGCTCGGCATCATGCAGGCGTGCCTCGACGTGGTCGTGCCCTACGTGCGCGAGCGGCAGCAGTTCGGCAAGCCGATCGGCGCATTCCAGCTAATGCAGGGCAAGATCGCCGACATGTATGTCGCGCTCAATTCGGCCCGGGCCTATGTCTACGCGGTCGCGCGGAGTTGCGACGCGGGCAAGACCACGCGCTTCGACGCGGCGGGCGCGATCCTGCTGGCGAGCGAAAATGCCGTGCGCGTGGCAAACGAGGCGGTGCAGGCGCTCGGTGGGGCGGGCTATACCAAGGATTGGCCGGTCGAGCGGTTCTACCGTGACGCGAAGCTGCTCGACATCGGGGCGGGGACCAACGAGATCCGCCGTATGCTGATCGGGCGCGAGTTGATTGGGGCAAACTAAGGAGGGGTGGGGGATGATCGGCTTGGCGGCAATGATATTCGCGTTCTTTTTTGGCATGCGCACTGAGAGGCTTGGCTTACGCCCGTTCCTGATTGTCGCCGTTGTCGCAATTGGTTTGGCTTATGCGTCAATGGCGGTGATGAAAGTTCCGGTGGGCGTAGCCTACGTCTATCAGGCCCTCTTTCAGTTGGTTGTCATGGGCGCTCTCTTTGCGATTGGTTATTTCGTTGGACGCAGGACGAACCGTGACAAACTTGATTAAATTATGACAGCCCCGATCCTTACCTCCGCGCTCTCCCCCGAGAGCGAAACCTTCCGCGCCAATGCCGCGCACAACCGCGCGCTGGTGGAGCACCTCCGCGCCGATGTCGCGCAGGCTGCGCTCGGCGGAAATGAGAAGAGCCGCGAACGCCACACCGCGCGCGGCAAGCTCCTTCCGCGTGAGCGGGTGGAGCGGTTGCTCGATCCAGGCTCGCCGTTTCTTGAGATCGGGCAACTCGTGGCCAACGGGCTGTACGATGATGATGTGCCCGGTGCTGGCGTGATCGCCGGGATCGGGCGCGTCTCGGGGCGGCAGTGCATGATCGTGTGCAACGATGCGACCGTGAAGGGCGGCACCTATTATCCGCTGACCGTCAAGAAGCACCTCCGCGCGCAGGAGATTGCCGAGGCGAACATGCTGCCGTGCATCTACCTCGTCGACAGCGGCGGGGCGAATTTGCCGCATCAGGCCGAAGTCTTCCCCGATCGCGACCATTTCGGGCGGATCTTCTTCAACCAGGCGAATATGAGCGCCAAGGGCATCCCGCAGATCGCGTGCGTGATGGGGTCGTGTACTGCGGGCGGCGCGTACGTGCCCGCCATGTCCGACGAGACGATCATCGTGCGCGGGCAGGGGACGATCTTCCTCGCCGGCCCGCCGCTGGTGAAGGCCGCGACGGGCGAAGTGATTTCCGCCGAGGAACTCGGCGGCGCGGACACGCACGGGCGCAAATCGGGCGTGGTCGATCATGTGGCGGAGAATGATGAGCACGCGCTGACGATCGTGCGCGATATCGTCTCGACCTTGCAGCCGCAGGTGCAGGCGCCGGTGAACCTCAAAGAGCCGCGCCCGCCGAAATTCGATGCCGAGGAATTGTACGGCGTGGTGCCGAGCGACGTGCGCGCGCCGTATGACGTGCACGAGATCATCGCGCGGCTGGTCGACGGGTCGGAGTTTCACGAGTTCAAGGCGCTCTACGGCACATCGCTGGTGTGTGGCTTTGCGCACATCTGGGGCATTCCGGTCGCGATCCTCGCCAATAATGGCGTGCTGTTCAGCGAGAGCGCGCAGAAGGGCGCGCATTTCATCGAACTGGCGTGCCAGCGGCGAATTCCGTTGCTGTTCCTGCAGAACATCTCGGGCTTCATGGTCGGTGGCCGCTATGAGGCCGAAGGCATCGCCAAGCATGGCGCGAAGCTCGTCACGGCGGTTGCGACCGCAAGCGTGCCCAAGATCACCGTGCTGATCGGTGGCAGCTTCGGGGCGGGCAATTACGGCATGTGCGGGCGGGCCTATTCGCCGCGTTTCCTGTTTAGCTGGCCCAACAGCCGCATCTCGGTGATGGGCGGGGAGCAGGCGGCGTCGGTGCTGGCCACCGTCCACCGCGATGCCGACTCCTGGAGCGAAGAACAGGCCGAGTTCTTCAAGGCCCCGATCCGCCAGAAATATGAGGACGAAGGCAACCCGTGGTACGCCACCGCGCGGCTGTGGGACGATGGGATCATCGACCCGGCGCAGACCCGCGATGTGCTCGGGCTGGCGTTCGCGGCAACGCTCAATGCGCCGATCCCGGAGCGGCCGAGCTTCGGGGTGTTCCGGATGTGAGGGAGGCCAGCGCCTGCCTAACATTCCTCCCCGAGCGCGTCTCGGGGAGGGGGACCGTCCGACGCAGCCGGATGGTGGAGGGGTGCACGCTCGCCTGCGCGCAGGGCGATGAGACGGAGAACCCCGTCCAGATGTCTCAGAACATCAACCGCCGGAATACGAAGGGTGACAATGCCGCGTTCGGCCATCCAGGCGTCGCGCGCGGCATCCCGCGTTGGTCTGTCTCCCCTGCTATGCGCCTCGCCGTCGACCTCGACGCAAAGCTTGGCCGCGTCGCAATAGAAGTCGAGCGAATAGTCGCCCGCCGCGTGTTGCTTTCGCCAATTATGACCAGCGCCGCGGCGGCGCAGCTGCTGCCAGAGCAACACCTCGGGCAGCGTCAGTTCATGGCGCAATTGGCGCGATCGGTGCCAAGCTTTGCCGGTTCCCCTGATCATCGTGCTTGCTCCCCCAAGCGCCGCGCCAACCCCTCCACCATGCTTCGCATGGTCCCCCTCCCCGAGACAAGCTCGGGGAGGAATTAGAAAGAAGGCTCATGCCCCTGATCCTCGCCCTCCTCGCCCAAATCACGCCCGTCCAGCCGATGCCCAAAGGCACCGGCCTTCCCCCGCCCGCCAGCGAGGAAGGGCAGGTGATGGCCCCGGTCAACGCCGTTTTTGCCGCGATCGCCGCAAGCGATGGGGAGCGGCTGCGGCCGATGGTGCGCGCCGATGGCAATCTGACGGTCGCGACCGAGGCGACGGATGGCACGCGGAAAATCGTCCACCGCTCGATGAACGAGTTCATCACGGGCCTGAAACCCGGCGGGCCGCGGCTCGAGGAACGGCTGTACAATCCCGCGATCGAAATCGACGGCGACGTCGCGTTCGTGTGGGGCCGCTACACCTTCTACATCGACGGCAAGCTGCACCATTGCGGGTTCGATCTGTTCGATCTGGTGCGCGAAGACGGTGCTTGGAAGATCGCCAACATCACCTATTCCAGCCGCACGACCGGCTGCGAAGCCTGAACGCCGACCCGCACAGCCGGGCAACCGCCGGGAGGGGCGCAATGTATCAGGATCCACCACCGGCGCTCATGTCGCGGCTGCTGCGCCGCCTGTTGCTCTGGTACTTCCGCTCGCGCGGCTGGACGATTGTGGGTGCGGCGCCCGCCGACCGGCGCTGCGTCATCATCGCGGTGCCGCACACCTCGAACTGGGATTTCATCAATTATCTCGGCGTCATCGACGGGCTGGGCATCAAGGCGCATTTCATGGCGAAGCGCAGCCTGTTCCGCTGGCCGCTCAACCGCTTCATGACCGACATGGGCGGCGTGTCGGTCGATCAGGCGGGCGGCAAGAACTATGTCGACGCGATGGTCGCCGAGTTCGCACGGAGGAAAGAATTCATGCTGACGATCGCGCCCGAGGGGACGCGCGGCGCGGTCAAGCAATGGCGCACCGGCTTCTATCACATCGCGGTCGCGGCGGGCGTGCCGATCGTGTGCGGGATGATGGATTATGACAAGAAAACCGGCGGGCTTGGCCGTGCGATCATGCCGACGGGCGATTATGCCGCCGACATGAAGCTGATCTTCGAAGCGTATCGCAACGTGCGGCCCCGCCACCCCGAACGCGCGATCACCGATCTGTCGGTGATGACCGCGGGCAAGCAATGATGCCCGATTTGCGCCGATCCTGTTTCCATTTAGGCAGTAGCGATGACTGATACCAAGCCGATCACTTCCCTGCTGATTGCCAATCGTGGCGAGATTGCGTGCCGCATCATCCGCACTGCGCGGGCGATGGGGATTCGCACGGTCGCGGTGTATTCGGATGCCGATGCCAAGGCGCTGCACGTGCGGCAGGCGGATGAAGCGGTGCATATTGGACCGTCCCCGGCGCGCGAGAGCTATCTGGTGGGGGAGAAGATCATCGCCGCCGCGTTGGCGACGGGGGCTGAGGCGATCCATCCGGGTTACGGCTTCCTCTCCGAGAATGCCGATTTCGCGCAAAGCGTGATCGATGCCGGGATTATCTGGGTAGGGCCGAACCCCGACAGCATCCGCGCGATGGGGCTGAAGGATGCCGCCAAGGAGCGCATGATCGCGGCGGGCGTGCCGGTGACGCCGGGCTATCTCGGTGCCGACCAGTCGCCCGATCGGCTCGCGGCGGAGGCGGCGGCGGTCGGCTATCCGGTGCTGATCAAGGCGGTCGCGGGCGGCGGCGGCAAGGGGATGCGACGGGTCGATGATCCCGCCGAGTTCGCCGACGCGCTCGTCTCGTGCCAGCGTGAGGCGGCATCCTCGTTCGGCAATACGCAAGTGCTGATCGAGAAGTACATTCTCTCGCCCCGCCACATCGAGGTGCAGGTGTTCGGCGACAGCCATGGCAATGTCGTCCATCTGTTCGAACGCGATTGCTCGCTCCAGCGCCGCCATCAGAAAGTGATCGAGGAAGCCCCCGCGCCGGGCATGGACCCCGCCACGCGGGAGGCGATCTGCGCGGCGGCGGTGAAGGCGGCGCGAGCCGTGGATTATGTCGGCGCGGGCACGATCGAGTTTATCGCCGATGCGAGCGAAGGCCTGCGCGCCGACCGCATCTGGTTCATGGAAATGAACACGCGGTTGCAGGTGGAGCATCCGGTGACCGAGGAGATCACCGGCGTCGATCTGGTCGAATGGCAATTGCGCGTGGCGAGCGGGGAGGTTTTGCCGAAGCGGCAGGAGGAGCTGAGCATCAATGGCTGGGCGATGGAGGCGCGGCTGTATGCGGAGAACCCATTGACTGGTTTTCTACCTTCCACTGGCCGCCTCGACCGCTTTTATCTGCCGAATACGATTCGTTCGACACGCTGGCGCGACCCTGTTCGGGGAGCGACGTTCGAGAACGATTATCCTGGCACAGGACGGATCGAGACGGGCGTCGCAGAGGATGGCGAAGTTTCTCCCTTCTACGATCCCATGATCGCCAAGATCATCTGTCACAGCGAGACTCGCCGGGAGGCGGCGCTGGGTCTCGCTCATCTAGTCGGCGACGCGGAGATTTGGCCGCTCCGTACCAATGCGACGTTTCTACATGCGCTGCTGGTTCAGCCGGACTTCACTTGTGGCAACGTCCACACGGGTTTCATCGAACAGCATCACGACGAGGTCGTGTTCGACATGGCCCCCCCGCCGCAATGGCTGCTCGATCCGGTAGTGGAAATACTTGCAAAAATAGGCGACGCAGCGACACCTGTCGGCTTTCGTTTAAATGCGCCCGCACGCAAGACGATTCGAGTGATGGATCGCGGTACTGAATTTGTCGGCAATCTTGATAGCGGCACGACGTACGATCAACGTGCTCATCCTGTCGTTACGGCGTCCGACACTGGCGTGTTCGCCACCCTCCAAGGGACGACGTGGCAGTTCGAAATTCCGCGCTTCTCCGGAACCAGCACTGGCACCGCCGCCGACGGCGCGATCCTCTCGCCAATGCCCGGCCGGATCATCGCGGTCGCGGTGGCTACAGGAGACAGCGTCACCAAGGGCCAGAAGCTCGTCACGCTTGAGGCGATGAAGATGGAGCATTCGCTCGTCGCGCCGTTCGATGGGACCGTGGCCGAACTGAGCGCCGTCGAAGGCGGGCAGGTTCAGGAAGGCGTCGTGCTGGTGCGGCTCGATAAGAGCGCATGACGGGCGCGCTATCCGGCATCAAGGTGCTCGATCTGTCGCGCGTGCTCGCCGGGCCGTGGGCGACGCAGATGCTGGGGGATCTGGGCGCGGAGGTGCTCAAGATCGAGCAGCCGGGGCAGGGCGACGATACGCGCCGCTGGGGCCCTCCGGTTTTGGCCGATGATTCAGGCGATTCGGCCTATTTCCTGTGCGCCAATCGCAACAAACGCTCGCTCGCGATCGATCTCGCGCGGCCCGCCGGTGCCGACCTGATCCGCCGTCTCGCCGCGCAGAGCGATGTCGTGGTCGAGAATTTCCGCGTCGGCGGACTCGCCAAATACGGGCTCGATTATGCGAGCCTCGCGGCGATCAACCCGCGCCTCGTCTATTGTTCGATCACCGGCTTCGGGCAGGACGGGCCGTACGCGCAAAAGGGGGGCTATGATTTCCTGATCCAGGCGATGGGCGGGCTGATGAGCGTCACCGGTGACGCCGACGGCGCACCGATGAAAGTCGGCGTGCCGATCGTCGATCTGTTCACCGGCACCTATGCGACCGTCGCGATCCTCGCAGCACTGCGCCACCGTGATGCGACGGGTGAGGGGCAGCATGTGGATTGCGCGCTGCTCGATACGCAGCTGGCGATGATGTCGAACCAGGCGTCGAACTATTTGAACGGTGGCGCGGTGCCGCGGCGGCTGGGCAACGACCACCCCAACATCGTGCCGTATCGCGATTATGTCTGTGCCGATGGAGGGATCGTCGTGGCGCTGGGGAATGACCGGCAGTTTCGTGATTTCATGGCGATCCTCGGACTGTCGGAAGTGGCGGCGGAGGTGCGTTTTGCGAGCGTCGCGTTGCGGAGTGCGAACCGGGCGGCGCTTCACGCGCACATCGCGCCTGCGGTTGCGACGTGGCGCGCGGATGACCTGATCGCGGCGATGGAGGCGGCGAAGCTGCCCGCCGGAAAGGTGCAGGGGGTGCCAGAGATATTGGCGGACGCCCACGTCGCGCATCGCGAGACGGTTCAGGATATGGCGCGCGAGGATGGCACGGCGATGCGGGTTGTGGGATTTCCGGCGAAGTTGTCGGTGACGCCGGCCGAGTATCGGACTGCGCCGCCGAGGGCGGGGGTTGATACGCGGGCGGCGCTAAGCGAGGCGCTGGGGTTGTCCGTGGATGAACTCGAGGCGCTTGCGGCGGCGGGGGTCATCGCCTGACCTCCACCTTCGCGCTCCACCCCTTTTGCTCCACCCCGGCGAAGGCCGGGGCCCAGTTGCGCAGGGAGAGGTAACGGAGGGCAGCCCTCTCTGACTTCAGTTTCGCAACTCGGCCCCGGCCTACGCCGGGGTGGAGCCTGCAAGGGTTGGCGCTCAAATATGGAGCGCTTTCTGACCCTCAGCGCCCCTTGAACAATCCCCCAAGCACCCCGCGCACCAGCCCGCCAATGATGCCGGCCCCCGCCCCACGCGAAGATCCGAACACCGCCTTCGACACTTCGTTCGCGACCTGACGCCCGACCGCCGACGAAGCCGAGCGAGTGGCCGAGGTGATCGCGCGGTTCCAGGGGGAGTTGGCGGCGGCCTTGGCTTCGGCGGCGACCTGGCGCTCGGCGAGCTTGGCTTGACGCTCAGCCTCGCGCTCTGCCGCCACGCGCTCGCGTTCGGCGGCCTTGGCGGCGACCGCGTCGGTCTTGGCTTGCGCTGCGGCGGCTTTGTCGGCTTCGGTCTTGGCCTTCACCTCGGCGGCAGCGGCGCTCGCTTCCTGCGCCTTGCCCGCCAGGATTTCCTCGGCCGAGTGGCGGTCAATCAGCGTGTCGTATTTGCTGCCGACCGGATCGGTCTGGATCATCACCCCGCGCTCGACCGGGGTGACCGGGCCGACGCGCGAGCACGGCGGCGCGATCAGCGTGCGCTCGACCGGCGAGGGCGATCCGTCGGGCAGCAGCAGCGACACCAAAGCCTCGCCGACCTTCAGCTCGGTGATCGCGGTTTCGACATTCACGCCGGGGTTGGCGCGGAACGTCGTCGCCGCCGATTTCACCGCTGCCTGATCGCGCGGGGTGAAGGCGCGCAGCGCGTGCTGCACGCGGTTGCCGAGCTGCCCGGCAACGGTATCGGGAATGTCGATCGGGTTCTGGGTAATGAAATAGATGCCGACGCCCTTCGAGCGGATCAGCCGGACGACTTGCTCGATCTTCTCGAGCAATGCCTTGGGCGCATTGTCGAACAGCAAATGCGCTTCGTCGAAGAAGAAGCAGAGCTTGGGCTTGTCCGGATCGCCGACCTCGGGGAGGTTCTCGAACAATTCGCTCATCAGCCACAGCAGGAACGTCGCGTAAAGCTTTGGCGATGCTATCAATTTATCGGCGGCGAGCACATTGACGATGCCGCGGCCCTTGTCATCCAGCCCGATGAAATCGTCCATGTCGAGCGCGGGTTCGCCGAAGAAATGCTCGCCGCCCTGGCTGCGCAGTTGCAGCAGCGACCGCTGGATCGTGCCGATCGACTGCTTTGACACATTGCCATAGGTCAGCGTCAGCTCCTCGGCGCGTTCGCCACAGCTCACCAGCATCGCCTGCAGATCGTCGAGATCGAGCAGCAGCAGCCCGTCCTTGTCGGCGACGTGGAAGGCGATCGTCAGCACGCCTTCCTGCACTTCGTTGAGGTCCATCAACCGAGACAGCAGCAGCGGCCCCATTTCGGAAATGGTGGTGCGGATAGGGTGGCCTTGTTCGCCGTACAGGTCCCAGAATTGCACCGGCGTATCGGCATAAGCCCACGCCTCGTCCCCGACTTCCTTGGCGCGCGCGGCGAAAATCTCGTGGTTCTTGGCGGTGGGGGAGCCGGCCATGGCCAGACCCGACAGATCGCCCTTCACGTCGGCGACGAAGCACGGCACGCCTGCGGCGGAGAAGCCTTCGATAATGCCCTGAACGGTGACGGTCTTGCCGGTGCCGGTCGCGCCCGCGATCAGGCCGTGGCGATTGGCGCGCTTGAGTTCGAGGCGCTGCGGGTTCGCGCCGCCGGGGCCTGCGCCAATGAAGATGCTCGTCGTGTCGGTCATGTCGCCCCCGGGAAGATCGCTGCACGATCTATCGCGCGAAACCCCAGGCGGAGGAACAAAAAAATCCCTCCCCCGCGCGTGGGCGTGGGGGAGGGGAATGCACTTACTTCTTCAGCTTGATGCCGATGAAATAGGCCGGGTTGCGGCCGCGAACGATCTGCAGCGCGACTTGCGCGCGGCCCGCCGCCTTGGCCTGCGTGATGGCTGCACCCAGGGCCGCCGCCGTGCCCACGGGAATGCCGTTGACTGAGACAATCACGTCGCCCCGCTTCAGGCCTTTCGATCCCGCGTCGCTCGACGAATCGACATTGGCGATGACGACACCCTGCACCGAGGAATCGACGTTGAAATTCCGCGCGATCTGCGGAGTCAGCGTTTGCACCGTCACACCGAGCGCGTTGGCAGCCGGTTGGCCGACCGACGGCGTATCGCCGTTATCGCCCATTTCGCTGCTGTCATCGGGATTGGTCAAGGCGGCGAGTTGATCCTCGGACGGACGCGTGCCGATGACGGCGTTGATCGTCATCGGACGGCCCTGCCGCACAATGTCCAGCGGAATGCGTGACCCCGGCGTCACGTTAGCCACCAGATAGCTGAGCGATTGATCTGGCGTCACCGGCTTGCCGTTAACCCGCAGCACGATATCGCCTGCCCTCAAACCGGCCTTGTCGGCGGCTTGACCGGGTTCGATCCGACCGACCAATTCGCCCTGATTCTTTGGCAGCCCGAACGAGCCGGCGAGATCGTCGCTGAGCGGCTGAACGCCGACGCCGAGATAGCCGCGCGCGATCGTCGTGCCTTTCATCAGCTTTTCAATAACCGGCTTTGCGTCGACGGCCGGAATCGCAAAGCCGATGCCGATGCTGCCGCCGCCCTGACTGCCCAGGATCTGCGAATTGATGCCGATGACATTGCCCGACAGATCGAACATCGGGCCACCCGAATTGCCCTGATTGATCGCCGCGTCGGTCTGGATGAAGCGGTCATAGGCGCCGCCGCCGGTGACGCGGTGGAGCGAGGAGACGATGCCTGCGGTCACGGTACCGCCAAGGCCGAACGGGTTGCCGATCGCGACGACCCAGTCACCGACGCGCGCCGCTTCCGAATCGCCGAACTTCACGAACGGCAAATTCTTCGCGTCGATCTTCAGCAAAGCGAGGTCCGATGTTGGATCGCGTCCGATCAGCTTGGCGACATACTCCTTGCGATCGACCAGCGTGACGGTGATCGAATCGACCGTCGCGCCCTTTACCCCGGCCGCAGGCGCGACAACGTGGTTGTTGGTGACGACATAGCCGTCAGGCGAGATGATGAAGCCCGAACCGAGCGAGGTCGCCTCGCGCGTGACGGGGCCGCCATTGCCCTGACCCTGTTGTTGGCCGAACATGCCCTCAAAGGGCGTGCCGGCGAAGGGGTTGGGCTGCGCTTGTTGCGTGATGCGCTGGTTGGTCGAGATGTTGACCACGGCCGGCTGCAATTTTGACACGAGATCGGCAAAGCTCATCGGCGCGCCGGGTTTAGGCGCGGTCGCGGCCATCACCGTGGGTTCGTTTTGCGCAGTCTGCGCTCCCCCAACTGTGGGGAGGGCGATGGCGGCGGCAGTGCCGCTCAGCAACAGGGCGGCGGTAATGGCGTAGGCGTAGCGCACGTGGATCGTTTCCTCTCGTCTACCAACTGGCAGCAACCCCGTCGTTGATACGCATGGTTGCTGAACGGCGTTTGAATATGAACGGTTCGACAGCCTTATAGGGGCCGCGGATCAACGCCGCCCCTGGAATTCCTTCAGATACGCATTGTCGGGCGACAGGACCAAGCTTGTCTGACCCTTGCCCTCTTGGGCGAAGGTGAAGCGATAGGATTGCATCGCCCGGTAGAAATCATAGAAATCCGGGTCCTTGTTAAAGGCGTCGGCGTAGATTTGCGCAGCCTTTGCGTCGGCTTGTGCACTGATGATCTGCGCGGTTTGCTGCCCCTGCGCCTGGATCGTCAGCGCTTGCTGCTGGCGTGCGGTGCGCATCCGAGTGAGCGCGCTATCGAACGGCGTGCCGCTCGGCAAATCGGCATGCTTGATCCGCACGTCGACGATTTGGACGCCATATTGCGAGGCGAGGCGCTGAAGCCCGGCGCGGATATTGCCCATGACCTGGGTGCGTTCGGGGCTGAGCAAAGCGGCGAACGGACGCTTGCTGAGCTCGTTACGGAGTGCCGAGCTGAACAGCGGTCGCAGCTGGTCCTTCACGCGCTGTTCGGTGGTCGATGTGCTCCCGGTCGAGATGACGGCCTTCAGCGGGTCAACGATGCGGAAACGGGCATAGGCGTCTACCTCGAGCCGGTTCTGCTCGGTTGAGAGAACTTGCTGATTATCGAGTTCGACGTCGAGGATCCGCTTGTCGACCCAGATTAGCCGATCGAAGAACGGGATGCGCCAGGTGAGGCCGGCACCAGTGCGGCCGAACACTTCATTGGGCTTATATTCGTTGATCGTGCGTACCGGCGTTTGGAGCCGCAGGACGACCGCCTGGCGTGTTTCGGGTACGATCGCGAACGTGCTCGCCGCCAGGATCAGCAGCAGGAGCGCGGCGATGCCGAGGGCAATTGGATTGCGGAAGACGGCGCTGTTCACTGGGCTGCTCCCTGGCTTTGCATAACGGGGGCGACGGGTACCGCATCGGGAACGCTGCGCGTCACGCGCGGCAGCGGCAGATATGGGACCACCCCGGGGGCTTCGATGATGGTCTTATCCGATTTGGACAGCACTTGCTCCATCGTGTCGTAATACATGCGGCGGCGCGTCACTTCGGGTGCGAGCTTATATTGCGCGTAGATCACGTCGAACGCGGCGGCCTCACCCTGTGCCTTGGCGAGGACCTGCTGCGCATAGCCGCGCGCCTTGCTGATGTCGCCCTGCGCCTTTTGTTGCGCGGCCGACACTTCCTTGAAGGCATCGGCGACTTGCGCAGGAGCCTGCGCGCCCTTGATCGCGACGCCTTGAATGCGGATGCCGGCATTATAGCGATCGAGGATTTCCTGCATCGATTGCTGGACTTGCGCCTCCATCGCGTTGCGGCCCGAGCCGATCGCATCGTCGAGCGTCGCGGTGGCGACGACGGCACGCATCGCGCTCTGTGCGGTCGCGCGCAGCGTTTCGCGCGGATCGTCGATCTGGAAGGCGAAGTCCTGCGGGTTCGAAATCTGCCAGCGTACCGAATAATCGAGATCGACGATGTTCTGGTCGCTGGTCAGCATCAATTTGTCGGTCGGCGATTCGGTGCCGGTATCGTCGGGAAAGGTGTCGGTATTGATCGCTGCAACATCGACCTTTGCCACATCGACGAAGGGGGCGGGCAGAGTGAAGCGAATACCGGGTTCGAGCGTACCCGAATAGCGGCCCAACGTCGTGACGACGCCGCGCTGTTGCGGGCCGATCGAATGGAAGCTGGAAAGGCCGATCCAACCGACCAGCACCAAGCCGACGCCGATCGCCCATAATTGCCCTGCGCCCGGCGCGCCGGGGATGCGTGGGCGGCCGCCGCTGCCAAAACCGCCACCGCCACCGCCGGTATTGCGCGCGCGCTTCAGGAATTCGTCGAGGGCGCTCGGGCCTGCGCCAGTGCTGCGCGGCTTGCCTGCGGGCGGTTGCGCCCAGGGGTTGCGGGCACCGCCCGATTTATCGTCGTCGCCGCCTCCACTGCCGCCGCCGCCCCAGGGGCCCTTGCTGTCTGTGGTGTGAATGGTGAGGCGAGGGAACCAGCCCGAAAGGATCGTCATAGACCCACTATAGGGAAGCCGATGCGCGAAAAACAGTGGCAAGCGTGTCCGCTGCGCCTATCTGCGCACGATGAATATGCCGATTTCACTCGAATCCACCCTCGCTGGCGTCGCCGGGACCCGCGCGACCGGCCGAATCGAGGCGGGACGCGCGAGTATCGTCGTGGACGTCAGTGGCCTGGACGAGACCGCGCGTGATACGCTGGAGGCTGCGGTCCACGCGGCGGTGAGCGCGCTGCCAGACGTCGCTACGGTGCGCATCGCGCTGACCAGCCAGCGCACTGCCCGCGTCGTGCTGGCGGTGGCGAGCGGGAAGGGCGGGGTCGGGAAATCCACGGTGTCCGCCAATCTTGCGATCGCGCTGGCGCGCGGCGGGCGGCGCGTCGGGCTGGTCGACGCCGATATCTATGGCCCGTCGCAGCCGCGCCTGATGGGCGTGAGCGACGCCAAGCCGACTGCGCATAACAAGGTGCTCAACCCCGTACCGACCCCGTACGGCGTGCCGCTTCTGTCGATGGGAATGCTCGTCGCCGCCGATCAGGCGATCGCCTGGCGCGGACCAATGGCGGCGGGCGCGCTGACGCAAATGATGGATGCGAATTGGGGCGCGGCCGATACGCTGGTGCTCGATTTGCCGCCGGGGACCGGCGACGTGCAACTCACGATGGTGCAGAAATACCGCCCGACCGGCGCGGTGATCGTGTCCACCCCGCAGGATCTCGCGCTGATCGATGCACGCCGCGCGATCGATCTGTTCGTCAAGGCCGGCATCCCGATCATCGGCCTGATCGAGAATATGGCGGGCTATGCCTGTCCGTCGTGCGGCGAGATTTCCGATCCGTTCGGCACCGGTGGGGCCGAGGCGGCGGCGGCGGAACTTGGCCTGCCGTTTCTCGGGCGGATCCCGCTCGATATCCGCGTGCGCATTGCCTCGGACGCGGGCACGCCGCCCGCCGCCGGGAACGGGCCGGAGGGCGCGGCGTTTCAGGGCGTGGCGGACAAGGTTGCCGCGTGGATCAAAGGAAACGCCTGATGCCGCTCGCCAGCGATGCAGAGATCAAGACGCTGCTTGAGGAAGTGCGCACGATCGCGCTCATCGGCGCGTCGGATCGGCCCGACCGGCCTTCGAACCGCGTGATGCGCAGTCTGCAGGAGCATGGCTACCGCGTGATCCCGATCAACCCGCAAATCACCGGTGAGCATCTCCACGGCGAATTCGTCTTTCGCGACCTCAGCCAGATCGGTGGTCCGATCGATCTGGTCGACATTTTTCGCAATTCCGCTGCCGCTGGCGATGCGGTCGATGAGGCGATTGCGGCGGGCGCGAAGGCAGTGTGGCTGCAGCTCGGCGTCGTCAACGAAGCCGCCGCCGCGCGCGCCGAGGCGGCGGGTTTGAAGGTTGTGATGGACCGCTGCCCGGCGATCGAAATTCCCCGGCTGGGTGTTGCGCCGATCGCCTGAAATCGGCCATGATGACAGCGGAGGTTAGCCCCATGATCCTGCTGTTCCTCGCCGCGCAAGCCGCTTCTGCCCAGTCGGCTCCGGCCGTCGAGCCTGCCCCGACGCGTTTCTCGATTCTCGAACCGGTCGGCACCGAACCGTGCGTGAAGCGCGGCAAGGACGGCAAGGCGCTGAACGGCCCGGACGATATCGTCGTGTGCGGAAAGCCGCTGCCCTCGCAGGCGCTGCCCTATCCCAACGAAGCCGTGCCCAAGGGGCCGGTGCCGTCGAACCCGTACATGACCGGGACGGGAGCGCTCGCGGCGGAGGCGACGCCCTGCGCCGGCATGAGTGGCGGATGCCAGACCGGAATCGATTTCTTCGGCGGCGGCACACAAGTTGTGCGGCTGATCCAGAAAGTGGTCGCGCCCGATTCGTGTTGCGAGCGGCCGGGCGAGGCGAGCGACCTCGGCATGTTGATCACCGATGCCGCGAAGGGCGTCGGCAAGGCGTTCCGCAAGAAGCCCGACAAATCCAAGCGCGTCGCAATCGCGCTCGACGCGCCGCCGCCGACGGGGACGATCCTGCCCTGAATCAAGGGTTCCCAAAAATCCGCTCGGGCTGAGCCTGTCGAAGCCCAGCGCGCAGCAGACAACGTCGGACGTTTGGCGCGCAGCGCTTCGACAAGCTCAGGGCGAACGGGTTGGGGTAAGATGCTATCCCAGAATATGCATCCAAAGCGGCTGCCCAATCAGGCTCTGCGATCCGCGCAGTCGTTCGAGCGCCTGCGCGACGCTGCGCTCCGGCCCTTCGTGCGTGACGATCGCGACCAGCACCGATCCGTCCGCGTGCGCGCCGCGCTGCATCAGGCTTTCGATCGAGACCCCGGCATCGCGCATCGCTGCGGCGATTTCCGCGAGCACCCCGACGCGGTCGGCGACGGTGAAGCGCACATAAGCGCGCCCGCGCCGGTCGCCGGTATCGGCGGGGGCTTGCTCGACCAGCGAATCGGCAGGCATCGCGAAGGCGGGGCCAAATTCGCCGCGTGCGATGTCGATCAGATCGGCGACGACAGCGGAGGCGGTCGGCCCGTCGCCGGCACCCGGCCCCTGGAATAACAGACGCCCGACGAAATTGCCTTCCGCGACCACCGCATTGGTGGCGCCGGTGACGTGCGCGAGCGGGTGATCGACCGGGACGAGGTGCGGATGGACGCGCTGGAACAGCCCGGCCGGGCCCGATTCTGCGAGCCCCAGCAGCCGCACGCGGTAGCCCAGCGACGCCGCCTCGGCGATGTCGGCGGCAAGCACGTGACGGATGCCGTTCGCCGCGACATCGGCAAAGGCGGGCTGCGTCCCGAAGGCGAGGCTCGCCAGCAGCGACAATTTATGCGCGGCATCGATCCCGTCGATGTCGAAGGTCGGGTCGGCCTCGGCAAAGCCCAGCGCCTGCGCCTCGGCCAGCACGTCGGCAAAGTCGCGGCCTTCCGCCTCCATCTTCGACAGGATGAAATTGCACGTCCCGTTCAGGATGCCGTAGACGCGCTCGATCTCGTTCGCCGCCGCCCCCTCGCGCAGGCCCTTGATGACGGGCACGCCGCCTGCGACCGCCGCCTCGAACTTCAGAGCGACGCTCGCGGCTTCGGCGGCGCGCGCAAGCTCGAGCCCGTGATGCGCCAGCATCGCCTTGTTGGCGGTGACGAAGCTCTTCCCCGCCGCCAGCGTCGCGCGGGCTAGCGCGAGGGCAGGGCCGTCGGACCCGCCGACCAACTCAACCACCACATCGGCATCGACGTTGGCCAGCGCCGTCGTGTCATCGATCCATGCGAAGCGCGTCATATCGACGCCGCGATCCTTCGACCGGTCGCGCGCCGAAACCGCGACGATCTCGATCGGCCGCCCCGCGCGCCGCGCGATCAATGCGCCATTGGTGTCGAGCAAGCGGATCACGCCGCCGCCGACGGTGCCGAGCCCGGCGAGCGCGATGCGTAGCGGTTTGGTCATTCGCTTCCTTCCGTCACCCCGGCCTCGTGCCGGGGTCCACCAATCAACGAGCGCTTCGCTAGCGGAGGATTGGACCCCGGCACAAGGCCGGGGTGACGTGATTTACGCCTTTACCAGCCCGATCTCGACCAATCGCTCGTGCAGATAATCATGCGCCGTGATCGGCGTCGTATAGCGGTTGGGCCGCTCCGCTGTGATGGTCGAGGGCAGCGTCTCGATCAGGAAATCGGGCGCGGGGTGGAGGAAGAACGGCATCGAGTAACGCGAATGGCCACGGCGCTCGGGCGGCGGGTTGACGACGCGGTGCGTGGTCGAGGGCAGGACGTGGTTGGTCAGCCGCTGCAGCATGTCGCCGACATTGACGACCATCGCGCCCTCGGGCGGCTTGATCGCGAGCCATTCGCCATTCTTGTCGAGCAGTTCGAGCCCGGCTTCCTCGGCCCCGAGCAGCAGCGTGATGAGGTTGATGTCCTCATGCGCCCCGGCGCGCACGCCCGGTGCATCGGCGGGAATCGGAGGGTAATGCAGCAGCCGCAGCACCGAATTGCCGTCGCGCACGGCATGATCGAACCAGTCGGGTGCCAGCCCAAGGTGCCGCGCGATCGCCGACAGCAAGCGGTCGCCCGCGGTGTCCAACGCGGCGAACAGCTCGATGAAGGTCTCCTGGAAACCCTCGGGCTGATCGGGCCAGACATTCGGCGACATCTGCGCTTCGAAGCGGTGGCCCTTGGCGAGCTCACGCCCGACGTGCCAGAATTCCTTCAGATCGACATGCGTCGCGCCCTTGGCGATTTCGGTCTTGAACGGGGTGTAACCGCGTGCGCCGCCACCGCCGGGCGCGAAATAGGCGCGCTTGGTGTCCTCGGGCAGCGCGAAGAAAGCTTCGGTCATCGCCCAGGCGCGCGCGATCAGATCGGCGGGGACGCCATGATCCGAGATGACCGCGAAACCGAAGCGTTCGAACGATCCGCCGAGGGCGGCGGCAAAGGCGGCGGGATCGGCGGCTTCGTCGTTGAGCGAGAGCGGCGGCACTTGCGCGGCCTGCGAAGGGGCGGTGGCGATATCGAGCATGATGGTACGTCCGTTACGCTGGGAAAGCGCCGTGATACCGCCAAATGTCACCAACGCCCACCCCTGGCCGCACGTCTGTCCTGATCATTCGACCGTGATGACGCCGTTCGAGTTCCCCGGCCCGTCGGGCGTAAGGTCAAGCGTGAAGGGCTTGCTCTCGTCGGTCTTGCCGGTCAGCCCATTGCCCTTGTCGCTCAGCGTGAAGCCCGCAGCGCTCAATTTGCCCTTGAACCATGCGCGCACCGCCGCCGGTGCGGCCGGGCTGCTGAAGGCGACGCGAACGCGTCCCTCATCCTTCTCGCCGCCCTTGTCGCGCACATCGACGTTCATGCTGCTGATGGTCGAGCCGGGATAGAGATGCACGCCATTCATCTCGAAATTGTCGGCGTCGAGCTTGAGCTTTGGCAGCGTCACCTTGCCCTTGAAGAAGGGCGTGTCGATCACCGCTTCGCCGTTGCCGTCGATGCTGGCACCGGCGGCATTGCCGTCCGAACTCGAACTGTTGATCGAGAAAGACGAAACCTCCTTGCCATCGCCGCACGCCGCGAGCGAGACTAAGACCAAAGCACAAAGCGTGGGGCGAAGCATGGCGAGCCTTTCGTGTAGCATAAATATAATACACTAAAGGCTCGCCGCTGCTTTCGTCAAGGCATTATGAGGCGAGGTTCGCCATCACGTGCTTGTGCAGCCAGACGTTCATCGTCGCGCTGTCGTCGGTATCGCCGTCATAGCCGAGTTCCTTGGCGAGCGACGTGCGGTTCTCGCGGCTTGGGTCGAGATCGAGCACCTTCATCAGATCGACGATCGAGGTCTGCCAATTGAGCGGCTGGCCCTTTTCGGCGGCCTTTTGCGTCAGGATCGCGGTGACGTCGGTCGGGGCTTTCGGCGCCACCGGCGCGGCTACAGGCGCGGCCGCGGCTGCTGTAGTTGCGGGCGCTGCTGCCTGGGGCGCCGGTGCTGCGGCAGCGGCCGCGGGTTGCTTACCCCAGATCGCATCCTTGATCATGCCGAATACGCTCATCGTAAATTCCTCTCCTGATGGAAACCACAGAATGGTCCGCGAACAAGACCGTTCCGTGACAGTTGTGACAGGCGCCCATTGAGGTGCAAGTTTTGCGGGGTGACCTCGGCGGCAGGGTGGGGCATTGGCACGCGATGTCTGCCTCCGATCATCCCCCCATGCAGGATTCGCCGCCGATCCGGTTGGTCGAATTCGTGCCGCTGATCGCCGCGTTAATGTCGCTCGGCGCGCTCGGCATCGATACGATGCTGCCGGCCTTGCCCGACATCGCGCGGCGGCTGGGCGTTGATGCGATTCGCCAGGGTCCATTGATTCTGACGGTATTTGTTGTCGGGCTTGGCATCGGGCAGTTGATCCACGGCCCGCTGACCGATCGTTTCGGGCGGCGTCCGGTCCTGATCTGCGGGTTGATCGGCTACATTGTCGGCAATCTGCTGGCCGGACTGGCGGGGAGCTTCACGCTGTTGCTGATCGCCCGCTTCGCGAGTGGTCTTGCGATTGCGGCGAGCCGCGTCGTGACGATCGCGCTGATCCGCGATTGTTTTTCGGGCCGCGCGATGGCGCAAGTCACCAGCCTTGCTTTCATGGTGTTCATGGCGGTGCCGATCGTCGCGCCGAGCATTGGGCAGGGCATCCTGTTGGTCGGATCATGGCGGCTGATCTTCGAAGTGATCGCGGGCGGCGGGGTTTTGTGCCTGATCTGGTTCGCGGCGCGCATGCCCGAAACGCTGAAACCCGAAAATCGCTTGCCGCTGTCGATCCGCGCGACGTGGGCAGGCTGGCGCGAGACGGCGGCGGATCGCTATTCGCTCGGCTACACCCTCGCCGCAATGGTGTGCCAGGGTGCGATCTTCGGCTATCTCTCCTCGATCCAGCCGATCATGGCGCAAGTGTTCCGCCAGCCGGCCTGGCTTGGCGGGGTGTTCGCGGCGTCGGCGGGCACGATGGCGGCGGCGAATTTGCTCAATTCGCGGATCGTGATGCGCGTCGGGATGCGGCGCATTTCGCAGATCGCGCTGGTGGTGATGATCGTGTCGTCGTCGACCGGGCTGATCGTCGGGCGGCTAGGCGCTGAACCGCTGATCGTGTTCGTGGTCGTCCAAGCGATCACCATGGCGTGTTTCGGCCTCGCCACCTCCAACATGTCAGCGATGGCGATGGAGAATATGGGCGGGATCGCCGGGACCGCGTCGAGCGTGCAGGGCTTTGTCGGCATCACCTTCGGCGCGGTGATCGGCTGGGCGATCGGGCGCAGTTTCGATGGGACCACCGGCCCGATGCACGCCGGTTTCCTCATCGCCGGCCTGTTCGGTCTTTTGATTGCGGCAATCGTCGAACGCGGACGGCTGTTTCGTCCAAGCTGAGCGCAATTCTTGAGGGCGGTCGGGAACCGAAGGGGTCGATCGCGGTTCGATCGTCATGCCGCCCAGTGCAAGAAACCCGGCGGCCGGGAGACAGATGATGAGCATCGGTGGACATCAGATTCCGGGCGTCGGCACCGGCGATGACGGCTTTGACGAGGAAGGCTATGACGAGAGCCAGCGCGCTGAAATCCTCGAGGTTACGCGCGACGGGCCGAGCGACGGCACGCTGCTGACCGATCTCGCGCCCGACATCGCATCCGAGAATGACGACGACGATGATGATGATGAACTCGACATGGAAGACGACGATCTCGGCGAGGAGGATGATGACCTCGACAGCGAGAAGGACACCGACGAGGATGACCAGGACGAAGACGATGTTCAGGACGAGCTCGACGACGACAGTGTCGAGGATGACGAATTGAACGACCGCGACGACGCTGCACTCCGTCCCTAGTCGGCGCGGCGGCCGGGTTGCCCCGGCCGCCACGCACTGGGCAGGCTCCCCACGCCGGGGAAGTGCGCCATACCGCGCTCGATCCGCGTTTCTAATGCTCTATCGACACCCCTGCTTACTCTGCGCGCTATAGCCGCGCCGAGCGCTCCTCCAACGCAATCGCGGTGCTGCGCGAGGGGGAGAAACGGACCTGGAAATACGACCCTTGCTCAACCGAGAGAGTATGATACGCTGTATCATCACCTGACGGGAGATAGCCAATGCGTGCTCGGTCCTTCGCCCCCACTTATGTTCGTCAGCCTGAACCGATGATGTCGTTGAATATGACGCCGTTGATCGACGTGCTGCTCGTCTTGATCGTGATGATGATCCTGACCGTCCCGATCATGACGCATAAGGTGCCGATCGACCTGCCGCAGGCCGGACCGACCAATCCCGGCCCGCACACCGTCCACCGGCTCGACCTCGCGGCGGACGGGCGGCTGGCGTGGGATGGCGTGGCGATTGCCGACGGGGCGCTTCCCGCCCGGCTCGCGGCGCTGAAGAACGAAGTGGACGCCGACTTGCACATCGCCGCCAATGCCGACGCGCGTTATGAGCGCTTCGATCAGACGCTTGCGACGATCAAGCTGGCGGGCATCACGCGGCTCGGCTTTGTCGGCAACGAGCGCTTCGCGCGCTTCGACGCGCGCTGACCCGCACTGCAGATTGCAGGGAACGGGCCGCAGAGCGCATCGTTGAGGCATTTCGATCCGTACCACGTTCCATTTCCGGCGAGTAGCATATCATGCCGCGTATCCCGTTCCTGTTCGTTCCCCTGCTGTTCGTCGCGGCATGCTCACCCGAGGTTGCGACTCCTAACAGCGCGGTCGATATCAACATGGCTGCGGTGCAGGCGCAGGATGCGGTCGATGCCTATGGGGCCAATAACGCGGACGCTGCGCCCGTCGAAATTGCCGAGCCCGACGCGCCGCGAGACGATGAAAATGCAGCGGGCAATGCGCTCGCACCGCTTGATCCGCCGGCACCCGGCACGCCCGGCGGTTTGCCCGACGACCGGACGCCTCTGTCCGAAGCGGCCTTCACACCCGACAGTGCGCAGGGTGCCGCCAATGTCGTGCAATCCTATTACGCGCTGATCGGCGAGGGCAAATATCGGGAAGCCTTCGCGTTGCGCGACGGCAGTGCGGCCGGGCCAAAGACTGCCGAAGCTTTCGCCGCCGACTTTGCGCGCTACAGCGAGTATCACGCCAATGTCGGTGGACCCAGCGCGATCGATGCCGGCGCGGGTCAGCGCAATGTCACCGTGCCGGTGCAGGTCTATGCGCGCTTGAAGCACGGCAAGGCGCCGGTTTATCAGATCGGCGCCGTCACCCTGCACCGTACCGACGTCGATGGCGCGAGCGCGGAACAACGGACGTGGCATATCCGTACCGTCGCGCTAAAGGACGGCCCCAAGCGCTAGGTCGGCTGCGTTGCTAGGGTTTGGCGCGTTTCTGTGCCTGGTCGGCGCGGCGGCGTTCCTGTTCAGCGGCGTCACTCACCCTTCATGACATTGGCGAGCAGCTCGAGATCGGCACTGTTTACCGCGACGCCCGTCGCATCGGTGTCGGCTGGGCTGACCATCGTATTGGTCGTCGTGGCGGGCGGCCCGAAGCCGACAGTGTCCTCCGCCATCCACAGAATTCCCGCGGCCCATAGCAAAGCGGACCAGCGACTGAGGAAGAGTTTTCGGAACGGCACGCCATTATGGCTATCATGGCCATGTTAAGGTTCCCCTGCGTGTCATGCTGAACGCTACGGGGATTCTGCCTCAGGCTCGCTTTCGGCGAGATCCGCCGCTTTCGTCATGCGCTGCGCGGATTGTCGCGCCGCGTCAGGAGTCAGCGAGGTGGCCAGGCCATCAGGACCGTCCAGCACGACAACGCCATGCTCGGCAGCGGCGCAGATGGGCGTATCATGCTGTATTTTGGCCATTTTTAGTCTCCCACTGGACAGAACGTGATGCCGATGCGCATGTTCCGAGCGGGGAGTAATGATGTATACCAGCCTTTTCCTGAAGACCCACCGCACCCCCGTTTTGGAGGCGGCGGAAGTGACTGCGCTTGAATCTGCCGTTGGCCGCACCGCGACATTCGCCGCGCGGCAGATCATGGTCCGGCAGCAGGTTCCGTTGACGCAATGCACCTTGCTGCTCGAAGGCTTTGTCGAGCGCTATCGCGACACGCCCGAGGGGCGGCGGCAGATTCTGGCGATCCATGTTCCCGGCGATTTCGTCGATTTGCACTCCTATCCGCTCAAACGGCTCGAACATTCGGTCGCGGCGCTGACGGACGTGAAGGTGGCGTTCTTTCCGCACGTCGCGATCCGTGCGCTGACCGAGCAGTCGGCGACGCTCACCGAACTGCTATGGCGGTCGACGCTGATCGACGCCGCGATCAATCGTGAATGGATCGTCTCGGTCGGCGCGCGCAGCGCGGTGGTCCGGCTCGCGCATCTCTTTTGCGAAATGTATGTTCGGCTCGAGCGGATCGGCATGGCACCGGATCGCACCTTCGCGCTTCCGCTGACACAGGTCGATCTGTCGGATGCGACCGGCCTGACCGCGGTCCATGCCAACCGCATGCTGCGGCAGCTCCGCGAACAGGGCCTTGTCGCGTTTCGGCACGGCGAGGTCGAAATTCTCGATTGGGATGGTCTGCGTGCGTTTGCGGACTTCGACCCGGCCTATCTGTTCTTCGACTGAGCCGCCCTGCGGAAGTTTAGCTAAAGTTAGGCGTACATCGTATTCTCGCGGGTGGCCCGGCCGGGCTGCCATGCCGTTGCGATGTAGGACATACGTGGACGCTCCCGACGCTCAGCCCGGCAGAAAGGCTCCCCAAAAATCCTTACCAAGGGGCGCGAAATAGGGTGGAGAGACGTGACCGCCCGTGCTCTAGGGGGACGCCGCGCGGTCACGCCTCCCGCCTCCAAATTTATTCCTACCTAATCGATAGGCAATGCCCTTGCGGCAAGCGGAATGCGGCGTGCGACGATCCGAAACGGCCGGTTCCACTGGTCGCAAATGGGGCCGGATCGGGCGCTGCCAGGGTGCTGCGACTCAGGGGCAGTGCTGCTGCGACAGCAGGAGCCCAAGGCCGCAGGGCCCGCTTTCTTCACTCTGGGCTCATCCCTGCGCGGGAGCACATGGGGCTTGCACTCCGCGCCCGCTTCGCGTTGGAAGCTGCGCATGGCCAAGATTCGCGTTGACCAACTCCTCGTCGACCGCGGTCTCGTTGAAAGCCGCACGCGTGCGCAGGCGCTGATCATGGCCGGGCTGGTGTTCGCGGGCACGCGCAAGATCGATAAGCCGGGGCAAGCGATCGCCGACGATGTCGTGCTCGACGTGCGCGGGCGCGATCATCCATGGGTGTCGCGCGGCGGAATCAAGCTGGCGCACGGTCTCGACGCTACGGGCTGGGACGTGACTGGTCTGGTCGCGATCGATGTCGGCTCCTCGACCGGCGGGTTCACCGACGTGCTGCTTCAGCGCGGTGCGGGGCGTGTCTATGCGGTCGACAGCGGCACCAATCAGCTTGCGTGGAAACTGCGGCAGGATGACCGAGTCGTCGTGCTCGAACAAACCAGCGCACGTATCCTGACCGATGCGCATATCCTCGAGCCGGTTGACCTCATCGTGTGCGACGCGAGCTTCATCGGCCTCACCAAGGTGCTCGAACGCCCGATCACTTTCGCCAAGCCCGCCGCGCGCCTGCTTGCGCTGATCAAGCCGCAATTCGAGGCGGGCCGCAGCGAAGTCGGCAAGGGCGGCGTGGTGCGCGATCCCGCAATCCACGCGCGCGTCTGCGAAGAGGTCTCGGCCTGGATCGTGGCGCAGGGGTGGCGCATCGACACGCTGGTTGAAAGTCCGATCACCGGCCCCGAGGGGAATATCGAATTTCTCATCGCCGCAACGCGGGACAATGTCCCGCTGGCCGCTTGAAAATAACCGACCACGGCGCGGCGTCTTGCCATATAGTGCAGTGCCGCATTTGTGGATTCGAACCGGGGGCATAACGCTTGAGAGAAGTAGCATCGAAGCAGCAATTGCAGCTGTCGTTCCTCCGCTGGGCCATGGTCACGGTGCCGGCCGTCGTGCTGCTCGGCTTCGGCGCGGCACGGCTTGCGCCGTCGGGCGCCGAAAACCTGTGGTACGCCGCGATCATAAAGCCTGCGGTCACGCCGCCCGACTGGGCGTTTCCGGTGGCGTGGACCGGGATCTACATCCTGCTCGGCCTGTCGCTGGCGATGATCATCCACGCGCGCGGATCGCGGCTGCGTGGCCTCGCGATCACGCTGTTCGTGGTGCAATTGGTGGTGAACCTCACGTGGTCGCCGATTTTCTTCGGCATGCATGAAGTGACCTTGGCGCTCGGCATCGTCGGCGCGATGTTCGTGCTGACGGGGGTGATGGCGCTGGTGTTTGCACGGATCCGGACTGTCGCGGCGCTGATGTTGGTACCGTATCTCGCCTGGTTGCTCTTTGCCGGCTATCTCAATTACCAGATCATGGTCCTGAACCCCGGCGCGGAAACCCTTGCGCCGTCCTCTTCCTCTTCCCAAATCATCAAGCTCTGAAGCGACTGGATTTTTTAGCATGCAAGCCGACAACAAGATTTTCGACGATCTGGTGAAGTTCCTTAACGGTGCGGCGGGGACGCTCGCCGGGGTCGGACGTGAGGCCGAGGCAGGCACACGCGCGCGTGCCAAGGAATGGATCGGCGGGCTCGATTTCGTCAGCCGTGAAGAATTCGACGCGGTCAAGGCAATGGCGGCTGCTGCGCGCGATGACGCCGACGCTTTGCGCGCACGGCTCGATGCGTTGGAGGCGAAGGCCGCCAAGAAGCCGAAGGCCGAAGGCTGAGCTTGGTCTTGTCCACAGCTTTTTCTACAGGTTTGCCCACCGCGGCCTTGTTCCCATGCCGTCTTCGCGCCACCATTGCGTGCGAGACGGTGCGTGGAGGCAATTCGTGATGCTCGACGAAGCCGATTATGATCGCGACGACGCCGCACCCATCGACATGCTCGAGAGTTATTTCGCGGCACATGGCTGGGAGCATGAGCGTCAGGACGACGAGGTCATCGCCAAGGTCAAGGGTAGTTGGACGCAATATGAGCTCCGCGCGTTGTGGCGTGAGGAGGACAGCGTCATCCAGTTCCTCGCCTTTCCCGACATCCGCGTAGCCGACGACCGGCGCGTCGCGATCTACGAAGCGATCGGGCTGATCAACGAGCAATTGTGGGTCGGCCATTTCGAATTGTGGTCGTCGAGCGGGATCCTGCTCTACCGTCACGCCGCGATGATCGAGGGCCCCACCGATTCTGGCGGTGGCACGATGTCGCTCGGCGCTGCCGAATTGCTGGTCGAAAGCGCGATCGACGAGTGCGAGCGCTTTTACCCGGTCTTCCAGTTTGTGCTGTGGGGCGGAAAGACTCCCAAGGAAGCGCTCGCCGCCGCGATGACCGAGACGCAGGGCGAAGCGTGACCGCCGCGCCGACGCGCATCGAGCGCGTCTGGATGATTGGCTGCGGCAACATGGGCGGCGCGATGCTGCGCCAGTGGATCGCGAGCGGGACGCTGTCGGGCGATGCGGTCGATGTCGTCAATCGCAGCGACCGTGCCTTGCCGATAGGAGTGCGTCAGGCGCGCGATCTGCCCGACGGGCCGCTCCCGGATGCCGTCATCCTGGCGATGAAGCCGCAGCAGTTGGACGAGGTCGCCGATCGCTTTGCCGAGCGCCTGGCCGATGTTTCGATGCTGGTGTCGATCCTCGCCGGTGTCGAGGAACCCGCGCTCGCGCATCGCTTTCACGCTGGTGCGGTAATCCGCGCAATGCCCAACCTGCCCGTCGGCATCGGCAAGGGCGTGGTCGCGCTGGATAGTTCGAGCACCGATCCCGCCGCCCGCGATGCCATCGCAACGCTGATGGTGCCGCTTGGCTTGGTCGAATGGGTTGCGCCCGCGCAGTTCGATGCGGTCACCGCGCTCGCCGGCAGCGGCCCTGCCTTTCTCTACCGTTTCATCGATGCGCTCGCCGCCGCTGGCGTCGCGCAAGGGTTACCCGCGAATCAGGCGCAGCGCCTCGCACTCGCCACGGTCGAGGGGGCAGGGTTGCTTGCAGCGGCGGCGGATGTCGGCCCGGGCGAACTGGCCGAGCGGGTGGCCAGCCCCGGCGGATCGACGCGTAAGGGCCTTGATGTGCTCGATGCCGGGGATGCGTTCAACACGCTGCTCACCGAAACCATCGCTGCCGCCACCCGGCGCAATGCCGAGATGGCAGCCGCCGCGCGCGGCTAGAAAATCGTGTGCTCGATCGAACGCACCCTCTTCCGTTCGCCCTGAGCTTGTCGAGGGGCAGGGTGCCACATGTTCGGCACCAGCCTTTGCGCGCAGGGCTTCGACAAGCTCAGCCCGAACGGGTTAGGGAGCGTTGCGCTTTCGCAATCCACCCTAGTCGCGAAGCCCCGAGAGCCGGGCGAGATCGGCGTCGCCGATCATGCCCTCCAGCACCGACCAGAAGCCGCTCACCGCAGTTTGACCGGCGCGCGCATAAGCCGCCGCCCAATGCTGTCGCACGGTTTCGAACAGTTCATATTCCAGCTCTACGCCCGCATCGGACAGCCGCAGCAAGCGCTGCCGCCGGTCGCGCTCGCCGATCCGCGTCTCGACCAGATCGCGATCGACCAACTCGTTGAGCACGCGGCCCAGCGATTGCTTGGTGATGCCGAGCAGCCCGAGCAGCGCGCTGACCGTCAGATCGGGATGGCGGGCAATGAAATACATCGCGCGGTGATGCGCGCGGCCCAGGCCCATTTCCGCCAGACGTGCTTCGGTCGACCGCGCGAGGGTGCTTTGCGCGAAATACATCAATTCCATGCCGCGCCGGATCTCGGTTTCGCGGAGGAAGAGCGGTGAAGCGGAAGCGATTGCAGTGGCCATTGTTGACCGCGTTTGACGCCTCCCGTACACCCCTTCAACCCCAAAATTTGTAACAGAATGTCGCACATGCTGCAGAATCTACACCGCGCCGCCGAACCAGAGATTGCCGCCGACGGCACGCCCACCTTCGCGGTGGAGCCGAGCGCGTCGCCGCTTGCGGTGAACGAGCGCGCGGCCTTGCTTGCCAACCCGGGTTTTGGGCGTGTCTTCACCGATCATATGGCGACGATCCGCTATAACGAGGCGCAGGGCTGGCACGACGCGAAGATCGTCGCGCGCGCGCCGTTCCAGCTGGATAGCGCGTCGGCGGTACTGCATTACGCGCAGGAGATTTTCGAGGGGCTAAAGGCCTATCGCCTGCCCGATGGCGGTGCGGCGCTGTTCCGTCCGGAAGCAAACGCGGCGCGCTTCCGCCGCTCCGCGGAGCGCATGGCGATGGTGCCTTTGCCCGAGGACCTGTTCGTCGAATCGGTCCGCGCGATCGTGCGGCAGGAGGCGGATTGGATCCCCGATATCGACGGCGGCGCGCTGTATCTGCGCCCCTTCATGATCGCGAGCGAAGTGTTCCTCGGCGTCAAGCCGTCGACCGAATATCTCTACGCGGTTATCGCTTCCTCGGTCGGGGCCTATTTCAAGGGCGATGCGCCCGCTGTCACGCTGTGGGTGTCGCAGGATTACACCCGCGCCGCGCCCGGCGGCACCGGAGCGGCCAAATGCGGCGGCAATTATGCCTCCAGCCTGATCGCGCAGGCCGAGGCAACGCGGCAGGGCTGCGATCAAGTGCTGTTCCTCGACGCGGTCGAACGCCGCTGGATCGAGGAACTGGGCGGCATGAACATCTTCTTCGTGTTCGACGACGGCAGCATCGCCACCCCGCCGCTGACGGGCACGATCTTGCCCGGTATCACCCGCGATTCGCTTCTCACGCTTGCGCGGGACATGGGGCTGACGGTGCGCGAGGAGCCCTATGCGATCGACCAGTGCCGCGCCGATGCGCAAAGCGGTCGGCTGATCGAAGCGTTCGCCTGCGGGACCGCGGCGGTCGTCACGCCTATCGGCACGATGAAGCTGAAAGACGGCCAGTTCCAGATCGGCAGCGGCGGCCCCGGTCAGACCACCGGGCGCTTGCGGCAAGCGCTGATCGACATCCAGCGCGGCCATGCGAGCGATCCGCATGGCTGGCTCGACCGGGTAATCTGACGCCCGGCCTGGGGGAAGTTGCGGAAAAGCGCCATTCCCCCTTTTCAACCGCGCGCGAGCACCCTAAAGCCCGCGCTCCCGGCCTCGCCGGGATGTTGGGGCGTCGCCAAGTGGTAAGGCAGCGGCTTTTGATGCCGCCATTCGCAGGTTCGAACCCTGCCGCCCCAGCCAAGCACATTGGGATTATCCGCCAATGTTGCTCTGGCGATGCAGTGGCTCATCGGGTCCCCGATAAACCGCATCAAATTGTGCCAACGCGCTGTCCGGAAGATGGTAGCGGTCGATTGCGTAATACGATACCCAATGCTGCGTCGATGCTTTTCACCCGCGCTTGATCACCACGATATGGAATGAGCCCGTAACCGGCACCGGTCGTCCGCCCGCGATGGCGGGTGCGGCGAAGCGCGCGGTCGGCAGATAAAGCGTCCCGCTGGACGGATCGAGCGCGCCGGTGCGTGCCCCAATTTCGGTCTTGATTGTCCTCGCAACAGGGGCACCTTCGCCCGCGCCCAACGTGATGACCGATAGCACGCCGTCCTTGCCGCACGGAATGAAGGCAATCCTTCGCGCCGTGTCCATGATGACCGCATCGGGACCCAGACCGATGGGAATCAGCTTCACCAGCTTACCCGTCTTTGTGTCCACCAAAGCGGCCTTGGCATTGGCGCAGGCGCTTAGGAGATAGCCGGTCTTTGCATCGAAACCGAGCCCGGTTGGACCGGTGCAGCCCGGCAGCGCGATCGCGCGACCGGCTTTTCCGGTCGCGAGGTTCGCGGTTTCGATTTCATTCTCATCCTCGTTGTTGACGTAGAGCGTATCGTTCGCGCCGAGCACACCGAACTCCAGCCCCGGCTTCAACACGATCGTGCCGGTGACTTTTGCGGTCGCGACATCGATCAGCGAGACGGTGCCGGCCTTGGCATTCATCACTACCGCGCGCTGTCTGGCAGCATCGTAAAAGGCGGCATCGGGGTCGCTGCCCACGGCGATCTTCGCGCGCTCGCTTCCGTTGCGCAGGTCGAACAGGCGCACGCTATCATCGCGTCCGCTCGTCACCAGCAGGGTCGTGCCGCCGGGGATCGGGACCACCGCATGGGCCTTCATGATTGCGCCGAACGAGCGCACCGCGTCCCCATGAAGCGGATCGATTTCGGTCACGACATCGCCATGCGCGACATAGACCCGGTGCGTTTCTGGATCGACCTCCACATAGTCCCATCCGCCATCCGGACCGGCGATGGCGTGCTCGATCGCGTAACGCGGCGCGGGGGCGGCAGCGACCGCGTTCCCCGCGGCAAAGATGAGCAGCAGGCGCTTGGCGAAAGGCGGCATCATAGACCCTTTTTCGTGCCGGGGACCGGCGTCGCGAACGTGCCTGACGCCACGGCGAGGGGCGAGCCGAAATCGCGATCCGTCGGCAAGGTTGGGATCTTTCATAAATCGCCGCGGTGACGTGCCTCGTTAACAAACATTGGGAAAACCAGTGGGGATCGGATCGCAGCGCGCGCTATGATGAAGCGATGGATGTGCTGCTCGCCGAAGATGATCTCGAAACGGCGGGCTTCGTCGCTGACGGGTTGCGTGCGCTGGGGCATGAAGTGACACACGCCACGACCGGCGATGGGGCGTTGAAGGCGGCGACGGAGGGTAGTTTCGACGCCGTCATCCTCGACCGAATGCTTCCTGGTCTCGAGGGGCTCGAAGTGCTGCGTCAGTTGCGTGCGCGGTCCAACCGGGTGCCGGTGTTGGTGCTTACCGCGCTTGGTGGCATTTCCGATCGGGTCGATGGACTGGATGCCGGGGCGGACGATTACCTGGTCAAGCCGTTCGCTTTGGTCGAACTGGCCGCGCGGCTGAACGCACTTGCGCGTCGCTCGTCGGGGGCAGACCCCGCGACACGCTTTGAGGTCGGCGATGTCGTGCTCGATTTGTTGCGGCGGGACGTGACGCGCGCCGGACGCCCGGTTCTTTTACAGCCGCGTGAATTTGCGCTGCTCGAACAATTGATGCGTCACGCCGGCCGGATCGTAACGCGCACGATGTTCCTCGATCTGGTCTGGGGGTTTCACTTCGATCCGCAGACCAACATCGTCGAAAGCCATCTCAGCCGCTTGCGCACCAAGCTTCGCGAGGGTTTTGCCGACGATCCGATCGAGACGATCCGTGGATCGGGCTATCGGATGCGCATCGATGCTTAAGGTTCGGTCCAGCGCCGCCTACCGTATCGCTTTCGCTTACTCTGCCGCCTTCGCGCTGGCGGTCGTGTTGCTCGGCTTCACGATGTATTTGGTCGCCGACGCGGATTTTCGACGTCAGCAGGACGGGCTGGTCCGGCAGGAAGCGGCGAACCTCGCACAAGAATATGACGATGGGGGACTCCCCGATATCGCCAGTGCGATCGCCACCCGCGAGGCCGGAAGTTCGATCAAAGCCTTTGGATACGCCTTGTTCGATCGCTCGGGCCGCCGCATCGCGGGGGCGCTCGATACGGCCCGGCCGGCGCACGGGCTTGGCACAATCGTCTTCCGCGATCCGATCGAGGGCCTGGACAGCGCGCGTGCCGAAACGCGCGATCTGCGTGGTGGATATCGCCTGGTCGTGGCGCGCGATACCGAAATCATGGAGGGTATCGATCGCACGATCGTCCTCCTGTTCGGCGGCGCGTTCGTCCTTGTGATCGCGTTCGGCGTGGTGGGTGCGTTGGTGTTGGGGGGCTATCTGCAACGGCGGCTCGACGGGATCAGCGGGGTCGCGCGCGCGATCATGGCCGGGGACATGGCGCAGCGTGTGCCGGTCGGCGGGCGCGCCGACGAATTCGACGCCGCCGGGGCCGCGCTCAACACGATGCTCGACCGGATCGGGCAGTTGATGGACAATCTGCGCCAGGTGTCGAGCGACGTCGCGCACGATCTGCGCACGCCGCTGCTCCGCCTGCGCAATCAGCTAGAACACGTCGGCACGGTCGAAGGTGCCGCAGCGCGCGCAATCGAGCAGGGCGATGCGGTGCTCGCTTTGTTCGCCGCCTTGCTGCGGATTGCCGAAGTGGAGGGCGGGGGGCTCGCGCGGACGTTCGTGCCAGTCGACCTCAGCTTTCTCGCGACCGAGATCGCTGAGAGCTTCGCGCCGGCCTTTGACGATGGCGGGCGGTGCCTGATCTGGTCAGTTGCGCCCGACATCACAGTGCTGGGCGACCGTGAACTGATCGCGCAGGCGCTCGTGAATCTGCTCGACAATGCGCGGCTGCACACCCCGCCGACGACGCGGATCGAGGTTAAGATGATTGCCGACGATACGATGGCGCGACTGTCGGTATGCGATGATGGGCCGGGTGTGCCGGTTGCCGATCACGCGCGCATCCTGCAGCGCTTTGCGCGCGGCGAGGCGAGCCGGACGACGCCCGGTAATGGGCTCGGCCTTAGCCTGGTGGTGGCGGTTGCGGCGGCGCACGGCGGCACGGTTGCGGTGGCCGACAATGATCCCGGCCTGTGCGTCACGCTGACGCTGCCGAGGGCGGCGCGATGAAGCGGCTGTTCCTCCCTTTGCTGCTGCTGGGCGGATGTGCCGCCTACACCCCCGATCCGCTCGCGACGGCGCCCGCCGCGCACGCCGATCTGGCACCGGTCGACATCGATCTGGCGCAGCCGCTCGACGGCACTGCCGTGGCGACGCTGGCGGTGCTCGCCAATCCCGATCTGCGTGCGGCGCGGGCGCGCGCCGGGATCGCCGACGCGCAGGTGTTCGCCGCCCGGCTGCTGCCCGATCCGACGCTGAGCATCGGTGTGAGCCAGGTGCTGGCCGGTCCCGATCCGTTGCTCGATTTGACGAGCGCGCTTGGCTTCGATCTCAACACGCTGCGCACGCGCGGCGTCCGCCTTGCCCAGGCGCGCGCCGCGGCGCAGCAAGTGCGGCTCGATCTGGCGTGGAGCGAGTGGCAAACGGCGGGCCAAGCGCGGCTGCAAGCGGTGCGGATCGTCGCGCTGGAACGCAGCGTCACGCTTGCTGCCGCGTCGCGCGACACCGCGCGGTCGCTGCTCGACCGCATCACGCGCGCGGGGGGGCGCGGCGATATCGCGGCGGACCAAGTGCAGACCGCTCGGCTCGCCGCCGCCGATGCCGAGGTCAAGGCGCGCACCAGCGAGAAAGACCTCGCGACTGCTCGGTTCGAACTGACCCGGCTGCTGGGTTTGCCGCCGACCGCGATCTTGCGCCTCGCTCCCGTGGGCGACCGCGACCGGCCGCTCGACCCGACAAAGCTGTTCGACACCGCTCGCACCAATCGGACCGATCTGCGCGCGCTTGAGGCAGGCTATGCCGCGCAGGAAGCCGCAGTGCGCAAGGCGGTGCTCGATCAATTCCCGACGCTTGGTCTCAGCATTGCTTCGAACCGTGACACGGCGGGCAATGTCATCGTCGGGCCCTCGGTCGATTTGACGCTGCCGCTGTGGAACCGCAATCGCGGCGGGATCGCGATCGAGCGCGCGACGCGCGCCGCGCTCAAGACCGAGTATGACGCACGGCTGTTTCAAACGCGCGCGCAGATCGCCGCAGCCGTAGCCGGGATCACGATCGCCCGGCGGCAACGCGACGCGGTGCTGCGCGA